>JAFGVV010000068.1 GCA_016937795.1 Paludibacteraceae bacterium
CGGCCTTTTTTCAGCTGATAAAATGATTCAATGGCTGATACCTATGGGATTATTTCCCGTAATTACCAACTCTGTTTTTATGGTTTTAGTGGCATATTTTCAGGCGATAAAAGAAATTAAAATCATGTCACGCATCACCATTGTCAATAAACTTATTTCAATTGCTGCAATTGTATTATTGACCTGGCTATTGGGTATAAAAGGCTATTACATCGCATATAATATAAGTTTTATAATAATGCTCATAGTTGCAATGCGTTTATTGAAAGCAGATTTTAGCTTTAAAAAAAATACGTTGAGGACGAACCTAAGAACACATCTGACATATTCAAAACCTTCGTTACTTGCAAATTTAATGAGCGAAATTTCAGCTTATGCTGATATTTTCGTGATAAATTATTTGCTCAGCGATATGCAGGAGATTGGTTTCTACAGTTTTGCTCTTACGCTTACAGTAGCATTACGCATTTTTCCGGCCACTGTGCAGCAAATGGCAATTCCTTATTTTTCAGGATTTTCGTCCGATCGCCAACAGTTTATTGCAATTTTCAGAAAATACAATCGCCAGCTTTATATGGTTGTTTTTGCAACTTTAATTTTAGCTACACTTGTTGCTCCGTTTTTAATTAAAACCGTTTTTTCAGGAAAATACGATGCTTCAATTCCATATTTTATGTTTCTTTCCATAGGCTGGAGCATTCGTTTGTTAACACAATTGCAAAGTGCGGCTATTTTTGGACTTGGAAAATTACATTATAATGGTTGGATAAGTCTTATCTCTATGATATTTAATGTGATAATATATTTTATATTTGTCACTTACTTTGGAGCAATCGGAGCTGCATGGGCAAGTATTCCGGCCGGTATTGTTATTCTGATTACTTCACGATTGTTTATGAAAAGAGCGCTCAGTGCTATAAACATGCGTTGAACATAGTGAGTATTTATTTGTTCTGTTAGGGCAAACTGATTTTTTGATTAATTTTGCAAGCTCAAAAAAGAATTTATTAAATTTAAAACCATATTTTCAATGGAAATTTTGTTATATACCGTTTTAGCCCTGCTTGCAGCCAGTGTGGGAAGTGTGGCTTTGAGTGGTTCATTGTTGCTTTTAAACAATAAGTGGCTTGCAAAGGTATCGTCGTATTTGCTTTATTTGGCGGGTGGAACACTACTAGGCTCTGCAATGTTGGGATTAATTCCGGAGGCAACCGAAGCGCTTTGTGTACATGATGTGGCCATGTGGGTACTTATTGGATTAGTTTTCTTTTTTGTTCTTGAAAAAATTATTCTTTGGCGTACTTGTCACAATAAAGAGTGTGAGCGACAAAATCATGCTGCTGCACCTATGATTATTATTGGAGATGCTTTCCACAATGCGATTGATGGTGTGGTGATTGCGGCTTCTTTTCTCACTTCAGTAGAGCTTGGTATTTTTGTGACCATTTCGGTACTTTTACATGAAATTCCTCAGGAACTGGGTGATTTCGGAATTCTGCTAAAAAGCGGTTATTCACGTAAAAAGGCGCTGTTATTCAATCTTCTTTCAGGAAGTAGTGCGCTGGTTTCAGGTGTTTTAGCATATTTTTTACTCGATTATATGCAGGCCATTATTCCATATACTATTGCCATTGCAGCTGCGAGCTTCCTGTATGTATCGCTGGCCGATCTGATTCCCGAAATGCATAAAGAGACAAAACCGCGTGAATCGTTGATTCAGATCTTGCTGATCCTCGTTGGTATCGCTCTGATTTGGTTGTCGTTGTCGGGTCATTCGCATGGTCATGCACACTAATTTTGAAATTGAAAACAGCTAAAATATATAATAGCGCCGGAGTTGAAAGTTTTGACTCCGGCCTTATTTTTTGTATCTTTGTAGCCTGAAAATTAAGTTATGGGACGAATACTTGCGATAGATTACGGACAAAAACGAGTGGGCCTGGCAGTGACCGATCCGCTTCAGATTTCGGCCAATGGTCTTGATACAGTGGGTGTTCACGAAATATATGCTTATCTCGAAAAATATGTAGCTAAAGAAAAAGTCGATATCTTTGTTGTTGGCCTGCCAAAACAAATGAACGGACTCGATTCGGATTCAATGCAATATATAAAGCCATTTGTGACGGGTTTGCAACGAAAATTCCCCGACATTGAACTTGTATATGTCGATGAGCGTTTTACTTCGGCTTTGGCACATCAAACCATGCGCGATGCCGGATTGAAAAAAAAAGACCGTCAAAGCAAACCACTTGTGGATAAAATTGCAGCTACAATTATTCTGCAATCGTATCTCGAAAGTAGAAGCGGGCAAAAATTAATTTGAAAATTTGAGGATTTGAGGATTTGAAGATTTGAAGATACTCCATGTAGGTCAAGTTTTGAGGTTTTGCAATGCTCAAAATCCGTATAAAAAAAACATATAATAATTACACTTTCTAATTGAAAATTTCTGATTAAATAATGATACTTCCTATTTACACTTACGGAACAGCTGTATTGAGAAAAGTGGCTGAACCAATTGACAAAGATTATCCCGGGTTGAAAGAACTTATCAGTAATATGTACGAAACAATGTATCATGCTGATGGTGTGGGGCTCGCTGCTCCACAAATTGGAAAAGCTATTCGCCTTTTGATTATTGATTTGGCTCCTTTTAAAGAAGATGATCCCGAATTGGGTAGTTTTAAGATTACCATGATTAATCCCGAGATGCTGGAGTTTGGTGACTCGAAAGTTACAGCTGAAGAAGGTTGTTTAAGTATTCCGGGTATATACGAATCGGTAATGCGTTCCGAAAGTATCAAAATTAAATATTTTGATGAAGATTTCAACCAACATATTACAGAGTTCGAAGGTTACAGAGCCCGAGTGGTACAGCACGAATATGATCATTTGGAAGGTAGTCTTTTTACCGATAAAGTTTCGCCAATTCGTCGTCAGCTTCTGAAATCGAAACTCACCAATATTGTAAAAGGTAAAGCCAGCGCAAGATATAAAGTAAAGACTGCCTGAATTAGTATAGCTCTATTTTTCGAACAAAGGTATGGCTTCGCCCACCACAAAATTACTGCCTCCGATAAAGATAAGATCTTCGGGGGCAGCTTCGTTTAATGCGGCTTCAACTGACTCTCTAACTGAAAGATATGCATTTCCGGTTAAACCAACACTTAATGCTCTTTGTTTGAGTTCATCGGTCTTCATTGCACGTTGTACATTGGCCTGCGTAAAATAATATTTTGCTTGAGCAGGCAGTAGTTTTAGGATTTTGGTAATATCCTTGTCGTTGGCAAAACCAATAATAATACGCAAAGTTTCGAAATTTTGTTGCTGAAGTTGCTCACAAACAAAAGCGATTCCGGCTTCGTTATGTCCGGTGTCGGTAATTACTTTAGGCTGAGATTCTAAGGTTTGCCAGCGTCCCTGAAGTCCTGTAAGTGCGCATACATTTTCAAGACCGTGCAAAATGGCCTCGTTCCCAATGCAATATTCACCGGAATAATTTTCACGGAATACCTCCAGTACTTTAAGCACAGTACTGAGATTCCGTAATTGATATTTTCCCGAAAGGTCGGAAGTAATTTTTCCTATTTCAGAATATATAATAAGTTTTTGATTTTCAATTTTATATGTCTCAAATTTTTCATTTGAAAAATGTAAGGGAGCGTTTTTCTGTATGGCTGTTTTTTCAAATACAGGTTTTGTTTCGGGCAGCCACTCTCCTACTACAACCGGAATTCCGGGTTTAATAATTCCGGCCTTTTCAAATGCAATTTTCTCGAGCGTATCGCCCAGAAAAGCCACATGATCGAAACTTATATTGGTGATGACTGATAACAAAGGTATCACGATGTTTGTGCTATCAAGCCTACCACCCAATCCGGTTTCAATAATTGCAATATCTACATGCATATCAGCAAAATAGCAAAATGCCATTGCCATTGTGGCTTCAAAAAATGATGGTTGAATTTCTTCAAATACCGATTGATGACGATTAACAAAATCAACCACATAATCCTGCGAAATCATTTGTCCATCAATGCGAATTCGTTCGCCAAAATCCACTAAATGTGGTGAGGTGTAAAGGGCTGTTTTAAAGCCTGCCGATTGAAAAACTGCTGAAAGCATATTTGATACAGATCCTTTTCCGTTTGTGCCGGCAATATGAATGGATTTGAATTTGCTTTGTGGATTGCCAAAAGCATTCAGCAGTTTAATGGTATTGTCGAGTCCGGGTTTGTAGGCAGCACCACCTATGTGATGAAAAACGGGAAGTCTGTCGTACAAATACTGTATAGCTTCAGGATATGTATTCATTATGAGAGATTTTATAACTTTGAAAGTGCATTGTGATTACAATACAATTATTATGACAATAGTTTGCAGCATTTTTAATAACTTTGCATGCAATGAAGATTTCATTAAACAAAGATAATTGAAAATCGTCTTATAAACATGTTAAATAGGATAAAAAGTTATATCGAATCAGAAAAACTAATTCATGAAAACGGCACTGTGGTTGTTGGGCTCAGTGGTGGAGCCGATTCTATGGTAATGCTCCATGTGTTACGTAAGTTAGGATATCATTGCTTGGCTGCGCATTGCAATTTTCATCTGAGAATGGAAGAATCGGACAGAGATGAAGATTTTGTTCGCAAATACTGTTTTTCACAAAACATTGATTTATATTCTATTGATTTTGAAACTGTTGAATATGCAAAGACAAATAAAATTTCGATTGAAATGGCAGCGCGTGAACTCAGATATGGTTGGTTTGAGGAAATTCGTAAAAAAACCGGTTCTGAGGCAATAGTAGTAGCACATCATGCTGATGACAATGCCGAAACTATGTTGCTGAATTTGGTGCGTGGTACCGGAATTCGTGGACTTACGGGCATTGGCCCGAAAAACGGATTGGTGATACGTCCACTTCTATGTGTAAGAAGATATGAAATAGAAAACTATGCTCTGGAGAATAAAATTGAGTACATAACCGACTCGACCAATCAGGAAAATGAATATCAGCGAAATAAGTTGCGTAATCAGATAATTCCACTTTTGTCAGAAATTAACCCATCTGTGGTTCAAACACTTAACGATAATGCAGTAAGACTAAGAAATACTTTCAGCGTTTACGAACAATTTGTTGAAGAAAAACGGAATTTGATAGTAGAAAAGAAAGATGAAGAATACTTTATTGACATTGAACTTCTGAAAAATGAATCAGAAAAAGAAACATTGATGTACGAATTTTGCAGAGAATTTGGATTTCATTCCGACCAGATTAATAGCATTCTACAGAGTTTAAAAGGTATTTCGGGAAAAAAGTGGTATGCTACAGACTACATCATTACAAAAGACCGTAAACAATTGATAATAAAAAAAATAGAATCTACTTCTGATTGCGAAGGTCAAATTGACATAAATACCGAGGTTGTATTCGAGCCGATAAAACTCAGTTTCAGGCGATTTAAACGAACTGCAGATTATCAGATTGAACGATCTTTCGATTGTGTACATATCGATGAGTCACTTTTGAAATATCCACTTAAACTACGCAAAGTAAAAACAGGTGACAGCTTTGTGCCTTATGGTATGAAAGGACGTAAAAAGCTCAGCGATTTTTTCATTGATTTGAAATTAAATGCCTACCAAAAGGCAAAAACATATGTACTTGTTTCCGATAGTGAAATTGTTTGGGTTGTATGGCATAGAGTAGATAACCGATATGCTGTTACCAATAAAACAACAGTGATTCTTGAAGTGAAGATCTGTAGTGAATAAGTGTTATTCAAATGTTTTTAAGCCATTGCCCTTTTATTACAACGAAAAACTACTTTAATTAAAGGGATAATTTTCCCACATTTTGCATATTTCAAAATTTAATTGTATTTTTGCAGAAGTTTTCGAAAAGGCAACAGCCTCCTGCTGTTGTTTCACAAAATCAACAATTAAATACATTCACTACGACGTTAGTTTCCTTCTTTAAGGGAAATTCCCTCTTTAAACGTATATCATCATTTTATGAGTAATTACACTATTTTGCAACTTAATGCGAAAGAACTGTCCGAACTAAAGGACATTGCAACTGAACTTGGTCTTAAAGTTTCCGGTTCGGCCAAAAAAGAATTATTAGTTTACGACATTTTGGACCAACAAGCCGTTGTAAATGCACAGCGAAAAACTGCAGTTGAAAAGCCTGATGGCGAACGTAAGAAACGCTTGAGAGTTGCTGTAAAAAAGCAACCCTCACAAAAGAACACAGCTCCGGAAGCTACGAAAACAATTGATAAGGTAATAGAAAAACAGGAAGCAAAACCAGAAAAATCAGTTGAGAAGACAATTGAGAAGAAGAAAGAAGCCTCTATTGAAGTTAATTCTGCAAGTACTGAACAAAAACAACCAGTAGCTAAAAAGAAAAACCAGCGCACTGCCAAAAATAAGAAACCTGTAGTAAAAGAGAATGAGACTCCTCCGACCGAAACAATAGAAAATATTCCTGAAAAGCCAACCGACGAAGCACCAAAAGCCAAACAGGCGCCCATAAAAAAAATAGTGCTCGAAAAGAAAACCGAGACTACTCCTGTTGCTGTTGAAGTGCCTGCTATTGAAGAAGAGGTCATTGCAATCCCTGAAACTGAAATACATTCGGAAGAAGTAACCGAAACTCAGGAAATTACTGATAAACAAAAGGTTATAAGCATTGAGCACCGTCAAAATAAAACTAACGGTCAACCCAATGGAAATCAAAATCAACAAAACAACAATCGCAATAAGTTTCAGCAACGAAACGATAAACAGGAAAAACAATTTGATTTCGATGGCATACTCGAAGGTACCGGTACACTCGAAATGATGCAGGATGGTTATGGGTTTCTTCGTTCTGCCGATTACAATTACCTTGCTTCGCCCGACGATATTTATGTATCACAATCGCAAATTAAACTTTTCGGACTTAAAACAGGTGATACAGTTGCAGGTGCAATTCGTCCGCCAAAAGAAGGTGAAAAATACTTCCCGTTGATTAAAGTTAATAAAATTAATGGTCGCTCGCCCGAATAT
Source organism: Paludibacteraceae bacterium (assembly GCA_016937795.1). Lineage (GTDB taxonomy): Bacteria > Bacteroidota > Bacteroidia > Bacteroidales > Paludibacteraceae > Paludibacter. The sequence goes on from JAFGVV010000068.1 coordinate 7,060, forward strand.
GTACGCGATCGCGTTCCTTTCGAGCACCTTACACCACTTTTCCCCGATCAGAAATTTAATCTTACAAGTTCACGACACGATCCTCTTTCGGTTCGCATAGTCGACCTATTCTCTCCTATTGGTAAAGGGCAGCGTGGTTTGATTGTAGCTCAACCAAAAACAGGTAAAACTGTATTGCTTAAAGAAATAGCTAATGCAATTGCTGCTAATCATCCTGAAGTATATATGATAGTACTGCTTATCGATGAGCGTCCTGAAGAAGTTACCGATATGGCTCGTAGCGTGCGTGCTGAAGTTGTTTCGTCCACATTCGACGAACCCGCCGAGCGACACGTAAAAGTAGCTGCCATGGTACACGAAAAAGCAAAACGCATGGTCGAATGTGGACACGATGTGGTAATTCTGTTAGACTCAATTACCCGCTTAGCTCGTGCTTATAATACTGTTTCGCCAGCTTCGGGAAAAATACTGTCGGGTGGTGTGGATGCCAATGCATTACACAAACCAAAACGTTTTTTTGGAGCTGCCCGTAACATTGAGAATGGCGGTAGCCTGACAATTATAGCGACTGCGCTTACAGAAACAGGTTCGAAAATGGACGAGGTGATTTTTGAGGAATTCAAAGGCACTGGCAATATGGAACTTCAGCTTGATCGTAAATTATCGAATAAACGCATTTTCCCTGCTGTGGACATTATGGCCTCAAGTACCCGGCGAGATGATCTTTTGCTTGATCAGGACACTTTGAATCGTATGTGGATTTTGCGTCGTCATTTATCAGATATGAACTCGATTGAATCGATGGAATTTCTAAAAGACCGTATGCAGCGTACCCAAAACAATGATGAGTTTTTGGTTTCGATGAATGGATGATTTTGTTAAATATTTTTTAGAACGGGAGCTTGGTTTTTTCTAAGCTCCTGTTTTGTTATATGGATGGGTATTTTTTTGATATACTGTGCAAATATTTAAAACATTATATTTTGATTATACATTATTTTGTATTAAATTTGATATCCTTTTACTGAAATTTTAAACAAATAAAAAAATGAAACAATTAATCAAATTTTATTTTCCAATAATTGCATTGGCAATATGGGTCTTCACTTCGTGCGACACAAATATAGTGAATGAAGTTACACTTGATCAGAATAACCTAACAATGTTTGTTGGAGACAAAATTGTCCTGAGTGCCGATGTTGATTTTTCGGGTAGTATCACCCCTTCAATAATCTGGACAAGCAACGATGAGACGGTAGCTACAGTAAGCAGTACTGGTGAGATTTCCGCATTAAAAGGCGGAGCAGCTATTATTACTGCCACAGCTGGTGAGAAATCTGCTATGTGTGAAGTTACTGTAAGCAACGAACTAAAACCTGTTTTCGATAAAGCATCTATAGAATACTGGGGTGATTATTACTATTCTGAAGTTTCAAATAACTGCATTTTATATTTAACAAATAATAGTGATACTCTGTATTTAGAAATAAACACTTCGTTAAATGATTCAACCGGAATTCCTGCCGGAAAATATGTGATGCTAAATGAATTTGACAGTCAGTCTGAATTTTTACCATTTACACTTTTATGTGCTTTTGAAACTCAGGATGGTGATGGAGCAGGATCGTGGTTTTTCAATAAAACAATTGAATTGGCTTTAGAAACAGGAGAATTAGATGTAAGTGTGAAAGATAACGAATACACATTTACATACAGTTTTGTTGACTTTAATGGTTTGAAAGTTAGCGGAAGTTTTAAAGGAGCTGCTGAGTTTAACGACTATTCAGAAGAGATGGAAGCACCTGCTTACATAAAAGCCTCGAAAGTAGGTAAACTCAATGCCAACACAAAATCTGTTCGCATAAGACAAAAATAGTAATATAATCTTATATCAAAATGCTTCCCTTGCTAAAGCGGGTGGCATTTTTTTTGCACACTAAGACTTGTTTTATGCATGTTCTTCATCAGACTATCAAAAAAAACACTATCTTTGCCGACGAAAAAAAATTATTTCTTTATCAAAATCTGGCTCTTATTTAATAAATTAGTAGCTCGGTTATCAACAAAAAAAGAATTGAAAATGAAACTATTAGAAGGAAAAGTAGCTATCGTAACTGGTGCTGCCCGTGGAATCGGGAAAGCCATTGCGCTGAAACTTGCCAGCGAAGGTGCAGCTATTGCATTTACCGATTTGAATATCGATGAAAATGCTTTGAATACACAAAAAGAAATTGAAGCGTTGGGAGTAAAAGCCAAAGGATATGCTTCGAATGCAGCCAATTTCGACGACACACACGCTGTAGTAGATCAGATTGTGAAAGAATTTGGACGTGTGGATATTTTAGTAAACAACGCTGGTATTACCAAAGATGGACTTATGATGCGTATGAGCGAAGGCCAGTGGGATGCGGTCATAAATGTTAATTTAAAATCGGCTTTCAACTTTATTCATGCCTGTACACCTGTAATGATGAAACAGCGTTCGGGTAGCATTATCAATATGAGTTCGGTTGTTGGAGTTTCCGGAAACGCCGGGCAAGCTAACTATTCGGCATCTAAAGCAGGTATGATTGGTCTTGCTAAGTCGGTTGCAAAAGAGTTTGGATCGCGTGGCATTCGTGCTAATGCCATTGCTCCCGGTTTTATTGAAACCGAAATGACACACGCACTTACCGATGAACAGCGTGCAAAATGGGCTGAGCTGATTCCTTTACGTCGAGGTGGAAGTCCCGATGAAGTAGCTAAAGTAACTTTATTCCTCGCCTCTGACCTTTCGAGCTATGTAAGCGGACAGGTAATCAATGTTTGTGGTGGAATGAATACCTGATTTTTAATTAGATTTCTACTTTTTTTGAGCTAATTATTGAATTCATAACTATTACTTGAACGCTTCGGAATTTATTTTCGGAGCGTTTGTTTTTTTTGCACCTTATTGTTTGTAATCGTATTGTATTGTAAACATACTTGTATTTCACAAAATTTTTATGTATTTTTGCAATCAACCACATTAATAATTATTTGATTTTCAGTAACAGAATAATTCATATACTATCCAAAATCAAAGTTATTTTCACTTCAAAACAATCGGAAATATGCATTTCCGTATCAAAAACATCCGCTTATGAAACTATTTATAATTGCAAACCGACTGCCAATAAAGGCGAACAGAAACGAAAACAATGAACTTGAATTTACACGTAGTGAAGGTGGACTGACAACCGGAATGGATTCGTTGAGTATGAATGTTGAAAAACATTGGATTGGTTGGCCCGGCACTTATACTGAATCGGAAGTGGAAGAAAAGCTGATAAGTCAGCACCTCGAAAAATTTAACTTTCACCCTGTTTTTCTGTCTTCGGACCAAATTTTAAACTATTATGAAGGTTATAGCAACAGTACTTTGTGGCCATTGTGCCATTACTTTTACACTTACGTAGAATACGAAAATCTTTACTGGAACACTTATAAGCAAGTGAATGAGCTGTTTGCAAAAACAACACTCGATCTCATTGGACCCGATGACATTATCTGGGTACAGGATTATCAGCTAATGTTATTACCGCGAATGATTCGTAATTCAGCCGAAAATGTAAGTATCGGTTATTTTCATCATATCCCCTTCCCTTCCTACGAGTTGTTTCGTGTCCTGCCTGAGCGTGCCGAATTACTCGAAGGTTTGCTTGGTGCCGACCTGATTGGTTTTCATACACACGATTATATGCGACATTTTGTAAGTGCTGCCGAACGTGTGCTCGATATACGTTTCCGTTTTGATCAGGTATTACTTAATAATCGTATTGCCTATGTCGATGCATTTCCAATGGGTATTAACTTTGATCTGTATTTCAATGCGATAAACCAACCTGTAGTACAGGAAAAAGTTGATGCTATGCGCGAAACATACGGTAAACACAAACTTATTCTGTCGGTTGACAGGCTTGACTACAGTAAAGGTATTCTGCATCGACTTCGTGGTTTTGCTCAGTTTATTGAAAATCATCCTGAATATCGCGAAAAAGTGTCATTAGCTATGATAGTAGTTCCTTCGCGCGACAGTGTTGACAGATATGCAGCGTTGAAAACAAAAATAGATGAAACTATAGGCACTATAAATGGGAAATATTCTACAATTAACTGGACGCCTGTATATTATTTCTATCATGGTTTTCCTTTCGAAGAATTAGTTGCATTATATCATATGGCCGATATTGGTTTGGTAACTCCCTTACGCGATGGAATGAACCTTGTGGCAAAAGAATACCTGGCAGCTAAACGCAACAAAGCCGGTGTGCTGATTTTGAGCGAAATGGCCGGAGCTGCAATTGAACTAAACGATGCGCTGATTATTAATCCAAACAATATTGAAGAGATTGAAAATGCAATTTACACTGCTTTGGAGATGCCTGAAGAGGAACAAATGCGAAGAATGCGAAAAATGCAGCAATCGATTTCGAGAAAATCTGTAAATAAATGGGCAAATGATTTTGTAAATGAGTTAAAGGCTATAAGTATCAAAAACGAAGGCCTGAATACAGAAAGAATTGATCATCAGACAAAATTAAAAATACAGGCAGAGTACAGAGCTACTAAAAAACGCTTGTTTATTCTCGATTATGATGGAACTCTTGCTCCTTTTAAGAGTAAACCCGAGGAAGCAATCCCTTCGAGCGAAACTTACCGATTGCTTAAAAAGCTGGCATCCGACCCAAAGAACAAAGTTGTTATTAGCAGTGGACGCGACCGCGATACGCTTGAGGAGTGGTTTGGAAATATTGCTATTGATTTGGCTGCTGAGCATGGAGCATGTTACAAAGAAAAGGGCGTTTGGATTGATAACGTAAGCGATGAAGTTCCCTGGGATAACGAAATAATGGAAATTGTTCAGAATTTTGTAGACAAGACACCACGTTCGAAAATTGAAGAAAAAAACACTACGCTTGTGTGGCATTATCGAAACGTAGATACATGGTTAGCCTCATTACGAGAACAGCAGCTTTTCGAAGCGCTGATGATTCCATGTGCCCGCCTTGGTTTGCAGATTATGCGTGGCAACAAAATTATCGAAATCAAATCGCCTTTACACACCAAAGGTTCTGAAGCACGCAGGTTAATGGCAACCGATGATTTTGACTTTATATTGGCTATTGGCGACGATACAACTGACGAAGACACTTTTCGTGAGCTACCCTCAAATGCATTTACAATAAAAGTCGGTAGTATTTCGGAAGTTGCACATTACAGCCTGAAATCACAATCCAAAGTACTACCACTTTTAGATATAATATCTGATTAAGATCAAGGACGAATAAAACGAGATAATTCAACCTTTTCGGCAAAAAGCATAGCTGTATTAATCAATGCCAAATGCGAATATGCCTGAGGAAAGTTGCCAAGTTGACGTTTAGTTTCGAAATCGAGATCTTCACTGAAGAGGCCCAAATGATTGGAATAACTTAATAGTTTATCGAAAATCATTCGGGCTTCTTCGTGTCGTCCCACCACATAAAGTGCTCTTACCATCCAAAAAGTACAAATAGTAAATGCTGATGTAGGCTTTCCAAAATCGTCTTCGCTGTTGTATCGATACATTAATCCACTGTTGTATAATGCTTTATAGACCGAATCAACCGTCTTGACAAAACGTTCGTTACCCGCATCAATAAAACCGTATTCTTCCATTAGTAGTAATGATGAGTCCATTTCCTTATTGGCATAAGTCTGAGTAAAACTCTGAATTTCCTCGTTCCAGCCATAAGTCATTACATCTTCACGAATTTCATTAGCAATGGTTTTCCATTTTTCTTCAAAATCTTTTTTATTCAGAATTCCGGCTATACTTACTGCACGATCCAAAGCTACCCACGACATTACTTTTGAGAATACAAAATGTTGTTCTGCCCCACGAATCTCCCAAATACCTTTATCCGGTTCCCGCCAGTCGCGACTTACGGTGCGTACAATATTCTTCACCACTTCAAAAATATCTTCAATTTCGTCGAGCGTACCCGGGAAAAACTGATAATACTGAAAAATTACGTCCATCAAATAACCAAAAGAGTCATTTTGTTTCTGATGGTAAGCATCGTTGCCCACACGAACAGGCCTTGAGTTTTCATGTCCACTCAGATGATCCAGAATTTCTTCTGTAAGCGTTCGTTCGCCTCTTATACCATACATAATCTGGAAATTATCCGATTTTTTTCGGATAATGGTTTTGATAAATCCCATAAATCGTTTGGCGGCCCCCTGATGTCCTACTCCAAGTAATGTGTCGATAGACATTGATGCATCTCGTAACCAGCAAAATCGATAATCCCAGTTACGGACTTCCCCTATTGCCTCGGGCAAACTTGTGGTTAGAGCAGCCAAAACGGCACCACTTGGTTGATAGGACATAAGTTTGAGTACAAGCACGCTTCGTTCGATACGTTCGTTGTACTGTGTAAAACGCACTGTGCGATTAAACCAGTTGATCCAGTACACTTTAGTTCGTTGATATTCAAGGTCTACCCGCTGAATGTCAATTTTGATAAGTTTTTGATTGTAAGAGATCAGAAAAAACCCATCTCCTGTTAATTCAATTTCGTCGCTATTCAGTATTTTGATAAAATCAAATGAACTGTATAAATAAAAAGTATCATAAAGATTATCTTCGGCAAAAACTTTTATATAATCATCGTTTATAAAGTACGAAGGTTTATAACGTGCGTAATTCATAGCCGGATAAAATTCAGGACGGAAGCGCGGACGTCCTTTACGAACCTTAATGTATCTGTATACTTCGGCCGGAAGATAATGGGTTTCGTATTCACCTATGCGATATCGTGGCATAAAATCGATGACATCGAAAGCAGCATCATCTGATATAAACGATGTACGAAGAATATTTGTGTGTGCCACATATTGCTGACTTATATCATATCCATTGGTATTGATGCTGAAATGACCTCCTTTTTCTTTGTCCAGTATTGAGGCAAATACAGATGCTGAATCGAAGTCGGGTAAACATAGCCAGTCTATACTTCCTTTGTCGGATACAAGTGCGGATGTACGGCAATTTCCGATAGCACCATAATTAAACATTTCGTGAGTTATTTCGTTGTTCATACCTGAATAAATGATGTTTTTGATTATTTAATACAAAGATAAGCATCTAAAAGTTTGACGCAAGAATATTTATTTATATTGTATAAAAAAACCGTTTTTTCAATACTCTGGATTTTTTCTCGAAATTATAACATGAAAAAATCCGGCAATTCATTTCGAGATGCCGGATTTGAGTATTAAATAATTAATTGTGTCTTTATCAGAACAAGCTCCAGGCAACAGTTAAGCCGGCCATAACAATAGAAACCATACTCATTAATTTAACAAGGATGTTTAGTGATGGCCCTGAAGTATCTTTGAACGGATCGCCTACAGTATCGCCTACAACAGTAGCTTTATGATTATCAGAGCCTTTTCCACCAAGGTTTCCTTCTTCAATGTATTTTTTAGCATTGTCCCATGCGCCACCAGCATTAGCCATAAACACAGCCAATACAAAACCGGTACTCAAACCACCAATCAGAAGTCCCATAACACCACCTACACCAAATATTACACCAACAAGTACAGGAACCACAATGGCCAAAATAGATGGAAACAGCATTTCGCGTTGTGCACCTTTGGTCGAAATCTCTACGCAACGGGCATAATCAGGCTCAGCTTTTCCTTCCATAATACCCACAATTTCGCGGAACTGACGACGCACTTCTTCCACCATACTTTGAGCAGCACGTCCCACAGCATTCATAGTAAGTCCACAGAAAACAAAAGCCATCATTGCACCAATAAAAATACCCACAAGCACAATAGGGTTCATGAGTGTCACATTGTAGTATTCCATAAAATCTTCGAACGAAGAAACTCTGATTTGTTCTACCGAAAGAATCTGATTACCTACTTTTGCCAAACCATCAATCGATGCATGGGCAATGCGTTCGAGTGCAATCTTAATTTCTTCGATATACGAAGCTAAAAGCGCCAATGCTGTAAGAGCGGCAGAACCAATAGCAAAACCTTTACCTGTGGCTGCAGTTGTGTTTCCAAGTGCGTCGAGAGCATCAGTGCGTTTACGTACTTCGGGGTCGAGACCGCTCATTTCCGCATTTCCACCAGCATTGTCGGCAATAGGGCCATAGGCATCTGTGGCAAGTGTAATTCCAAGTGTCGAAAGCATACCTACCGCTGCAATACCAATTCCATAAAGTCCGAGACTCAGATTTGCGTTAAAGGTGAAAGTTAGCACATCGAACTGAGCTGCCATAAACGCAAGAATGATGGCAAAGGCAATGGTAATAACCGGAATAGCAGTAGAAAGCATTCCGAGACCAAGGCCTGAAATAATAACCGTAGCAGGACCTGTTTGTGCACTTTCGGCCACTCTTTGAGTTGGGCGATAGCTTTGCGAAGTATAATACTCTGTTGCCTGACCAATAATAATACCTGCTAAAAGGCCCACAATTACAGAGAGCGAAATACCAAGCCAATTCTCTATACCTAAAGCCCAAAGAATAACAACCGTTGAAATAGCAATAAGTACTGAACTTACATTTACGCCAAGTCCGAGTGCTTTAAGCAGGTCTTTCATTTTAGCACTTTCTTTAGTTTTTACTAAAAAGATACCAATAATTGAAAGGAATACGCCCACTGCTGCAATTAACATAGGTGCAAAAACAGCTTTTAGTTGCATATCTTCACTTGCAATAAAGGCCGAAGCACCAAGAGCCGCTGTAGCAAGAATTGAACCTGCATACGATTCGTAAAGGTCGGCACCCATTCCAGCCACATCGCCTACGTTGTCGCCCACATTATCGGCAATAGTAGCAGGGTTACGTGGATCGTCTTCTGGAATTCCTGCTTCCACTTTCCCTACAAGGTCAGCACCCACATCGGCAGCTTTGGTATAAATGCCACCACCCACACGGGCAAAAAGAGCTTGCGTAGAAGCACCCATTCCGAAAGTAAGCATGGTAGTTGTGATGTAAATCAGTTTGTTATGATCCATGCTGTTCACAAAATAGTCGAGTACGAGATACCAAACCGAAATGTCGAGCAAGGCAAGCCCCACCACTGTAAGCCCCATTACAGCACCAGAACGAAACGCAACCTGAAGACCTTTGTTAAGTGATTTTGAAGCAGCATGAGCTGTACGAGCCGATGCATATGTAGCTGTTTTCATGCCAAAGAAACCAGCCAGTCCGGAGAAAAATCCACCTGTAAGAAACGCAAAAGGCACCCAGGCATTTTGAAGATTAAAATACGCCATGACTGAAAAAATAAGTGCCAAGACAACAAATACAATTGTCACAACCTTGTACTGTTGTCTGAGGTAAGCCATAGCACCTTTACGCACATGAGCTGCTATCTTTTTCATAGTAGCAGTGCCTTCGCTTTCCTGCATCATTTTTTTGAAAAAGTAATAGGCAAAGCCCAGCGCCACAATGGATGAAATCGGTACGAGATAGAAAATGCTATTTCCCATAAAAATTTAAATGATTAATTATTAATATTAGATTGTATTGTAATTCAAAAGCTTATAAATGAAAAAAAACTGTCGTTTGCACTTAATTGCCGACAGTTTTGAAATTCAACATCACTTATTTTCTGTGTGCATATTTATCAAAGAGATATATTCGCGTAAAATGGCCAACGAATAATCACCCGCATGTTGATTGACAAATCCAATAGCCGATGTATGTGCTTCTTCGTCGGCCGAATCGGAAATGACGCGAACCACAATAAGTGGAATATTATAATCATCGCAAACCTGAGCTACAGCAGCGCCCTCCATTTCGGCACAAACCACTGAAGGTAAGTTGCGTAGCAATGCATTTTTCATCACAGAGCTCGAAATAAACAAATCGCCACTGGCAATATCGCCCGTAAGCATTTTAGGGTGAAGTATAGCTTGTGCAGAGAGTATTTTTCGGAATTCTTTGTCAGTTTTAAGAAAATTGTGCACCGCCTGCGACATTGTTTCCACATTTTGAGCAGGTACTTCGAATGATGTTTTACCTGTAAGTGGAATTTCGAAGCGTCGCATTAATGGACGGGCATCCATATCGTGTTGAAAAAGCCTTTGTGCAATCACAACATCTCCCACATTTAAATCGGGCGAAATGGCACCCGCTACACCGGTAAATACAATTCGATCCACTTCGAATTCAAGAATCAGATTAGTGGCAGTGATGGCAGATGCAACTTTTCCCCAACGCGAAAAAACAGCGACAACATCCTGACCGAATAATTGTCCACGGTAATACAAACGACTACCACGTTCGATAATCTCTTTGTTACTGATGGAAGCAATTATTTTATTCATTTCTTCGGGCATTGCACCCATTATTCCTAATAGCATATTTTTAAGTTTACCCCTAACCCCTAAAGGGGAATAAGAGAAGTTAGTTTCGATATTTTTAAACACTAAGCCTTAAGTTCAACAGAAGTACTTAATTTCAATTCCTTACCTTATATTTTTAAAAATTAAGGAGTTGAACTCAAATAATTCCCCTTTAGGGGTTAGGGTTTTATATTCTTAATTCTTTGATATAGTGTTGGATGTGAATAATGAAAAAATACGTACAACGGATGTGGCATTAAATTGTTGAGCGAAGTGGACGAAAGTTTTTTCAGTCCGGAAATGAGCTCACTTCCAAGTCCGTGATTAACAGTATAAGTATCAGCCTGATATTCGAATTTTCGCGACAATATATTCGTAATCAGATCGAGTGCAAGCGAAAATGGCGAATACAAAATACCAAATGCAAGAACATTCAAATGAAAATTGGCCGCATCTCCACCCAATGCCTTTGCAAGTGCATCACTTTCGAGAAAAATGCCTAACAGGTAAAATAATACAAGCGTTGTAGCAAACGAAAGCAACATGTTTTTCACAGTATGTTTATGCTTATTGTGACCAATTTCGTGTGCCAAAACCGAAACTATTTCGTCGGTAGTAAGTTTATCCAGCAGTGTATCGTAAAGCACAATACGTTTTTTGGGGCCAAAACCTGTAAAATATGCATTAGCCTTAGTACTCCGCTTTGAGCCATCGATAACAAAAATATTTTTAAGTTTAAAACTGGCTTTTGTGGCAAATTTTTCAATGGCAGTACGTAATTCACCCTCAGCGAGTGGAGTCTGTTTATTGAACAGTGGCACAATGAGTTCAGAGTAAAAAAGGCTCATAAACAAACTAAAAACTGTAACCACCGACCACCCCAAAAGCCAAAAATAATCGGGTGTGAGCAAATAAATCCACATAACGAGCGATAAAAGTCCTGAACCAAGTAAAGCACTTATCAACCACGATTTAAGTTTGTCGTATATAAAAATGCCGGGCGTTACTTTGTTGAAGCCGAATTTTTGCTCAATTACAAAAGTATCGTACCATTCGAATGGGATACCCAATAAATCAGAAGCAATTAAAATAATTCCAAAAAACACCAATGATAGCAAGATTTCATTTTCGATAAAATTACCTAAAAACCCATCCAGCCATCCAAAGCCACCCAAAACATACATCGAAAAAGTAATCAGAAAACTGAATGTACCTGAAATCATTCCGAATTTTGAATTTGTTCGGAAATAGTCTTGTTGCTTTTGATATTTTGAGTTGTCGTAAATATCTGATAATTCAGGAGGTATATTTTGTTTTGAGTTTCGGATATTGAGATAGGAAAGTATTCGCTCCAGACCAAAGTCGGCGACGAGAATTACAATAATTATAGCAAAAATTATTTGATGCATATTGGGTTTGTCACAATTTCAAATTGTATTTTTTGAGGCACAAATATAAGGTTTTTTCTTTAATACTATAAAGAAAACGCTATTATAACACAAAAAAACTATCTTTGTGTTTCAATATCTAAAAACTGTTCAAAATGAAGTTGTATACTATTGTGCTTATCATTCTGCTCTTGATGATTATTGTTCCTGATATGTTTTTTTATCGAAAACTGCGAAACAATAAAACAAAGCCAATTTTCATCATGCTTCATTTGTTGTTTCCTGTATTTTTCGGCATATCATTTTTATATATCAAAATTGAGCTCGAAAATTTACATAACTTCAGAGTTGTTTGGTGGGTAATGTGGTTATATTTCTTTTTTCTTTTGATTTATATTCCTAAATTACTTCATATTGTAACGTATATTGTAAACCATCTCTTTAAAAAACAATTTAAACGCAAAATACCATTTCTGAATACTTTTCGTATAATAGTGAGCAGCTTAATTGTAGTTTTTATGCTTTACAGTGCATATATTACTCCACAGGATTTTGAAATAAGCGAGGTAGAAATACCCATCGAGAAACTACCAAAATCGTTTGATGGATTTCGTATCGTACAACTTTCCGATATTCATTTAGGCAGTTGGAACAAGGATAAGGATAAAATGCAGCAAATTATCGAAATTGTAAACAGTATTGACCCTGATATGCTTGTATTTACTGGTGACATGGTAAATAATTTTGCTACTGAAACTTATGGTTGGGATTCATGCTTTCAGCTTCTTAGGGCAAAAAATGCAAAATTTGCAGTCACTGGAAATCACGATTATGGCGACTACACACACTGGAAGTCGGATTTCGATCGTGCTGAAAACAAGCGAAAAATTCAGTTAGCCATTGAGCGCTTCGGTTTCAAGTTATTGCTAAACGAATATGCCACTGTGGTAAAAGACTCTGATAGTTTGGTAGTTGTAGGTGTCGAAAACTGGGGAAAAAGCGAGGAATACCGATACTCCAATCTTCAGAAAGCAACAAAACAGCTTAGCGATACCACTAATATTATTTTACTTTCGCACGATCCAAATCATTGGGATGCAGAAGTTTTAAACCACAAAAACATTGTACTCACACTGTCGGGACACACTCATGCCGCACAATCGGGATTACGAATTGGCAAAAAGCTTTTTTCGCCTGCTTCATTCATTTTTAAACGTTGGGCTGGCCTTTATCGTGAGGAAGATCAGTACCTTTATGTAAACCGGGGTGTAGGTTATATCGGATTGCCCATGATGCTTGGCGTACGCCCCGAAATCACATTAATTACTTTAAAAACAAAAATATAAAACATACTTACCTATGCTTTTAAAATTTCTAAAATTCAGTCTTTTATTTTTAGCCATTATCCTATTATCCTGTGATACGAATGAACCCAATACCATCAGATTCGGAGTGCTTGATGGACCTTCGGCAATAAGTATTGTTAAGCTAAGCGAAAGCGAATTATATTTTGGAGGTAAGAAGCTCGAAATCATTCAAAAGAATGATCCGCAACAAATTCAGGCGATGATGATGCGTGATAAACTCGATTTCGCAATTTTGCCTACAGTAATGGCTGCAAACTTGTTTAACCGTGGTGTCAGATATAGAATGCTTGCTTGTCCGGTTTGGGGCACACTTTATATTTTGACCAATAATAAAGATGTACAGTCAATAGCAGATTTGCAGGGAAAAAGCATTGCGGTTTTTGGTCAGGGGGCTACTCCCGATGTTTTACTCAAAAGAGAATTTCAGCGCAGGGCTATAAAAAATGTTCGATTGGAATACACTTACAATAGCAATCAGGCTGTTAGCCAGGCATTATTGCAAAAAAACATAGAAAATGCTGTTGTATCTGAGCCATTAGTGAGTATTCTTCTGCAAAAAGACAAAGAAGTTAAGATCGTTAAGCAACTTGAATGTGTAGAGTTTTTTCGAAGTACAGATATTGATATTTTCGTACAAAGTGCTTTTGTGGTCAGTGATCGATTTATCAAAAAACATCCTGAACTCATTTCTGAAATTAGCAATGCATATGCTATGAGTTGTAATTTTATAAACGAACATCCAAGCAAAGCAGCACAAATACTAATAGAAAAAGCGTTATTACCTGATGAACAAACAGCTCTTTTAGCTTTACCTTTATGTAATATTCGATATGTGAGCGCTTTTGCCATCGAGAGAGAGATTAATCAATATCTCGACATATTTTACGATTTCAATCCCGAGACTACAGCTGGTAAAACCAAAGTTCGCGATTTTATTTTTCAATAGCAGCTTGTAATAATTTGAGAAACTGAAGAAAACAACTTAATGAGAATCAGATATAACAAGGGACTCTTCCCTACTCTTCTGTCAATTGCAACGCTCTTGTTGCTTTGGCAAATTATTTCTTACATTATCGGATATCCTGAAATATTTCCATCAGTTCCTGCTTTACTTTGGGCTGTTGTTAGTCTCTTTGGTGAGTCGGAATTTTACAATTCTCTGTTTTCGACCATTTTACGTGGGTTAGCAGGTTTTGGAATTTCGTTTGCACTGGCTTTTGTCCTAGCCTTGTTTTCACATTTCAATATTTTTTTCAAAGATTTTTTTCGTCCTTTTTTGGTTGTGGTTCGTTCATTACCAGTCATTTCTCTGGTACTTATTGCTTTGCTTTGGTTTTCGCCAAATGGTCTGCCTGTTTTTATTGCACTGCTCACTATGTTTCCCGTACTTTATCAGAATATGCTTAGCGGATTCGAACAAGTGGATGTGCGGTTGATAGAAATGGCAAGAGTATTTGGACGTAAAGGTTTTGCAATGCTCACAGGGATTTATATTCCTTCGGTGCGTAAACTCATGTTTGAAGGAATTGCCACCGCCACAGGGTTCGGTTGGAGGGCAATTATTATTGGCGAAGTACTTGCACAACCATTTTCAGGAATGGGTAGTCGCATGAAGGAAGCTCAGGCATATATAAATGTTTCTGAGCTTATTGCATGGACTTTTGTGGCTGTGGGTGTCAGTTTTTTATTTGAGTTTATTGTAAAAAAAATTGCCATAAAAAATTCCGTATTTACCGGACTCAAATTAACAAAAGAGAGGGTGTCGGCTAAACAAACTTATTATGGAGAACATAAGAAAATTGAATTACAGAATATTGCGAAAAGTCTTGGTGGAAATCAAATACTAAAGCAATTAAACTTTAAAATGATCTCTGAAAAAGTTTATCTGTTAAATGCGCCCTCCGGTAAAGGAAAAACAACATTTCTGAAACTGCTTGCCGGGATTTACAAAGCTGATTCGGGTACAACAAAACACGATAATATTCATTCAATAGCTTTTTCGTTTCAGGACACTCGCCTGCTTCCATGGTTAACAGTGCGAGCTAATATTGCTTTTGCACTTGGGAATCATTTACATATCACACAAAAAGACTCTTTGGAAGTAGATTATATTTTGCATAAAATGGAATTGAGTAACAAGGCCAATCACTTTCCGCATGAGTTAAGCGGAGGTCAGCAGCAAAGAATAGGATTAGCCCGAGCACTTATAGCCAAAGCCGACCTTTTGCTATTAGATGAACCTTTGAACGGCCTTGATGACATAACCAAAAAGAAGGTTATTGATTTTATTTTTGATTATACCGAATCGTATAAACCTTTGATAGTGTGGGCTACACACGAAAATATCAGTACCAACAAAGTCAGTACTGATGTTATTTCATTATAAAATTAAGAGAGTTTTTATTCAGATTTCACTTTCGATGCACCGCTTTCACTTTTATTGATATTTACGGGCGATCCAAGATATCTGATTTCGGAAGCACCTGAGGCGTCGGCATCAACTTTTTCGGTACTGAAAACTCTGATTTTGGACGCTCCGCTGGCTTCGGCTTTTGCTTTTACTGTCTTCAATTGGTCTGCATCAACTTTCGAGGCACCGCTGGCACCTACTTTTATTGAATTTGCATTACCATCGATGTCGCAATATGAAGCTCCATCAGCTTCCACATCAATATCTGACACAATATTCAGATTCATTTTAATATTAGAAGCACCACTGGCATCAATTTTAAAATTGTTTGCATTTATTGTGTTCATAGTGCGTACACGCGAAGCACCTGAGGCTTTAATGCTACAAAGTGAGTCATTGCTTACATACAACCGTACAGAGCGGTTCATAAACATTTTTTCGGAATAAACTTTCAGCACTCCGTTTTCCACTTTTGTAATCACACGTCCTATCGAATTCTCCGGCGCCGATACTTTTACTGATTTTGCTGAATCCTGCGTAAATTCAAGCTCCACATTTCCCGAAATTTCTATTTTACTAAATAATTCAACAGTTCTTGTTTCGTCGGTATAAGGCGAATTGTCATCATCAAAGTTTATAATCCAATTTTTATCACTTTGTTTCCAGTGAATAAAAGTTTTAGCACCTACACTGTAAAACATAAATAAACCTGAAAGCCACAAAACAAGTGTAACCCAAAAAGTATGCTTAGGAAATTCTTTTTTACCTGACACAAGCCGCACCACCCAATGAATGATCATAAAAATGGGGCATCCTATCACTAATAAAAGTGAAATGATAAGTAAAGCAGCTTTTTCAGAGCTAAACATGTCGGCTGATGTGGCAATTTCGGGCGAAAAGCCGTTAAGAATACCCGGTTCGAAAATCAGGAACATAAGTGCAATCACGAGTACTCCAAGTACTATTACACCTGCAAATCCAAGTACAGCACCAAGGAAACCGAAAATTGCCTTGAAAATTCCTCCAATCACTTCTCCAATAGTTCGGCCAATGTTTCCTGCTGAGCTTTTAAATTTTTCGCTACCCACATAATTTTTCACATTATTGAATTCTCCTTTAATCGAGTCAATTGTCACATCTTCGCCCTGCATCTCAAGGCGCTGAGCCACAGTTATTGCAGGTGGAGCTATTAGCCACACAATTAAATAAACAGGAATAATGGTACCAACACCCACAAACACCAGCACTACAAAGATGATACGCAGAAGAGTAACATCCATACCCAGATAAGCCGCAAGACCTCCACAAACACCACCCAATACAGAGTTTTCAGGATCGCGATAAAAGCGGCGACTCCGTTTTTTTTCCTGTTTCGGGTTTTCTGTTTCGTTTTCGTTTTCATCGCCGCTGAATTGACTTGGTTTTCCAAGTACTTCAATAATTTGCTCTACATCTTCGTTGTTAATCACATTTTTGTTGCGTTGTAAGCGTTCGGAGAACAGTTCGGCCACACGAGCTTCGATATCCAGCATTACTTCTTTTCTCTCGCCTTCCGAAAGTTGTTTTTCCACTGCAGAAAGATAATTTTGAAGCAGTTCATAAGCATCGTCGTCGATATTAAAAACAACGTTGTTTAAATTTACGGTCAATGTTCGTTTCATATATGCATTTTTTATATGTGTTTTAATTCAATTTTTTTAGTTTAATTACCACCTGATTTATTTCATCCCAGGCAGTTTCAAGTTCGTCGAGAAAGCGTATTCCCTTTTCTGTCATT
Source organism: Paludibacteraceae bacterium (assembly GCA_016937795.1). Lineage (GTDB taxonomy): Bacteria > Bacteroidota > Bacteroidia > Bacteroidales > Paludibacteraceae > Paludibacter. The sequence goes on from JAFGVV010000068.1 coordinate 24,386, forward strand.
TCGTAGTACTTTCGTGGTGGCCCCTGAGTTGATTCTTCCCAACGATAGTCGAGTAACTCAGTATTTTTAAGTCGTGTAAGTAGTGGATATAATGTACCTTCCACCACAATCATTTTTGCGTCCTTCAGTTCCGAAATAATATCGGAGGCGTAAGCGGCTTTTTTTCTAAGAATAAGCAAAATGCAGTATTCCAGATAGCCTTTTCGCATTTGAGATTTGATATTGTCGGCATTCATAATTTATATGGTGTTTATATTGAAAATGTAATTTAAATAATTAGAAATTAGATATATAGTTTAGGTAAATGTAGATTTAATAAATTAATCAAACTACATTAATAATTCGAGAATTTTCATACGAAATACGTACTCGTATTTTGACTGTATGACTTCCGACTCAGCTTGCGAAAGTCCGTTTTTTGCCTGATATAGTTCATATACAGTGGCACGTCCGTTTTCATATTTCTGGTTTGCAAAGCGAAAGGCTTCGCGACTTGCATTTTCTGATTTAATGGCCGATTCCCATTTCGATTTGGCTGCAATGGCATTAAAATATGCTTGTTGAACGGTTTTTTGCAAGTCGATTTTAGTATTTTCGAGATTAATTTTACTACTTTCAACTTCTAATTTCGACGAAGCAACCTGATTCTTTATGGCCATTTTATTAAAAATAGGAACTTGAAGCGAAAAACCAATGCCCGCACTTATTTTATCGGAAATTTGTTGATTGAACGAAGGCACCGGAACACCACGCTGATTATAATATCCTGAGCCCAGTGAAGCATTAAATGATAGCGATGGAAAATATGCCGATTTTGCAATTTGCACATTTTTTTCTCTACTTTCGAGCATGTATTCAGCCGATTTTACTTCAGGACGATTGATTAAAGCACTTTGATACACAGAGTTTACATCCAAAACCTGTAGTCCGGTATTGAATAAATCTTCGGGAATAATTACATCAATATTTTCAAAATCTTTCAGTTCAATAATCTGAGCAAGATCGAGTAATGAGAGTCTCAATGTATTATCGGCATGGATTCTGTTGAGCTCTTCTTTCGATTGTTGCGCATATAGTTCGTACATTTCTCCTTCGGCCAGTTTTCCGGTTTCGACTAACTTTTGTTGCTGCTCAATTTTGTTTTTGGTAAGTTCCAACTGATTGTTGGCCAGTATGAGAAGTTCTTTATTCAATAATACCTGCAAGAAAACTGTAGATACATTCAATATAATATCATGTTTAATCTTATCAAGCTCGGCTTCCGAATTTTTCAAATCCGACATTCGGGCATCGATATTATATTTCATTTTCAAACCATCAAACAAAACAATACTGCTACCGATACCAAAATTGGAACTTTGTATGAGCGAAGATGAATTTGTATAAGTGTTATTATCGTCCAAAGCCCTACCCCAACTAAAACCATGACTTGCCGAGGCGTTCAGGTCGGGCAGCAAATTGAGTCGTGCCTGGTTATAAGCAATTTCGTTGTTTTGGCGTTGTAGTTCACGTTGTTTTATGTTTCGGTTGTTAGCCAAAGCCGTATCCACGCATTGCTGTAAAGTCCATTTTTGCTGTGCATTGGCAAACAAAGCAGCTATCAGGGCACCGAGTATTAAAAATGTTCGTTTCATTGAGTTGAATGTTTTTGGAAATAAGTTAATTGCTATTTCTTTTCTGATTTCTTTTCCTGAATTTCAGATCCACGAATTTTATCTTTCAATTTCAGTCCGCTTTTAATTTCAATTTTCATTCCATCCGACATACCTGTTTTCACTTCTTTCTTTTCGAAAGCAAGCGGATTCTCGGATTTGAGCGTATATACAAAAGCAGTATCGCCACTAAATTCGATGCAATTTTCGGGTACAGTGAGTATATTTTCCACTTTGTTAAGTACAATTTCGGCATTTGCACTGTAACCAGCCCTTACAAACACATCCGAAGGCACTTTCACAGCAGCTTTCATTTCGAACATAATAGCACCGCTCTCTTCAACACCTTTTGGAGAAATATATTCGAGTGTAGCTGTGAGTTTAGTATCCTGCAATGCCCCAATTGTAATATCCATAGACATTCCCACGTTTACTCTGCCCACTTCGGTTTCGTCGAGTTTTCCCACAAAAAGCATGTCGCTCATATTGGCCACAGTAGCTATAGTAGTACCATCGTTGAAATTATTCGATTGAATAACCGAATTACCTACTTTTATAGGCACATCGAGTATTGTTCCGTTTATGGTAGAACGCACTAATGTATTGCTAATCTGTGATTTGTCATTTGAAACTCCATCGCGAATAAGACCAAGATTATCCTGAGCTGATTTCAATTCTTCTTTGTCGTTTTTGAACTGTAACTCTGACTTTTCGAATTCCTCTTTCGAAATTACTTTTTCGTTGAAGAGTTTGCTGTTACGTTCAAAGTCCCGCTTCGACTGATCGAAAACGAGTTGTGCACGCACCACGCGCGATTCGGCCGAACTAAGGCTTACCATGTCGGGGATAACTTTGATTTTTGCAATTACATCGCCCGCTTTCACTACATCGCCTGCTTCCTTATATACTTCAGCAATAATGCCCGACATTTGAGGCTTGATTAGAATCTCGTTTCTGGGTTCAACCTTTCCGGTGGCTACTGTGCGTTTCTCGATGTTGCTTTTAGTAACTTCTTCAATCACATATTTCTTTTCGACAGGTTGCGATTTTTTCCATAAAAAATAAAATGTGCCAAGCACAACTGCAGCTAATAAAACGAACAGGAAAACTTTAAAAAACTTTTTCATAAAGTGCTGAATTATTGAGTTATGATATGAAAATTTCTGTATAAATATTTTTATAAATTATTCTTCTCTAATGGCTTCAATAGGCTTAATATTCAATGCTCTGTTGGCTGGCAGAAAACCTGCAAAAGCACCAATCAAAACCAATATAAAGAGTGCTCCAATAGCTACTCCGAAACTGATTTGCGGATCCTTGAAAAACTGATCGCCAGAGCTCAATGCAATACCAACTACATGTAACAGTCCTACGCCTAATAATATCCCGGCAATTCCGGCCAGCAATGTAAGCACAATGCTTTCGCTGAGTATTTGTCCAATTATGTTTTGAGGCGTAGCTCCCAAAGCTCTGCGAATGCCAATTTCCTTTGTTCGTTCGCGTACTGTTACGAGCATAATATTGCTCACTCCTATTCCACCAGCCAACAATGTTCCCAAACCAACTATCCATATTAACGATGCAATTCCAATTCCCAAATACAGAAACATGGTGAACTGATCTTCGATATTCATTCCTCCCACAGCAGTTTTGTCGTCGGGCGAAATGCTGTGTCTGCTTTTCAAAACCGCTTTTATTTTATCTTCAATCACTTTTACTTTTACTCCGGGTATAGCTGTTACTGCAATAAAATGAACCACATTACCCTGATTAAATGCCTGTTGCATAGTAGTAAAAGGCAAAACTACAGTTTCCTGTGCATCACCACCTATGTTTACATCCGAAGTATGCCGTACTACACCAATTACCTGAAAATAAATGCCATTCACCTGAATGTTTTTTCCTAAAGGGTTTTCATCCCCTGGAAAAAGAACTTCGAAAACTCTTTCGCCAATGACGCAAACTTTTCTTTTTTCAGCTATGTCAATATCATTAATGTAGCGACCATAAATCATTTTACTTTCATCAATCAGATTGTATGAAGGATAATTTCCCTTCATTAAGAAAGTTCCTGATTTATCACTTCGTATCACATTGTTGTTTTCTCCACCACCAAAAAGTACAGGAGCAATATATTGAATTTCAGGAACATTTCTTAGAAGCACATCAATGTCTTCGTTAAGGATATTCCAATTGCGACCTTTTTTAAGACCTTTGTAAGGTTCCGAAGTTTGCTCAGACCATATAAAGCATGAATTGGTTGCAAAACCTTCAATTTCAGAACTAATACCCTTTTCGAGCGCCACTCCTGCTCCAACCATTACCACAAGCATAAACATGCCCCAGAAAACGCCAAAAGCAGTCATTATACTTCGCGATTTATTATGCGTAATGGTAAACCATATTTCCTGCCAGCGATCGGGGTCAAAAAAGATGCGTAGCCAGCTAAAGCTGATTTTCAAAGTGTTATTGTTTTTATGTTGCGATGGGTTGTCCATTTGTTTATTCAAAATATGCAATTTAAATGCTTATCATTATTCCCTCATTGCTTCTATAGGTTTAATTCTTACAGCTCTTCGCGCAGGCATATATCCGGCAAATACACCAGCCAAAATAAGAATTGCAGTGGAAATATACACGTATGAAAGTTGCACCGAAGGATCCTTAAAAACGGACATTCCGGTTTCACTTTGAGCAGCCGATTGTTGTAAAATAACATTCACAATTTCTATAAGGCCTACGCCCAATATCATACCTATATAACCAAAAACTGTAGTTATTAAAATGGATTCAATAATTATCGAAAGCAAAATTGATGCAGGAGGTGCACCAATAGCTTTACGAATGCCAATTTCGCGAGTGCGTTCACGTACCGACACCAACATAATATTGCTTACACCCACAATTCCGGCAATAAGTGTAAATATGCCAATAATGCTCACAAAAATGGTTATACCTCCAAATATTCTCATGGTTTTTAAATAATTTTCTTGCGAATTCCTCAGCCACAGCGCCTGAGTGTCTTTGGCATCGAAATACATGCTTTTCGACATAGTTTCTTTCAATTTATCGTTGAAAACCTCGTTTTCTGCTAATGTTTCCATGCCGTTTACAGTCATAGCAATGTTATAAAACTTTTTATCGGGATTAAATATTGCCTGTGCAGTAGTAAATGGAATATAAGCATTTCCTCCGCCCCATCGTTCCTTTTTGGTGTTAACGCCTACTACTTTAAATATTATTTTACCCACTTGCACATATTTTCCTATGGCTGATTCTTTTCGAAAAAGCGTCTCTTCTATTTTTTTATCGAGTACAATTACTTTGTTTTTATTCTCTAAATCGAGTTGATTAATAAAACGACCATTTCCAGCTTCGAATTTCAAATTGAAAATGTCGTTATAAACTGGTTCCACGCCTTTTATACTGAAATTTCCATATTCATCTTTATAGGTTATAATCAGGTTGTTATCAATAACTCCCGATTCACCTTCTGTACCATCCAGATTTTCTTTTACAGCTAAAATTTGTTTATCGCTAAAACTTAACGAACGCCCACTTTTTAAACCTTTGTAAGGCATCGAAGTACGTCCGGGCCACATTTGCACCATATTTGTGGCACGATCGCTAAAATTTGAAGTGACTCCGTTTTGCAGACCATTTCCGGCAGCAAGCAACACAATTAGAATAAAAATTCCCCACGACACCGACAAGCCTGTGAGTATTGTGCGGAGTTTATTGTGTTTCAAACTGGCGAATATTTCCTGAAGAACATTCATACTGGTTTATATTATTGCAATGGTTTCGATTTTAATTGATTTTCTGTAATAGTTATGTATCCTTGAATCAATAAGTTCTGATTTTTTTGGATGGAGCAATGAAAAAATAAACAATTGCACCAAATGGTATAAATATTACAATTAAAGCCATAAGCAGTGCATCATTTCCCTCAAATTTACTTCTCAAAATATCAATAATAGCGATTACCGGTAGCAAAAGAACAAAAATAAATATCACCGGAATTAAAATAAATAATAACATTGTACTTAACATATCTATTAATTTTTAAAGGTTATCTTTCTGTTTATTTGAATATTGCAAGTTTTCTATCGTTGTTCTTCATTCTCAATTAATCCATCTTTAATATGAATTATTCGACGTGTTTCTTCGGCCACCGAACGTTCGTGGGTCACAATGATCGAAGTAAGTCCGTTACTGTTCAATTCTCTCAACACTTTCATTACTTCAACTGATGTCACACTGTCTAATGCACCTGTAGGTTCGTCGGCCAAAAGAATTTTTGGTTGCGAAATAATGGCTCTTGCAATGGCCACACGTTGCTTTTGACCACCAGACATTTCGCTGGGTAAATGATGTGCCCATTCTTTAAGTCCCATTTGGTCGAGATATTCCATTGCAATAATATTGCGACGCTTACGACTTACATTTTTATAATATAATGGCAAAGCCACATTTTCGAGGGCATTTTTAAAATTTATAAGGTTAAACGACTGAAATACAAACCCTATCATCTCATTACGATAAGCAGCAGCCTGTTTTTCGCTCAAATTTTTAATAAGCTTCCCGTTCAGAAAATAATTTCCCTCATCATAATTATCCAGTATCCCGATAATATTCAGCAAAGTAGATTTTCCGGATCCCGAAGCACCCATAATCGATACATATTCTCCTTCTGAAATACTCAGATCGATACCCTTTAATACATGCAGTGAAGTGGCTTCGGTGAAATATGTTTTATGAACGTTTTCAATTTTTATCATTTCCTTTTGAGAATTTATATAATGCTACTGTTTAACATCTGTTCTTGTTAATTGTGTTGCAAATATATGAGTTTACAAAGTACTATGCAATACATAGTACCATATAAATTTTCGAAATATCAATTTTTTTTTTATGAAGTTCACTATATCAGCGAATTAGATATTTGTGATAAACTAAATTTTAAATATATATAACATTTAATCGTTAGTTTATATTTAAAAACAATGAACAACTTTCACATATCCTCTGTTATAGAAATAAATTAAAGTCAAAAAACACATACTAACTAAAAGAAAAACATAGATTATGGCAATAGCAAAAGTTTGGGTAGAAGAAGATTGTATAGCATGCGGTGTTTGTGAGGATCTTTGCCCGCAGGTATTTTTCGTCGAAGACATGTCGAATGTAAAAGAAGGTGTTGATTTTTCGCAATATGTGGATCAGATTCATGAAGCTGCTGCAAGTTGTCCTGTAGAAGTGATCAAGTTCAGTGAAGAATAAAACATTTTATAAATTCATTATGTAATCAAATGCCGGTTTATCCGGCATTTTTTTGTTATAGAATTTACCTCCCTTTTGATATTTAGTGTGTAAAACAGGTTAATTAAGCATATTATTTTCTATCTTTGCAACTTAATAGCAGGTCGGTTTGTCGCTCTGTTGCAAAACAGGGAGGAAAGTCCGGGCAACGCAGAGCACCATATTTCCTAACGGGAAGCAGTCCGCAAGGGTTGAGTAACGTAACAGAAAATAACCGTTTCGGTCCACATTTTTCATAATTGTTTCTTTATTGAAACAATTGAAAAATGCGAAATAAGGGTGAAAAGGTGAGGTAAGAGCTCACCGGTACTTTTGGTAACAAAGGTAGCCGTACGTCTTATGGGTTGCAAGATCATGTATACCGGCGCATGTAGGATGGCTCGTCCGATGCCGGGGGGTAGATTGCTGGAGGCACAAGGTGACTTGTGCCCAAGATAAATGACAAACACTTTGCGTAAGCGAAGCACAGAACCCGGCTTACAGACCTGCTGTTTTTTCTCTTCTTTTTTTGAATTTTTTCTTCAAAATGATTTATGACTAAGCTGATAAACTTTTTCAGAGGCATTTATACATTCATCAGATACGATATCTGGCGAATTACTGAGTTTGAACTCTCGCGTACCCGAATATTTCTTTATCGATTAGTGAAAATCATAATTTTGGCTACACGTGGCTTTATCAATGAACGTCTGAATGTAAAAGCTTCGGCCCTCACCTACTCTATTTTATTTGCTGTTGTCCCCATGTTTGCACTGATTATTGCCATCGGGCGGGGATTTGGCGTGGAGGGACTTATTCAGAAGGCTTTGCAAGAGTCGTTTGTAGCACAGGCTGATATGCTCCCCACTGTAATGGGGATGGTAAGCCGATATCTCGAAACTACTCAGGGCGGACTTTTTATAGGTATAGGTTTGGCAATTCTGATTATTTCGGTTATGAATTTTTTTATGCAGGTTGAAATGGCTTTCAACAGTATCTGGCAGGTAAAAAAAGCCCGTTCGGTTGTAAATCAGTTCACAATGTATTTTTCGGCCATGCTTATTATTCCAATTCTCATTGTGTTATCGTCGGGTATTTCAATATATCTATCAACAGAATTGTCGAAAACAATGATATATAATTTGATAAGTCCGCTACTCAGATTCGGAGTTAAATTTGCTCCTTACCTGCTAAACTGGATTATTTTCACAATGCTCTATCTTATTATTCCGAATACTAAAGTCCGTTTTGTAAATGCATTGATTGCAGGAGTGATTGCAGGTACAGCATTTCAGTTGTTTCAGGCATTATATATTAATGGTCAGGTTTACCTTTCGCGTTACAATGTGGTATATGGTAGTTTTGCAGCTATTCCCTTGCTATTATTATGGTTGCAAATATCCTGTTTAATTGTGCTTTTGGGAGCCGAAATCTCATATGCGTCACAAAATATTCAAAACTTCGATTATGAAATTGATTCAAGAAACATTAGCCGGAAATACAAAAACTTTCTCACATTATTTATTGTACATCTTATTGTAAAACAATTCGAAGCACAAAAGCCCCCATTATCACCGTACCAGATAGCTGCGAATTATCATTTACCCATCAGATTAGTAAATCAGATTTTGTCGGAATTAGTGGATGTAAATATTCTTATAGAGGTGTTTTGCGAAAGCAAACGCAATAAAACCTTTCAACCGGCAATGGATATAAATCAATTAACCATTAGTGTTTTATATGAAAAGTTGGAAAACTTTGGTTCCGACGACTTCCTGTTGAACAAAAATCCTGACCTTGACGATTTTAGAGATAAAATATCGGCAATCAATGACAATAACAGATTAATCAGACAAATTTAACTTAATATTATTGGTGTCATTTATTTTGGCTGACACAAACGCTTCGAATTTATTTACGGAGCGTTTTTTGAGTTATATACAGTCACTTAAATATCCTTATCAAAACATTTATTTACTATTAAAAAATACTATCTTTGTCAGTCTTTTGATAAATATTGCTGACAAAAGAAGTAATATCATGACAAGAAATAATCACATTTGAATAATAAACAATATAACTTTATATAAATCATGGGATTTAACGACATTCTAAAGAAACTATTAGGAAATAAAGCACAACGCGACCTTAAAGAAATTGAGCCCTGGGTTGAGAAAATAAAACTGGCTTACAAAACTATCAAAACGCTCAGCCACGATGAATTACGTAACCATACGGAAGTACTTCAGCAAAAAATCCGCGATTATGTGGCACCAGAAAAAAGCCGCATAATAGAATTAAGAGAATCAATCGAAGCAACTGAGATAAATCTACGCGAAAAAATATATTCTGAAATTGATAAACTCGAAAAAGAAATTACTGACAAATACGAACAAGTACTCGAAGAAATTCTTCCCGAAGCTTTTGCCATTGTAAAAGACACAGCACGCCGTCTGAACGAAAACAGCGAAATTGTGGTTACAGCCAATCAGTTCGACCGTGATTTAGCCGCAAAACACGATTTTGTGTTTATCGAAGGTGATAAAGCGCATTACAAAAACGAATGGACAGCTGGTGGTAGCTTAATGAAATGGGAAATGGTGCACTATGATGTGCAGCTTTTTGGTGGTGTGGTATTGCATAAAGGTAAAATTGCCGAAATGGCAACTGGCGAAGGAAAGACACTTGTGGCAACTCTCCCTGTTTTTCTGAATGCTCTTACTCACAATGGCGTACATGTGGTAACAGTAAATGATTATCTGTCGAAACGTGACTCAGAATGGATGGGACCTCTTTATATGTTCCATGGTTTAAGTGTAGATTGTATCGATAAACACCGCCCCAACTCAGACGAACGTCGTCAGGCTTATTTGGCCGATATCACTTTCGGTACAAATAACGAATTTGGATTCGACTATTTGCGTGATAATATGGCTACCAGCCCGGCAGACCTTGTGCAACGCAAACACAATTATGCCATAGTGGATGAGGTTGACTCGGTTTTAATTGATGATGCACGTACTCCGCTCATTATTTCAGGACCAGTACCCAAAGGCGACGATCAACTTTTCGAAGATTTACGTCCTAAAGTTGAAAAATTGGTAAATACCCAAAAGACACTGGCTACAAAATATCTTGCTGATGCACGTAACCTCATGAAATCGGAGGATAAGAAGCAGCAGGAAGAAGGTGCTTTGGCATTGTTCCGCTCGTACAAAGGCATGCCTAACAACAAACCTTTGATTAAATTCCTCAGCGAGCCCGGCATAAAAGCACAGTTACTTAAAACTGAAGAATTTTACATGCAGGAAAACAACCGCAATATGCACATTGCCACCGATCCGCTGTATTTCGTCATCGAAGAAAAAAACAAATCAATTGAACTTACCGACAAAGGTATCGACCTTATTACCGACAATAGTGAAGATCCGCTTTTCTTCGTTTTACCTGATGTGGGAAGCGAAATTGCTGAACTTGAAAAAGATAAATCGCTGACTCCTGAGGATCGTCAGAATAAAAAAGACGAACTTAATCAGAATTACGCCATTAAATCGGAACGTGTACACACTATTAATCAGTTGCTCAAAGCTTATACAGTATTCGAAAAAGATGTAGAATATGTGGTAATTGACAATAAGGTGAAAATCGTGGATGAGCAAACAGGCCGTATCATGGAAGGTCGTCGCTATTCCGATGGTTTACATCAGGCTATCGAAGCCAAAGAGCGTGTAACTGTTGAAGCTGCCACACAGACATTTGCCACTATTACACTTCAGAATTATTTCCGTATGTACCACAAACTTTCGGGTATGACAGGTACAGCCGAAACCGAAGCCGGTGAGCTTTGGGATATCTATAAACTCGATGTAGTGGTTATTCCAACCAACCGACCCATTTCGCGAAAAGACATGGAAGACCGCGTTTATAAAACAAAACGTGAGAAATATATTGCTGTAATCGAGGAAATTGATGCGCTGGTAGCTGCTGGTCGCCCCGTTTTGGTGGGTACAACATCGGTTGAAATTTCCGAATTGCTTAGCCGAATGCTTACCGGGCGTAAGATTAAGCATAACGTGCTGAATGCTAAGTTACATCAACGCGAAGCCGATATTGTGGCCGAAGCAGGACGCACAGGAACTGTGACTATTGCTACCAATATGGCCGGTCGTGGTACTGACATTAAGCTTTCGCAGGAAGTGAAAGCTGCTGGTGGTTTGGCCATTATCGGTACCGAACGTCACGAAAGCCGTCGTGTTGACCGTCAGTTACGTGGGCGTGCAGGTCGTCAGGGCGATCCTGGATCGTCGGTATTTTATGTATCACTCGAGGACGATTTGATGCGTCTTTTCGGTTCGGAACGTATTACCGGACTGATGGACAAACTCGGATTCGAAGAGGGCGAAATGATTGAACACTCGATGATTTCAAAATCGATTGAACGTGCACAGAAAAAAGTAGAAGAAAATAATTTTGGTATTCGTAAACGCTTGCTCGAGTACGACGACGTAATGAATTCGCAGCGCGAAGTGATTTACAGTAAACGCCGTCATGCGCTTATGGGCGAACGTATTGGTGTGGATATCACCAATATGATCTACGATGTTTCGGAATCTGTTGTTGAGATTGCTAAAGGCGGTGCCGATTATGAGCTTCTGAACGAAGAGTTGCTGAAAGTTTTTGCTATGGATGCACCTTTCGATCAGGAAACATTCAGTTCGACACGTGCAAATGATTTGTCGCATAAAGTTGCCGAAGCAGCCATTGCCACTTTTAAACGTAAGATGGATAAACTTGCAATGGTAGCATATCCTGTCATTAAACAGGTTTATGAAACTAAAGGACAACAATACGAAAACATTTTGGTTCCTGTAACCGATGGAAAGCGGGTTTTTAATGTAACTGCTCACTTAGAAAATGCATATAAGAACGAAGCCCGCGAAGTAGTTAACGCTTTCGAAAAACAAACATTACTGTATGTGATTGATGATGAGTGGAAAGAACACCTTCGTCAACTCGATGAATTGCGTAATTCGGTTCAGAATGCGAGCTACGAACAAAAAGATCCACTTTTGATTTATAAACTTGAATCGTTCGGACTCTTCAAGGAAATGATTGATGCGATGAACCGTAAAGTGCTTGCTGTTTTAATGCGCGGACAAATTCCAATGCGCGAGCCTGAGCAGGTACGTGAAGCCCGTCCGGCTCAACGTATGGATTTGAGTCGCTTGCGCACGCAGAAAGATGAAATTGCAAGTCGTAGCAGTGCAGCACAACAGGACCCCACCAAACAGGATACCCGTGAAGTACAACGCACTGAGCCAATTCGCGTTGAGAAAAAAGTGGGACGTAACGACCTTTGTCCTTGTGGAAGTGGCAAAAAATTCAAAAACTGTCATGGAGCTAATCAATAATACAAACTCCTGACAAAACCGTTTAGAAGTGATACTCAGTTAGCTGAGTATCACTTTTTGTCTAAAAAACAGATTACTGAAATTTTAAAACATAAAAATTATGCTCAATTACATTACATGGAACGTTGATCCTGAACTTTTCAGCATTGGACTGCTTACTGTGCGCTGGTATGGCCTGCTTTGGGCTGTTGGTATTTGGCTTGCTTTAATGATAGTACAAAAAATTTTCAAGCATGAAAAGCACCCTGATGCCTGGGTAGATAAGTTGTTTATTTACACGGTTTTAGGTACGATTGTGGGCGCTCGACTTGGACATTGCTTTTTCTACGAATGGAAAGAATTAGCCGAACCTGTTACATTCTTAGGCATTTCATTTAAATATGGAAATCATTATTTATCACATCCCTGGGAATTGCTTTATATATGGCGTGGAGGCTTAGCCAGTCATGGTGGAGCCATTGGAATTCTCATTGCTATGTATTTTTACAATAAAAATGTATCGAAGAAAGGTTTTATTTGGATTTTCGACCGTTTGGTCATTGGGGTAGCACTTGCCGGAGCATCAATCCGTTTGGGTAACCTGATGAATTCGGAGATTTACGGAACTGCCACTACTCTACCCTGGGGATTTATTTTTGTGCGCGACGGACAAACCGAGCCTATGCATCCCACACAGATTTACGAAATGATTTATTGTTTGGTGACTTTTGCTGTTACTTATTGGCTGTATTACAAAAAAGAAGCTTACAAAAAAAACGGACTTATTTTTGGGGTATTCCTTCTTGGAATTTTCGGAACACGCTTTTTACTCGAATTCATTAAACTTAATCAGGAAGCATTCGAATCGGGAATGGTTCTTAATATGGGTCAAATTCTGAGCGTTCCTTTTATCGTTTGGGGAATATGGCTGATTATGAACAGTAATAAAGCTGTGGCAGTGAAAGCAAAAAAATAAAAATAGTTAGACTTTTTACTTCACTATCAATTATAATATCAGATGCAAAACAACATAAACGAATATACCAAAGCAAAACCTTATAACGAGAACGAGGCCAAAACGCAACAGGTTTCGCGCATGTTCAACACTATTTCGGGTAAATACGACATTTTCAACGATATTATGTCGTGGGGAATGGCTCGTGCATGGCGTCGAAAAGCGCTGTTAAGCCTGAAGGCTGCCGATCCGAAACAGATTCTGGATATTGCCACCGGTACAGGTGACATTTGTATCAAAGCATTTAGCTATCTTAATCCTGAAAAAGCACTTGGTGTGGATATTTCGGACAAAATGATGGAAATAGGCAAACAAAAAGTAATTGCTGCCGGCCTCGATGGAAAGATAGATTTTGAAGTACAGGATGCTGCCACACTAACTTATGCCGATAATAGTTTCGATGCTGTAACCATTTCGTTTGGAATTCGAAATTTCGAAAAGTTAGATGAAAGTTTAGGTCAGATAAACAGAGTATTACGCAAGAATGGTCATTTATTGATACTCGAAATGAATGAACCTCAAAAAGGGTTTCTGCTAGCGGCATACAAACTATACACACGTATTTTTGTAAAAATGACCTCGCGAATATTGTCAGATGACAGTCGTGCATACGATTATTTGACCACTTCGATGAAAGTTTTTGCAAAGGGCAAAGCACTTATCGAAATATTAGAAAGTCATGGTTTCAAACTGAAAAAATACAAAAAATTCAGTTTTGGAGTATGCAGTATGTACCTGGTTCAGAAAGCATAAGTGGCTTATCCATTACCAATAAACAGAAAAAGCAGGAAATGTATTTCCTGCTTTTTCTGTCATTAATGTACTTACTCTGACAATTTTTTCAATAGCAATTTCACTGCCTCATCCACATTTCCGGTTTCGTTCAGAGTTTTTATAAATGCACTGCCTACAATTGCTCCTGAAGCATATTTGTTCACTGTATCAATCGTTGCTTTGTTTGAAATTCCGAAGCCAATCAATCGCGGATTTTTCAGTTGCATCGCATTTATACGATTAAAGTATTCCACGCGTCCATCGAACGAACTCTGAGTTCCAGTCACAGCTGTCGACGAAACCATATAAATAAAACCATTAGTATTTTCGTCGATTTCACGGATGCGGGCATCGGATGTTTCAGGTGTGATAAGAAAAATAAACTCGAGACCATATTTTTGTGATATTGCCTTATATTCATTCTGAAAATCGGCCATTGGAAGATCCGGAATAATCATCCCATCAACTCCTACCCGACTACATTCGGCACAAAAATTTTCGAAGCCGAACTGCAAAACCGGATTCAGATACCCCATCATAATCAATGGAATATGAATTGACTCCCTCACATTTTCGAGCTGACTAAAGAGTTTACGTATACTCATTCCATTTTCTAATGCCTTGTGGCTACTGTCCTGAATTACGATTCCATCTGCCATAGGATCAGAAAAAGGAACTCCTATTTCAACCAAATCAACTCCATTTGCCTGCAAACTATGTAAGGTTGGTAAAGTATCTTCAAGTTTTGGGAAACCGGCTGTAAAATATACCGAAAGGATATTGGCCTTTTTATTTTGAAACAATTCTGATATTCTGTTCATAACTCTTTATATTTCAATTTTATATTATTTATTTACGACACTTAATAATTCATCTTCTGAAAAAATATCTGAAGTTTTGGAATGTCTTTTAGTCCGGGCTGTAACTCAAATTTGCTATTTAAATCAAGTCCCGTAAATTTAGAATGAGATATTTTTAATATTTGCACTATATCATCATCATTTATTCCTCCACTTAGTAAAAATGAAGTTTTTCCTTTATAATTATTGAGCAACGACCAGTCGAACTTCAATCCCGAACCTCCATAAGCACTTGTTTTGGTATCGAAAAGAAAATAATCACAAACACCATCGTAATTATCAGTTTTCAGAAAATCATTTTGTTCTGATACCGAAAAAGTTTTCAGAACGATTAATTTCTCTTCACGGAGTTTCTTACAAATTTCCGGGCTCTCATTTCCATGAAGTTGCACTCCATCGAGCCTGTATTTCTGAACAATGGATAATATGACCTCAGGATCTTCGTTTACAAAAACTCCAATTTTTTTAATTGACAAGGGTAATGAATTTAATATATCAACATCCAATGATTCCGCATATCGTGGTGATTTCGGATAAAAAATAAATCCCATAAAATTGGGGTTCAAATCCGCCAATTCAACAATGTTTTGAGAATATTTCATTCCACAAACTTTAATACATAACATGCTCCCAACCCCTAAAGGGGAGTTGAAGTTAGTTTCGAATTTTATATCCCTTTCTTTTACATTCATACAATTTTATCAATCATTAGTAATTTCTATAGTTACCCATTTTTAAAGATTAGGGCGAAGCTTTTTTATAAACAACGATAACGCCTCGTCAGGATGATCTTCTTTCATAAAATTCTCACCCATTAAAAAACCGCGATAACCAATTTCTCGGAGCTCATTTACTGTTTCCACCGACGAAATTCCACTTTCGCTGACTTTTACAAATTTATCGGGGATCTGTGCTGCCAAATCGAATGATGTATGAATACTTTGCTCAAAAGTTTTCAGATTGCGGTTGTTTACGCCCAACATATCCACGCTATCGTTAGCGTGTGCAAGTTCCTCAGCATTATGCACTTCGAGCAACACTTCGAGCCCGAGTTCATGGGCTTTTTCGGCCAGCTTAAGCGTTTGCTCTACAGTGAGTGCAGCCGCAATCAGCAGAATGACATCGGCACCCATCGCTTTTGCTTCATAAAGCTGATATTCGTCGATCACAAAATCTTTTCGTAAAATGGGACAATGCACATTCGGTCGCGCATTTGTCAAATCCTGCACTGTTCCTCCAAAGAATTTGGAATCAGTAAGAATTGAAATTCCCGAAGCACCTGCTGCACTGTAACCCGACGTTACATTTACCACATCAGCATGCTCATGTATCCAACCCAGTGAAGGCGATTTGCGCTTAAACTCAGAAATAATACCCGAATCGGAATTTAAAAGATTGTTTTTCAACGATAAACAGGTACGCGAAAACATTGGAGAGTTTTCAAGCTCGGAAATCGAAGTGGATTGCCTTGCATTAAAAACTTCTGTTTTTTTATGTGCTATTATTTTGTCTAAGATTGTCATAATTATTAATGTGATTATTTGCCAATATGCCAATGAGATAATAAATTAGCAAATTGGCACATTAATTTATTGGCATATTACTTGTAATTTTCTACAAATTTTCCGAAAACACTCTTAGCATAACCACCTTCAAGCGAGTGCACAGCCTCTTCAATACATTGATTAATTGATTTCAAAGGCATTCGCGTTTGAATTGCCACTGCCGAATTGATGATTACTGCATTTTTTTGCGCTTCAGTAGCTTTATTCTCAAGTACATTCATAAAGATTTTGGCTGCTTCGTCAATCGTATTTCCGCCCCAAAGATCCTCTTGTTTCAATCGTTGAAAACCAAATTCTTCAGGTGTAAAAATAAATTCACCGGCATTGGTCACAATTTTAGTTGTGTCTGTCAGCGAAATCTCGTCGTAGCCATCGAGACTGTGTACCACCGAATACTGCACACCTAAATTTTGATAAATGTAATTGTAAAGACGCATCATCTTCAGATTATAAACACCAAGACACTGATAATTAGGACGTACAGGACTGATAAGCGGACCAAGCACATTAAAGAATGTTCGCACGCCAAGACTTTTACGCACTGGTGCCACATTTTTCATGGCCGGATTGCAAAATGGTGCGTGAAGATAGGCAAAACCAGCTTCGTCGAGTGATCTCTTTACAATGTCAATGTCAGTAGTGAATTTTGCACCGAAATATTCGAGCACATTCGACGAACCACTCACCGATGTTGCACCGTAATTTCCATGCTTGGCCACTTTGTAGCCAGCTCCGGCCACAACAAAACAACTGCATGTTGATATATTGAAAGTATTTTTTCCATCGCCACCGGTTCCCACAATATCGAGAGCATCAAACTCCGACAAATCCATTGGAACAGCCAGTTCGAGCAGTGCATTGCGAAATCCTATCACTTCCTCGAGTTCAATACTTCGCATCAGATATACTGATATAAAAGCAGCTATCTGTGCATCGCTGTAAGTGCCTGCTGCTATGTTTTTCATTACTGCCGAAGCCTCTTCGCGTGTGAGCGACTCATGGTCGAATAATCTGTTTAGTATTTGTTTCATTCTGAAAAATAGCTATCTTTGCCAAAACAAAGTATTATAGTTATGAAAATATTATTAGAAATACCCGATAATAGAGCTGTTTCACTTATGGATGTGTTACGAAGTATTTCATACGTAAAAGCTAAACCATTAACTGAATCAAAAGCCCGGATTATGTCGGAATTGAAAGATGCCGTTGATGAAATTAATTTAATTAAAACCGGAAAAAAAACTGCACAAAATGCAGAGGATTTTCTCAATGAGTTATAACGTAAAGACCATATCGGTTTTCGAAAAGCAAGCTAAAAAACTTGTTAGGAAATATCCTTCTCTGAAGTAAGAACTCAACTCTTTGATTCTACTATTAAGAGAAAAACCTCAATATGGAACTCCTTTAGGAAAAGATTGTTGCAAGATTCGCTTATCAATTGCATCCAAAGGAAAAGGCAAATCAGGAGGTTCGAGAGTAATAACCCATTTTATGATAACTGACGAAACGGTTTATCTGCTTTCAATTTACGATAAATCAAATAAGGACAGTTTGACCGACAAAGAAATAAAAGAGTTACTTTCATTTATTGTCGATTAACTTCAAGACGCCAACCAGTTCTTCAACATTTCCTCACCTTTGGGTGTCAACACCGATTCGGGATGAAACTGAACTCCACGCACATCATATTCTCTGTGAGCTAAAGCCATTATCATTCCTTCTTCGTCCACAGCGGTGATTTTCAAACATTCAGGCAAACTCTCTTTCTGCACTGCCCATGAATGATATCGTCCCACTTCGAGTTTCTTGTCGAGACCATTAAATAAAATATCGTCTTCAATTATATCAACCTCCGAACTTACTCCATGATGCACATTAGGCAAATTTATCAATGTTCCGCCAAAAGCCTCGGCAATAGCCTGTTCGCCCAGACAAACACCCAAAATAGGCTTCGTAGGTGCATAGGTTTTAATCACATCCAATAAAATTCCCGATTCTGAAGGTACACCAGGCCCGGGTGAAAGGATAATTTTATCGAAACGGGCAATTTCATCAAGCGAAATCTGATCGTTACGATGTACTTCCACATTATTGAAAACCAGTTTCTTAACTGCATGAACCAAATTGTAGGTAAATGAATCGTAATTGTCGAAAACGAGAATGGAAGAACCCCTACCCTCTAAAGGGGAATTGGAGTTAGTGTCGTTTTGTATATTTATCTGAATACTCATATTATTTCTAAAATTAAATTTAATAGCCAATCGTGGTAACTAAGTTCCCCTTTAGGGGTTAGGGGTTATTTCCTGCCACATTAATCGCCCTTTTGAGCGCAGCTAATTTATTATTTACTTCCTGAAGTTCACTTTCTTCGTCCGATTTTGCGACCACGCCCGCACCAGCCTGATAATAAAGCGTGTTATTTTTGCTTACAAACGAACGAATGGTGATGGCCTGATTGAAACTTCCATCGAAACCAATATATCCCAAACAGCCGCCATAAGGACCACGATCGTGTGGTTCAATACTATCAATCAGCTGCATAGCTCTGATTTTAGGTGCTCCCGAAAGCGTTCCCGCCGGAAAAGTATCAGCAAACAACTTAATTACTTTTGTATCAGGACGAAGTTTTCCGCTTACAGAAGATACCAAATGAATAACATGCGAATAATACTGAACTTCGCGATACACATCCACTGTCACTTCATCGGTATTACGGCTCAAATCGTTTCGTGCCAAATCGACAAGCATCACATGTTCGGCATTCTCCTTTTTATCCTTGCTGAGTTTTTCGGCCAGTTCGGCATCCCTTTCATCGTTTCCTGTACGACGGAATGTGCCTGCAATAGGTTTGATAAACGCTTTTCCTTTATTGGCATCCACTACCAAATGCGCTTCAGGTGAAGAGCCAAAGATACGAAAATCGCCAAAATTAAAGTAAAACAAATAAGGTGACGGATTTACCGAACGTAATGTGCGGTAAAGCATAAAGTCGTCGCCTTTATATTGTTGGTAGAACCTGCGCGAAAGTACAATCTGAAATACATTTCCTTTGTAGCATTCTTCTTTGCCACGACGAACCATTTTGCGGAAATCCTCATCGGAAATATCGCATCGCTCCTCGCCTACAGTTTCAAATTTGTAGGTCGCTATATTGTTATTAGCCAATATCCTTTCAATATTTGGAATAGATGAAGTTTCGCCTTCGAGAAGATTTTCGATAATCGTAAGTTCATTATTGAAATGATTAATGGCAATAATGTATTTGAATAACACATAATGTAAGCCGGGCATATCGCCGGGAACTGTAGCGCGGGCTTTCAGTTTCACATCCTCGAAATACTGCACCGATTCGTATGACGAATAGCCAAAAAGTCCGTTGATATTCAATTTACTATCGTTTTCCACAATCTGAAAATTTCTCAGAAAAGCATCAAATCTGTCGGCCACAGTCATTTTATCAGTCACCTGTGTTTCAATTTGAGAACCATCAGGATATTCTTCCACAATCAGAAAGTTATTAACCGAAATACCACCAATCGGACTAAAGCCAATATAGGAATAACTATTCTCGGTTCCATGATAATCAGAACTTTCGAGCAGTACCGAATTTGTATATAAGTCTCGTATTTTCAAATAAATACCTACCGGCGTTTGCATGTCGGCAAGCATTGTACGGGCACGAACAAATAGCCTGTTCCCAACCTCTGAATGAGAGTTAACCCCTAACCCCTGAAGGGGAACTGAAGAACCCCCAACTCCTACAGGTGAGTTAGAGTTAGAATTAATATCTTTTACTTTATTTGTATTCATATCTTATTTACATTAAAATTTACATCAAACAAACTACACTATTTATACTCCCCTTTAGGGGTTGGGGGTCATTCCCCTTCAGGGGGTTAGGGGGCATTAAAATACTTTACATAGGTATCCATATCCTTATCGCCGCGCCCCGAAACATTAAGCACCACAATATCATCAGCTTTAAATGTTCCTTTATTCTTTTTGAGAATTGCAAGTGCATGCGCCGATTCAATTGCCGGAATAATACCCTCAAGTCGGGTTAGTTCAAAAGCAGCATCGAGTGCTTCATCGTCGTTTATAGGATAAACTTTTGTGCGGCCAATTCTTGCAAAATGTGCATGCGCAGGACCAATTCCAGGATAATCCAAACCGGCTGAAATAGAGTATGGTTCAATAATTTGTCCATCCTCGTCCTGCATAAGCAAAGTTTTTGCTCCGTGAATAATTCCGGGTGTACCAATACTTATTGTAGCAGCCGTTTCACCCGTCTCCACTCCCATACCACCAGCTTCTGCTGAGATAATTTTCACACGCTCATCGTCGAGATAATGATAATAAGTTCCCATGGCATTACTACCACCGCCCACACAAGCTATCAGATAATCAGGATAATCGCGTCCGGTATGCTCCTGCAACTGCCATTTTATTTCCTCACTTATTACCGATTGAAAAAAACCAACCATATCAGGATAAGGATGTGGACCTACAGTGGAACCAATGATATAGAACGAATCGGGATTTGAGCACCAATAACGAATGGCTTCATTCGTCGCATCTTTCAGCGTCATATTTCCACTGGTTACAGGTTCAACTGTAGCACCTAGCATACGCATTTTTTGCACATTCAGAAACTGACGCTCCACATCGGTTTTGCCCATAAACACAATACATTCAAGTCCCATAAGTGCACAAGCTGTAGCTGTAGCCACTCCATGTTGGCCTGCACCTGTTTCGGCAATGATACGTGTTTTGCCCATGCGTTTTGCCAATAGAATCTGTCCCAGCGCATTATTTATTTTATGTGCTCCGGTATGATTCAGGTCTTCGCGTTTCAAATAGATTTTTGTACCGTATTCTTCCGAAAGTCGCTTGGCAAAATAAAGTGGCGAAGGCCGTCCCACATAGTTTTTCAGCAATTCATAATATTCTGCTTTAAAACTTTCGTCTGTTTTAATTGCAAAATATGCTTCTTTCAGTTTTTCTACTATACCGTGAAGAATCTCAGGAATATACGCGCCACCAAACTCTCCGTAGTAACCGGAAGGTGATACACCCCCAACCCCTAAAGGAGAGTTAAAGTTAGTTTCGTCTCTTAAGCTATCTGTATTATTCATATTAATATATTTCATTATTGATTTTTCTTTGTCTTTCTCCCCTTTAGAGCTTGCCCGCCGTGGCGGGGGTCGGGGGTAGATATACTAAAAAAGGCTTATCGTGAGTTACGACAAGCCTTTTTATTTATATCTAATTTATTTGACATATATACAGGAAGCTACGCTCACGATTTGGATATTCGTAAGTGCCACCACCAAAATTTGTTATTTGTCAAAATTGTAATCATATTCGTTTCTTTACGGCTGCAAAGATGACAAATTATTTTTTATTACACAAGAATAATTTCAATTTTCAATTAAAAATATTTTCAGAACGACTCAAAAAACACCACAATCACCTAAATATCAATAACTAATACACATTACTGACCAAAATATTTAGTTTTCGGAAATCAGCATATCATTATTTACTTATCCATAAAAAAAACATAAAGAATTTGGCTAAACAACGATAAAACCCTACATTTGAAACTTAAAATTCAAAACATAACGACAATATGACAGAAATAAACGAAAGACTCGCCAAATTGCGCGAAATAATGAAGCAGGAAGGCATTTCGGCTTGTATCGTTCCCGGAACTGACCCCCATGCTAGCGAATATATTGCTGATTTCTGGAAAGAGCGCGAATGGATTTCGGGTTTCGATGGTTCGGCGGGTACTGCGGCTGTAACTTTAGACAAAGCCGGGGTATGGACCGATTCACGATATTTTCTTCAGGGCGCGGAACAACTCGAAGGAACAGGTTTTGAACTAATGAAACAAGGACTTCCTGACACACTGGAAATCATTCCATGGCTTATAAGCGAACTCAAAGTGGGCGAAAAAGTGGCTGTCAATAGTCAGATGTTTTCGGTAAATGCCTATGTGGCAATGAAAAACGAACTTCAATCGAATGGTATTCAGTTGGTAGCGCTCGATTTAATGGCTAAAACATGGACAGATCGTCCGGCATTACCACTGAATAAGCTATTTGTTTTTGACGTAAAATATGCAGGAAAAAGTGCTGCCGAAAAACTTGAAATCCTAAGAGGCGAACTTAAAAAAGCCCGTGCAAATGCGTTTGTACTGTCTGCATTAGACGATATTGCGTGGCTTTTCAACATTCGCGGAAACGATGTAAGTTACAATCCTGTGGTAATTGCCTATGCGTTGGTTGAGGAGGATAAAGCAACTCTTTTTATCGAAAATGAAAAACTCACTTCGGAAACAAAAGCGTATCTCGCGGCTGAAGGTGTAAGTGTGGCGCCATATTTAGCAGTATATGACAGTTTAAGGAATATTACTTCCGAAAATGCAGTATTGATTGACGGTGCAAAACTGAATCAGTCGCTTTACGAAGCCATCCCTGAAGCCTGTGCTAAACGCAATATGATGTCGCCGGTTTTCCGCCTGAAAAGCATAAAAAACGATGTAGAGCTGAATGGTGTACGCCGTGCAATGATAAAAGATGGAGTGGCTCTGACACGCTTCTTTATGTGGCTCGAAAATAACGTGGAAAAAGAAGATATTTCCGAAATTTCGTTATCTAAAAAGCTTTACGATTTCCGGGCTGAGCAGGAAAACTTTGTAGGTGAAAGTTTTGGTACTATTGCCGGTTACGCCGGTCACGGAGCTATAGTGCATTATCATGCATTACCTGATACTGATGCCACACTCGTAACTGAGAATATACTTTTACTTGACTCGGGCGGGCAATATTTCGATGGAACTACCGACATTACACGTACCATCACACTTGGCAAACCAACCGAACAGCAAATTGCCGATTTTACTATGGTACTGAAGGGCCATATCAACCTCGGAAAAGCAGTTTTCCCTACCGGAACAAGAGGTTCGCAGCTCGACATACTCGCACGCAAAGCATTGTGGGACAACTGCCTGAACTACGGACATGGAACCGGACACGGCATTGGCCATTTCCTGAATGTACACGAAGGACCACAAAGTATTCGTATGGATGAAAACCCCGTAACATTGCAACCCGGCATGATTATTTCGAACGAACCCGGTATGTATCGTGCAGGAGAATATGGCATTCGCATAGAAAATCTGGTTCATGTAGTGCCTGCCGCAAAAACTGAGTTTGGCCAGTTTCTGACTTTTAAAACACTGACACTATTCCCGATTGATAAGAATCTGATTGATGTGTATGCGCTCGAAATGGACGAAGTTGACTGGCTCGATGCTTATCATCAAAAGGTTTTCGAGACGCTTTCACCTTACCTGAACAAGGAAGAACAAAAATGGTTGAAAGAAAAATGCGAAGTGCTTTACGACAAAGAAGCTTTTTGATAACAACAAAATCATTTAAGTAATTGGAACGAAATAATGTCGTAATTTTTGAGAGCTATTTTGAAATGGATTTTGGACTTGAAAGAGGGCGTTTAGCGGGCTAAACAACCGATTGAA
>JAFGVV010000069.1 GCA_016937795.1 Paludibacteraceae bacterium
AGCGAAGTTAGTTAGCGCATCCCGTTTTTAGACGGGAGGGTCGTGGGTTCGAATCCCGCTACCCCGACTTGAAAATCAGCCACTTACTATTAAATGTGAGTGGCTGATTTTGCATTTACGCATTTTTAACTATTGGGTTTATTTACCTAAACAAAGTAGAGTAAATTTTACCCTGCTTTGTTGAATAAGTATCTATCAATAAACGAGTGAGGATTATTTCATATTCTCATCAATCAGATTGATTTTTTGCTCAATCAATCGACTCTCTTCTTTTAGAGCTTCTATTTTTCGTTCCATTTCGCGGATAATGCCTCCACCTTTTTTCGAAGAAGAGCTCAGAAAACCGATGTTGTTCTCGTATACTGCTATTTCGTTTTTAAGATGCTCATAAGCTCTTACAAGTTTTTCGCGTTCGCGATACAGCTTATTTTCGCCTTTGGCAGTTATATCCTTCAGATTGGTTTTGAAATTATCGAGACGGCGCTGTGTAACGTCCACATTTAATGTTTCAAATTGCTTATCCACAGCAGTTCTGAATTCTTTGTAAATTTTATCTTTCTCTTTAAATGGAACATGACCAATTTTATTCCATTCAGCCATTAATTCTCGTAGTTTAGCTACAGTTTCTCCTGTGTCGTTACTTTTTTCGAGTCCTTTGATTTGTTCGATGAGCTGTTTTTTCTTTTCCAGATTTTCAGCTTCGATAGTCCTTATCCCTGAATTGTTTTTGGTTTTCTGTTCGAAGAAGTAGTCACATGCCGTAATAAATCTTTTCCATATTTCATCCGAATGTTTTTTTATTACCGGGCCAATGGTCTTCCATTCTCGCTGTAACTGAATAAGTTTATCGGTTGTATCTTTCCATTCGATACTTTCTTTTAATGCTTCAGCTTGTTCACAAAGTGATTTTTTTCTTTCAAGATTCTCGTTTAGCTGATTTTTCGATTCTTTGTAGAAATCGGCTTTAGAAGCAAAAAAATTGTCGCATAAACTCCTGTAACGTTCAAATAATTTTTGATTGGCTCTGCGTGGTGCAAAACCTATAGTACGCCATTCCTCCTGCCATGCAAGTATCGATTGAGTAGCCTCATCCCATTGTTTATATGTTTTAAAGCCTGAATAATCGAATGCTTCGATTTTATCGCACAATGTAGTTTTAAGAGCCAGGTTCTGCTCTTCAATTTCGCGTATGCCTTCGAAATAACTTTGGTGCTTTTTGTTGACAACAGCAGATGCGTTTTTAAAGCGTGTCCATATTTCTTCTCTTAATTCGCGTGCCACGGGACCCAGTTCGCGCCAATCGTCGTGTAATTTTTGTAGTATCTGAAATGCCACCACTACATCGGTTTCTTCGGCAAGTTTTTCGGCCGTTTCGCAAATAAGCGTTTTGGCTTCAAGATTTTTGCGAAAATCGTATTCGCGTAGCTCATTGTTAATCTTTATCAGATCCCAGAATGCTTCCTGATAACCGTTGTATTGCTTCCAAAGATCATTTGCAACCTGAGCAGGTACATGTCCAAGTGATTTCCATTTCTGTTGCAGAGTTCTGAATTCGTTGATGTGAGCAGACACATCGTCGTTGCTTTCGACTAATGCCTTCATTTGCTCAAGAATGTGCTGTTTCTGAATTAAATTATTTTCTTTGTCTTTTTCTTTTTGTGCAATAAGTGCTGCTTTCAGAGTTTTATATTCGTTCAATAAATTTTTAAGTGCATCTTCGAGTTCATCTTTTTCAGGCACAAAATCAATTTCTTCCCCGCCATTTTCAACAAAAAGTTTCTTTTGCTCTTCGTTATCAGCTTTTGTTTTTTTATAAAAAGTCTGTTTTATAATTTCTACTTCCTCTTTAATGTGATCGGGATTATTCTGAATAAGCACTTTGAGTGCATCAATTAAGCCCGATTTGCTAAAAACATTATAGTCGGGCATAGCAGGCTTTTCTTCTACATTCGAAGTTTGTTTATCTGACACTTCGTCACTTACTGTTGATTCTTTTTGAATGTCTGTAGGTGCAGAAATAGGATCGGATGCTACAGCAGGTACAGCAAGTTTATTACTTTCAATAGTCGACGGGGTTTCATTGATAATTTCAGCGTCATCACTTTTTACCATTTCAAGGTCCTTGTTTACATCAAGTGGGTTCATTTTCAAGAAGGATTTTGTGTTTTTAATGTAGTATATTCAAACAGTACAGATTAAATATGCATTGTTTTTTTATACTGACTGACAAAAATAGGATATTTTTTTTAATTCTTTAAATTTTTTATGATATTTTCTTGCATTTTTATATCAAAAAAAATCGAAAACAGTAAATATTACTGTTTTCGATGCGAAATATAGGTATTGGCCTGCTGTGTGGGATTAATTTGAATATCATTTATAGAAACATGCCCGGGTCGGGTGAGTATGAACTCTAGAGCATCGGCAATGTCTTCGGCACTTAGCGGAATCAGACCTTTGTACACAGCAGCTGCCTTTTCCTGGTCGCCATGATAACGCACAACGGAGAACTCGGTTTCGGCCATACCAGGAGAAATTGAACTTACCTTTATACCATGTTTCACTAAATCAATACGGAGCCCTTTGGTAATGGCATTCACTGCATGTTTCGAAGCGCAATAAACTGAACCATTTGGATATACTTCAATTCCGGCAATGGAGGAGATATTGACAATATGACCACTTTGCTGCGCAATCATGAGTGGTACGATTTGTTTTGTGATGTACAAAAGCCCCTTCACATTGGTATCGATCATTCGATCGAAGTCATTAGTGTCGCTCTCGTCGAATGATGAAGTTCCGGCTGCAAGACCAGCATTATTTACGAGCACATCAATGTGTGTATTACTTTCCAGTATGGACTGAACTGCCCATTCGCACGACTCACGGTCGCGTATATCAAAACAAAGAGCCTCCGTCTCACAGTTGAAGTCGCGACGGAGGATTTCAGCAATTTCCTCTAAACGTTCTCTGCGTCGTCCGGTTATAATTAATTTATAGTTGCCTGAACGAGCCAATCGTATTGCAAATGCTTTTCCAAAACCAGAAGTAACGCCGGTGATTAGTGCAGTTTTCATCTGTTTAAAATTTGTTTTTTAGTTGTCTGATGGAACTCATATGACAAAATTTAATCATTACCCTGTGGGTCAAAACAAATTAA
Source organism: Paludibacteraceae bacterium (assembly GCA_016937795.1). GTDB lineage: Bacteria > Bacteroidota > Bacteroidia > Bacteroidales > Paludibacteraceae > Paludibacter. The sequence continues at coordinate 3,161 of JAFGVV010000069.1, forward strand.
ATTTTGTCATGTTCGTTTCATGTGTAAATATATTTTTTCAGGTCTTATGTAGCTCTTTCCATGTTATCGGCATTCGTTACAAATTTTCTTATTTTGAGTATTTCAGATTATGACCCATTTTGATTTTTTTTGTTTGCATATAAAAGGCATTGAATTCGTTAGGTGCCACTTCGATAGCTACATTTTCGACAATTGATAGCCCGTATGCTTCGAGACCTATACGTTTCACAGGGTTATTTGATAATAATCTGATTTTAGTGACTCCTACCTCTCGTAATATCTGCGCACCAACTCCGTAATCGCGTTCATCGGCATCGAATCCTAAATGAAGGTTTGCATCCACAGTATCGAGACCTTCTTCCTGAAGTTTATAAGCTTTTATTTTATTCATTAAACCGATACCACGACCTTCCTGATTCATGTATACAATTACGCCCTTTCCTTCTTTTTCAATCATTTCCATAGCTTTGTGGAGCTGTTCGCCACATTCGCAACGCATCGAACCGAAAATATCACCTGTCATGCATGACGAGTGTACACGTACAAGTACGGGTTCATCTTTCTCCCATTCGCCTTTTATCAGAGCAACATGCTCCATGCCATTGGAAATCTGACGGAACGGAATAAGCTTAAAGTGACCATGCGAAGTAGGCATATTTACCTTTTCACCTTTTTCTACAAGTGATTCTGTTTTAAGTCTGTAAGCAATAAGATCCGCAATTGAAATGATTTTCAGATCAAATTTTTTAGCCATTTCGAGTAACTGTGGCAATCGTGCCATTGTGCCATCCTCATTCATGATTTCTATAAGTGCACCTGCAGGATACAATCCGGCCAAACGAGCCAGATCAACAGCCGCTTCGGTATGACCTGCACGACGCAAAACTCCTTTGTTTCTGGCACGCAGCGGAAAAATATGTCCGGGACGACCGAAAGTTTCGGGTCTTGATAACGGGTCGGCAAGGGCCTGAAAAGTGGCAGCTCTGTCAGCCGTTGAAACGCCGGTAGTACATCCTTCAAGTTTATCCACGCTAATGGTAAACGGGGTGGAATGAATAGAAGTGTTTTTTTCGACCTGCATTTCGAGTTCAAGTTCGTCGCAGCGATCTTCAGTCAATGGCGCACAAACCACGCCGCGTCCGTTAGTGATCATAAAATTAACCATTTCGGGTGTTGCTTTTTCGGCAGCACAAATAAAGTCGCCTTCATTTTCGCGATCTTCATCATCAACTACAATCACAAATTTACCGGCTTTAATATCTACCAGAGCTTCTTGAATACTATTTAGAATGTTTCCCATATGATGTTATGTGTTTTGTTTTCGGATTTTATGAATGTGCAATATAGTGTTGTTGTAATACAAAACCAGTTTTACTTTTATTTGCTGAATAAACTTCAGATACTCTTCGCTATTAAATAGAGTTGCATCCACAGCAGCTTTATATGTGAGGAAAATACCAATTGGCAGTAGTACAGATGAACTAAGCCACATGCCTTCAGCAGCTGTCCAAAGGCCTTCGCGCGCCATTTTATAACCTGTATTGTCGATGATATAATAAATAATGAACATAATAACCGAAATAACCACAGGTGTACCTAATCCTCCCTTACGGATAATAGCTCCCAAAGGCGCTCCGATAAAGAAGAAAATCAGACAGGCGAACGAAAGTGTAAATTTGCGGTGCCATTCAATTTGATGTCGACTCACGTAACGCTTTGGTTCGTTTAGCATTATTTTATTATATTCAATCTGACTTTTCAGATCGTTTGCTCGCGAGATAGCTTGTGTCGATGCCAATTCCATTTTTGATTTATCCTGTTTGAGAAACAACGAATCAGGGTCGTAATCAACAATCTGTATATTTTCTGCTATTTCAAGCGAACGCCCCCAACTACTCTCACGACCAAAATATCGTCTTTCAACTAGTTCGGTTTGTTGCTCTTTGACTCTGATTTTGACAATTTCATTAACTGAGTCAATTGAATGACTTAATTGATCAATATTTTTGCTCACATGCTGATCCTCGAGTATCGATTCGTCAAGACGATTAAATTCGGAATCGAAATCGAGTAAAATTTCTTTCATGCTAAAATTTTCCCTTCGATATGGGATATTGGAGGATGCACTATTAATTTGTTGATTTTTCAGGTTTTCGAACGATTCGCCATCAAAAAGTGTGAGTAAAAGATATTTTTTATCTTCGCTGATAGAGATTCGTCCCGAATCGGCCACCATTACCGTAGCATTATTGAAACCCTCCGAAAAGTCATAAATCATTAAATGTTTAAGTAGTCCGTTTTCTTTCTCACGCACATAAAGGTTTAGCCCATTGATGCCCGAATAAAATTCTCCGGCAGGGATGTCGAGTTCAGGTGATTTTTGACGAAGTGAAAATATAAGTGTCCAGAGTTTTGTTTGCGATACAGGCAGTACATGATTGGAAAAATAAAACGCACCAATTGATACAAGTGCTATAAATACTATAAGTGGGCGGATAATACGAAAAAGCGAGATGCCTGCCGATTTCATGGCGGTAAGTTCGAAATTTTCACCCATATTGCCGAATGTCATTAGCGAGGCCAACAAAATGGCCAATGGCAATGCCATGGGAACAAGTGTAAAAATTGAATATACGAAAAATTCGGCAAGTACATCGAGGCCAATACCTTTCCCAACCAGTTCGGCAAAATGTTTCCACAAAAACTGCATCAACAAAATGAAGATACAGATCATAAACGTCATCAGGAAGAGTGTGAAGAAACGTTTGAAAATGTAGATGTCGATTTTTTTGAGTAACAACATGTTTTTACTTTTTTTAAAAGTGACACAAAATTACTTCAAAAACTTCAATAAATCACGATACTGAGTGCGAAATATCATTAAAGGAATATCTATAGATGTGAAAAATGCCCGCCGTTAAAATATGCAAGCATTTAGTGAAAATGTAATATCTATATAATCGTAATATTCGAATCCGTTTACATTCCTGTTTTACGACGAAGTTCAGCAATCTGTTTATTCCAAAGCAAAATGGCATCTTCCTGTTCATCTTTTCCTGCAAAATCGTTTACTATAAGTATGATGTCGCCTGTAATTGGAACCACATTTATCAGCAGTTCGAAATAATAATCCGTCCCGGCATCTTCCTCCCATTGAAAACGTATAAACTGATTTTGTTTAGTCTGAAGCAAAAATGCTGTTTGTTCATATTTTTCCCAACTAAAAGTATATTCGTTTTCGTTTACTGTAACTCCATCTGCAAACCACTCCGATAATCCTAATGGAGTGCCTATGGAATTCCAAAGCACTGTAAGCGACACATTGTCGAGTGGATATTCTATTGAAAAAAGAGACTTACTCATACGCTCATGAGGATATTAAATTTATCAACCTTTACTGTTTCTGAATCGACCGCAATGTAGTGAATTAATCTAAGTATACCAAATTTTAATACTGAAAGATACTGACAAAAAGTATCAAATAATGATTGTTGTGTGTGTGTGTTGTTGATAACCCAATATCGATTTTTCTAACACCTAAATATCAGAGTTATTAAGGCTGTTTTTACCAAACGAGAGAGGCAATAATTGATTTACGTTGTCAAGACGATAAACATTTGTTTTTCCATCAAGATATACAGTAATGTTTTTTTCGAAACGATTTTCGGTTTCCAGTAAAACCTGTCGGCACGACCCGCATGGCGTAATAGGCTCTTCAGTAAAATTACCGTTTGTATATGCAGTGATTGCAAGCTTTTTAACTGATACATTGGGATACTGCGCATTTGCGTAAAACATAGCCACTCTTTCGGCACACAAGCCCGAAGGATAGGCTGAATTTTCCTGATTACTGCCAGCAAAAACTTCTCCGTTTTCTAATAAAACAGCTGCTCCAACAGCAAATTTTGAATATGGGGCATAAGCTTTGAATATCTGTTCACGGGCTTTTTCAATAAGGTGAATTTCTTCGTTTGTAAGTTCGTCGTGTTGAAGTACGACTACATGAGTTTCAATGATTCTTTTGTGCATAATTGTTATTTAATAGTAAATCCGAACCGTAGATAAGTGGCTTAACTAATCACAAAAATATAAAATTCCCTCGTTTTATTCCTTTAATTCGACGATAAGTTTTATTTTTGTATCAAAATAAGCCTAATTTCAGTGTTTTTATGAGAATCAAATCATTTTTATCGATTGTACTACTCATTTATTTGCTTAATGCAGACTCACTCTATAGTCAGTCCAAAAATCAGGCATACATCAATTATATTCAAAACTTCCATAAACTGGCAATGTTACAGCAGGCCGAGCATGGAATCCCTGCTAGCATCACATTGTCACAAGGACTCTTAGAGTCAGGAGCCGGACAAAGTGAATTAGCCCGTAAATCGAACAACCATTTTGGTATAAAATGTCACGATTGGCAAGGCGATAAAACATACCACAATGACGATGCTCAAGGTGAATGTTTCAGGAAGTATAAGCACGTGCTCGATTCATACGAAGACCATTCAACTTTTTTAAAAACACGGGCTCGCTATGCTTTTCTTTTTCAACTTAGTCCGACCGACTACGAAGCCTGGGCACATGGTTTGAAAAAAGCAGGTTATGCTACTGATCCATCGTATGCATTTAAACTAATATCAATAATTGAGAATTACGATTTACACCAGTATGATCTGCATAAGATTGATGTCAAGCAAGCCGACCACACAAATGCACAGGATTTTTTCTCGAACAATCAGATTGGAACTGTAACTGCATATCGAACACATCAAATATATAAAAACAACAGGGTGAAATTTGTGGTATCGCAGGTAGGCGATTCGTATGCGTCACTTTCGGAAGAATTAAACATCAGCGAAAAACGCCTCCGACGATATAACGAAGTAAACGAATTTACTGAATTATTGCCTAATACACAAGTATACTTACGTTACAAAAAAAGTAAAGCAGCTCGCGGATATTCACATCATGTAGTAAAATCAGGTGAGTCAATGTATAGTATTGCTCATAATTATGGTATAAAACTCGAGAAACTTTACAAATTGAATGAAATGCCATATGACAAAGGGGCGCACCTTGGACAGGTTTTAAAGCTAAGATAAAATGAGAAAAAGAAATACTGAGTTGCTTAAAGATGTGATCACACAGGTTTTGAGACAAAACAAGCTTGACAGACCACTGAACGAAAAACATATTATTGATGCATGGCCTGAAGTTTTAGGACATAATATTAATCAGTACACCACATCACTCATAATAAATAAAAGGGTACTTTATGTGACATTAAGTTCTTCGGTTTTACGTCACGATTTATTTATGTCTAAAGATCAAATTAGGGACTCGCTAAACAAATATGTAGGCGCTGACATTATTAAAGATTTAGTTTTCAGATAAATACCATATGACTAATGAAAAAAATTGATAGCTTCCTTTTGGATGAATTAAGCAATCGGGCAAAGCAAAATGTAAGATTACGAATGAATTATAATTTGCACGATAAACTCGATGAGCCGGTGCAGCGTTTATTGAATGCGCTTGAACCGGGAACCGAAATTCCTATACATCGACACCGTCATTCCGACGAAACTTATCTTGTACTCAGGGGAAGGCTCAACGTGAAGATTTACAATCAGAATAACGAAGTCACAGAAATAATTTTGCTTGACCCCGAACAGGGCTCATATGGTGTATCGGTTCCTGCCGGGCAGTGGCATTCGGTTGAAGTGCTAGAAAGTAACACTGTAATATTTGAAATCAAAGAAGGGCCTTATGCTGCTCTGGGTGAAGCTGATATATTAAAGTAATCAATTTGTTTTTCAATAAAAATGGCTGCTATCCAATCAAAGAATAACAGCCATTTTCAGTTTATGTTTAGCAAAATTATTCAAACATATTTCTGAAACGATTAAAAAAATCGCGCGAAGCAGAAGAATTTGGCTTAACATTCTCTGATTTTGAGAGTTTTTCGAAAATAGCTTTTTCATCTTTATTCAGATTCTCAGGAATATAAACACCTACATTTACTAATAAATCGCCCGTTCCGTAACGATTTACACTCGGAAGCCCTTTTCCGCGCAAACGCAATACTTTTCCAGGTTGTGTTCCGGGATTTATAGTTACTTTTACCTTTCCATCTACTGTGGGCACTTCCACTTGTCCTCCCATGACGGCCATTGGCACTGTGAGCAATAAATTGTAAATCAGGTCGTTTTCGTCGCGGATAAGCTCAGGGTGAGCTTCTTCTTCAATCAATACGAGCAAATCGCCGTTTACGCCACCTCTGCGTGCTGCGTTTCCTTTTCCGTTCATCGAAAGCTGCATGCCTTCCATTACTCCGGCCGGAATGTTGATGCTGATTACTTCATCTTCGCGTACAATACCTTCGCCCGCACAATGACTACATTTATCGCGGATTATTTTGCCATCGCCTCCGCAGGTCGGACATTCTGATGCGGTTTGCATTTGTCCCAGAATTGTTTGCTGTACGCGTGTTACACGTCCGCTACCATGACAGGTTGTACAGGTGGCCGGTTGCGAGCCATTGGCCGAACCGCTTCCGGAACAATGCGAACAGCTTACGTATTTTTTTACTTTTATTTTCTTCTCAACGCCAGTGGCAATTTCGGCCAGATTGAGTTTTACTTTTACTCTCAAATCCGATCCACGACGAACACGCTGTCCGCCACCTCGTGAACCGCCTCCAAAACCGCCAAAACCGCCAAAGTGACCACCAAAAATATCTCCGAAATGCGAAAAAATATCGTCCATGCTCATTCCGCCTCCGCCATATCCGCCACTTGCTGCACCGCCCACGCCTGCATGCCCAAACTGATCGTAACGCTGACGTTTTTGTGCATCGCTGAGAACCTCGTAAGCTTCGGCAGCTTCCTTGAACTTTTCTTCAGCTTCTTTATTGCCGGGATTTTTATCAGGGTGGTATTCGATGGCTTTTTTGCGATAAGCTTTTTTAATTTCATCAGCTGAAGCCGTTTTTGATATTCCAAGAATTTCGTAATAATCTCTTTTGGACATATATGTTTTGCTATTGTGATAATGTGCCAATAAGCCAATGATCTGAAGAGTTTCAGAATCATTGACTTAATGACGAATTAATTTATATTTTTATAAGACTAATATTATTCTCCAACTACTACTTTTGAAAAACGTATTACTTTTTCGTTCAATGTATAACCTTTTGAAGCACAGTCGATAATCTTGCCCTTCAAATCTTCAGTAGGAGCAGGGAAAGTGGTTATGGCTTCGTGTAAATCGGTGTCGAATACTTCGTTTTCAGTCGGAATTGCTTTTACGCCATTCTGGAGTAAAAATGCAATAAATTTTCCGTAAATCAAATCCACACCTTCTTTTACAGCAACAATATCTTCGGCTGTTTCCATAGCTTTCAACGCTCTTTCAAAATCATCTACCAAAGGCAACATAGACGAAAGAATATTCTCACCAGCAGTTTTAATAAGGTCAGAGCGTTCTTTCAGGGTACGTTTCCGATAATTGTCAAATTCAGCCATAAGGCGTAAATTTTTATCGTTCAGGTCGCTGCATTTTTGGGTAAGCTCAGCAATTTCGTCCGCAATTTTATCACCTTCTTCTTCTGTGGTTTGATTTTCGGTTTGCTGATTAGCTTCCTGCTCTTGCTGCGCCGTGTCGTTTATAATCTCTTTTTCAGGCTCTTCGGCATTATGTTTCTGTTTCTTCATAATTGCGATATATCTTGATTTTTTATTATTTTAAAAGTAATGTTCCGCTGTCGGCCATTCATCAATTAGTTTGCCAATTCAACTTACATGGGGTCTTTGGCAGAAAAAATGGCATATTGGCAGAGTTTAGTGGTTTTGAATGCTAAACTATGACATTTTATTGTAATTATTGTCGGAGTGTTTTGGCCAAAAGGCATGTATCGGAACTAAAAGCCGGATCAATCAAATCGGAATGCGATGCTCTCAGTGGGTTAATGTCAATCCCTCCACGGCGGGTGTACATAGCCGCCACAAGTAATTTCTGAGGTTCAAACATGTCGTAAAAGCGTTTGTAAATCATTTCCACCACTTCTTCGTGAAAATGATTTTCCTTGCGGAACGACACCAGATATTTTACTGCCGAAAGCAGGTCAATTTTGTATGTTGTTTCCAGATACAAAAACAAGTCGCCCCAGTCGGGCTGATTGGTAACACGACAGTTAGAACGCAGCAAATCAGTTTGAAATGCATATTTTTGTAATTCGCCGGTTTTGCAACCTTCAAGCAAAGCCGGGCTTTCGTTAAAGTCAGAAAAATCGGTTCCACGTAGTTGTTTTTCTCCGACAATTTCTGTCAGGTTTTTAAGATTTAATGCTTCGAATGGTTTTAATGTTTCGGCCGAATTATCGAAGTAAACTACTTTTACCTTTACTTCAAGTAAGTTTGATAAATCATTGCTGATTAAATTACAAACATTCGAAATTGCTTCTTTACCAAAATGAGAAATACGCTCCATATTGAACGAATTCAAATACAATTTCAGCGATTTCGATTCGACCAGATATTGACTTTCGGCAGGATAAATTATTTTCAACATGCCCGAAACAGGAAGCCCGTTTTGACATAAAAAAGAAAACTCGTAGCAATTCCACACATCAATTCCCATAAACGGAAGTTGCGCATTGTCGATGCCATAATGCACACGGTTCTCGGCACGGGGAATGCGGAACAGGAGCGAGGGATTGTAATTTTCGGGATAAAGATTCTTTTTTCCCAATAAACTGTCGTGTAAATTAAATTCCATATTGCAAAAATGAAGGTGACCGAAATAGCGGACACCTTCATGGGTTAATTTATATAAGTAACAGGAACAAAATAATGTCGCATTTTAAATTAATTACAATAAAGACATTTAAACCTTTTGAGGCTCTTTTGGACGTATTTTGTACTTTCAATCGGTTGTTTAGCCCGCTAAACGCCCTCTTTCAAGTCCAAAATCCATTTCAAAATAGCTCTCAAAAAT
>JAFGVV010000070.1 GCA_016937795.1 Paludibacteraceae bacterium
AAAATCAAGTTGAAAAATAGCAGGTGTAAGTTTGGAAAATGCAATAGTAGAAAGGAAAAATAGACTTGCAAGTAAGGAAAATATTGCTTTCATTGTTCTCGGAGTATTTGGCATTGCAACCATGTGGGAAGCTGTTTTCGGAGATATGGGCGTTGCCCTGATTGCGATTTTCAATGCACTAAGAATACTAAAAAAATAATAATCAAAGAATATGATTGCCAATATTTATATCGTTGCTTTTCTGATACTGTATTTCCTTATTGTGTTTATCACCCCCTCAATTCGTGTAAAACGCAAAACTGGCATTAATCCCTATGTGTTCAAAAACACCGATTCGGCACACGACTTTTTAGGTAAAGTATCTGCCCCAATTACCTCGTTAATTTTTATTGTAGCGTTAGTCAATCTTTTTTACCCCGAAGGTTTGCAGTATTTCGCACCCTTTACATGGCTCGAAATATCAATCCTGAAATATACAGGTTTCGCATTCATTCACCTTGCACTTTTATGGATTATCGTAGCGCAAGTACAAATGAGTAACTCGTGGCGGGTGGGTATCGACCATTCAGCAAGAACTGAACTCAAAACGAATGGTCTGTTTTCCATATCCCGAAATCCTGTATTTTTAGGAATGCTCGTTACGCTTGCAGGCATATTCTTTATTCTTCCGAATGCAATAACATTGCTTGTAGCCACTGTTTCAGTTATGCTTTTTCAGGTACAGGTAAGGCTTGAAGAAGAATATTTGTCCAAAACACATGCTAACACATATATTGTATATTGCAAAAAGGTGCGACGTTGGATTTAGGATAAACAATGGGAGACTGAACACAATAAAACTTAACCAGTTTTTTATGCCCCCGGACGTTACGGTTGTTGTACAAAATACCAAACAGAGTTTCCCAAAAGTCAGTATTTTTGCAATGTTACCATGCAATGTGCTGGTTATCGAACAAGGAGAAAACTAATTGAAGTAGCAGCCGTCAATCCAATTGCCTCTATGCAGGCAATTTCAAACCCTGCTCTTGGTGAAGTCGCTCAACAAGTGACTAACTTGCTCCAACAAGTGATTGAAAATTTGTAGGAGCTTATTAATTAGGGTTATGAAACAGGGAGTTTCTATAAACTAATTGCACAATTTGCACCTTGTTTGCCCAATAATTGCCCAAATGGAATAAGTATTGGAACATTCGTTTATGATTTTCTCTGTAATTCCCAAAATCCTCTAAATCCCCAATATACTAAAAATTCGCTTGCAAACCGTAAGGACAGACTGCAAGCAGGTTATTTTTTTTAGTGCGAAAGACTAAATAAATGCGGTCAGGCAAAGCCTGAAAGTAAATTACGGGCAACTCCGCAGGCAAAATCCCCAGCCGCCAAAAATCCCCGCCCCTCGTTCCTCTGGGCTTGCACGGTCTTTTTGTCGGCTTCCGCACAATCCACCCTGCTGTTGTTTTTTTCTGTCACACTTTTTGCAAAAGGCAAAAAAGACGTTTGCACTCCAACCGCCACCACCGTGCTACACTTGCGCCAGAAAAAAAACAACCCAAAGCTATGTATACATAACATGTAGTTATAGTACTTTTTTCACCAAATAGGCTCACTACGTTCGGGGGATAAACCCCTGAAAAAAAAGTCCTATAACCAAATTATGTATAATAGCCGCACAAAATCATCGCTTTGCCCCGCTGCGCTGCCCGAAGAATAAGCCCCTAAAGGGAGAGCGGTAAGAATTAAACACCTAATCGGTGAGCTGTTTAGGCATACCGCCAACCAGAGACCAACAAAATTCCCCTCCTCCCTTTCAGCGGTTGCAGTCGGTAAAAAAAATGTCGTGTTTTATTTTCGTATGCTTGCGGTCGGTTCATTCTCTTCTCTCATTTCGTTTCGGGGGACGCAGTTCGTACCTCACACACGTCCACCCTTCACTACATTGCGCTCAGTTCATTTCACCCACCTCAGCACCGCACGGCATAAGTGGCTTCTTCATTCCACTCCACAAATCCACGCAGTCATTCCATTTCGCTTATCGGCTGTAATCCTCTCACAAATATTTCCACACACAATCAGCCAGTAAAGCTCCATTTCATTTCCCAACCCATTGTTTCGTTCCATTCAGTCGCCACCCATGCCCTTTTCCAACGCATTTCCAATGGTATATTTTTTCCCACTGCGACGAGTCCACCCCAATAAGCACCTTTCAGGCAGAGTGGTAAGTTTATTACACCTAAACGGTGCGTTGTTCAGGCGTACCGCCAACTCGAAAATAATGCCCCGAAAACCATATACAATTTTCATTGTAGGTATATTTTAAGGCAGCAATGAAAATTATAAAAGGTTTTTAAAATATGGGGACAGTTGTCAAGCTCCTTTCCAAGCAGCTTGTAAGTAATTCCGCACTTTGTGCAATTTCCTCAATTTCCCCACCACCCATTAGTTGTGCAGTAAATAAAAATATGTCGAGTTGATTATTCTTGTGCTTGCGGTAAATGCGTTCCATTTCGTCGCCATTCGTTCCGGTCGGTTTCGTACCTCGACCGAACCAACACTTCATTTTGCCTACATTGCAAGCATACACCTCAGCACCGCACAGCTTAGGCGAAATACTCATTTCCATTCCGCAAGCTACATTCATTCCGTTTTCCCCAAAGCTCTTTTCCAACGCTAACCCAATGGTATATTTTATTTTCTGCGGCGAGTTTGCCCCGATAAAAATTTACAAATCAAATGCAATTAAAAAATAAAGAAAGCATAATACGTTTTCCGCCAAAAAAAAATGAATATACAAAGATAGCCGTTCCGCTTACCGGCAGTAAAGGTCAAGCCCTACGGGTTTTGGTCACAATCTCCACACCTCGCTACGCTTCGGGTAGTATTCTGCCCAAAAACCTTGACAGCCGCCGCTCTCTGGCTGTTTGAAGAGTATATCCTTTTTTTTTTCTTTTCTTTTTTCTTTCTCTTTTCTGGGGGTAAAAATTATTTGCAGGGGGTAGTCCCTCGTTTATTAACCCTTTAATCGTTATCCTCATGTGTAGCTTTATTTTGAAGTCTTATAATCAGAAAGATGAAATCAGAAAATCGCATTTCTTTATCCTTAACAAAGGAAATAATAGCGGAAAACCGCTTGCGTTTCCCTGTCCGAATTGCTTTGTAATTATCGCAGAAAATCAGGAGCAAGCCGACCAACTTCGCACCCTCTGTTATGCTTTGTGGCGGTGTCGTGCCTTTGAACCTCATTTGCATGGCTCTGTTATTCCGTTTATGACTATTCGGTCATTCCGCAGCGTTATGGCGTTCCACATTCCAATCATTGAGCAACACGCCGCCGATTTTGCTCAAACTGTCCAGGCGCTCAAATTATTGGAGGAAAGGGAGCAGACTCTAACAAAAACACTTCGATTCGTCAGTGAGTACAAACAAGCGTTTGTTCGCCAATTCTTCAAAAATGCAGGGGTTTAAAAGCCCTTGCAAAAGCAATTAAACGCAATCGGAAGCAAGCTAAACTCATTCTGTGTCAGCCACATAATTACGATATATCTTTACATTCGGATAAGGGAAAGTCCGTATTTGAGCCGTACCAAGTCCAAGTAAACATATTTATAAATCATTTAATTTTTTAAGTTATGGGAAAGATTAATTTAGGAATCTTAGGCAGTTTCTCTGGTAAAGTAGGGAACGTTGTTGGTGGTAGTTGGAAAGGCATTAGCTATATGCGTGCAAAGGCTTCTTCTGTAAGCAATCCTCGCACTGATGGCCAAATGGGTCAGCGTAGCAAATTCGCATTAGTATTGGGTATCTTAAAGCCAATGACTGGCTTTATCCGTGTAGGCTATAAACGCTTCACAACCAAACAAACCGCGTTCAATGCTGCAATGTCGTACATTTTGAACAACGCAATCACGGGAGTTTTCCCTGATTTTAGCGTTGACCTGTCGAAAGTGTTGGTTTCTCGTGGTAACCTTACTGTTGCTTCTGGAGCGCAAGCCCTCGCCACAAGTGGCTCGATTGGCTTGACTTGGACTGACAACTCGGGTTCAAACAATGCATTGGCAACCGACAAAGCGTTGGTAGTGGTATTAAATCCACTTCGGGCAGAAGCAGTTTATGAAACTGCCGGAAGTCAACGAGCAACCGGTGCCCACGAAATTGCAGTTCCTGCCGATTGGTTGGGAGAAAGTGTTGAAGTGTTCCTTGGCTTCATTGCTGAAGATGGAAAAGACCTTGCTAACAGCGTTTATTTGGGTTCTGTAGAAGTTGTCTAAGCGTAGACAATTTGTTTTCTTGCGAGAGCCGCCCTCAATCGAGGGCGGTTTTTTTATTTGATTTATCATTTTTTTTGTGCGACAACTTAATCATAAAAAAAACTCGTATATTTGCACATTCTAAATATCCTTTCAACAATTCATTATTGCGTACCAACCACTAAATAAAACGAAAACAATGAGAAGTGATAGACTTGAGAACTATAAAAAGTTAGAAGGATTAAGAAATTCCAAACTCCTTGTATACGTAACAAGCGACCGACAAAATGCAGAAACCAATATTGGTGCAGATATATTAGCACCATTTGTAAACCATTTAGATACAATTGGAGATGTAGATAAAATATCTTTATTGATATATTCAAATGGTGGTAGTACATTAGCTGGCTGGAGTTTGGTTAATCTTATTCGTAGTTTTTGTAAAGATTTTGAAGTTATTATTCCATTCAGATGCCAGAGTACTGCAACACTAATTAGTTTAGGTGCGAATAGAATTATTATGACGAAGCAAGGTACATTAGGTCCTATTGATCCGAGTACAAATGGTTTAATGAACCCACAAGTAAATATAAATGGTCAGAACATTCGTGTACCAGTAAGCGTTGAACATGTGAATGGATACTTAGAAATGGCAAAAGATGATTTTGGTGTAAATAGCGAAACAGAATTAAAAGACATATATCTGAAATTAACTGATCATATTCACCCTCTATCACTTGGAAATGTTTATAAATCAAAAGCACAGATAAAGATGCTTGCTGAGAAATTATTAAAATATCATACTATTGAACAAGAAAATGTCCCAAAAGTTATCAGTTTTTTATGCTCTGAATCTGGTAGTCATGATTATACTATTTACAGAAAAGAAGCTAAAGAAGAATTAGGACTGAATATTGAAAAACCTGATGATGAATTATATAGCACTATAAAAGCAATATATCAGGATATTGAAAGTGAATTGGAACTAAGAAACCCATACAATCCAAATGTGCTTTTAGCAATAAGTAATCCATGCCAATACTCACTCAGACGTGCTTTAATTGAGAGTGTTGATAGTGGTGCTGATGTTTTTATTAGTGAAGGAACTTTGAGTAAGCAAAATTTACCAAATGGTCAAACAGCTACACAAGACAAAAGAATTTTTGAAGGTTGGAGACATGAAAATTGAGTAACAGAAATAATATGAATACAGAAAATAAATATTACGAAACAGGTTCAAATCCCTATTACTTGAATCTAAATAATACTGCCAAAGATTTCTCATTAAATGAATCAACTAATCCTCAGGTTGGACTTCTTGATACTTTGTCTAAATATATTATCATAGAGAACAACATTAAGGTTGAGCAGCTGCAAATTAATCAAGAATTCATTCTTGATTAATTGTAATTATAGATTAAAATACTTGTACCTCATTTGTACCCTGAAACATAAAAGCCCCTCACATAAAGGTTTTTTTGTTTTTGAAGAATTGGTGTTTACTTAGGGTTGAGATTGAAGAAGTTTTGATGCTGTTTTCTTCTAATTGAAATCCCACTCATTCGAGTGGGATTTTTTGTTCTAAAACTGTCCAATATGACCAAATAAGTACTATATTTGCACGGTATTTATACTGTTTATTTTTATCTATCAAAATACACTTAAATAACATAATATCAGCAATTTGATTTTTATTTATATCGATTTTTTATTTGTTTCATATTTGCAACATGTGTTTGTAACTACCTGATATAATGCATTAATCACTTTTGAAGAAGTGAAATAAAAACACCCCCTAACCCCTAAAGGGGAAAAAGATAAGAAAGCGCCCCAATCTGAAATTTCAGATTGGGGCGTGTTTTTTATTTCTACCTATAGAGAGGGTGTCACTTGAAGATACGACAGTGAGAGTGTCACTTGGAGTGACGCCCTCACTTGCTGATACACTGACAACATCTACTTTATCGTCACCATAGTGGCGCCGAAGCCATATTCGCGGAACGAAGCATCCTGGAAATAGTAAGTTTTGTAGCGTGTTTTGAGTTGTTTTTCGATTTCCTTGCGGAGCACACCCTCGCCTTTTCCGTGTATAAACACCAATTTATGGCCCTTCTGATTTTTGTATTCGCTGAGAGCTGCATGAAATTTATCCATTTGCAGTTGCAACATATCGGCATTGCTCATACCGGCTGTGGTATCCACCAATTCGGTAATGTGCAAGTCAATCTCGGTCACACCGGGACGGTGGTTGGGCTTGCTCACAATTTTGCGGGGTGAAGCAGGCGTTTCTTTGCTGAGCATCGCTATTTTAATATCTTCGGGCGACACGGCTGCAAGTCGGGCGTTTTCCTTTTCCGCCACAATGTCAACAATCATTGCAGGCTCGTCGAAATAATCGTTTTCGGTAAAGCTGTGCAGTTTATAGAATCGTACCACATTCATTTTGATTTTCACATCAATCACATCCTGGGTCGGGTACGACTTCCCCTGTTTGAATGGGATGATCTGAACACGGATATTTTCCCAGTCGTTGAGTTGCTCTTTTGTAAGCGAGCAAAGTTCTTCCTGCATATTGGGTTCAATAAGTCCGTGCGCCACAGTGCGGCGGGCATTTTCTTCGCCATTTATCAGGTTATAATACAGAAAATAATTGCTATCGTTTACCAGATAACAATCGTATGCCGTAGTTTGCAGCTGTTTAATATCCACCGGAAAGAAAGCAAGCACAGCTTTCAGCACATCGCCTTCGGGTGTTTCCACAACCGGTTCCTGAATTCTGACTTTAGGTTTTTCAGATTCAACCGACACAGGCTCTGCAGCGGGAGTATTTGTTTTCGAAGAAAAATCTTTCTTTATAAAATTAGTTTTTTCATTTACTTCGCCAATCACCACACATTCGCGCTCGAGTACAGGGATTTCAAAACCATCGGCATCTTCCACGTATATCAATTTTTTATCCGCATCAATACGAACCACTGTGCCTCCTCCTACTGCGTTGAGAAAACGCACATTATCACCTTTTTTTATCATAACTAATTATTATTTTGAGCATTGGCATACGCCGGTTTTACATTTCCAGCGACATTCCATTGCTTATTATTATCACTTCTTTCGGACTCATTCATCGAAAGAATTTACACTACTGACCGACAAAAATACAACAAAATACTATGAAGTTATCTCAACTTTTGACACATAGTTCACAGTAGTTGTATTTTAATAGAAAAAAGTACACATAGTTCAAAAATATCAAAGATATTTTTAGCTACTGTGGTCGAAAATTCAGATTTTAATCTAAAAACCTATGTATTGCTACTGTGTCCATAAAAAAGTCAAGACGAGTTCTATAATATCTAAGGCAAAAAGATAAAGTAACTTATTCGGTCGTAGTCATTAGTATTTGTAACATAAACATTGTTGTGCGCTAAAATTTCTTTTAATGATTCGAATGAAATCTCACACTTCGTTCGAGACAACAACCAAAACACTTATATGTTTTATCACTATTAATTGTTATTTACAATAAATATATCTATATTTGCACTATCTTTTTATAGCCGAAAGCTATCGCCAAACCCCTTCAATTACCCGTATCTATATAATTTAATGCCGGCAAGAGGTTAAATAACGTTAAATATCAGATAAAACTACAGTTTATATAGATATTTTCTATCGTTAGTTTGCATAATATATATATAGTCTATATATTTGCAGTGTGGTGAGACTAATCATCCCTCACTGCAAATTTTTTATGATTAATTTATCCATCGTACAGCGTGCGAATCCTAAGGATTTGAACGCGCCACGTAAATACTACGTGAGTACAAAAAGCTCGGGTGAGATTACCCTTGACACTATGTCAGAATTAATCTCGGAAAAGTGTACACTTACCGAAACGGATGTTTTGGCTGTGTTAAGTGCGCTGACACGCGAAATGTCGGCACACCTGATGGACGGCAAAATCATTCGTTTTGGTAGTTTCGGGTCGTTCCAGCTGTCGATAAGCAGCGAAGGAGTCGATACCGAAGCCGAAGCAACCCGCACACAGGTACGTCGTACCCGTGTACTTTTTCGGCCGGGGCCACGCATTCAGTCGGGTCTCAAGCAGTTGAAGTTCAGCGTTGCTTCGAAACAGTGACGCAGCAGTTTTCGGTCACTGCAAAAAAAAATACCGTATTAGTTTTTTTAAGGCACCTGTCAGTTGTTTAGTTAGCACCGACAGGTGCTCTTTTTTTGTTTAGTGTGCTCAAATTCCTCCCGATGTTTTTACTAAAACATCCCGATGTTTTAGTAAAAAAGTCAAGATGTTTTCCCAAAAAGCTCTTGATGTTTTTTTTTGTAAAAAAAAACACAAGGCTTAGATTTTCCCATCTTAATTTTTTGTATATTTGCGATTGCAACTGTAAGGGGTGGAGAATATAATAGCTTCAAAAATTCGCACAAGGAACATGCCTCTTTGCTTAAAAACGGACAAGTATTTCTCAATAGATTAATTAAATAGCATTCTGCTATTGTTCGCAATCAAAAAGAAATAAGTCACACAAAAATGATAAACATTCAAAAACAAGTTGATTATTGGTTTACACTACTGACCGACAAAAAAAAGTTTGAATTAGTTTTTTTAGCTTATTAGATTCCTCACTACGTTCGGAATGACAGGTAATCAATAAGTTAGGTTTTTGGGAGGAGGTAGGTTGGCGGCTTCGCCGCCAACCTACCTCCTCCCAACCATAATCAACACAAAGCAT
>JAFGVV010000071.1 GCA_016937795.1 Paludibacteraceae bacterium
ATTGATTTCGGGCAGACTGCAAAGTTTTGTTATAGTCCTCTGACTGATAATCTTACTCAGATTTCAACCACAGACACCATGCTTTTGCACTGCAGCTTTTTTTCGTGGCTGAAAAAGGGACGTAAGCCTGATTTAGTACTTGTAAAGCCTGAGCATGTGACTCTTTTCGCACCTATTGTCGACTCGCTGAACCGATCACTTATTTATTCAGGAGTTATTAAGTATAAAGATCAGTTGTTGAATGAAATACGCTGGTCCGATCATCCGGGCACTGTGAGTAACGGCATTTTCAGTTTTCCCCAAAATATAAGTAAAGACTACGAATTGTATACGCCGTGGAAAGAAGGTTACAGCTTTTATCCCGAAGTGGTGAAGTTCGATGAGAACAACCTGCATCAGGAATTTTCAGCCATTAAACTTTCGCTGGATGATGAATTGATTTATAATTTTGATTTCGAGAAAGGCGTACGAAATAAAGTGGACAAAACACTTTACGAGAACGAACTTTTTTCGGTTTGTTTCCGGAACGTAAAAGGACATGGAAAAGTGCTTTGTCTCAACAAAGACGGAGCTGCTGTACAGTTCAAAAAAAGCCCTGAATTTGATACATCGAAACCTTTTACAATTTCGGCCTGGGTGAATCCCGACAGTGTAAATGCCATTCATACCATAGTAAGCAAAGGCCTTGTGTTTTCTCTCAAAATCCGTCGTGGTGGTTTGTCGTTCTCAGGCACAGGTTTTCAGTCGGTGATTTTAGATTCATTATTGATTGAAGCAGGCAAATGGCAGCATATAAGTTGTGTGTATGTGCCCGGTTATCATGTGCAGTTTTTTCTGAACGGCCAACTGGTGCACGACGAAACTTTCGATAGTCTGAGAGTATCGGAGCAGGCACTGACCATTGGGAATAATTTCAGTAATGAGGCTTATTCGGGTCAGATTGATGATTTGATGATATGGAACCGTGCATTAAGTACCGACGAAATTGAACTGTTGTTTAACGAGCGTAATAAGTCCTCTGTATTTCCTTTGTTGCTTTGGGGTTTTATAATTGTCATCATTTTGTTGCTTGTGTTTTTTGTTTTTGTTCGTTCGAAAAAATCGCAACCGAAGCCTCTGGTCATCAAAACTCAGAAAGAAGAAATTTCATCATCCGAGTCACAACAACGAATCTGCCTTTTCGGAGAGTTGTTTATTTCCGGAATAAACGGAGATAATTTGGCAAAACAGCTTACTCCACGCCTGAAGCAGTTATTTGTTTTGCTTGCCATTCATCCCAACGGAGTCAGCATTGGCCGTATAAACAATGATTTATGGCCGGGTGTTGATGACGAAAAGGCAAAGCAAAGCCGGAACTATGCCATTCAGCAATTGAAAAAGGTGCTTTCAGCTAACCCGGCTATCCGACTTGAATATTTGTCGAAAAACTGGATTTTGCAGTTCGACGAAAACATAAAAGTCGATGCGCTTTTGCTTGAGGAAATCGGTGAACAGCTTACACAACAATTCACGGTTTCATTGCTCGATGCTTATTTGTCGATTGCTGAAAGAGGAAAATTTCTACCCGGTATCGACAATGAATGTTTCGATACGATAAAGACAAAAATCTCCGAAAATATCAGTACGCATGTATTGGCGTGGGCTGAAAATGCAGTTCCCAAAACTTGTCTTCGCCTGGGTAATATACTGCTTCTTCAGGATTCGCTCAGCGAGGATGGTTTGCGAATTTCAGTTCGGGCGCTTGCTGCGTTGGGTCGCAACGGCGAGGCTATGGAATTGTATCAGACTTTTGCAAAACGCTACAAAAATACCTACAGCGAGAGTTTTTTAGCTTCATTTCAGTCATTTATTTAATTTCTCTGCCTTTTTTCATACCTTTTACTCTGCATGGCAAAAGTACTTTTGTGTAAATTTTAATACACAAAGAGAAAATGCACAATTTTAAATCAGTCATTGAAATTGCCGGAATGGCAGGATGTGTTCTTCTGCCCGCAACAGCTTTTGCACAAAAGGCCACATCGAAAAATCCAAACATTATTTATATTCTGGCCGACGATTTGGGTTATGGCGAATTGGGTTGTTATGGTTCCACCAAAATTAAAACACCTCATCTCGATGCCATGGCTGCTAACGGAATGCGGTTCACGCAAAATTATTCGGGTTCGGCTGTCAGTGGTCCTTCGCGCTCGTGCCTTGTCACCGGTCAGCATGCGGGTTATGCCTGGACGCGCGAAAACAATCCTATCGACGACCCGCTACCAGCATCCGCTGTGACTTTTGCCGAAGCTTTAAAAGCTGTAGGCTACAAAACAGGTGCTTTCGGGAAATGGGGTGTTGGCAATACAGGCACTTCAGGAGCTCCCTGGCTGCAGGGCTTCGATACTTTTTTTGGGTATTTGAATCATGATCCTGCGCATAATTATTACCCGGACTTTTTATATAGTAAAACGCCCGAAGATGCTTCAGTCACTACTGTGAAGCTGAACAACAATGGTGTAAGTGCGCATCCCTCTACTGTGATTAGTGTCGAACTTGCCAACGATCCCACTCAATATCATCAGTTTATCGGAAACGAATGGTCGAATACACGTATCAAAGATGAGGCTGTAAAATTCATTAGATCGAATCAGGATCAAAAATTTATGGCTTATATTCCTTTTACTGTACCGCATCTTGCGTTGCAGGCTCCGCTCGATAGTGTGGAAAAATATTACGGAAATGCCTTTTCTGAAACGCCTTATCGTGGTGGAAATAATTATACACCTGCGCACAAACCACGCGCAATGTATGCGACTATGATTACTCTTATGGATGTGCATATCGGGCAAATTATGGCTGAATTGAAAACGCTTGGTCTCGATACCTGCACGCTGATTATGTTTTCGAGCGACAATGGGGCTACAAATCCTGTGGGCGGTTCGGATGTGCCTTTTTTCAATAGTAACGGTGGTCTCAGAGGTACAAAATATACTTATTACGAAGGAGGAATCCGTGTTCCGCTCATTGCTTACTGGCCGGGAAAAGTGCCTGCAGGTGAAACATCCGGCTTGCTGACACATATTCACGATATATTGCCAACCATAGTAGAAGTGGGTGGTGGTACTGTTCCCGAATCAAGCACGGGAATTTCGTTGGTGCCAACCATTTTCCCTGATAGGAAAACTCAGAAAAAGCATACCCATCT
This sequence comes from Paludibacteraceae bacterium, assembly GCA_016937795.1. GTDB lineage: Bacteria > Bacteroidota > Bacteroidia > Bacteroidales > Paludibacteraceae > Paludibacter. The sequence continues at coordinate 3,185 of JAFGVV010000071.1, forward strand.
TTATTGGGAAACATCGAATTCGTCCGATGCTTTGCAGGCTGTTCGTTCAGGAAAATGGAAGTTAATAAGGAAGAATATCCGCACGGGAGAGAATTTCGAACTTTACGATTTGGAAAAGGACAGAGCTGAAACAACCAATCTGGCGAAAACTTATCCCGACACTGTGAGTGCTTTGTTGCGGTTTATGCGCGACAGGTCGGATGCACATTTGCCACATTGGAATTTTCCCGTGCCTGAAGTGTTTGTGCCCGAAGAAGGTGCTGAGGTGTCAAACAATGCACTTGCTTTCAACGGAACAACTGATTGGGTTGAACTTCAGGGATTCAATGGTGTGACAGGGTCAAATGCCAGAACTGTGGAAGCATGGATAAAAACTTCGGCTCCTGCTCCCGGCGATTTTATCAGTTGGGGGACAAATACTGCAGGAAAAAAATGGACCATCAGGCTCGATAATGCGAGCCCGTTTACAGGTCGCCTTCGTCTCGAAGTGGGAAGTGCGTGGGCCATTGGCACAAAAGTCATCAACGATGGACAATGGCATCACATTGCAATTACTTATCCGGGAGGAAAATTGTCGAATGCCCGTTTGTATGTGGATGGAATGCCCGATGCGATAGTCAATATATGGGAGAGCGACGTAAATACAGCCGAAAGTGGTGCAGTGCAGATAAGTAAAGGTTTTCATGGCCGTTACTGGCAGGGCGAAATCGACGAGCTTCGTTTCTGGAATGTGGCCCGCACTGCTGAAGAAATTTATGCCGCTTACAATTGTCCGCTCACAAATCCAACTGAAATATCAGGGCTGGTGAGATATTATAACTTCAATCGCACCGGCGCAAATGTGTTACCCGACTTAAAAATGAACACCGCAGGACGGTTGTATATGCCCGTTTCTTCGTGGGTGGAGTCGCAGGCAGCACTTTGCAATACAGCTGTGGAAAAGTTTACAACTCCCGGTTTGTTTCAGATTCAACCCAACCCTGCCACAGGAAAGTTTTATGTTTTCCTGTCGGCTGAACTTCAGGGACCACTTACTGTACAGATATTCGATGCAACCGCTAAGTTATTGTATTCCGAAGTATTCCAAAATCCTATGCAAAAGTATGAGATTTCACCAGGTAATCAGTACAAAGGTATTTTGCAGGTACGTGTGAAAGCAGCTGATAAATGTCAGACTCAAAAACTTATTATGTATTAACCAGCTTTCTTCTGAATTCAGACAACCCCAAATATTTACAATTAAATTTTTACAACAAATGAAAAAGTCATTACGCATTTATTTGTCGGCACTTTGCCTGACAGTTTTTGGATTTGTTTCGCTACACGCGCAACCAGTAACAAGTTTTCAACTAAGTACTGCTGAAAATCCGGTTTGGTATAATATGAACAGTGCAGCCACAGCTGGTGCAAATGCCGGAATGGGTTTCGCCGAGAGTGCAACTTTAGGTAATATCGTGAAAGGGCTTGTGCCTGTTTCTCCGGCCACAGTACATCCCGATCAGAATAAAGATAAATATCTGTGGCGCTTTGAAAATGATGGTAACGGAAATATCTTCATTGTCAACAAATCATTATTGAAGATTGATCATCCGGCTACTACTGCTTCGGGGCAGCGTGTGCTTATGAGCACAGAAGGCAGAGCTTTTACTTTCAATGCTGTGACAGGTATTTCTACAAACAATGTGTCAGGAACTGCTTTTTATTTTACTCCTCTCGATGCTGCTTATGCTGCTGTAGGTCGTTTGAATTGCGATGGTTCTACCAAAGAACTTGTGCTTTTCAAAGCAGGGACAAATGGAGATATTTTGCAGAGCGGAGGAAAAGGATCGTTGTTCTGGCTTTACGAAGTGCCAATGAAAACTGTTTCTGTTACTTCATCGGGTACAGGAGCGGGTATGGTTCTGATTTTGAATGACGCGGGCGAACCTGAAGAAGGCAACTCAGTGTCGAAGGCAAAATCATTGACAGTGGTGGTGCGCGCATCGGCTAATGTGGGTTCGGCGTTCGAAGGCTGGAAAAATGTGACCACGGGTGCTATTATATCGACAGATGCTGAATATAGCTATACAGGTACTGAAAGTGTACAACTTGAAGCAGTATTTACAGTGAGTTCCACTACGGCTTTGAAAAATGCAGGACTGACCGAACTGAGTTTTTATCCAAATCCGGCTACCGGACTTGTTGTTTGTTCCGAAAATGTGATAGCTACTGAAATCTATTCACAGTTAGGTCAACTGATATATAGAACTTCCGGTCATCGTTTTGATGTGAGTAATGTCCCTTCCGGAACTTATATTCTGAGAATGATTTCCGGAGAAAACAGCATTTATAAAAAGCTTCTACGTCAATAGGTGTACTGATTGTTTTTTTTTACAAAAGGCATATATTTCAATTAACCTGAAATATATGCCTTTTTTGCATTATTGTCGCATAAATTATCGAATCGTAATTTTTGTCGCAAGATATCTGACAAATTATTGTGAAAATATGCGTATTTTCTGAAATATGTTTTATTTTTGTCGCAGAAAGCATGTGGTTGATACCCTGTGTTAAAACATTTTCTAGTGATTGAAAATTGTTTACTTAATTTTTATGCATACAGTCAGAATTTTCATTTTTCTGCTCATTATATTGGTATCTCAATCCTGCCAGCCTCCTAAAAACACTGATCCGGATATCTTTAGTACGCATTTTGCCCGATTGCGTTCGCTCAACAATGCCGGATTCGACAGTCTTCTGATTTTTTACCGGCAACTGGATTCACTAAACAAGGTTTCTCCATATCATGGCCTCGATTATCTGATTAAGTCTACCGAAGGACGAATGAATTTCCGCAAAGGAAATTATCATGAAGCGATTAATTGCTTTCGGGCTGCAGGGAATTTTTACGAAGTTGATTCGCTTAAAGCACTTTCGTATATGAGCATTGGGCTTGGATATATGCAAATGGCTGTTTTCGACTCGGCTTTTTATTACCTGGGTAAATCGGCTTCGGTTTACGAGCAATCCAAAAATATGAAAATGTGGCATGTGGCCAAAAGCAATATCGCACAGGCTTACTACAACAAACGCGAGCCCGAAAAGGCTGTCGAAATCATTCGTCATGTTTTGCCACAAAAGCCTGAAACCAGTGTACGACTCAATTTATTACATCTGAAAGTCAATATTCTGGGCAGCAACGGGTTTGTTGATAGTGCTTTGATGCTCGATCGTCAGGTGATTACCGAAAACATCCATTCAGGAGAAAACTATCTGTTGAGTTCGTTTTACAATAATATGGGAATGTGTTTTCTTGAAAAAGGCATGCCCGACAGTGCTTTGTTTTATTGTCGTAAGTCGTATCAGACTGATTCGCTACAGGGCATGCGTATGAATATGGCCGCAAATCTAATGTTGATGGGCGACATTCACAAAATGCTGAACCATAAAAATGAAGCCAACCAATTTTATATGCAGGCGCTCGAAATTTTCAGAACTGATGGCAATTTGGATAAACAATACTGGATTCTTGAGTCGCTTGAAGCCTCGGCGCGAAAGGATAACAAACTTGAATATGCCCTGCAATTGCAGGATTCAATGAAGGTGCTTTCGCAAAAGATAAACAGTAAGCAGATGAACGAAACCATCGAATTGCTCAATATCCGCTTCGAAACTGATAAGAAAGATCGGTTGCTTGGTTATCAGGAAAACTATATCCGGAGTCAGAAGGCCATTGTCTTTCTGTTGCTGATGTTTTTAGTGGAGGCTTTATTTTCGTTGTACCTGTATGTTAAAAACCGTCGCCGGCAGTTAATTTTGCTTCAGGATGAGCACGATCGCAAACTGTCGGAAATGCTTGTAGAGGCTGAGCAAAACGAACGCGAACGCATTGCACGCGATTTGCACGACAGTGTTTGTCAAAAGCTTGCCGTTGTACAAATGCAGGTTTCAATGATTGATACTCCGCAGCAGGAAAAATTGTCCGAAATTGCTGACTTGCTCAAAGTTTCCGCCTCGGATGTGCGCAATATCTCGCACAATCTTTTCTCCCGCGATCTCGAAAAGGGAATTGTGGCTGCACTTACGCATCTGTGCGAGCAAAACAATTATCTGAATAAAAATCTGAAGTTTGAGTTTAAACCCGATGCGCAGTTTGTAAATCACAGCTTTTCGCGTAATATCGAACTTGTACTTTACCGCATTGTGCAGGAACTTACCAACAATGCCATAAAATATTCAGGTGCAAGTCATATCATTATTTCTCTTGGATTGCGTCAGCGAACAATTTTGTTGGCTGTGGACGATGATGGAGTCGGTTTCGATACCGATAAAATTGGCGAAAGTACAGGTATTGGTCTGAAAAATATTTTTGAATGTATCAGGCGTATCAGTGGAAAAGTTTCTGTGGTTTCAGAAAGGTCGGGTGGTACACATTTTAATATTGAAATACCATTGTAAATTATGTCGGAAATTGATAACAGTATTGTTAATGTGCTTATTGTGGACGATCATCAGATAGTGATTGACGGTATAATAAGTATGCTCGAAGCTAATAAAAGATTTGTGGTGAGGGGGTTTGCGCATACGGCTGAAGAGGCCTGGGCGCTTGTTAGTGCTAATAGTCACGACTATGATTTGGTGATAACCGATATCTCGCTGGCAGGAAGAAATGGTATCCGGCTTTGTCGCGAAGTGAAAAATCTCGATCATCGTATCAAAGTGCTTATTCTTACTATGCACAATGATGTGGCCTGTGTGAAGGAAGCGCTCGCCTGTGAGGCTGACGGATATTTGCTCAAAAACAACGGACGCGACGATTTTTTGAGGGCGCTCGACAGTCTTATAGAACGTGGATCCTGTTTTTCGCACGAAATTGTCCCGCTGCTTTATCAGGAAGTCAGCCAGAGTAAACTAAAGCAACCCGATGTGAAACTTACTCACCGCGAACAGGAAGTGCTCGAACTTATTCTGCGTGAACTTACCAGTCGCGAGATTGCCGAAAAACTCTTTATCAGCAAACAAACTGTGGATAGTCACCGCATAAGTCTGATGGAAAAAACCGGAAGCAAATCGGTTGTTGGTCTAATCAAATATGCCATACGTAACAGACTGATTGAGATGAACTGATATTTTTTGTGCTGAAGCGAACTTAAAGGAACGTGTGCTGATCAACCGAAGGGTTGTGATGCGCACGTTCTTTTTTTTATATGCGTTTTTATATGTAATGAGCTAAAAATTAATATGTTTAATTAGAAATTCGATATTAGTATGAATTCCAATTTCCATATTTATATGGATGAATACAGACGCTTCTTAACGTTATTTTGCAAATGGCATTTTGTACGATAAAATACTAAGCTATTGTAGTAAAAAGTACGAATATGTTTTTTTGTAATATTTAATATTTAAAACTTCATTTGTATGAAAACAAAAATTTTTTTATTGGCTCTGTTTACATTGTTTTGCTTAGTAGCAAAAGCAGCCGATCCGTTTTATTTTGAGGTAATCAGTAATCCAACAAAAACCATCGATTACAGCATTGGTTTTTATCACAATGTGTATACAATTTCCACAGCATCCGACAATGCTGATTATGTGGCCTATTCGGGAGCTATTATCAACAATTCGACATCTGAATTATCATGGTACGACTATCATATGGCTGTACAATTAAAGAGTGGTGCGCTTGTGTTTAATTATCTGACAGCGGCTACTTCGGGCGAATACGACTGTACATTTACGCTCGACTCGAAAGAAACGCGGCATACAAAATTCTGTTTTCATACAGTTTTCAAGCCAAGTGAAATTCAAAACATTTACCTCATTAATAAATCTACAATGAAGGCTTTTCAACTGATGCTTTCGGATTCGAATTAAATGCCGATTACTATTATTGAAACCTATAAAAATGTATGTTATGAAACGAATCTATTTTATTGTAGCAATATTATTGTTCTTAAATGTATCGGCCCGTGCTCAGGGAGATAACTATTTTAAAAACAAACAATATTCAGTGGCCATTGCAGCTTACAACGACGAAGTAAAAACAAATCCCGAGAAATACCTTAATCTGGCAAAATCGTATTTCGGAGTGCGAAATTTTCCTGCTGCTATCGAAGCCATGGAAAATTACAAAAGTAAATATGTCAAAGCAAATGTGGCTTATGCCGACTGGTTTATTGCTTTGCTTAAACGAAACGACAGTGAGTCAGTAGTTTTGCCGGTGAAAGGTCTGATCAATACTTCAGGCTCTGAGTCTGTTCCGCGTATTTCGTCGGATGGAAACCGTTTGTATTTTAAGTCTACCGACCGCGCAGGTATGGGCGGTGAGGATATCTGGTATTCCGAGCGTCAGGCCGATGGCAGCTGGGGAAAACCTGTGCTGTTTTCCGATTTAAGTACAAACTCGCACGAAACGCTTTATTCGATTAGTGCCGATGGTCGTGTGGCCATTTTGTTCGGAAACTATACGGGTACATTCGGAAATGGCGATTTGTTTTATTCCGTAAAATCAGGCCGTTCGTGGACAGTTCCCTGTAATCTTGGTGGAGCCATTAATACAAAAAAATGGGAAGCGCAGGCTGCTATCAGTCCCGATGGAAAAACCATTGTGTTTATAACTTCAAATAAATTACCGGGACACGTGGGAGATAACGATTTGTATTTTTCGCATTTGACTGATAATGGCTGGACTAAACCTAAAAACCTTGGCACAAAGATAAATACCGCGGGCTCCGAAACACGACCTGCTTTTGCTTCGGATGGAAAAACCCTGTATTTTTCGTCCGATGGTCATTTGGGCTTTGGCGGAACCGATATTTTTATGGTTCGTCGGCTCGACGATAGCTGGACAAGCTGGACCGATCCGGTAAATTTGGGTCGATACATTAATACATTGTTCGACGATCAGGATATTTCGGTAAATGCAAATGGTACAATTGGTTATACGGTTAAATATGATCAGCCCGGTGCTCCCGGCGATTACGATATTTATCAGTTTGTAATGCCCGAAATTGCACGCCCCGATCAAACCATTAAACTTTATGGAAACGTGCTCAACGAAGTTGATTCGGCTGCTGCCGTGAATCTGAAAATTACCAACCTCCGTACCAATAAAGTGGAAGTTGTTATACCTTCGCTTGCCTCCGATGGTTCGTATAGTGTGAATCTGCCTTTCGAAAAATATCTTGTCGAAATTAATATGAAAGGATTTCTATATCATGCGGAGGAAATTGATCTTTCTGATCGTGCTTCTTTCCTGCCAAAATTTAATTTCAAAGAAAAAATTGGAACAGAGTCGCAGGCGAAAATTGATCAGTTGATGGTGAAGGTCGATACTTTTAATACGCAACTGGGTAAAATGAATAAGTCGGAATCGTACGATCTTAAAAATACTTTTGCAGGCTACGATGATCTTTTGAATAATTATAAATCTACTCTCACCGATATTCAGAAAATTGTAAACGATCGCAAATATGCATGGCTGTCGGAAGAAACAAAGTACGTGGATGTGCTGCGTAACTTTAAAGTACAAAGGGCTTCGAAAGGTGCTACTTTCAAACTTGAGAATATCTTTTTCGATCTGGGAAAATCAACACTTAAGCCCGAATCGAAACCATCCCTCGACGATTTATTCAATATTCTACAAAAAAATCCTATCAGTATCGAGCTTGGCGGACATTCCGACAGTATTGGTTCGGCCGAAAGTAATCTGCAACTTTCGCAGGAGCGTGTAAACTCGGTGAAGAACTATCTTGTAAATAAAGGAATAATTGCCGACAGAATAGTCGCCGTAGGATATGGCGAAGAAAAACCTGTGGCCACTAATGATACTGACGAAGGTCGTGCGAAAAACCGCAGGGTAGAGGTGAAGATTATCGAAAAAGTTGTACAGGGACGCGAAGGTGTCGAAAACGATTTGGTGGATAAACCCGCTGAGCCCGAAGCTGAAGTTGTGTTGCTAACTGCTGTGATAAGCGATGAGGAATTGGTAATTAAGCTCCGTAAGGCTGCTAATGTAGGTGGAATGCCGGCCGATAGTCCCTGCAACGATAATCCTGTAGTTTCGAAAACAAAATCATCGAAAACAAAAGTGGTTCGTGAACGCAAGGTGCGCACTTCAAAAACGACCAAAATACGAAAATCCCGTACTACAAGAGTCAGTTCCTCGGGAGCGTCGGGAGCCTCGGGAGCGGCTGC
>JAFGVV010000072.1 GCA_016937795.1 Paludibacteraceae bacterium
GACTCACTTTCGATATGCAACAGCACTCTGTGTTTCTCGAAAGCGGGTGCAAAAGTAGGTACTTTTTTATTACAATCCAAATGTTTTGAAGATAAATTTCCAACATTTCCAACATAATTTTATAACAAACTGTTTTTGAATACATTCTATAAAAAAATAATTTTACGTATGGACAATCAGAACTCACCAATACTACATTAACAAATACAGCATGAAGTAAAAAATTTAGTTTTACATATTGAGCAAAACAATAAAAGATGAATAGAACAATATGGAGAAAGACAGTATGAAATGAATTACCACAATAAGATAATCAAATAAATGCACTATGAATGCACAAATATAAAAATTATATAAATAGCTGTTGAGGCTTGCAATTGATGAATAAGGATTAATTATATTTGCAAACCAAACACAATTCTATGTTAGAGATTATAATAAAAGGCATCGTAATCGGTCTGTTTATTTCAATTCCACTAGGCCCTATTGGCATGCTTTGCATACAACGAACGCTCAACAGAGGACGTAAATATGGTATCGCAACAGGACTGGGCGCTACCACATCCGATCTGATTTATACATTAGTGACACTTTTCTTTGTTAGTTTTGTCATCAATGTAATTGAAGAAAACAGGTTATTAATACAGGTTATGGGCAGTGTCATCCTCGTAGCATTCGGATATTTTATTTTCAAAAGCCATCCATCGCGTCAACCACGTCCAAACGAAAAGAACAAACATAGTTTATTGAGTGACTATTTGTCTTCGTTCGGTCTTACAATTTCAAATCCTTTGGTATTATTTGTATTGGTAGCACTTTTTGCTCGGTTCGAATTTTTAAACGACAATCATAGTATTTTGGAATATTCGATAGCCGTAATTTCAATATTATCGGGTGCACTTTTGTGGTGGAGCACACTAACTTTTATGGTAAGCCGATTCAGAAGCAAATTAAACATGAGAGGGCTGAAGTTAATAAACCAAATTACTGGCGTAATAATAAGCGTAATTGGTATAGCAGGTATTATAATAAGCGCAATATGAAAAATCGGGGAAAATTACCGGATACTTCATATCGCGACCTAATTTAGACAATACAAAGATCAATTGCTATATAGTTCCTATTCGCAAATCCATTCCGGATTTAGAGAATGAATTCAGCAACTCCTCCCGAGTCATTTTCCCTCTAATCCATATACAGTTAAACTGTGATTTTTCGCGTGTGATAATAAGCATATCAGCATTAACACTTCCAGTTACCCGATAGTAGATATTCACTCTTTGACCTTTATCACGTGCTTCTACGGCAGATTCAAAATCGCCTTTATTTACAATCTGATCCATTTCGAGCAAAACAACTTTCATAATTTGAGATTCGGACGTAGCCTCGAGCGATAGGATTTTAAGTCCATCCATTTTTTGCATCATTTTCTTTTCGTCTTTAGCCATACCGCCAAAAACAGATGCCATATTCATCATTCCTTTACTAATTGCCACATACTGAAAGCGTTCATCATCAGCATATTTCTCAAAAAATTTCTGAAGCGACTGAGCCTGAGCAGTAAAAATTAATGCTAATAGCACAGCAATTGTAGTTAGTGTACGTTTCATAATTATTTAATATTAAATGGTTTATATTTCAATATCTTCCTGAGATTTTTAATTTTATGTCGTTTAATCTGTGATCTGTTTCCTTTATCGAATGAATAGGCTTAAGACTTTCTCTGACTGAACTAAACTCATTTACAGGCTTTAACGTTCGATCAAGCAATTCATTTACATACTCTATTTTTTGGTTGGCAAGTTGTTCAACTATTTCCTTCTTGTCAAATCTTTGGCCATTTACATACGCATAATCGGCAGAGACATTTGTATTCATCAACCACACTCCGAGAACCAACGAGGCTGCAATACCACTCGCTGAAATTCTACTCCACCACAGAAGTGATTTTGTTGTTTGAATTGTTTTTTTCTGATTATTATGTGGCAATTTTTGAATTGACTCATCATTGAAGACCTCGAAAAGAGACTTATAAGCCAAATGCTGCTCCTTAACATTATCAGATAAAAAATATGACTTTAACTGTACTTCTTCAACGATAGTGGAAGTAGCATTAAAATACTTTGCTAATAAATTATCAATATCTACCATAATGTTTTTCTGTTATGTTATTTTCAAGGAGAATTTGATCCCTGATTTTCTGACGCGCCCGTGACAAATTGACAGTAGCTGCATTTATATTTAAACCAGTAATTTCAGCGATTTCGGCCAACTCGAAACCCTCCACATCGCGTAAGCGAATAATTGTACTCTGTAATTCAGGCAGTGCATCGATCATTTTCTTTATTCGAGCTACCGTGTCGGATTGCTCGGTATGTTTATATGGATCAGGAGCATCGTACATTATATCAGATTCTACATCAACATCATCTTTATAATGTCGCAATTTGTCGATACACAAGTTTCGCATCGACCGCATACTGAATGCTTTCAGATTTTCAACTACCGATAATTCCCGACGCTTTTCCCACATCTTTAAATGCAAATCTTGTACAGCATCCTGCGCTTCCGCTTCATTCTTCAAAATAGATCGAGCCAAACGAAAAAGCATGTCCGACAAATCAAGTATCTGTTTATCAAATCGGGAATTATTCATTTGTATTAATGTGCTACTTTATTGATTAATTAAAATAGAGTCAAAGAAGACAATATAGTCATTTTAACCTATTAGAAAAAGTACAAATTCATGTCGCATACTAATAGAATTCTGACTAACGACCACATAAGTCTTTGATTTTCAGATCTGATTTTTTGGTAGTTATCTTCGTAACTCAAAGGGATTTTTTCCTTTTTCCGGATTACGCACAACATAAAAAAAGTACAAGTCTTATTGAAAGCCTTTTGTTCCTAAAATTGATACCTAAGTGCACTAAACACCAAAACTATTCTGCAAATCTATTACTCAACAGTTATCAAAAATTAAAGCATTATTCTACTCCTATTATATAAGACGTGAAACTACGAAAACTCTTACATCAAAATTGCATTTTTTTCTATCTAAACAGAAATCGCCACAATAGACTTATGATGGGATAAGAACATTTTATCTCACTGTATAAAATTTTGTATTACAATAAGACGCATATTTCTGCCAAAGCACTAATGTTCAGATTTTTTTGTAATTTTACCCACTAAAATATAATCAGGTAGCAAGGTTTTTTTGAATAAAGATGCTATCTTGTAGGTTTTTTATTACTATCGAAATAAATATCAGACAGATATGAAACTAAGAATAACTCAGCAACATTTAAACAATTTCATAAAAGCAGGTCTTATTATTTGTGTAATTGCCATTATTATACAACTTTTCCCCTCGGAAAACAAGTTTAAATATCAGTTTGAAATAGGCAAACCATGGCCTTACGAGCTGATAACAGCATCGTTTGATTTTCCCATTTATAAAAATGAAGAAATAATTCTGAAAGAGACATCCGAGCTACTGAAGAATTATGCTCCCTATTTTGTGCTTGATACTACCGCATCGAAAACTCAGTTTACGAAGTTAATGAAAGACTATGAAAGTGAGAGTGGTGAAAAACTTCAACATCAACCGTTTTTGCAAAAAAAGCTAAGTCAGATTTACGCACGTGGCGTGATTGGAGCTAGTGATCTGAGTTTACTCGAACATGAGTCACGTGCCAAAATACATTATATTCTACCAAACAGAATTACGAAACAGATAGCAATAAACGAACTCTACACACCTAAGACCGCATACGAAGAAATTTTAAGAGATGCTCCTGAAAAAATAAAAGAATACAATCTGAATGTATATTTAGTTGAAAACCTGAAGTTTGACAGCGCAACTTCGGCTGTTGCTAAAAACGACCTACTTAAAACTCTGTCGCTAACTTCCGGAATGGTACAAACAGGCGAGCGAATAATCGACCGTGGTGAAATTGTGACAGCAGATACATATGCTGCACTCAATTCCTTGAAAATTGAGTATCAAAAGCGAAAATCTTCCATACAACAATCCTCATTGGTGATTATTGGCGAAATTATCATTATATCGGTACTTGTATTACTGTTTTTTTTGTATTTATACCTTTTCCGTCCGCGCATCTTCGATAGTTTTGGAAATCTGTTATTCATTTCATTGCTGATACTCATAGTTACTGCGCTGGCTTCAATCACAGTACGATTCACTACATGGAATTATTTTATGATTCCATTCGCATTATTACCCATTATTATTCGGGTGTTTTTCGACTCACGAACGGCACTTTTTGCACACATCATTACAATGCTTATCATTTCGTTTATGGTGGATAATTCATTCCGGTTTGTAGTGTTGCAAATAGCCATTGGTATGGCTGCCGTATCAAGTTTGAAGGATATGACACAACGCTCTCAACTTGCACAAACTGCACTTTACATTTTTATGAGTTATGTGGGACTTTATATTGCATTCGAGTTTATTGCCGAAGGAGAATTACAGCGAATAAACTGGATCCCTGTACTTTACTTTGCTGTAAGTAGTGCTTTTCTACTATTAGCGTACATACTTATCTACATATTCGAAAAAATCTTCGGATTGATATCTGCTGTTACTTTGGTAGAACTTACGAATGTAAACAGCGATTTGATGATGAAATTTGCTGAAACAGCCCCTGGAACATTTCAACACACACTTCAGGTTTCCAATCTGGCCACTGAAGCAGCCAAGAAAATCGGAGCTAACAGCCTATTGGTTCGTACAGGAGCGCTTTATCATGACATAGGGAAAATGAAAAATCCGCATTACTTTATCGAAAATCAGCTGGGAGGTCCTAACCCTTTAGCTGAAATGGATTTTGAAGCAGCTTCGCGCATTATCATCGACCATGTAAACGCCGGCGTTGAAATTGCGCGAAAAAACCATTTGCCCGAACAAATCATTAATTTTATTACGACCCATCATGGGCTGGGGAAAACAAAATATTTTTACAATTCATTTATCAATGCTAATCCGGGTGTTACCCCCAACGTTGCAGCATATTGTTACCCAGGTCCATTGCCAAACAGCAAAGAAACAGCCATATTAATGATGGCCGATGCTGTTGAAGCCCGTTCGAGAAGTTTGGGGGTATATACTGAAGAAAACATAAACGATGCCGTTGAAAAAATGATTGATTCGCAAATAGCCGACGGACAGTTCAAGGATGCCCCCATTAGCTTTAGAGATGTAGAAACTGTAAAAGCTATTTTTAAAGAAAAAATAAAAAATATATACCATTCCAGAATAGTATATCCTGAATTAAAAGAGAAATAATTATACAAGAAGAAAAAGCATACTTACTCTGAGCTGATAATATAAATATTTATCAGCTCTTTTTTTTATAATTGAAAAAAAAATACGAATAAATAATCATCACAAACAACAAAATGTAATCGTTACATATAAATACTCGTTTTTAATGTATTTATTACTACAAAATAAAAACAAATACATTACTTTTGCAGTTTTAGTTACATACTGAATTTCAGAGTCTATACATATACAAAATGTAAACTAAGGTGTATTCACTCACATAAAAAAAATAATTAAGCTCCCGAATAACTGTAAAATATATGACAAGAACTTTAATTTCTTTTACACTACTTCTGATTGGTCTTAGTATTTTTGGACAAACGTATAACTACAATGTCTCCTCTGGCACCCTGGGTAATACTTATAGCTGGATTGATTGTTCATCCGGAGCTGTAATTGTTTCGGGCGACGATGCTCAAGCAAGCATAAACTGGCCTTTTAGTTTTGAGTTTTATGGAACCACCTACACCACCTCCAACACATTAAGTGTGTGCACAAATGGTTTTATTCGCACCAATGGCACTGCATCAACAAACTACACAACAGCAAATGCTTACACCCTCTCATCCTCATCTACAGAATTAGGCCGTATTATAGCGATGGCTGTATATGATGGACAAGTAAGATATAACGGAGGTTGGGTTCGCTCCAATTTATCGGGAACTGCACCTTTTCGTATTTTTACTATAGAATATAATAACATTGAAATTGATTATAATGACGACAGATATGCAGATGTACAGATAAGTTTTTACGAAACGACAAACAAAATTGTTATTAAATATGGTGCTGACAATGTAACAGTTACTGGTGCCGACATTGGAATTCATAGTGGTACAGCTAACTACTATCACAAATGGCAGGAATTATCAAGTGGCACTAATAATACATGGATAGAGTATAGTATTCCACAAAAAATAATCACTGGCTCAATATTCGGATACCCTTTCACGAGTGGGCAATCAATTTCAGTGCCCTATACGCTTCAAGGATACTTCAATCCGGGAAACACATTTACAGCCCAACTATCAGACGCTTATGGAAATTTTGGAAGTCCAACAGTTATCGGTTCGGTTGTCTCGAACACTTCGGGAACAATTAATGTAACCATTCCTTCAGGGACCATCACAGGCTCAGAATACAGAATACGTGTGGTAAGTAGTGATCCTATCATTAATGGCATTGATAATGGATTGGATATTAGTATAAACAACGATAAAATAATTGAGTTAACATCTTCTGTAGGTACTACATATGCAGTTTACACAAAATTGCAGGATGCGTTTACCGCAATAAATAATGGAACTCATAAGGGTGTGATAAACATTAAAATTAACACCTCGACTACTGAAACTGCAACATCTGTTTTAAACGCATCTACTACCACCTCACCAAATTACAGTTCGATAACTATTTATCCTACTGTCCCAAATTTATCTGTAGCGGGCAGTATTAACGGGAATCTGATACAACTTAACGGAGCCGATAACGTAACCATAGATGGGCGTATTAACGCTGAAGGCGCTGCAAGTCTCATTATTTCGAATAGCAATACAGGTACATCTGCCAGGACAATTGAGCTTTTAAACTCATCTGAGAATAATACATTTCAATATGCTGCTATAAAAGGTGCAGGTACAGGTACTACGATGGGGACAATTAACATATCTACATCTACGTCCGGAAATGGAAATGATAATAATTTGATCTCATTTTGTAAAATATCGGGAATAAGTAGCACAGCACGTGCTTCTAATTCAATATATTCTGCCGGAACTTCCACCAGAGAAAACAGCGGAAATACTATTCGTAATAACGAATTTTATGATTTCCTATGTCGTTCGACTAATTCGAACGCAATACTTATTGGAACAAATTCTACTGAATTTACAATTACAGCGAATAGTTTTTACGAAACCACTTCGCTGGCTCCAACTGCTAATGTCACATATTCTGCAATTCGCGTGAATAACTCTTCGGCAAACGACATAATCATCACCAACAACTATATCGGTGGTAGTGAGGCTCAGTGTGGAGGAAGCGCCTTTACAAAATCGGCAGCCAATAATACTTTTAGCGCCATAAACCTAACTGTAGGAAACTCAAACAATAGTTTACAGGGGAATATAATTAGCAATATTGATTATACTAATACAGATAATGCAAGCTTTAGGGCTATTGAGATTAATGCCGGAACAGTGGCCATAGGTACTGTGAACGGAAATACGATCGGAGCTGAAACAGGAAATGTATCAATAGTAATGACTAATGCCACTAATTCAGGTGTTTTTTCAGGTATATATTTAAATTCCACATCAAATACAATTTGTTCGAACAATAGAATAGGAAGTATAAATACTGCAAACAGCAGTACAAACTCTACCCATTTTTATGGTATTCACAAAACTGCCACTGCCGGAAATGTGACTATTACAAATAATACTATTGGTAGCCTAAGTACTGAAAACAGCATAAATACCACATCAGCTTCCACCGGAAATTCACAACTTTTATACGGAATATATAATCTTGGAACAGGCATAGTCACTATCAACAACAATACAGTTGTAAATCTGAAAAACTCAACTACAGAAAACACTTTAAGCTCCAGGACAAGAGGTATTTTCTCAGAAGCAGGAACAAACACTATCACTTTTAACTCAGTTTGTAAAATTAACACAGGGGGCTTGTCAAACGGCGTTAATTATCCGGGAGCAGCTATTGTAGGCATCTCATTAATAAACAAAACAGAAGGTTTAGTACACAACATTAGCAATAACACTGTTCACTCATTAGAAACGTTTAACACTGGTAAAATTGAAATGTATGGCATATACTACGATGGTGCAAACATGACCGAGTCTTCCATCTCAAGAAATTTTGTTCATACATTTATAGTTCCCACAAACGGTTCAACAGGTTCATATCTGCATGGAATTTCTCATTACGATGGTAGTTTTATCTCCAGCAATAACATTGTTTACTTAGGTGAGGATATTAGTATTGGTTGTTCCATTTGGGGGCTTTGGACAAACAGCAATGACCACCCCAAATTCTATCATAATACTATTTATTTATCAGGCACAGCATTAAGTGGAACATCAAATTCATATGCTTTACGTGTTTTGCAATGTCCTGCATCGTTGGATGTGCGAAACAATATTCTTTGGGATGGTCGTGTTAACAGCAGTGGGACAATCTCTCACTTTGCATTGTATCTGGCATGTAATACAAACACCACAGTGAACTACAACGACTATCAATATGCTCAGGAATTTGGTAGAGTTGGAGGCACTACTTACACAACATTTGCTAACTGGAAAGCAGGTACTAGCCTCGATACCAATAGCTTAAACACCAATCCACAGCTTGTCAATCTGGGAGGTGTTCTTCCTGTTGATTATCAGAGCGGTGTGCAGCTTGCAGGAGACCCTTCATTGTTAACTACAATTACAACCGACTATAATAATATTACGCGCGAAGTACCTACAATGGGAGCTTGGGAATTTTTTGAAAATCCGGTTGAAATTTGGAACGGAACAACATTTAGAGAAAGCTACCCGAAATTACGACTTGCCTTCAACGATATCAACAACGGCACATATACAGGCGATTTAATCATTAAATTCCGTGGGAATACTACCGAAGATCTCACAGCCAAACTAAATGCAAGCGGCACAGGATCATCAAATTACAGCAGAATTATTATTTACCCTGCTCGCCTGGGTGTAATAGTAAAAGGTAGTATTACAGGTCCGCTTGTTGACTTAAATGGCGCACGAAATGTAACTTTCGATGGAAGAGTTGAAGGCTCGGGCGCTGCAAACGAATTTACATTTATAAACGAAAACACAGGTCCAGCCGATTCAATAAGCACATTCCGCTTTAATAATGCTTCGCAAAACGATACTATTCGATATTGCAACATCATTGGTGCAGGCACCTCAGCTACTTCGGGAGTTGTATTGTTTGGAAAAACCGGAAACGGAAACAGCAATAATGTAATTGAGTTGAACAATCTGACAAATTACGAAAATGCGGGAATACAGAACAGACCTCTAAACATGGTTTATTCAGGAAATAATACTGACGGAGCTAATTCAGGTAATATTATTCGAAACAATAAATTCTATAACTTTCTGAACCTTTCGAATACTTCGTACGGAATAAATGTGGCAGGAAACAGTACAGCATTCAACATAAGTAATAATAGTTTTTACGAAACAAGTACTTTTGCCCCCACCAATACCGGCACATATTACATAATTAACATCAACAACACTGCTGGTAACGGATTTATTATTTCGGGAAATTATATTGGAGGAAATGCAGCATTGGCATCAGGCACCTGGACTAAAAGTGTCGGTTCGAACAATACATTTTATGGCATTTATGTAAACGCAGGAAGCTCTTCGGCGACTTCTATACAGGGAAATATTATTCGTAATATCGCATACAGTAACACCGCAAATGCCAATTGCTACGGCATACATATCAATAATGGTTTGGTAAATATTGGAACTAATGAGGCAAATACTATTGGTGCAACTACTGGAACCAGTGCGATACAGTTTACAAACACAACAACCGGAGGTTATTTTTACGGCATTAACATTGCCGGAGGTGGAAATGTAACATGCGAAAACAACAATATAGGTAGTATCACTACAAGCAATAGTAACGGAGCAAATGCCACCAACTTTATTGCCATAAACAAAACTGTATCAGCAGGAACTACTTCGATAAATAAAAATATTATTGGTAGTCTCACAACAGCAAACAGCATAAATACGGCATCGACATCGACTGGCAATGATCAAATACTACAAGGCATAGTTTCGGCTGGTACAGGTATAATTACAATCAACGAAAACACGGTTACTAATCTGAAGAATAGCACATCGAACACAAACACAGCAACAAGAGGACGAATAATAGGTATAGCAGTGAGTGCCGGAAGTTCCAATACGGTAAACCAAAACACAATAAATAAACTGACTATAAACAATCTCAATAATTCCTTAGGTAGTGATATGTCAGTTTCAGGCATTAACCTTACCAATACAGTGGCCAATCGTACTGTTTCCGGTAATAATATCAACACTTTAGAAAACACAAATGCTTCTTTTGCAGGATATATTAGTGGTATTTATTATCAGGGTGCTACTACAGGCACAAATGCGGTATCGCACAATTTCATTCACAGTTTAACTTCAGCTGTAAACGGACAACTATACGGTATTACAATTAGTTCTGGTGTAACAACCTATCATAATAATATCGTTTATATGGGTGGCACTACCGGCAACAGGCTTTATGGAATCTATGATATCGGAGCAAGCTCACAAACCTGCAATTTGCATTTCAACACTATATATATTGATGGTTCTTCGGCTACTACAAATTACCACTCATATGCCATTTTTACTGCCGGAAATAACACCCGAAACTATAGAAACAATCTATTGATGAATAGTCGCGCTAATGCAGGTGGCGCTACCAACTATCATTACTGTATAGGCTTCAGCGGAACAAATACCACAGGACTCACATTAAACTATAACAATTATTATGTAACAGCTACCAACGGCAGAATTTACAGGTATAACAATAACAATTATAATTCTGTACCTCTGTTGTCGGGTCAGGATAACAATAGTATGAATACCAATCCTGTATTTTACACTGGGTTGAGCACTACAAATACCGACTATTATAAAGTTCAGCTAACGCTTACGGGAACAAGTATTTCGGGAATTACAACCGACTACGGATTAAACTCACGCCCTGCCAGTGCACCCACTATTGGAGCATGGGAATTTAATGTAAACAAATGGTATGGTGGCATCTCAACTAATTGGGGCACAGCTTCGAACTGGACAGGTAATACTGTGCCCGGGGTTGATGCTACCATTGAATTTCACCCTACTCCTGTTCGCGACTGTATAATGGACATTGACCGGTCGGTGACAGATATCGTCAATGCTCAGGGAACTTATAATGTAATAACTAATGGTAAAAAGCTTACAATAAAAGGAAATCTTGTATTTAGCAATGGTGCAAAAATAAATGCATCCTCCACAGGTTCAGAATTAATTTTTGCCGGAAATCATGCTCAGAATATAGCAACGGGCGTATTACACAACAACGAAGTATATAATCTGACAGTTAGCAACCCTCACAATGTAACATTGAACGGAACAATCCGACTACTTAATAATATCAGTGCTACAAATGGGCGATTCGATGCTTATACAAATACTCCGACCGTGATATATGGTGGTAGTAGTATTCAAAATATTGTAGAGTCTGTTTTTCTTGATGAGAAAGGTCAAACTTTTACTATTGACAATACAGCAGGTGTACAGTTAGACACAGACTTTGAACTTAACAACAATCTGAATATAAACAGCGGTAAAAAATTCATTATTTCTGCTGCAAAAACACTCAGAGTAAATGGATTGGTTTCAAATTCGGGTGGCACTGATGGATTAACAATTAAAGCCTCCCCTACCCTCGCTAATGGTTCGCTCATTTATTTCAATAATTACAACAATGGAGTAGATGCTACTGTTGAACTTTATTCGCCGGCCACATGGAATCTGTCGAATGCAGAAGGACAAAAATTCAACTGGCAATTCTTTGGAATACCGGTACGCCCTATCACAGCAAACCCAACATTCTACGGGGCATATGTGCGTAAGAAACTCGAAACAGGAACTACCATGTCGAACCACTGGCAGCAGCTCGAAAACGAATCTTTAATCGAACCATTTTATGGCTACGAACTCGTGCAGGAAGCTGCCAAAACTTATTCGATAAAAGGGACTTTGGTCAACAGCAATTTCAATTCCGGACCATTAACCATAACTTCAGGCGCCATATATCCGGGTCAGCATCTGTTTGCAAATCCTTATGCAGCAGCCATCGATATTCGCCAGATTGAATTTGGAAGTTCAATGGATGCAACCGTATATTTATATAATACGGGTTCATTCAACATGTGGAACAGTGCTCCCGGTGCTAAAACAGGTGGTGTTCCGGGACAATACACCGCGGTTCCACAGGACTTGGCGGGCATCTCGGGAATTCCGCTACAGGTACCAAGCATGGGCTCGATGCTCGTTCGTGCACTTACTGCAAATTCTAATGCATACATCAATTTGAATTACAACAATGTAATAATGGGAAATACCGACAGACTGAGAACCCGTTCGCAAACTGACATCATTTCCGAGAAAATATCTGCTACTCGTATAGAAGTCGAAGGAGAATTCGGGGCTGATAAAATGTGGGTAGTAAGCAAATCAACATACAATAAAAAATTCAACAATGGTGCTGATGGATATAAATTTACAGGGAATGCGCTTTCGCCACAGATATTTGCTATAGATGAAGCAGGTAAGCTACAGATAAATGCAACTAACGACATGAACAATACTGTAATTGCTTTCAGTGCAGGACAGGATACTCAATATCAAATGAAGTTTATACACGAAAATACTGATGATAAGTATTCACGTATTTTACTTCACGACCTCAAGAAAAAAATTGTAGTGGATGTAACTAAATCGGGAAGCACTTATAATTTCGAAGCAAAATCGACGCCTACCCCTGAAGAGAGGTTCTTGTTAATTACAAAGCCATCGGATTTTATACCTATTTCCGACGAATCGAGAGTTAATGTATTTGTTGCAAATCAAAACATATATGTACAAAACCTTAGCGACATGCCAGCAAACATTTTTCTTTATGATGCATCAGGTCGTCAGAATGGCAAAGCTATACTTCCGGCCAATGGAGTTGCAGGCTTGGTTGGGCAGATACATTCGGTAATGTTACTGAAGATAGTATTCGATGATAAAACACTTACTCAAAAAGTTATAATGAAATAATAAAGTCTGAAAATTTCGTTCCACACAAGTAGCTATCTATTCAAATTTGACTCATTCGCCACATTCTAATTGTCCGGATGAGTTTTTTTATCTCTATCTGATTACCAATAAACTGATTTTCCGCAAACTCAGTTCAAAAAAAAGCAAAATTGTACCAATAAGCAAATTTGATTCTCGCATTTTGTGCTATTCTTTTAATTTTGTGTGGTTATAATATATCAAACATACATGAAAAAACTCATTTGCATTTTTTTGACAATATTTTTTGCATATTCCAACCTTAAATCGAAACCGATAATTAACAAAAGTAAGTATTTAATTTCGACTCTTTACGATCAAAATGAGGAAGCTGTGAGTATAGGCAATCAGACCTACAATCTTGGCATTTATCCTGCATCATTCTCCCATACTTTAAACGATTCATCGTACTGGAGAATTATCAATATCAACAATAATGAATACAACTTTGTTAATGCTGCTACTGGAAAGTATATATACTATGATTCGAATTTAGCTGATCGTGCCTCATTACGTTTTTGCGATGGAGTAAAAGAAGATAAGTCTACATCATTTAATCTGGAACACAAACGAGTTAACAATATCGATTACTACATTATCAAATCACAACTAAACCCGACAAAAGCATGGGACCGAAGAACTCAAATACAAGACAATTTGTATCCAGTGGGGGTTTACAATATTAGTGGTGCTGATATTCAATGTTTTGTATTTCATGACACTAACGGAAACTCAGTTATTGATGATGGTAAAGCACCTGCAATCCTCCCCGAATCGACTCAAACAATAGGAAATTACAGTTATTACCTGAATGATTTTACAATAAACGGAAAATCACCCGCTACAGATGTAAGGAGTAATAATATATATTTTAATATCACTGAAGACAATATTGATACATTTCAGGATGTTTTAATAAGCTATTCAATGCTAAATACTAACCACAAGCTATATATCAACAAGTATCCTGTAAATCAAAGCACTACTTTCAGATTGAAACCAAACAGCCAAAACATTATCGAAGTCAGATACGGGAATCAGATATTACTCAGTGGTAAGCTTATTGCAACAAGCCTACCAATTGTTCAATTATATGCCGACAACGAAATTACTAACGTATACGAACTCGGACGAGCTGTAGTAACTGAGCCATACAAAACCAATAAGGCTGAAATATTACTTTCAAACATAAGACTCAGAGGCGATTATGCAGCGAGGGTTGAGAAAAAGTCATACAATATTAAATTAAAGGAAGATGATGGCATTTCGCCAACATACCGAAGTTTTATGGGATTACGTAGCGATAATGCATGGATCCTGGATGCCATGTACATCGATCCGGCACGCATGCGCAACCGCGTTTCAACCGATTTATGGCTTGACTTCTCAAATCCAGTATATTATGCCCATTTAGAACCTAGTATGCTGAACGGAACACGCGGGTTCTATGTAGAAGTTTTTGTAAACAATTCATACAATGGACTTTATTGTATGACAGAGAAAATTGACCGAAAACAACTCAATCTCAAAAAACTAAAGTATTCATCTGACTCCTCTGAAGTCACTCAACGTGGAGCACTTTACAAAGCCAGTAGTTGGTCTATTGGGACTCAGCTTGGCAATCCGGAAACCTGGGGTACAAGTGTTTTACCATCTTTCGACAATAAGTCTGAAAGTTGGACTGCTTTTGAGGTAAAATACCCTGACTTTGGAGATGGGGAGCCTATAGAATGGAAACCTGCTTTCGATGCAGTAAAAGTTCCGTATTGGGAAACAAATTATTCAGATTTTAAAAATTCAGTCAACAAATATTTTGATATTCCTGTATTTATCGATTATTATCTTTTTCTTGATCTGATACTTGCCTCGGACAATCATGGAAAAAATTATTATCTTTCGGTGTACGATCAAACAGTTTCACCAATGGTAAGTATCACACCATGGGATCTCGATGGTGTTTGGGGACGTCGTTGGGATGGTACAACAAACCGTACTTATGCAAATCAGTCATTCGAAAAATACATTATTCAAAACGAGCCAAAGCAAAATAATCTCTATCTGAGAATGATGGCTAACAATACAGATGGATTTAACGACAAACTAAAGAGCAGGTATCGCGAATTACGTAAGACTCACTTCAACCACGAGAAATTAATGAATCGCTTTAACATTTATCTTAAACATATTCAGAATAGCGGAGCCGATCAGCGCGAATCAGAACGTTGGCAAATTGATGGGCTTGAAAGTGAAATACTATTTTTATCCGATTGGATCAGCGAACGTCTGAATTATCTCGATATTCATTATCTTGGGAAAGCCTATACTAACACAAACTACATTTCAGAAAATCAATTTAGTATAAGTCCGAATCCGGCCAAAACATTTTTATACGTATACGGTGTTAAAGCAAATGAATCTATAGAAATTATAAATACACAGGGCAACATTCTTATAAAGACAATTGCTATAAACAATAAAACTCTTATAGATTTATCCTCAATCAAACCTGGCATTTACATTATAAGAACAACGCATTATTCAACAAAATTAATAAAACTATAATTCTAAAAAGCAAAAAAAGCTGCAAACTTCATATTTGCAGCTTTTTATTTATTGCTTTTCAATACTCAAAACGTCCGAATTCACTTTCAATCACCAGTTCTTTCTTGTCGGATGCTTCGCAACAACCCACAATCTGAGCATCAATGCCAAACGATTGAGATATTTCGATTACTTTTTCGGCCTGTTCCTTAGGCAGATATACTTCCAGGCGATGACCCATATTAAACACTTTGTACATTTCCTGCCACGAAGTTCCTGATTCTTCGTGAATCAAACGGAACAGCGGAGGTACAGGGAACATATTGTTCTTCACCACTTTCAGCTGATCAACAAAATGCAATATTTTGGTTTGCGCACCACCCGAGCAATGCACCATTCCGTGAATATGCGGACGCAACTCGGCAAGTAACTTCTTCACCACAGGCGCATAAGTACGCGTGGCCGACAAAACAAGTTTACCGGCATTCAGTTCGGTTCCTTCCACCGCATCAGTTAGTTTGCGCGAACCCGAGTAAGCCAGATCGGCAGGAATGCCAGCATCGAAACTTTCCGGATATTTAGTAGCCAGATAATTAGCAAACACATCGTGACGGGCCGAAGTAAGTCCGTTGCTGCCCATTCCGCCATTGTACTCTTTTTCGTAAGTAGCTTTTCCGCTCGACGAAAGTCCCACGATCACATCACCCGGACGGATATTGGCATTGTCGATCACTTCAGAGCGTTTCATGCGGCAGGTCACAGTGCTGTCCACAATAATTGTGCGTACAATATCGCCCACATCGGCAGTTTCGCCCCCGGTAGGATAGATATTCACGCCCATCGAAGCCAACTCAGCCACCAATTCGTTTGTTCCATTGATAATAGCTGAAATTACTTCGCCCGGAATCAGATTTTTATTGCGTCCAATGGTCGACGAAAGCAGGATATTATCAGTAGCACCCACACAAAGCAGGTCGTCGATATTCATAATCAGCGCATCCTGTGCAATGCCTTTCCAAACCGACAAATCACCAGTTTCCTTCCAGTAAATATAAGCCAGAGCCGATTTTGTGCCGGCACCATCGGCATGCATAATATTGCAATACTCAGGATCGTTGCCCAGATAATCGGGAATTATTTTACAAAAAGCTTTGGGATAAAGTCCTTTGTCGGTGTTTTTAATAGCATTGTGCACATCTTCTTTCGAAGCCGACACACCACGCAAATTGTAACGTTCATTGTTAGCTCCAGGCCCTGAAGGGGAATTGAAGTTAGAATCGTTTTCTAAGTTTTTCATTTTGACAGTATTTATTTCAACTATTTGTAACAATTTATTTCCCAAAATTTCATCTTCCCGCCTCTTCAATCATTTCGCGTAGTCTTTTGTTGAATTTATCTTCTTTCAACAATTTCTCGAGCGGAATATGCATACGATAACACCAGAAGTTACGCGGATTGCTCGGCACATTAATACGTTCGGCAAAAGGATGTGGTAACCAAAGCTTCGATTCCACAGCTATCCAGTCCTGCCATGGAAGTATCACCCACATAGCACCGGATTGCAAATGCTGATCGACAATTTTCTCAGCAATCCACTGCTCACATTTTTCAGGTGCAGGCCCGGGCATTCCCAGCGCACGATTGTAAAAACGTTGTGTCAGCGCCGGATCTTCTTCCCACCATGCTCTGATCGGATTCATATCGTGTGTGGAAGTAGTGCAAACCGAACGATAAGGTGCGTCGGCCGGCATAGCAAATTCCGCATTCGGTTTCTTAGGCATTCGCTGTATTTCGAGACTCAGAATTTCGAGCGCATTCATTACATCGGGCACTGTATCGGGCACCATACCCAAATCCTCGCCGCACACCAGCATTTTCGTCGCCGATATCAGCGCAGGCAGTTTCTTCATAGCCTGTTGTTTCCAGAATTCGTTGTGACGATGATAAAAATAATCCACGTAAATTTTGTCGAGCAAACGACGGGCTTCATCATTCAAATCGCGAAACGAAGCCGAACTGTGCATTGAAATACGCGGGTGATATTTTTCCGGATCGCGCTGATCACGCACAAAAAGCACCTCACAATGAAGCATATAAAGTCCATCGCGAATAAGCACTTCCTTGTTTCCGAAATTATAACCCAGACTGGCAAAATGTGCTTCAATTTTCTTTTGCGTATCAAATTCAGGCTTGAACTTATAATTCTGCCAGCCATCGGGCAGCAGATATTCGCGAATCACATCGTCGGTATATTTTCCGAACAGGGCATACAACACATGTTCCTTCAGATAAGGTTTCAGATAGCGTTCTTCGTCCCACCAGAGTCCCTGCGTCTCGAGCTCCTGACGCGTAAAGGGCAATGCCGGATTAAAACTTCCGGTAAGTCCCCATACATCATTCACAGGAATTTCCCAGATACGGAAAAAGCCCAGAATATGATCGATACGATAGGCATCGAAATATTCAGCAAGTTTCTGGAAACGTTTCTTCCACCACTGATAACCATCTTTTTCCATCAACTCCCAGTTGTAAGTTGGGAATCCCCAGTTCTGACCAGTGGCCGAAAAATCATCGGGCGGCGCTCCGGCCTGCACCTGCGTATTGAAAAGCTCAGGATCGACCCACGCATCCACACTTCGCGGACTTACCCCGATGGGAATATCGCCCTTGATCACCACACCACGTTCGCGGGCATAATCGTGCACTTCGCTGAGCTGTTTGTGCAAATGAAACTGAAGAAAATAGTAAATCCCGATTTCGTCGAAATAAGGACGTTTCGGAGAAGTCAGTTCTTCAATTGCAGCCTTGTTATAAACCCCAAACTCAGGCCATTTACCAAACTCCGGCGTTTTGAATTTATCGCGCAAATACGAAAATGCGGCGTAAGGCACTAACCATTCACGGTTTTTCTCAAAAAATGTATTGTATTCGGGCGAGGCAAAAATCTTTTTGCTTTCGGCAGGATATATCTCTTTGAAATACTCCCACTTTACATTCATCACATTCTGATAATCGGAAAAAGTGCGTTCGTTAAGCTCCGCCTTTTTGGCATCGTAATATGCTTTACGCTCTTTCGATTTAATCTTTCCTGTTTTTTCGGGACTTAAATATATAGGATGCAGCGCATAAACCGACACTGCATTATAGGGATACGAATCGTAATTGGTATGATAAAGAATGGTATCGTTGATAGGAAGCGTTTGGATAAGCTTTTGCCCTGTTTTCACAGCCCAGTCCACCATAAGCCTTATATCTTCGAACTCGCCTGTACCGAAGCTTTTTTTGCTTCGCAGCGAAAATACCGGAATGGCCACGCCTGCGCCCTTCCACGAAGGAATTGTGCGCTGAAAATGTTCGTCGGAAACTATCGTATGCTCGTCGTTATCGGCAAATGTGAGTTTTCGGTTTGGACCACCGCCCCAGGCAAGCACTTCATCGGTAGCTGTATCGACTACCAGATACTTATATTCAAGCGGGAAAGTCATTTTCCGGGTGTCGAGACTTATTTCCCAGACCGGAAAGGTACTTTCGTCCATACGCACCTTTTTACTCACATCCCAGTTGCCCAGCGCATCCTGATTCCCGACCACAGCAAAATGTCGTCCGGGCTCAATTTGTACGCAATTGAGGCGGAGCAAAAGATTTCCTTTGTAACTCTCGGATTTTACGAGTGCATTTCGTTTAAAAAAAATATCCGAAAAAACTGTTGTTGCAAAAGGGCTATCGCCATAAGGACCGCGCCAGTTATCGATTATGTTTACATTTTTAGTTTTATCATGAAATGTAATGCACCTTGGATCTCCATATTCATAAAACAAAATATGTCGCGATACACTTACTGCATATCGATAATAAAGGTTATCGGCATTATTAACATTAACATCAGTCGTCCATTCCATCTCTTCATTACAATGCATTTCGATACATTGTTTTGCACTATATTCATTTTCATGTGGCAACAACAATACCAGACACAAGGCTTGACCCCATTCTGTTTTGTAATGAACGTTAAATTGTATATTCATAAACTACGATTAAGAAAACAACATACAAACTACAATTCATATGAATCAAGCATTTTTTTGTGCATGCTCGTGTCACAAAAAAGAGTTGAATGTCTTTGGTTTAGCGCAAATTTACAATAAAGTTCGGTTCTTGAGCACTAAAAATAAATACATTGAAATAATTTATATGCAAACGATTGAAACCATCCAAACAGTAAAACCTTCTGAGCAACCATAAGGTTAGCTTAGAAGGTTTTTTTGAGGTTCGTGGCGGATTCGAACCGCCGTTAACGGTTTTGCAGACCGGTGCCTAGCCACTCGGCCAACGAACCATTTATTTTTCGGTCTGCAAAGATAATCATTTTCCTGCTTTCTGCAAAAAATATGCGTTACAATTTTTATAATTTCTGTCGTGAAACCATATTAACGCTGCTGTACACGCCGACCTTTTCCCTGCCAGTCGCGTATCAATTCCTTTCTGAATGAGCGCTCTGTATCAAAATATTCATATATCTGTTCCGCAGTCAATTGTTTCTTTAATTTATTATAATAATTTTTCATCAATTGTGCTTTCTGCATTTCTGAATTAACAAAAGCATCGTTTATCCGTTCAAAATCGGGTTTTGTGCTTGTACGTTTATCCTCAATAAACTTTCTATGAGCATCGCGGTTTTGTTCCATAATTTTCCATACAGCCATCTCATACTCCATAAACAAGGGCTTAATATTCTCAGCCTGTTTTACCGAAAGTTGCATTTTGGCAGCTATAAAATCCCATTTCTTTATATGCATATCCCTCACACGCGGACGTTGTTGGGCATATAAGTTCAATAGCATTAACATCATTACTAATATTGTTGTATTACGTTTCATATGATTATAAATATTTTACATATTCCTTTTACCCCCGAAAATGGGGAAAACGGTTCTGTTCGTTTTTATTTGATTCACTTTAATGTTTCATCCGACAGGTAATAATCAATTATTTCGGCCTCATCCACCTGCGAAAGCACATAAAGCTCATAATTGTCGGCAATTAAGGTATTGCTTTTCTCCTGATAAACATTGTACCCTACCCTGCTCAGAAAAAGCACACCTAAAAACATAGCCGCCATATACATCCATGGACGCATAATTTTGAATACCGACACAGGTTTAATTGTCACCTGAGCTTCCATTTGAGAGGCAAAATTCTCGAAATAGTTTTCAGGTACAGTAAAGGGCAGTTTCTTTCCGGCTTCGCCAAATAATATGTGTTTCTTGTTGTCCATTTCGTTTATTTTTTCCTGATTATATATATCAGACTAATTATATATGCAAAAGTTTAATCCGTAATTAATTATCGTTTGTTTAGTTTTCGTACAATGAACTACTATTCTTCTTCAAAGTATTTTTCAATTTTCTTTACCGCATGATGATACGAAGCTTTAAGTGCTCCGGTTGAAGTTCCGAGTATTGCTTCCATTTCCTCGTATGTAATATCATCAAAATACTTCATATTAAATACCAATCTTTGCTTTTCGGGCAGTGTAAGTATTGCCTTTTGTAATTTTAACTGAACCTCATCGCCATCAAAATATGTATCGGACTGAAGCGTTTGCATCAAGTAAGTTTCTTCATCGTCCATCGAAGTCAGATTACGCATACGCTTATTAGTCAGAAAAGTAAGCGTTTCGTTGGTCGCAATACGATATAGCCATGTTGAAACCTTCGATTCAGCCCTGAATCCATCCAATGCGTTCCATGCTTTCAAAAAAGTATTTTGCAATACATCGTTGGCATCCTCATGCGAGAGCACCATTTTACGGATGTGCCAGTAAAGACGCTCCTGATACATCCTGACCACAGTCGAAAACGCCTGACCGCGCTTTGAGGGTTGCCCAAGCTGCATCACAATTTCCGATTCGGATTGATTCATAAATCAATTTTTAATAAATACTTTTAGTTTCAAATTTGCAACTCTACACTGACAAAACAAACGGAGAATAGTTTAATCAACTCCTTACATTTTTATCTTTTTACTTTAATCATACGGTCGTTACCTGAAATATCCTTACGCAGCTCAACGCATGTAAATCCTAAGTCGTACAACATTGATACACATTGTGTGCCATAATCACGATGTATTTCGAAAAATAAAAAACCATTTTCTTTCAAAGCAAAAAATGCATATTCTGCAATTCGTCGATAAAAAATCAAAGGGTCGTTATCGGGCACAAACAAAGCCTCGTGAGGCTCATAATCGAAGACAGCACCATCCATATTTGCTTTTTCGGAGAAAGGTATATAAGGCGGATTGCTCACAATCAAGTCCCAGCACAATTCATTACCTGACATTTGAAGCGCATCACCATGCATAAAACAAATTTCCAGACCTAAAGCAAGAGCGTTGTCTGTAGCTATTTGCAATGCCTGGGCCGAAATGTCCAGCGCTGTTACATCCGAGTCAACAAAAACCGATTTCAAAGCAAGCGCAATACAGCCACTCCCCGTCCCTACATCGAGTAACCGGTAGCTGCCACTTTTATTGAGCGATTGCGTAATCCATTCTACCAATTCTTCTGTCTCCGGACGAGGAACAAGCACCCCGGGCTTTATCTTAATTTTTAATCCAAAAAACTCAGTTTTGCCAGTTACATACTGTAATGGTTCGTTTTTTTTGAGTTTTTCTACAAAAGTATGCAGCAATTTAACCTGTTCATCAGAAAAAAGTGTATTTTTGTTTACAATTATTTGAGTAGGATTAAATCCCGTAATTTCCGAAATCAGTATTTGAGTCACAATTTTCAATTCATTTACAGAAAACTGCGACTGAAGCGAATTGCTGATATATTCGATAGATTTTTGCATGGCACAAAGATAAGAAAAAGTAAATAGTTTCGAAAAGTAAAAACATAATGACTGATATACAAACATCTAATTCCCTGAACAATCAAACTATTCATGATTTTTACATGCGTCGCTGCCTGCACCTTGCCCAAACTGCAGCGGGTTACACAGCACCGAATCCAATGGTTGGAGCGCTACTTGTATGCGATGGAAAAATTATTGGCGAAGGGTATCATCGTCGTTACGGACAGCCACATGCCGAGCCCAATGCTATACATTCGGTAAAAGACAAAAGTCTCTTGTCATGTTCCACCCTTTATGTAAATCTGGAGCCTTGTTCACATTTCGGGAAAACTCCTCCCTGTGCTAACCTTATTGTTGACTCTGGCATTCCGCGTGTGGTTATCGCCACTTTCGACCCGAATCCGAAGGTTGCAGGACGAGGTGTGAAAATACTGGAAGATGCTGGCGTGGAAGTAATTGTAGGAGTTCTCGAGAACGAATGTCGCGAACTTAACCGA
Organism: Paludibacteraceae bacterium; assembly: GCA_016937795.1. Classification (GTDB taxonomy): domain Bacteria; phylum Bacteroidota; class Bacteroidia; order Bacteroidales; family Paludibacteraceae; genus Paludibacter. The sequence goes on from JAFGVV010000072.1 coordinate 23,162, forward strand.
CGGTTTTTTATTTTCCAGGAAGAAAAAAGACCATTTGTGCTTCTTAAATGGGCACAAACAACTGATGGCTATCTCGACAGATTGCGTACCGACAACCAGCACCCACCTTTGAGCATTTCAAACGAAATCACCCGACAACTTACTCATAAGATGCGATCCGAAAATCAATCGATATTAGTTAGTACCAACACCGTATTACTCGACAATCCATCATTGACTGTGCGCAACTGGAGTGGCAAAAACCCTGTGCGTATTGCACTCGATCGTCAGGGACGTATTCCAAAAACACACAATTTGCTTAACGGTAAAAATCAAACACTTATTTTCACCGAAAAACCCGTGCAAGACGCTCATAATCTGGAATATATTCCGCACATTTTCGATGAAACTTCCTTGCAAACAATGCTTAACAGCATTTACAAAAAAGGTATTCATTCTGTATTGGTTGAAGGAGGAGCTAAACTGCTGCAAAGTTTTATCGATGCTGGTTTGTGGGACGAAGCGCATATCGAAATATCGCAACAGAAGCTTTGCAATGGAGTTAAAGCACCAATTTTAAACACACTTCCTGCTGCCACCGAACAAATACAAGGACATGCATGGTTACATTTTAAAAATCCAAAACCAAACTTTAGTCAATAAAACATGAACAGCATCTTAACCATTATCTTTATAGTACTTTACGTTTACACACTGACTACCACCATTTCAGTGCTACTACTCGAAAACCGCAACCCTGTCAAATCTCTTTCTTGGGTGCTGGTGTTACTTTTTTTACCCGGTCTAGGCCTTTTTCTATATCTGATTTTCGGGCAGAATTTCAGAAAACAGAAATCCATCTCAAAAAAAAGTCTTCGTTTTGCAGCCAATCGCCCCCATGTAAGTTTCGACATCGACCGTCTAAACTCGGATTTAATGGACAACAATCAGGTAAATCTGATTCGAATGCTGTACACCAACAGCGATTCCAAAGCATATCCAAACAATAAAATAGAGATCCTCTCGGATGGTAAAACCACATTCGATGCAATGTTCAATGCTATAAACAACGCCAAAAATCACATTCACATTGAATTCTTTATATTTGGGAACGACAAAATTTCAAATACCCTACGTGAACTTCTGATTCAGAAAGCACGTAATGGAGTCCGTGTGCGAATGATTTACGATTATTGGGGAAGTTTTTTTCTGTCACGTTTATATTTGCAATCATTACGCGAAGCGGGTGTTTATCTGAAGCCATTTTTACCTCTGCAACTAAGGTTTGGGCGTAGCAAAATAAACTACCGAAATCACCGTAAAATACTAATTGTTGATGGGGAAGTAGGTTTCACTGGTGGACTTAATGTAGCCGACCGTTACATTTTCGGAAATGCACTCGGTATGTGGCGCGATACTTTTGTACGATTTGAAGGGTCAGTTGTACACGGATTGCAGCAGCTTTTCCTTATGGATTGGTATTTTGTGGAACGCAAACTTATTTCCGACCCCAAATACTACCCAATACCCAAAAAATTCGATTCAAACCTGGTACAAATTGCCATAAGTGGTCCCGACACTCAATGGGAGTCCATTATGCAGGGAATCGCTTCTGCCATTATGTCGGCTACACGATATGTGTTTATTCACACTCCGTATTTCATACCTAACGATGTAGTCGAGAACTGCATTCAGATGTCGTCCATGAGTGGCGTTGATGTGCGTATCATGATTCCTGCCCGCTCCGACTCCCGATTGTCAGATGCTTGCACTTTTAGTTATATGGGACGACTGCTTGAAGCCGGAGTTAAAGTTTATCGATACACAGAAGGTTTCTTGCACAGCAAAGCAATTGTAATCGACGATTTTATTTCCATTGTGGGTTCGGCTAATCTCGATGAGCGAAGTTTCAATCAAAACTTTGAAGTAAATGCATTTATTTATGAGGAAAAAACTGCTAATCGCCTCAAGGAACTCTTTTTTCGTGACATGCAAAACTGTGAAGAACTAACCATCGAAGCATGGACCAACCGCAAAAGAAAGCAAAAGCTTAAAGAATCGTTTGCCCGGCTCTTCAGTCCACTTATGTAAATACAAGAGATCGTATCAAAAGTGTAGTTTTTGAACGCAAATTTTCACAAATAAAACAATTCAATTATCCTACATTCAACTGAATAACTACATTATATGTTTTGTGGAAATTTGCGTTTTTTTTGCGAACCAACGGTCAGCGTAGCTAAATTTACGTTCAATTATCTTACAAAACAGCCTATTATTTAATCAAATATCTAATTGTCTATTTTGTATCCACATGTTTTTCAGCATGATACGACGAACGCACAAACGGTCCACTTTCCACATGCTTAAAGCCTTTAGCCAAAGCTATTTCACGATATTCTTTAAATTTGTCAGGATGAACATATTCACTCACAACAATGTGTTTTCGCGAAGGCTGCATATACTGACCGATAGTGAGCACTTTACAATCGTGCGCCAATGCATCGTCCATCAATTCAAGCACCTCTTCTTCGGTTTCTCCAAGTCCAAGCATAATTCCTGTTTTAGCTACAATGCCACGCGATGCAATATACTTTAGTACTTTTAGACTTACATCATATTTTGCACGTGTACGAATTTCAGGTGTAAGCCTGCGCACTGTTTCGAGATTATGTGAAATAATATCGGGTCGTTCTGCTACTACAAGTTCTATCAACTCCTCTTTCCCCTGAAAATCGGGAATCAACACTTCGAGCGTGGTTTCGGAGTTTACTTCCTTCACTTTTCTGATAGTTTCAGCCCAATGATTGGCGCCCTGATCCTTTAAATCATCGCGATCAACCGAGGTTATTACAGCATGCTTTAACTTCATAAGCCGTATAGATTCGGCCACATTTGCAGGCTCCTGAGGATTAAGCGGAAGCGGACGACCTGTGATTGTATTACAAAACTTACACGAACGTGTACATATATCACCACCTATCATTAATGTAGCAGTACCACGGCTCCAACATTCACTCTGATTTGGACAACGACCACTCGTACAAATAGTATGAAGTCCATGTTGTTTGATTACCTGATTCACATTCGAATACTCCGATTCACTATAAAACTTATTTCGTAACCATTCAGGTTTTCTTAAATATGTCATTTCTTTGAATTATTATTTTGGGTTTGCAAATATAATGATTAATGCGTGACCAATGAAACTATATCAATGATGAAAGGTACAAAAATCATTGTAATAAATGACTAAACAATCCTATGCAAAAAATGTAAGTTAATACAATTAAACTTTAAAATGACAGTTAGTCACAAGTTACAGAAATAGGATATTGATTGTTTTTTGAAGCAAAAATGAATATTTAGTATAAAGTTGTAAGTCCTCGAAAATAATTTTGATTATAACATAAAAAATTTGCGTCAATTATAAACTTATACTTTATTACTTAAACACTGCTTTACAATTACAGATTATCAGTTATAAATCATTTTTCGATAAACTATTCCGAAAATACTGACATTTTATTACAATCTACATTTTAAAAGCATTGATTATTAATAAAATAAATTACGGAAAAATTTCTTTAATACAAAAATCTATAGTATATTTGCAACACAATTCAATTACAGAAATATGTCTCTAATTTGATTGTCAGAAGAATAGTGAGTTTACGCTAAATCAAACATCAAAAGCTAAAAAAAAGGAAAAAGATTTTGAATAAATTCATCGAAAGAAGATGAAACACACAAATTTGAATTTATTCTGATTTGGTCAGCAGATGATTACTATTGAGAATTAGGTGTGACAAATATATAAATAAATTATTAACCCATGAAAGAAATTAAATTCAGTCTCGTGTATCGCGACATGTGGCAATCCTCAGGAAAATATGTGCCACGCAAAGATCAGTTGGAAAAAATAGCTCCGGTTATTATCGAAATGGGATGTTTTTCGAGAGTTGAAACTAATGGAGGTGCATCGGAACAAGTAAATCTCCTGTTTGGCGAAAATCCAAATGAAGCAGTACGCATTTTCACAAAACCATTTAACGAGGCAGGCATTCAGACACATATGCTCGACCGCGGACTGAACGGTTTGCGCATGAATCCTGTTCCTGCGGATATTCGCGAATTGATGTATAAGGTTAAAAAATCACAAGGGGTGGACATAACACGTATTTTCTGTGGACTGAACGATGTTCGCAATATCATTCCATCAATTAGATATGCCAAAGCTGCCGGAATGATACCGCAGGCGACTATGTGTATCACTTATTCCGAAGTTCATAACGTGGAGTACTATGTAAATATGTCGGAACAACTGATTGCTGCCGGAGCCGAAGAAATCTGTCTGAAAGACATGGCTGGAGTGGGACGCCCCGATATGCTTGGTAAAATTGTACGTTCAATAAAAACAAATCATCCCGAAATCGTTGTACAATACCACGGTCACTCAGGCCCCGGATTTTCGATGGCCTCAATGCTTGAAGTAGCAAAAGCAGGCGCCGATTATCTTGATGTAGCAATGGAGCCTCTTTCGTGGGGGATGGTACATCCGGATGTAATTTCGGTACAAGCAATGCTCAAAGATGCCGGCTTTAAAGTTCCCGAAATAAACATGAGTGCTTATATGGAAGCACGCAGACTTTCGCAAAGCTTCATCGACGATTTTCTGGGATATTTTATCGACGACCGCAATAAGCTTATGACTTCGCTACTCGTAGGCTGCGGGCTTCCGGGCGGCATGATGGGTTCATTAATGGCCGATCTGAAAGGTGTACATGCAGGAATTAACTCATATCTTAAAAGCAATAATAAAAAAGAACTCAGCACCGACGAATTACTTGTAATGCTTTTCGACGAAGTAAAATATATTTGGCCAAAGCTTGGCAATCCTCCGTTAGTAACTCCATTCAGCCAATACGTAAAAAATATTGCACTGATGAATGTTATGTTCATGGTAAAAGGTCAACCACGGTGGTCGATGATTGACCGCAATTCATGGGATATGATTCTGGGCAAAGCAGGAAAATTGCCTGGCAAACTCGATCAGGAAATCATTGACCTGGCAATTAAAAATAAATTTGAATTCTACGAAGGTAATCCGCAGGATAATTATCCAAACGAACTCGACCGCTTTATTAAAGAAATGGCCGAAAATGGCTGGGATCGAGGACAGGACGATGAAGAACTCTTCGAATTTGCCATGCACGAAAAACAGTATCGCGATTTCAAATCGGGTGAGGCAAAAAAACGCTTCAATGCTGAACTCGAAGCCGCTATAAAGGAAAAATACAGCACACAACAAGTGCAAATGCCAGATATTCGACAATTGAAATATCCAAACGCCGAACCTGTTGTAGCACCTGTATCAGGACGCATCATTTGGGAACTGGATTACACCGAACGCTCGTCGGAACCCGTTCACGGCAAGCTATTCAAAGAATCGGAGAATTTTTGTACACTTCAAACACGTTACGGGCTCGAGCACATTAACAGTTTTTGTACCGGACGTGTGGTAGCTGTAGAAAAACGCCAGGGCGAAATTGTACAAAAAGGCGAAGTAATTGCTTATCTTGAAAAGAAATAAATAATTATATACAGCATTGAATCAACACAATAAACACCACTAAGACCCGAAAAAGCAAAGTTTTCGGACCTTAGTATTTGCAGAATTGAAACATTTAAGTATCTTTGCACCCGCAATGCGCACAATGCGGCTGTGGCGTAATTGGTAGCCGCGCCAGACTTAGGATCTGGTGCCGAGAGGCGTGGGGGTTCGAGTCCCTTCAGCCGCACGAAAAAAACCTCTGCAATCGCTTGATTGCAGAGGTTTTTCATTTTAAAAACACATGTAATTATTCTCTTAAATATGGCACTGATTAAAGAAGTAAGAGGTTTCAAACCACAGATTGGCGAGGATTGTTATCTGGCCGAAAACGCAACAATTGTTGGTGATGTGGTATTAGGAAAAGGCTGTAGCGTATGGTTCAACGCCGTATTACGCGGCGATGTAAATTCCATTCGTATCGGAAATCATGTGAACATTCAGGATGGCTCGGTGCTTCATACACTTTACGAAAAATCAACAGTGGAAATTGGTGATTATGTTTCGATTGGTCACAATGTAACTGTACACGGAGCCAAAATCGACAACTATGCACTAATAGGCATGGGCGCCACTTTGCTCGACTATGCCGAAATTGGCGAAGGCGCTATTGTGGCTGCCGGAGCTTTGGTGTTGAGCAATACGAAAGTTCCACCCTATACACTTTGGGCCGGCGTACCTGCAAAATTTGTAAAAGATGTAGAACCCGAAAAAACCAACGAAATGAATCGCCGTATTGCGCACAATTACGCCATGTATTCCGGCTGGTTTAAGGACGAAGATAACAAGGAAAAATAATTCTACCCCCTGATTATTTCAGATTCGATTTATTGAAAACTCCGGCAGGAATAGCTCCGTCAAACTGAATGCTAACCACAGTCATTTTGGTACCTTTTCCTTCTTTGAGCATGTCCTTATATGTCATTTCCATCGGAAACCAGCGTCCCTGCATTTTTTGCACATTGCCCAGCGTTGTTCTTTTGAGCAATTTTCCACTCTTGGCAAAAAGATCCATTTTGAGTGGCACAAATCTTTCCTGATCGACCCAGATTTTCTGACTGTGATAATTTACATTTTCCTTAATTGCAGTGAGTGTTACAACCCAACACCTACGGTCTTCTATCATCTCCTCAGATGTCACCTCGGCCTTGTAACGTTCCAAAAGCGGACTATCACTCATCATATCTTCGTACGACATATCGCTACCCATTACCGACTGACGAAGCATGTGACCTGAAATCTGCATAACCCTGTCGGTTGAAGGCGAGAAAATCCAGAGTTGATTTTCGAGTTTCAGCATTTTTGTACCTTTCTCACGCGCAGGCGAAAGGTATTCGGTATAAGCTTTCTGCTCTCCTTCTATCCACGATTTAGATTCGAGTGTTCGTACAGATCGTCCTCCCTGAATTTCCATTTTCGAAGTCATTATCCTGGTTTTCGACGACATATTCCGGTCAACTTTATCCAGAATTGATTTTCCTGAAGGATAATTCTGAGCAGACATTGTAAATGAGAAAAGTAATAGAAAAAGAACCCCCTGCCCCCTAAAGGGGAGTGAGATTAGATTTTTGATTGAGTTCATATACCTTGAATAATTTATTAAAAAATTGCTTTACATTAGCCCCTTTAGGGGTTTGTGGTGTGTTTTTTAGTTCTCCAACTCTTTAAATAAGCTGGCTGTCTGACGTTTATAAATCCCCACACCTGCTAGCATAGCACCAATCACAGTAGATAACACTCCGGGAATAATTCCGATCCAGTAAGTGGTAGTACTTATCTGCGAACGAAAAACAGTGGGAAGCATCATTTGTGTATTTTGCATCATGCCGCTAACATCAATTCCGTATTTTTGCATAAGCCAACTAAAAAACAAACCAACGGCTGTGCCAATAAACGAGCCCACCAAACCTGTAAAAAGAGCTTCAATTATAAGTGAGCGATAAATTTCGTGCTTACTTTCGCCAATTGCCAAACGCAGCCCAAATTCGCCATAACGCCTTAAACCGCCCACCAATCCGGTATTCCATAACACTACAGACATGGCAATTATAAAAATAAATATCACCAGAAACTGAGCATTTTCAGAATAAGCAATCATAAAATCCATCCCTCCTACTCCGCTCATGGGCGCCATAGTAAGCGAAAATTTATCTTGAGTATCTGTGTTTTTGCTATTGAAATTTGCAGCCAGCGCTTCAGCACGACTATTATCGTAAGGCGAATCGCTGAAAAAGCCCAAAATTTCGCCTGCTGCATTTTCCATATTCAATGCAAAACGGACATCATTAATATCAGCCACAATCATCCCTCTGTCGAGTGCTTCGGTACCAAAATGTAACAATCCGCTGATACGAAAATTGTACATGGCCATTTCTCCATACATCGAAGCAGACATCAGGGTTACCTGGTCGCCAACCACGAGTTTCATTTTTCGCGCCAGTTCTTTGGTAATGAGCGCTTCGCCCTGCTTTTGCGGGAAGTCACCTTCTATTAGTTTGGTTTGCAGATCCATGCGCTGAATTTCATCGGAACTATTCAGCAAATGTATCCCCATGCCCAGCACATTTCCCTGCGAGCGGGTATTTCCGAGCGAATCAGGCGCATCCAACAAACCTCCGAACTGAATGCGGTCGGTCCATATCATATCAGGAAAATCTGTACGCAACATTTCGAGTGTGTTATCCACTTCGAGCATGGCATAGTCATTGGGCATTTGCGACAAATTTTCACGATAGGCAGTGGTCATCACTTTCACATGACCCGAACTGAAACGTGCAGTAGACTCAATACTGTCGCTAAAAATTCCACTCATGTAAGCTTCGAGAAACACAGTCATCATAACGCCCACTGTAACCACAATAATGGGCAATAAACTCCGGCTTTTATCCCGGATAAGTCCTTTAAAAAGGAAACTACCCCCAACCCCTAAAGGGGATTTGAAGTTAGATTCGTTTTTTATATTTTTACCCCCAACCCCTAAAGGGGGGGTAGAGTTAGTTTCGTCAATATTGTTCATAATCATAATTTAAAATTTTAACGATCGATGCATTTATTATTCCCCTTTAGGGGTCAGGGGTTTATATAGCTTTTCCTCTGATAGCTTCGGTTGGATTCATCTTTGCAATTTTCCGCGCAGGTAAATAACTCACCACAGCAGTTATTACAATAATAAACAACATTGTACCGAATACCAAGCCGGGAGTCACCGAAGCATACATAGTGTCACCCATTGCCACTCCGATTTCGCTGGCATCCATATTAAACGAAATACCTTTGTTGCTCAGATACCACAAAAGAGGAGTTCCCCAGACAGCTCCCACCACAAATGAAAGCAGAGCATTGAAAGTTCCTTCAAGCGTAAAATGCCACATAACCTGTCGCGGCGTCATGCCCATTGCCACCAGCGTTCCAATTTCGCGTTGACGCCGGAATATCGACAAAGTCTGTGTGTCGAAAATGGCCAGCATAGCCAGCAACAGAAAAATCACGTACAGAAGGCTTGTGCCCATAGACTTTGTTTTAACCAACAACATGGTAGATGCTGTAAGGTCTTCAACGGATTTAAAACTCCAGCCGGTTACTTGCTTCGCCTCAATTTCAGGTGATTTTATGAGCAAATGAGCAGCATTTTCGCGCAAAGTCATCGATTGCAGTTTGTCGAGTGGCAACCAGAGCGAACCATTATCGACCGAAGGTACAGAAGTTTTAAAAATTCCGGCCACACGAATATCAGCCGCTTCGAAAGTTCCGTTTTTATCGCGCCAGCGCAATGTGAGCACATCGTTCAGCTTCAAACCAGTCTGCCTGGCCATATAAGCACCCAGAATTACAGGAATTTCAGATTCATTGTCATTGACTACAAGTAATTCTGTTGGTATTTTCAGCAATTTTTGGTCGGGGCGGATACCGCGCAACAACACGCCCATCATACGTCCACCGGGATAAATACTTGCCTGACTGATAAGCACAGGTTCAAGATTTTGCGAGTTTACATCACCTTGCAGCCGAGCCGGAATAGCGACCGCACTCGAGTCGAGGCTGAACGGATCGTAAGGATCATAACCCTCCTGCCAATACTGCCCATCGGCAATTTCCCAACGCACAGTATCTTCCACTGCCTGCTCGCTCCAGCCTTTCAATACGCCCTGAAGCAAAATAATCAGCACAAACGAAACCGAAAGCACCGACACATTCAGCCATGTTTTCAGACCGTTACCAATCAGACTTTTAAAGGCTGTTTTAAACAAAAACAGGCCACCTTTACCCCCAAGCCCTGAAGGGGAGTCGATGTTTGTTTTTTTTATATTATTACCCCCGGCCCCTAAAGGGGAGTAAGAGTTAGTTTTGCCTATATTATTCATAATCAAATTTTTAGAAATAAAAAAAAAAAAAAACACATTTACTATTTCCATTAGGGGTTAGGGGCTGTTTTCACAGTATCTTCCACCACTTTGCCATCCTGCAAGCGGATAATACGTTTCAGATAACCAATCACTTTCTCGTCGTGTGTAGCAAAAAGAAATGATGTTTTCAGTTCCTCATTGAGTCGAAGCATGGTCTGAAGAATATTGTGCGAATTTACCGAATCGAGGTTGGCGGTTGGCTCGTCGGCCAATACCAGCAAAGGGCGTTTTACCATTGCACGCGCAATAGCTACCCGCTGACATTCGCCACCCGATAGTTGTGCCGGACGCGAATTCACTTTATCCGAAAGCCCAACCCATTCGAGTGTTTCCAGCACACGTTTCTTTCGCTCACTGGCCGACACACCAAGCAGTAAAAGCGGAAATTCCACATTTTCGAACACGGTATAAACAGGAAGCAAATTATAATTCTGAAAAATAAAGCCCAGCTCTTGCTTACGCAGAGCCGCTGCCTGTCGGGGCTTGAGATTTTCAACATTGCGCGATAAAACGACCACTTCGCCCCCGGTAGGCATATCGAGCGAGCCGATGATATTGAGCAAAGTTGTTTTTCCCGATCCGCTCGGTCCAACGAGACCGGCAAATTCGCCTTCGCCGAAACTCAGGTTGATACCATTGAGCGCAGTAAAGAATCCTGACCCGACAGGAAATTTCTTTACCAGATTTTTCACTTCTACAATTGTATTCATAATCGACATGATTTTTTAATTCGTTTCTATTCTGTCAAACTCAATTATTTTCAAAAGTTATAACTGCACATCAACTGGAAGCCCTCTCCTGCAAAAAGATTACGATTTCCAGACTGAAATCCAATCATTTGAGCATTTTCAGGATTTACAAAAGCAATGATATACACGCTCCAGTTATCGTAATTACGACTCCAACTCGCATAATTGAACAACTGATTACCAATAGGTTCGTAAAACAACATCAGCGACACATTGTCCATTACAGTCAGCGGATATGTAAACATGCTTCCTGCAAGTTGCAAGGCTGTTCCGCCGGTCAGAAAATTTTCACCGGCATGATAACGCAGATACTCAATCGTCATTCCCAAACCATTCCCAACAGAAAATGTATAATCCATTCCCAGATTCCACATGTCCTGAAAACGGGGAACCATAATATTATTTTTCTGCGTAATAGTGGTTGAATTTTCGAACCAGATACCTGCTCCCACATCCCATTTACCATCCAATCCAATACGGGATTCATTCAGAAGTTGAAAATCATTAGATTGCGACGACAACAAATTCCTTGCTTTTACTTTACGGTGATGCGTACTAAGTGCAATTTCGCCATTCAAAAAAGGTGTTTCCACTCTCCCACCCACTTCGGGCATCCATTTTTCAGAACCAAATAACTCCCAGCCTTTGCGGTCATCGTTAGCCAGCAATCCCCAGGCCCAAATATTAGCATTGTTTTCGAAGAAATATTTTGCAAGCAGCCCATAAACGCCATCGGTAAGTTGCAGAGGATCGCGCACATCCATGCCATCGAACCACATCAGGGGACGAAACATTCGCGCCTGACCAAAATTAATTTTCTGCAAACCTGCTCTCAACTCAAAATTCTGCTTACTGTATCGCAACCAAACCCGATAAGGCTTTATCCGACCAGTAAGTGTGTCCATTTTGAAATTTTGAAAATCAGCATTTCCAAAAACATTCATGGAAGCTTCAGCATTCAAAACAGCGCCTGATGATAAACTCTGCTTCCATGTGAGCGCAGGAACAAACCGGGCACCCGGCTGCCAGAAAACCGGATTATCTATTTGCACCGTTGCCCAACCCACTACCTGTCCGTTGAAGCAAAGTGATTTCTGAGCGTCGTTTTGCGAAAAACAAAGTACACAAACCGCGCTCAAAATCAGCCAGCCATATATTCGTTTTGTTATCATCACTGCTCAGGTTTCATAACACCATAAATCATCAATTCGGAAATTTGTCGCACCATGCTCTCCGAGTCGGGAAACATGGCTAACGCTTCAGGGGTTGAGCATATTTCGAGTTGTTTTTGCATATTCCAAAGCAGAAAATCGATATTCAAGCCAGGATTCATTTCGCCATTTTGTTGCGCATTCGTAAAAAACTCACGCGTAAGCTTCAGCGATTTCCCAACCACTGTATTCAGATATTCGAGCAATTCAGCAGAATCAGGATGCAAAAAATCGTTGATAAACTCCATTGAAAACTCTTTGTTCATCTCAAATTTCAGCAAAAGCAACATATTCATTTTTTCGGAAAACGATTTCTCAGTATCAGCTACAAGCACTGCAAATACGTCCAGCATTTCGTTAGTGAGCGATTCGAGTATCGAGAGTACCAAAGCCTGTTTGTTCGGGTAATAGGTATAAAAGGTCTTACGACTGACTGCTGCTTTTTTGCAAATCTCGTCGATACTAACTTTTTTGAACCCATGTTTCCAGAATAATTCTTTGGCTGTGGCTTCCGTTTTTTCTTTTTTAGTCATAACAAAGGTTACATTTAAGTAGCAAAGTTACATTTTTTATTTATAAAACAATATTTTGTTACCTTTAATTTCGGAAATTAACAACATTTAACAGCGATCTTGTTTTGCTGGATAATAATTTCCTTTCAAAAATAAAGTCATAAAAAGTTGGTTGAATGCACTAATAGTTATAAATTTGTAAGCATCAGAAATCGGATAGAATATTCAGTTTCACAAAAAGAATGAATATAATGAAAAAAGAATACAGTTTCGAGGAGCTACTTCATAAAGCAGCTTCATATTGCTCAATTTCAGAACATTGCATTTCAGACGTAGAAGACAAACTCACTGCATGGGGAATGACTGAAGATAAAAAGCATAAAATAATTGATAAGTTGATAGAAGATGATTTTATCAACGAGAAACGTTACTGTATCGCTTTTACAAAAGATAAATTCCACTTCAACAAATGGGGTAAGATAAAAATTTCGTTCAGTCTGAAACAAAAAGGTCTGAATTCGAAGCTGATAGACATGGCTTTAAAAACCATTGACGAAGGTGAGTATGAAGAAATGCTGGCAGTTTTGCTCAAGAATAAACTTAAGACCATTAAGTGGGAATACGAATACGAGAAAATGGGCAAACTGTTTAACTTTGCCCAGAGTCGTGGTTTTGAAAGTAATGTGATTGACAGAGTAATTCGAACGCTGAAAGATTAAACTAATCGAACGACAAATAAGGAGTCAGCTTTACAAGAACCTGCTCATCAATCTCTTCTATTTGTTTTAAATCGTGTACACTTTTAAGTTTCCCCTCTTTACGGCGCAATTCGTAAATAGCTTTTGCCTGATAAAAACTCAGATAGGGATGATTTTTTAGCTTATCCACAGAGGCCGTATTTACCTTAATCTTCTGAACCATACCCGTATTTACCCTGAACGAATCTTTGATTTTCAGATAATTCTCTTCGCGCATGCCATATACATCGCGCAACTGTTCCACCGACACAAATCCGCCGGCCTGCATACGAAATCGCACAATGCCACGCGCCAAAAACCGCCCAACTCCCTTTACCTGCATAAGCAAACTGGTATCGGCCGTATTTAGCTCCACCACAATATTCTCCACCTTTTGAACTGCTATTTGTTTTGCAGAATCGGATCGCAACGCTGTTTCAGAAGACTTTATGGAAATATAGGGTTCGAGCTCGCTGAATTTTTCGGCACTGATGCCATACACTTTCGAGAAACTTTCGGGTGTGCGAAACTGTGCACCTTTAGCTCTGAATTTCAGAATATTGGCAGCCACATAAGGTTTCAGACCGAGCTTCACAAAAGTAGAGGAGTCGGCTGTATTGGGGTCGAACGGGAAAAGTGAATACGCAGTTGGCTTCTCACCGAAATCGCGGAAAGCATAATTTGAACGAAACCGCGACTCGTATTCCTGCTGACGTGTTACCGCCCGCAGGCTATCGAGCGAGCGTAAATTTGACCTGAAAGCCTGCATTTCAGCCTGTACTTCGGCTGTGGGTTCAGGAATGGGAGATATTATCCGGGGCAAAAATACATTGAGCACCACCACAAACAAAATCAACAAAATAAGCACTACAATGCCTGTTCGTTGCCCTCGGGAAAAATAAAAAAAATCTTTCCACATGACATTTTCAAAATTAAAGATTTAAGGGAAGAAATACTTTTTTCAGACTTCGTAATCGACACAGGCTCTATCGGTTTTAACTTTAGCAATATAAGTGGCAACGCGTTTATGTTCGGGGTGTGTCTGATAAGCATCGAGATCGTCCGATGAAGCAAATTCGGTGTACAGCGAAATATCGTAATTCCCAGCAGGCGCTTCGGGATGATTTATTCCAACTTCGATGGTGATAATCTGTGGAATAAGATTTTTCAAAGCCTCAAGTTCAGCTTTGATATAGGCCGCATTTTCGGCTTTCGATTTACCTTCGGCATTATCTGCCAGGTTAAAAAACACAATATGTTTAATCATAACTGTTTGACTTTTATATTTTCCAGATATGTTGAAAAGTTTATTATTTGCGAATAAGTTTATAGCTTTTATTATTAATACGTAAAAAATAAATTCCCTGACGCGTAGGAATCAGAAAACGACCCTGAACAAGATTTCCCTGCCAAACAACCTCACCAGTCAACGAGAAAAGTTTCACTTTACCAGCCGGCTCTTTCAGGTTCAGAAAGATTCCTTCGTTAGCACTGTAATAAGTAATTCCCTGGGCAAGCGTAATTACATTGGCATTTGGAGGAATGGGCGTATCGTTGTCGGGTTTTACCCAATCACCTCCCGTTTTAGTTACTGGTGTACGCTGCTCACCCTGATTCCCATTATCAGACCGGAGTGACATAAAACACATCAGACACAATATTAAAAGGTAAAAACGATTCATTTGCAAAGATATATTATTTCTGTATTTATTTAGCCCTTTTAGGATAATCGATAGTATAATGTAAACCACGACTCTCCTTACGACGCAAAGCATGTTTAATAATCAGATAAGCAACACTTATAACATTACGAAGTTCACAAATCTCGCGCGAGACAACTGAGCGTTCGAACAAATCCTCAGTCTCGCGATACAGTATTTCCAATCGACTCATAGCACGTTTCAAACGCAGATTCGAACGTACAATTCCTACATAAGTACTCATTATTTGCTCCACTTCACGAAAACTTTGGGTAATCAATACCATTTCCTCAGGCAGAGAAGTACCTTCATCATTCCATGCAGGGACTGATTCGTTAAATTTCAAATCTCTTAAATGCGGAAGTGCATCTTTTACTGCAGCATCGGCATATACAATAGCTTCGAGCAGTGAATTTGACGCCAAACGATTTGCACCATGCAAACCTGTGCAAGAACATTCGCCTGCAGCGTACAGCCTGTCGATAGAGGTTTTGGCATTTAAATCAACAACTATGCCACCACACAAATAATGTTGTGTTGGCGACACAGGAATCATGTCTTTTGTGATATCAATGCCCAATTCGAGACATTTTTTATAAATATTAGGGAAGTGTTTTTTTGTTTCTTCGGGATTTTTATGCGTCACATCGAGAAACACAAATTCGTGACCTCGAATTTTCATTTCATTATCAATAGCCCGTGCCACAATATCGCGTGGTGCAAGCGAACCACGTTCGTCGTACTTTTGCATAAATTCGCGACCATCCTTACAGCGAAGCACAGCTCCATATCCACGAATAGCCTCAGTGATAAGATATGTTGGACGTTCACCAGGATGATAAAGTGCAGTGGGGTGAAACTGAACGAATTCCATATCCTGAATGACACCACGCGCACGGTGAACCATAGCAATACCATCGCCGGTAGAAATAGCAGGGTTAGTAGTAGTAGAATACACACTACCTATGCCTCCCGTAGCTAAGAGGGTTACTTTCGATAAAAAAGTATGAATATGATTTGTATGCTGATCGAGCACATAAGCACCATAACATTCCACACCCGGTGTATGTTGTGTAACCACTTCACCCAAATGGTGTTGAGTCAGTATTTCGATGGCAAAAGAATATTCAAAAACCTCGATATTTTTATTATTCCGCACTTCACGAACAAGACTTTGCTGAATTTCGTAACCCGTATTATCTTTGTGATGCAGAATACGATGCTCCGAATGTCCACCTTCGCGATGCAAATCAAAAAGTCCATCTTCGCGTTTGTCAAAGTCAACCCCCCATCGTAATAATTCTTCTATTTGCGAGGGAGCCTCACGAATCACTTTTTCTACAGCGGTTAAATTACAAAGGCCATCACCTGCTATTAACGTATCCTCAATATGTTTATCGAAATTATCGGGTTCGTACATAACAGTAGCTATCCCCCCCTGAGCATATGAAGTATTGGATTCGTCGAGTGTTGTTTTGCATAGCAAAGCCACTTTACCATAAGGAGCAGCTTTAAGTGCAAAACTAATGCCTGCTATACCGCTACCAACAACTAAAAAATCAAACTTACGTGTCATTTTTTTTATTTTTTTGGAGCAAAGACAAAAGATCAAAGACAAAGGAATTTGAGATGAGACTTTTGACCTGAAATATCTTCGCTAAATCTCTTTAATATATACCCGTCGTTTTTTATGATTTACATACTCAAAACTACCCCACTGCGACGACATTCGCGTATTGGTTTCGAGTTCCGGATTCGACTCCGCAAATTTATAGCCGTTTTTGGCACTGTTCACCATCAACTCAGCAAACACAAGCGAGTTCACGCCTTTGTTTTGATAATCGGGGTGTACAGCCATAAGATACAAATCGAGCAAATCGTTCTTTCGCAGCGCATTGAGCATATAAAACCAACCCAAAGGAAACAAACGACCTTTTGCTTTCTGAAGCGCTTTGGTAAAACTGGGCATTGCTATTCCCAATGCCACCACATCATCTTTTTCGTCGACCACAATAGAAATTGTATCGAGTCGGAAAAAGCTGAAATACAATTTTATATAGAAATGAATCTGTGCATCATTCAGCCTTGTAAAACCATACAAATCTTTATAACAAACATTCAGCAACTCAAAAATTTTAAGTGCATAATTCTCCACCACTTCTTTTCGCGACTTGAACTTTTTATTCTGCAAATTAAATTTCTGACGCACAATATCGGCAATTCTGAAATACTTTTCAGGAAAAACATCCGGAATAGTAATCAGATATTCTTTCCAGTCCACATCTTTCGTAAAGCCGTATTTTTCGATATGTGCAGGGTAATACGGATAATTATAAATAGTAGCCAGCGTTCCCGGACGATCAAAACCTTCAATCAATAAGCCTTCGTGATCGAAATCGGTAAAGCCCAAAGGCCCATGAATGGCAGTCATACCTTTGCCTTTTGCCCATTGAATGGCTGCATCGAACAAAGCACGCGACACTTCCTCATCGTCGATAAAATCGACCCAACCAAAACGAGCATTCTTCTGATTCCAGGTAGTATTGGCTTTCGGGTTTATAATAGCGGCAATTCGCCCCACAATTTTCGATTCGCGATAAGCGAGAAACAGAGCTGTTTCGCAAAATTCGAGTGCAGGATTACTCCCTTTCGACAAATTCAATAAATCATCCATCATCAAAGGAGGAGCTGCGAACTCACAATCCTTATACAGGTTAACACCAAACCAAATAAACTTCTTCAAGTCCTGTTTTGCACTAACCTCCCGAATTTCAACACCCATAAATCTACTCTATTAATTTATATCTGATTCTCTGATTTTGGCTTGTAAAATAACATAAAAAAAGCGCTACAACCAACTAATCAAAGTATTTTTTGCTCACTAAAGTCCTAAACCACTAATTTTCAAGTATCATTTCCATCCCCAATCACATTTCTTTTATACAAAAACATCAGCAATAAAGTCACCGAAACTGCGATACCAATGTACACTGCTATGTTTAGCTTCAAACCAAAACCTTCCGGTGCTGTGAGTATGTAACTTACACTCACAACCGTCATAAACAATGCCGGCAACAACGATATTCCGTAGAATTTCCCTTTACGACTCAGGTAAACTGTAATAGCCCACAGCGTGAACACAGCCAGCGTTTGATTGCACCAAGCAAAATATCGCCACAGTACATCGAAATTCATTTGCAGAATAATAAAAGTAAGTATGAAAAGTGGAATGGAAATAATCAAACGATTCTTAATTGATTTCTGATCAAATTTTAAAAAATCGGCAGCAATCAGTCGTGCCGATCGCAAAGCAGTATCGCCCGAAGTAAGCGGTGCGGCAATTACGCCTAACATGGCCAGAAATCCTCCGAAAACGCCCAGCCATGAATGCGCTATCTGATCTACTATCACCGCAGGCTTATTCACTGTGGCCGGCAAGGAAGCTACAAAATGTTGTAATTCCTCCACCGAACCATAAAATGACGATGCTGCGGCTGCCCAAATCAGTGCCACAATACCTTCGGCCACCATGCTTCCGTAAAAAATGCGGCGACCCAGATTTTCGTTCTGAATACAACGGGCCATAAGAGGCGATTGCGTGGCATGAAAACCCGAAATGGCTCCACAGGCAATCGAAACAAACATAATCGGGAAAATGGGTAAACCGGCAGGATGCTGATTTGTAAAACCTTCTGTAAATTCAGGAATTGGCGCACGGTTTACAAACATTGCAACCATAATGCCCACGGCCATAAACAGCAATGCAAATCCAAAAACCGGATAAATTTTACCTATCAGTTTATCGACAGGCAACAGCATAGCCAGTATGTAATATGCAAATACAATTACTATCCACCAGGTCTGACTCATAAAACCTTTGGTCATTCCGGCCAGAAGACCAGCAGGCCCCGACACAAAAACCGCTCCCACCAAAATCATTAATACAAGCGAAAACACACGCATAAACTGCTTTACAGGCTTTCCCAGTTCGTTTCCTACCAACTCGGGCTGACTTGCACCATTCATTCGAACAGACATCATTCCTGAAAAGTAATCGTGTACCGCACCGGCAAAAATTGTTCCGAGCACAATCCACAAAAAAGCAGCCTGTCCGAACATAACGCCCATAATAGCTCCGAAAATCGGACCTAAACCAGCAATATTTAAAAACTGAATAAGGAACACGCGCCACCAGGGAAGGGGCACATAATCGACACCATCGGGATTGACGAGCGCTGGCGTAGGTCGTGCTGCATTCATTCCGAAAACTTTTTCAGAAATTCGGCCATACACAAAATAGCCGGCAATAAGCAATGCTACTGAGAGAATAAAACTATACATAACCTCAGATTTTAAGGTCGATGAATGCCCCAAAAAAAAACACTCCCGTTTATCAGGAGTGTTTTTTTGAGTGGGCCCAGCTGGGCTTGAACCAGCGACCCCCTGATTATGAGTCAGGTGCTACTAACCAACTGAGCTATAGGCCCGGCATTTGCATTAATTTTTGTATCTTTGCAAAGCGATTGCAAAAGTAATAAATTTTGCCAATCTACAAAAACTAAAATCAGTTTTTTTTCAACAATGAAACAATATAATAATATCAGTACGTTGATTTTTGACTTCGGCGGTGTAATCATTAACCTCGACCTTCCGGCCTGCATACAAAAAATCAACACATTAGGTATCCCTGATGTGGTTAAATACCTTAGCAATTACGGTCAAGCCGGTTTCTTTCTAAAATTTGAAAAAGGAGAAATAAGCACTAATGAATTCAGAAATGAAATCAGAAAACTTAGTACCAAGACTCTCACAGATACTCAAATTGACGATGCATGGTGTGAATTTCTGCAGGATATACCGCAGCATAAACTCGATGTGATTGAAAAATTAAAGTCAGAATACCGCGTGATACTGCTTAGCAACACAAACCCGCTACATATTGAACAAAGTGCAACACGCGAATTTGCCAAACGAGGAAAAAAAATTGATGATTATTTCGACGAGTGTTATCTTTCCTACAAAATGAAAATGACCAAACCTGACAGAGAAATTTTCGACACACTGCTCAAAAAAGAAAATGTAAAGCCCGAAGATTGTCTTTTTTTAGACGATGGGCCTAAAAATATCAACTCTGCCAAAGCACTTGGAATAAACAGCATACTTATCAACCCTGCTGAAAAACTCGATTTCCTTTTAGAGCTTCTAAACAAGAACAACTAAAACCAACAAAAAGAAAGGCTGATATCATACAATATCAGCCTCTTAGCGGAAGCGACGAGATTCGAACTCGTGGTAGCCTTGCGACTACGTCAGTTTAGCAAACTGGTGGTTTCAGCCACTCACCCACACTTCCTTATTACGCTTTTGCGGGTGCAAATATACGTAAGAGTTTTGAATTATCAAAACCTGAAATGTGTTTTTCAGATTGGTTTTTTCTAACTAAAAGCTTTTCGAGCTGACTTTTAATATGTTAAGCAGAATTTATTTTTTAAGTTTCTTGATTTTTGTACTGCAAAGAAATAAATCAAAACAAATAGCTATTTTTGCATTCAAAAAAACACTATTTATTTGAAGTTATTTCTGCCACATATCAGTTTAAAAGCATTGAAATGCCGAGAAAAAATTGAAATCGAATTTATAAAACAAATCTTTTAAGGAATGAAATCGAAAAATAACTTTAAACCCTTTCTGACAGGTATTTTCATTCTGGCATTATTGACCGGATTTATTGCTATCTACGTATTTATTGCTCCTAACAGCAATTCAATCGAAAAAAAAAATAAGTATCTGTTTATAGACGACAATTCCGACTTCAAATCGTTGACCAATCAGCTTTACGAAAACAAATCTATAAAAAGCCTGCTTACCTTTACATTAGCTGCTCGTATTTATGGCTACAAGACAATAAAGCCGGGACGCTATGAAATTACTTCAGGAATAAACAACCTCAGACTTGTACACAAACTAAAAAACGGGCAACAAACACCTCTTAAGCTCACATTCAACAATTTAAGGACCAAAGAACAACTTGCAGGACGGTTGTCCAGACAAATTATGGCCGATTCGGCTAGCATAAATCAACACCTGAACGACCCAACTTTTTTATCTAAGTATGGATTTAGTCCCGAAACAGCGGTAGCAATGTTTATTCCTGATACATATGAAGTATTTTGGGACATGGATGCTACAGAATTATTTGACAGAATGAAAAAAGAATACGACAAATTCTGGAATGAAGACAGGAAACAAAAGGCTGCCGCAATTCCGCTTACAATTGTGGAAGTAAGCACGCTGGCTTCGATAGTGGAAGAAGAAACAAACAAGAAAGCGGAACGCCCTATTGTTGCTGGTCTTTACATAAATAGGTTAAGAACGAGTATGCCACTTCAGGCCGACCCTACAG
Organism: Paludibacteraceae bacterium; assembly: GCA_016937795.1. Lineage (GTDB taxonomy): Bacteria > Bacteroidota > Bacteroidia > Bacteroidales > Paludibacteraceae > Paludibacter. The sequence goes on from JAFGVV010000072.1 coordinate 44,464, forward strand.
TAAAATTCGCATATGGCAATTTTGGTCTGCGCCGTATAACAGGTGCTCATCTACGTATCGAGTCACCTTACAACACATACAAAAACAAAGGTTTACCGCCAGGTCCAATCAGGTTAGCAACAGCCTCGGGCATCGATGCTGTGCTTAATTTCAGCAAGCACAGTAACATTTTTATGTGTGCCAAGGAAACGCTGAATGGAGAACACAACTTTGCCGCTACTTATGCCGAACATCAAATTAATGCACGTAAATATCAAAAAGCACTAGACGAAAGAAAAATATTCGAATAAGGACAAGAGAAAAACAGCCGAGAACTGAAAAACAGAATCAACAACAGACACGAAAAGGTCATTCATTTTTCAGCAGACAAAATTCACTTCGGGAATAAGCTCAATCCCAAATTGAGATTGCACATCAGCTCTTATCTGCTCCGACATCGCAGCTATTTCGCTACCTGTAGCTCCACCATAATTCACAATTACGAGCGCTTGTTTTTCGTGCACACCCACATTACCCACGCGGCGCCCTTTCCAACCACAGCGATCAATCAGCCAAGCTGCAGGTATTTTCACGAGTGTATCTGACACCAAATAATGAGGTGTTTCGGGATATTTTTCCAAAAGCGAATTTAATAAATCCTTATCAATCACAGGATTCATAAAAAAGCTACCTGCATTTCCGAGCACTTCTGGATCAGGCAGTTTCGACCGTCGTACATCCACAATTGTTTGCCTAACATTCGACAAAGTCAGCTCACCTTTGCGTAGCACTTCATCCTCTAAATGCTGATACGACAGGCTAAACTGTGGCACTTTGTATAAACTAAAAACCACCGAAGTGACAATGTAACGTCCTTTCAAAAAACTTTTAAAAACACTTTGACGATAATCGTATCCACATTCGTTATTCGAAAATATTTTTTCGACAGCAGTCTCAATTTCCACAGTCTGTACACTTTCAATCAAATCCTTTACTTCCACTCCATAAGCTCCAATATTTTGCACTGCCGAAGCCCCTGTTTCACCCGGAATATGCGAAAGATTCTCTACTCCATACCAACCATTCTCCACACAATACTGCACAAAATCGTCCCAAACGACACCTGCACCCACTTTTACGCTTACCGAATCAGCCGTTTCGTTCATAATCTCTATGCCTTTGATAGCCGAATGCAAAATAATTCCATCATAATCAGCAAGAAAAAGTAAGTTGCTTCCTCCGCCTATGTGCAGCATATTCCCAAATGCTGAAAAGCCATTCTGCAAAAACAACTTTAACTCTTCAACCGACTGATATTCGGCAAAATAACGCGCATTTACATCAATCGCAAAAGTATTATATTTTTTAAGCGATATATTCGGGATAATCTTCATATTCGGGATTGGATTTTATTGTTTAAATACTGAAAAACAGTCTCTTTATCATCAGGATGAAACCATGCAATTTCTTTATCTCGATTAAACCAACTGAGTTGTCTTTTGGCATAGCGACGACTATCCTGCTTTATCAAATTCACAGCAAAATCCAAGTCTGTTTTACCATCCATATACTCGTACAACTCTTTATACCCTACCGTATTTAAAGTGTTTAGATGTTTAAACGCATAAAACTTTTGAGCTTCGGACAGCAAACCTTCACGCATCATTTCGTCCACACGATGATTAATTCGTTCGTAGAGGTTATCTCTTTGTCGATTCAGACCAACTTTTATTATATCGAAATATCTTTCTTTCTTTTTGCCCGTTCGTATTGCGGAATATGGTTTTCCGGTAATACTGCAAATTTCAAGTGCATGCAATACACGCTTATAATTCTTAAGATCCACCTCTTTGTAATGAAATGGATCGAGCCTTTTGAGTTCATCCTGAATATATTCAAGTCCCTTCTCATGATATTCATTCTTCCAGAACTCACGTGTTTTCGCATCTACAGTAGGAATATCATCAATACCATTACATACTGCATCGATATACATCATAGAGCCTCCAACAAGCATAACCACATTTTGTTGCTTAAACAAGTCTTTTAGCAAATCCATTACATCGAGTTCATATTGTCCGCAATTATAGAAATCGTGAATGGAGTGTGTGCCAATAAAATAGTGCTTTACAGTCTTCATTTGTATCTCCGAAGGTGCTGCAGTACCAATTTTCAATTCACGATAAAACTGACGCGAATCCGATGACACTATCGGGCAATCAAAATACCGGGCAATATCCAGACTTATTTCGGTTTTACCAACACCTGTAGGACCCAAAAGCACTAACAAAGTTTTATGTGGATTATTTATATACATTAAATAGAAAAGAATAAAAAACAAAAACAGAAAACAAGCCCACTTATCTTCTGTTTTTATTGTAAGTCATTGATAAAAAATAATGCTGTAAATACCTTCCTTCACTTAAAAATTATATGTGATTCAAAATTTCGGATCATCGGTAAATAGTGCACTGTCATCAAAATTCATATCTCCGAAACCTTCTTCATCTAATTCATCGATATCAAAATCCTCATCGCCATAGAAATTCTCGTCAATGCTAAGTTTTGGGTCAGCAAGTACTGCTTCGTCGCTTAGTGTTTGTATCGGCGCATCACCTTCCGATAACACACACACTGGTTTATCAACCGATTTACCGGGTATAATATCGGTCAGTTCCATAAAAAACGCTCTGTCCGATATCATATCGAAGATAAAAAGCAATTTCTGCTTCTCGTCGGAAAACAATTCCTCAAGCTTAGTATTTTCCATTACGAGGTTATCGTATTCGGAACCTGAATCCATTTCTACCAGTGTAACTTCCTGTTGTTTTTCCCAGTTATCGCTACAGAGGAAAAATGTTGTCATCAAATTCTTTTCGTAGTTAACCGACTCGAGAATGGCATTGTGCAGATCAAGAAATGTTGCTTCAGGATCGATATTGATTACACGTACAAAATCATCTATCTCATCGGATAGCAGAGTAAATTTATAAACCATTTTTTTTAGATTTTATTTCGATGTAAAAATAATATTTTTTTTGAAACCTGCATACGAAAGCGACAGAGTATTTCATAAAAAAATGACTACTATGTTTTCACAGCAGTCATTTTCACTCTTTTGTATGATCAATATATTTAAATCATGAATCAAGCTTTAAGCTTTTCCTCTATTTCCTTTACACTCGAACGGAAATTTTTATCAATCTGCATCAAGTCAGTAACAATTTTGCAGGCATGAAGCACAGTGGCATGGTCGCGCTGCCCAATGGTAAAGCCTATAGACGACAAAGAATTCTTAGTCATCTGCTTCGAGAGGTACATAGCAATCTGACGTGCCTGTACAACTTCGCGCTTACGGCTTTTAGTCGATATAGCATCCACCGATAGAGAGAAATAATCACAAACCACGTCGCGGATTTTTTCAACAGTGTTCACTTTACGTGTCACATTTACTATTCGACTTACCACTTTTTCGGCAAGCGCTACATCGATAGGCATATCCACAAGTGTAGAATGTGCCAGCAGCGAAATAAGCGTACCTTCGAGATCGCGTACATTATCCACTACATTTTCGGCAATATAGTTGACTACGTCGATTGGAATTTCAAGGCCATCGCGATAAATTTTATTTTCGAGAATGGCTTTGCGTAGTTCAAAATCGGGTTTTTCAATTTCAGCAGACAAGCCCCATTTAAAACGGGTCAACAGGCGCTGTTCAAGACCAGCCAACACAATAGGCGAACGGTCGGCTGTAAGCACAAGCTGTTTTCCGGTTTGATGCAGGTGGTTGAAAATATGAAAAAATGTATTCTGTGTACCGGTTTTACCTGCAAATTCCTGAATATCGTCTACAATAAGCACATCGATGGTTTGATAAAAATTCAGGAAATCGTTCACAGTATTATTTCGTACTGCATCGGTATATTGAATCTGAAAAGTATTAGCTGACACATACAATACACGTTTTTCAGGATTCAGTTGTTTAGTCATTACGCCTATAGCATTGGCAAGGTGCGTTTTTCCCACACCCGACTGTCCGTAAACAAAAAGCGGATTAAAAATGGTTTTCCCTGGTTCGTTAGCAATACTGATTCCGGCCGTACGAGCCAGTTTATTGCTGTTTCCTTCAATCAGATTATTAAAATTGAACGAGGGATTGAGCTGTGGGTCAATTTCGGGCAACTGAGGACGATGATACGGGCTAATATACCCCGACACCTGTTGTTTGGGTTTGGGCTGTTCGTTAGCACTCGGAATCTGAGTACCTTTTCCGCTCGATTTATCTATCAAAACCCGATACTCAAGTCGTGTACCCTGCCCTACCACACGATAAAGAGTCACACGCAGAAGATCAATATATTTCTCCTCGATATACTCAACGAAAAACTGACTGGGAACCTGTAGAACGAAAACATTCTCTTCGTATTTCAGAGCTACTATAGGTGCAAACCATGTATTGTAAGATGCTTCACTAATGTTGTCTTTGATAACGCTGAGGCAGCGACTCCATAATTGTTCGTGTTGATTCGACATTTCTTTATTCAATACAAAAAAAATTATTTACAATAATTCAATAAACACTGTCCCCTATATCAGATATAAGGAGAATCCTTTCCCTGGAAATTTAAAAAGCGTTTCAGCAACGGGCTATTTTCAGGACTACAAAATTCATAAACATTTTCGAGAAAAAAAAACGTAGTAATTTTTGCGACTTTCAGATTCATTTCATCCTCTTTATTTTCAGCAAATTACAAAAACATGTTGTAAAACAAGTATTTAATTGCAACATGAATGAAACATCACTGATTCTAAAGATATTAACGAATTGTAACTGTTTTTTTGATATTGCTGCAGAAAAATGCCGAAACTCTTGTAGTCAAAAGGTTTCGGCACTGAAAAATTTTTAGAGAACCAAAAAAGAAAGAAAATTACTATTTAAAACGACTCTAAATTAATACTTAATTATTTTTGGATCCGAAAAGCGAAAAATGTACATAGCGTTTCGGACTTTGCCTCAGGTCGATAAGGAGTTTATCTGCATTTGCGGCAGTACTATTCAAATTGACATACAGTGCTTTATCATTAAGAAGCATACCTAGTGAGCCCTCACCTTTGTTTATTTTATCGGTCATTAAGTTAAGATTTGCAATGGTATGATTGATGGCTGTAAAGGTAGCTGCGAAATCAACTTTTTTCAGATTTCCCGTCACTGATTTTAAATCGGCAGTCACCACATTCACATCAGATATAATTTCGGGAACATCTTTATTCATGAGCCGTTTTAGCTGCGACGAAGTAACAGCAAGGTCGGCTGTGGTTTTTTCGATAGAGGAGAGGCTGTTTTGCAAGGCCTGGCCTTCGATAACCACACGCACTGCACGTAATAGCGAATCCGCCTGCTGGGAAACACTTTCAATCTTAGGCATAATATCAGCCGAAAGCTGCGCCATAAGCCCTCCTCCAATTTGTGACGGTATTGTGTCGCCATTATCATGTGCTTGTTGTGAGGTAAGTGAAGGTTCGAATTTAAGTTGAATTGCTTTGCCTCCCATGAGTCCATCGTCAAACAATTCAACTACTGCACCCTTTGGCACTTTTACATCATTAGTAACCGAGATTTTCACCAAGAACGAAGTAGATTTGCTGAAATCGAATTTTACTTCTTCCACCTGTCCTACTTTATAACCTTTTATGTAAACCGGAGCAGAGGGAACAAGCCCACCCACGTTTTCGTAAGTAGCGTAATAATAATTTACAGGACTAAAGACATCGACTCCTTTGAGAAAATTAAGACCAAAATACAATACAAAAATGGCTACTACAGCCATAATACCAACTCTCACTTCGCGAGTAAAAATATTTTTCTTCATTTATTATTTAATTAATTTCAATGCATCCTTTGCCGACATTTTTTTATCGCCAACAAATGCAATAATAAAACAATCGGGGAAACGGGAACGCAATTCTTTATGGATATTCGATATCTTGTTGTAATCAGTTTCGGAACCAACTGTGTATTTATAAAGTCCGTTTTCGACAAAATAGTTAGTATTTTTCTGACCTTTAAAATCAGCGGCATCGGCATTGAGCTTTCGTCCACTTGCCAAAATCTGCACTCTAAACACAGGTACATCATGGTTCAGTTGAGCATTCTTACTTGTAATACTTGTTGTATTGTTTGCAAAAGCATTGTCTATTACCTGCTGAGCATCATTTTCAGCAGGCTTGGATTTATCGGTTACGGGCTTATTGTCAGCGACAGGCTTTTGTTCTGGTTCGTCAGTTTCTGCATGATCGTTTGAGCGGAGTATCTCCTTGTTGTCCGTAGAAAAAGCTGCAACACCCGATTTCTTATCATGATCGTGTTTGAAGCGGACAAAAGCATTATAGATAGAGGTAGCAAGTTCTTTTTGACCATTTTCACTGGCCATATATCTCTCTTCGGCTTTGTTTGATATAAAACCCAATTCGATAAGCACACTCGGACATGCAGATCGGTGAAGTACCCAAAATCCGGCCTGACGCACTCCACGATCAGAACGCCGGGCATAATTCACAAACTGTTTCTGAATATTCGATGCCAGATCGATACTTTTATCAATATATTTATCCTGCATAAATTCGAACATAATATAAGAATCGACAGAATTTGGATCGAAACCTTTATACTTCGCTTTATAATCGTCTTCGAGTAGAATTACCGAGTTTTCGCGCATGGCCACATCCAGATTTGCTTTCGATTTGGCCAAACCAAGCGTAAAAGTTTCAGCCCCATATGCAGCGGAGCTTTTAGCAGCATTAGTATGAACAGAAATAAAGAGATCGGCATGATTACTGTTTACCACATCGGCACGCTGCTGAAGCGTAAGATACTTATCAGTTTTGCGGGTATACACCACTTTTACATCTTTGAAATTTTTTTCGACCAATGCGCCAAGTCTCAATATGACATTCAGATTTAAATCCTTTTCGCGCGCAATAGCACCCACGGCACCCGGATCATGCCCACCATGACCTGCATCTAGCACAAGCGTAAAATTTGTTTTCTGTGCCTGCACTGTGTATGTCAACTGTAAAAGAAAAAACGCAAGTAAAAGGCCTGAAAACCGAAAAAAAATGTTTTTGTAATTCATAGTAATTCCGTTGTTTAATGGGGAATTTTCACAGAAATTATTTGCAAAAGTAATGCTTTTATCCCGTTTACTATACTTTGTGAATAAGTAATTATTCAAATTATTCATAAAAAAAAGTTATTACAATATGACACTACTGATTTTTCACTAAATTTGCGTTCCGAATTTAAAACACAATACACCTACCGGATGATTGTCTGTAACCGCTTATATTTCAAGAGTCAAAGCTTAATTACAATATTAGCTTTATGGCTCATATTTGCATTTATAGGCAACAGCCAAACTATTGAGCGTACCGACACGCTTGCAAATGCTTTACAACAAATACCCGACAGTGTACTCAATGCACTATCAGATAGTGCTGCGCTTGCTGCTTCAGACACAATCCTGAACGCAAAAACCAATACGCAAAAACCGAACCAGATTGACGCAGAAATAAAATATGTGGCCAGCGACTCAATTGTTTTTCTGAGTAATGGTACCGCTTTCTTGCATGGCGAAACCGATATTAACTATAAAAACATCAATCTCAAAGCTGATTTTGTAAGGGTAAAATTAGATAGCAATTTGATATACGCCCGCCCCACCATCGACAGTTTAGGTGCTCGCATCGGCGAACCGATTTTCAGCGAAGGCGAAAAATCCTACACTTCGCGCGAACTTACATACAATTTAAAAACTAAAAAAGGATATATTCGTCAGGCTGTTACACAGGAGGGCGAAGGTTATATTATCAGCGACCGCACAAAAAAATCGGACGAAGATGTCCTTTGTATTGCCGGAGGTAAATATACGACATGCGACAACCACGACCATCCACACTTCTACCTAAGCCTTTCGAAAGGAAAAATTAAGCCGGGAGAATACATTGTTGCCGGGCCGGCACATTTGGTTATTGCCGATGTCCCTTTGCCCATTGCTGTTCCGTTTGGTTTTTTTCCATTTACCGACAAATACTCTTCAGGACTTTTAATGCCTAGTTACACCGACGAGCTTACCCGTGGTTTTGGTTTACAAAATGGTGGTTGGTATTTTGCCATCAACGACTATGTGGATTTGGAATTACGTGGAGACATATACACCAAAGGTACATGGGCCATACGAGGAACATCTTCTTATGTAAAGAAATATAAATTCAGAGGTAGCCTGGGGATTGAATTCCGTGAAGATGTGACAGGCGAAAAAGATATGCCCGACTACAACAGTAGCCGAAACTTCAGTATACGTTGGTCACACAGTCAAGACCAGAAAGCCAACCCTAACTTTAGCTTTTCGTCGAGTGTTAACTTCAGCACCAGTGGCTTCAACCGCAGCAATATTAATAGTTATGCCCGACCCGAATTAAACTCACAAAACACTACCAGCTCAAGTATAAACTTTACCAAACGCTTCCCTAATATTCCCTCGCTCAGTATTTCGGGTGGTATGTCGCTCACACAGCGTACCAGAGACTCAACCATCAGTATGAGTTTACCGAATATCAACATTTCCTATAGCCGCTTTTACCCTTTCAAACGAAAAGAAATGGTGGGCAAAGAACGTTGGTACGAAAAAATTTCAATGTCGTATTCCGGGGCTATATCAAACAGTGTGAACTCAATTAAAGAAAATCAGCTTCTAAAATCATCCCTACAGCGCGACTGGAAAAACGGAATGCGACATAACATTCCTATTTCAGCAACATTTAACTTATTGAAATACATCAATATCTCACCATCGATGAATTATACCGAACGTTGGTATCTGCAATCAACAAAAAAACACTGGGATGCCAACAATCAAAAAGAAATTCGAGACACAGTGTACGGATTCAATCGTGTATACGACTTCAACATGGGGGTTTCGGCATCCACCAAACTGTATGGTTTTTATCAGCCAATCAGAGCTATCTTTGGCGATAAAATTGACCGTATAAGACACGTTATGTCACCCAGCATAGGTTTTGGGTATACACCCGACTTTGGCGACCCCATGTGGGGATATTACGACTCATATACCAAATTAGTGCGCGATGCCAGCAATCCATTGCTATATACTGAATCTGAAGTTCAGTATTCGCGCTACGAAGGAAGTTTGTACGGAGCTCCCGGACGTGGAAAATCGGGTAGCCTGAACTTCTCACTCGGAAACAATGTGGAAATGAAAGTGCGAAACGACCGCGACACTACCGGCAACGAACCCTTCAAAAAAATTAGCCTGATCGACAATCTTTCACTTGGCGGAAGTTACAATATGGCTGTAGACACCATGCGCTGGTCGATGATCTCAGCCAACATTCGTCTCAAACTTACAAAATCGTACGCTTTGAGTCTCAGCACTTCATTCGACCCCTATATGTATGGACTCAACAGCACTGGAAACCCTGTGCGCATCAACAAACTCCGTTGGGAGAACGGTATGTTTCCACGCTTTCAGGGCACAAGCACTTCGTATAGCTACACTTTCAACAACGATACATTTAAAAAACTTTTTGGTAAAAAAACAACAGGAACTGACCCGAATGCTAATGCAAATAATGGAAATATGCCCGGAGCTGAAAACAATCAGAACAATCCCGACGGAGAATTAAATACAGAAAGTAGCCCGGAGAAAACAGAAATAGCAGATGATGGATATGCAGAAGTTACGATTCCCTGGAGTTTTACGGCAAGTTATTCTATTCGTTACGGAAACACGCCCGAATTTGACTTCAACAAAATGGACTACAAAATGGACTTTACCCACAATCTCAGCCTGAATGGCAGCATTACACTCACTAACAACTGGCGTATCACAGCCAACTCGTCGTACGATTTTAAAGTCAAGCAATTCACTTACACCAGCATCAATGTAAATCGTAGCCTTCACTGCTGGAGCATGTCAGCCAGCATTGTACCTTTTGGAACATACAAATCCTATAGCTTTCACATTGGTGTTAACTCGAGCATGCTGGCCGACCTGAAATACGACAAGCAAAGCGAATACGGACGAAATGTAATTACATGGTATTGATCAGTCGACAATTATTTACATGGAGTTGAGTGTAAAAAAAGCGGACTGATAATATAAATAAAGAATATTATTAAATGCTAACTACTGAACAAAGAGCGGGAGATATTAGTTTAATGGGTATTCGTAAAAAGAACTTGAATTACAGAAATGAAAATTTTTAAAACAAAATAAAAACAGAAAATGAAGATTACAGCAAACAAATCAGTGTCAGCAGAATACGAATTATATGTTGATGGCGAAAAAGAAGGCGAACTTGAACTTATGGAAAAAGCAACCGCGCAGCAACCATTAAGCTTTATCTATGGCGTAGGAATGATGCTGCCTAAATTTGAAGAGCATTTATTCGGACTCGGAGCAGGTGATGCTTTCGACTTTACTATTGCAAACGAAGATGCCTATGGCCCCTACGAAGATGAAAATGTGATTGAACTCGACCGTTCGATTTTTGAAATCGACGGCAAACTCGATACCGAAGTGGTTTTCGAAGGCAATGTAGTGCCTTTGATGGACAACGAAGGACACCGCTTAAACGCTCAGGTGGTAAGTGTAACCGACACACATGTGAAAGTAGACCTGAACCATCCGCTGGCTGGCGAGAATCTGCACTTTAAAGGCAAAGTAACCGAGGTTCGCGAAGCTACCGAACAGGAAATTGCAGCTCTCTACGGAGGCGGCGGTGGATGCGGTTGCGGAAGCGGCGGTTGCGGCGACGAAGGTTGCGGATGCGACGACGGGGAAGAAGGTGGAAGCTGCGGGTCAGGCTGTGGTTGTCACTAATCACTTTCAGACAAACTAACAAAATGGATATCAGGCGTAAAAGTCCCGGTATCCATTTTTAGTTAGCACAAACCTCCTGCATTTTTCAGAAAAAATGTATCTTTGCAAATGTAAACAGGCTTTGAGGAGACATCTCACAAAACTAACATCCAAATTTTTTCCAAATGTCAAATACTACAGGTAAACTTTTTACTTTCACATCCTTCGGCGAATCGCACGGAAAAGGAATTGGCGGCATAATTGATGGCTGCCCTCCGGGCATAGAGCTCGACGAAGCCTATATTCAAAGTGAGCTCGACCGCCGCAAACCCGGTCAGTCGAAAATTGCAACCCCCCGCAAAGAAGACGACAAAGTAGAATTTCTCTCGGGCGTGTTCGAAGGCAAAACCACCGGAACACCCATTGCATTTATCATTTGGAATCAGAATCAGCACAGCAAGGATTACGATCATTTGAAGGAAGTGTACCGGCCATCGCATGCCGACTTCACTTATCAGCAAAAATATGGCATTCGCGACCATCGTGGAGGCGGACGTAGCTCGGCCCGCGAAACCGCTGCCCGTGTAGTAGCAGGTGCTGTGGCCAAACTTGTATTGCGCCAAAAAGGAATTGAAATCACGGCATTTACTTCGCAGGTAGGACATATTGCTATGACACAAAGTGCTACAAAAGCCGATTTGTCGTTGATTGAAACGAATATCGTGCGATGTCCGCAAACTGAGGTAGCCGAAAAAATGATCGATTATATTCAGGAGTTGAAAAAAGACGGCGACTCCATTGGCGGCATTATTTCATGCATTATAAAAGGAATGCCTGTAGGTGTGGGAAATCCTATTTTCGATAAATTGCAGGCACGATTAGCCGCAGCCATGATGAGTATAAACGCATCGCACGGATTTGATTATGGTCGCGGATTCGATGGCGTAGCACTCAAAGGTTCGGAGATGAACGACGCTTTCGTAAAAGACGGAAACCAGATTAGCACCCGCACCAATAACTCAGGCGGTATACAGGGCGGCATTAGCAATGGTCAGGACATTTATTTCAGAGTGCTTTTTAAACCGGTAGCCACTATTTCGAAAAAGCAGGACACATTGGATGTAAATGCAAACGAAATTGAGTTACAGGCACGCGGACGACATGATCCATGTGTTTTGCCACGCGCTGTACCCATAGTCGAAGCAATGGCAGCCATGACAATTCTGGATTTAATACTGACGCAAAACTAATACTGCCGGAACAGAGAACCTGCTTTTCCTCTGACCATTCTGCTCCGACGCAACAAGAGGATTATGGAAATCACACACAATCGCTGGGCCATTATTATCAACCCCAAATCGGGAAAGAAGAAATTTCGCAAACAAAGAAAATATCTTTTCGAAACGCTGAAAAATAATGAAGTAGAATTCGACTACCGCGTCACACGCTTTGCAGGACATGCTTCGAAAATTGCTTCTGCATTTGTCGAACAGGGCTACAAAAACATTATGATTCTGGGAGGCGATGGCACCACCAGCGAAGTGATAAATGGAATTTTCAGCGCCAACATTGAAAAAACCGACGATCTGAATATTGCACTTATTCCCCGTGGCACCGGCAACGACTGGGGCCGTTTTTGGGGATTGACAGCCGATTATAAAAAATCGACAGAAGTTTTTCTGAAAGGCAAAACACAACTTATCGACGTTGGAAAAGTGGAATACGACATGGAAGGTAAAATGGAAGCGCATTATTTCATCAATTCCATTGGCCTTGGTCTCGATGCCGCTGTGGTAAACCTCACCCACCGATTGAAAGAAGTAGTGGGCAGCCATTCCTTTTTATATTCGGCAGCGCTGCTTATGGCAGTGTTCAGCTACCGTCCACACAAACTAAAAATTCATTCCAAAGAAAAAACATTAAGTCACGGCATGTTCACCATGAATATTGCCAACGGCTGCTATAGTGGTGGCGGACTGAAACAAAACCCTTATGCCCTACCCTACGACGGACTTCTGGATGTAATGATTGCACGCACGCCACGTTTCACCGACATTGTGGGTGCTTTGGCGTATCTGTTTCGCGGCAAACTGCTCAAGCATCCTATTATCGAATCGTTCCGCACCCGCGAACTACTGATTCAGTGCGACAAAAACGCACTTATGGAAGCCGATGGCATTATTGTACATGGTTTTTCGCCATTTAAGGTGAAAATACTTCCCAATGCAATCAATATGATTGTGCCGTAACCTTCACTAAATCAAAAATTAAAACTCTCAACTTACTACGCATACCATATTTATGGTATGTAATATACCACATCGCTGCGATTGCAACATTGCGCTAAGCGCCGTACTTTTGTATCAACGAAAAGAAACTCACTTTAAACATTTACATACATGGCAAAAATAGCAAAAATAGCAAAGAACCTGAACGAACTGATTGGTAACACGCCCTTGTTACAACTTTCAAATTTTGCTTCGAATAAAAAGCTCGAAGCAAATGTAATTGTAAAGCTCGAATCGTTTAACCCTGCCGGTTGCGTAAAAGAACGTATTGCATTGGCCATGGTCGAAGCGGCCGAAGCTGCAAGTATTCTGAAACCGGGCGTTGAAATTATTGAACCTACCAGTGGAAACACAGGGATCGGACTGGCCATGGTATCGGCAGTAAAGGGCTATAAACTAACGCTGACTATGCCCGAAACTATGAGCATCGAACGTCGCAACCTGCTGAAAGCCCTCGGAGCCAACCTGGTGCTGACACCCGGAGCCAACGGTATGAAAGGCGCTATTGCCCGTGCCATTGAACTGCACGATGAAAATCCGGCTTCGTTTATACCGCAACAATTCGAAAATGCGGCCAACCCTGAAGTACATTACCGCACCACAGGCGCCGAAATATGGAACGACACCGATGGAAAAGTCGATATTTTTGTAGCGGGTGTGGGTACCGGCGGCACCATTGCCGGAGTAGGTAAATACCTGAAAGAAAAAAACACTAACGTAAAAATAGTAGCTGTGGAACCAGCCGATTCGCCCGTACTTTCGGGTGGCGCTCCCGGTCCGCACAAAATTCAGGGCATAGGCGCAGGCTTTATTCCTAAAAACTACGACAGTAGCGTGGTAGACGAAGTACTTCAGGTAAGCAACGACAACGCCATCCTTACTTCGCGCCAGTTGGCACAACAAGAAGGTTTGCTCGTGGGTATTTCGTCAGGCGCAGCAGCGTATGCAGCCACACAGTTGGCGCTACTTCCCGAAAACAAAGGCAAAAACATTGTGGCACTCCTTCCCGACACCGGCGAACGCTATCTGTCGACTTTGCTTTATGCATTCGAGGAATACCCACTTTGATTTACCATTTTTTCATTTACCATTTAAATGCTTCGTTTCCTGAACAAAGACAAAAGAACAAAGAGTAGCTAAGGTAACGCGGAACCCGAAACACGAAACCCGAAATTTTCAAATCTTCAAATTTCAAATCTTCAAATCTTCAAATAAAAAAATATTCATGGCTTCAAAAGATTTAAACTTCAGCGTCAACGGCAAAAGGGTTGGTGCAACAAAATATCAGGGCATTGCCCGCAGTTTTGAACTTGTAGTGGACGAGCCCGAAATGTTGGGTGGCGAAGACTCAGCTGCCAATCCGGTGGAATATCTGCTGGCTGGCTATGCCGGATGCCTGAATGTGGTTTTTGGCATTGTGGCCAAAGAGTTGAAGGTGGAAATAAAAAGTCTCGATATCAATATTGATGGAGATATTAATCCTGAGAAATTTCTGGGTATTTCGGACAACGAACGCACAGGTTTCAAATCAATCAATGTAAATATTGAACTCAGAACCAATGCCGACAAAGCTACCGAAGCATTGCTGATAGAAAAGGTAAAAAGCCGCTGTCCCGTAAACGACAACCTGGCCAACCCCACTCCTATTCAGTACACATTCAATTAATATAATCAATTTAAAATAATCAAGGTATAAAAACAGGGTATATTCGCATTACGATACTTACTCCTTACTTTCTTACCTCTTACCCCTAAAAGTATGTCACACAAATTCGAAACTTTACAGATTCACGCCGGACAGGTAGTGGATGGTACCACCAAATCGAGGGCAGTGCCCATTTATCAGACCAGTTCTTATGTGTTCGACGATGCAGCCGATGGCGCCGATCTTTTTGCCCTGCGCAAATTCGGTAACATTTACACCCGACTAATGAACCCCACCACCGATGTATTCGAAAAACGCATTGCAGCCCTCGAAGGCGGTGTGTCGGCATTGGCAACTTCTTCGGGACAGTCGGCTCAGTTTCTGGCGCTGAACAACATTCTGCAGGCAGGCGATAACTTCGTCTCTACATCTCACCTTTACGGTGGTACTTACAATCAGTTCAAAAACCAGTTCAAACGCCTTGGCGTGGAAGTAAAATTCACGCCCGACGACCAGCCTGCTACTTTCGAAGCGCTGATCGACGAACGCACCAAAGCGCTGTATCTTGAAACCATCGGTAACCCCGACCTGAACATCCCCGATTTCGAAGCCATAGCAGCTGTAGCCGACAAACATGGCATTCCGCTGATTGTGGACAATACTTTCGGAGCAGGCGGCGCCATTTTCCGCCCCATCGAACACGGTGCAACCATTGTGGTTGAATCGGCTACCAAATGGATTGGCGGTCATGGTACTTCGCTCGGAGGCGTGATTGTCGACAGCGGAAAATTCAACTGGAGCAACGGAAAATTCCCTGCCTTCACCGAACCTTCCGACAGCTATCACGGTCTTGTGTTCTGGGATGTATTCGGATTCGACGGACCCTTTGGCAATATCGCCTTTAATATCCGCGCCCGTGTGGAAGGCCTCCGCGACTGGGGAAATGCCATCAGTCCGTTCAACTCCTTCCTGTTGATCCAGGGACTCGAAACGCTTTCATTGCGCGTGGAGCGTCACAACCAGAATGCACTGGCTATTGCCGAGTGGCTCGAAGCCAATCCGGCTGTGGAATACGTAAACTATCCGGGACTGAAAAGTAGCAAATATCACGCACTGGCTCAGAAATACCTGACCCGCGGATTTGGCGGTGTGCTCTCGTTTAAACTGAAAGGAAGCGCCGAAAAAGCCGACAAGTTTATCGACAGTCTCCAACTCATCAGTCACTTAGCCAATGTGGGCGATGCCAAAACACTGATTATTCACCCGGCTACCACCACACACGAGCAACTTTCGCCCGAGGACAAAATCACTGCGGGAGTTTTCCCCGGCCTGTTGCGTATTTCGGTAGGTATCGAGCATATCGACGATATCAAAGCCGACCTCGAAAAAGCTTTCGAAGCGATAAAATAAAATTATTTTTCTGTTCAATAAAAGCATTCTCTCAAAAGGAGGATGCTTTTTTGTTTAATATCTCAACGAACTTACCTGCTAGCTTTATACAAAAAGAATACGAAAAAGACGATTGGGAAGGAAATATCTTGGTATATATTGTTTCGGCAAATCACGAGCTGAATGCTCAGATTAAAGCAGTATCTTTACGGCATGAATGACAAGACCACACTGATAGATGCTGTGTTGAAAAACATGGGAATTGAGTTGCTCAACGAAATGCAACAAACCACGCTTGCTGCTTACGCAAACCAGAATGACATTTTATTACTTTCGCCAACGGGGTCGGGAAAAACGCTCGCATTTCTAATGCCTTTGTATGCAAATATGAAACCTGAAATTAGCGGTGTACAGGCTCTGATCATTGCTCCTACACGCGAACTTGTTCAGCAAATTGAGCAGGTTTGGCGAAGCATGGGCACAGGATTCAGGGTATTAAGCTGTTATGGTGGTCGTCCGTCGAACAGCGAAAAGCACGAATTAGCCAAACCACCCGCTTTGCTTATTGGCACACCCGGTCGTTTGCAGGATCATGTCGAAAGGGAAAATTTTGCCACAGAAGCAATCAGAACACTCGTGCTCGACGAATTCGACAAGTCGCTCGAAATGGGTTTTACCGAGCCAATGGAAGCCATTATCAGCCGCATTCCACAACTCGAAAAACGCATATTGACATCTGCCACTGAGTCTGTTGGCATTCCGGCTTTCACAGGCGTTCGAAATCCTGCAAAACTCAACTTTTCACTGAGCAACAACACCGCAGCACGGCTGAAAACCTTTGTGCTTACGGCTAAAGACAACGACAAGTACGACCTTGCATTTCGTCTGCTTTGCTATTTGGGAACCGATTCGAGCCTGGTTTTCTGTAACCAACGCGACGAAGTGGAAAAACTCAGTGCATATCTCACCGGCAGGAAAATGGCTAACGAATTTTTTCACGGCAAACTCGAACAGTCCGATCGCGAAAAAGCGCTTTCGAAATTCCGAAACGGAAGTTGCTGTGTGTTTATTTCAACCGATTTAGCCTCGCGTGGTTTGGATATTCCTGAAATTAAAAACGTTATACATTTCGACATTCCAGTGCGTTTGGATGAATATATTCATCGTAACGGACGAACAGCCCGCATGGAAGCTGAAGGGTCGGCTTATTCCCTGCTCACTGCCAACACCAACCTGCCCGACTATATTACACCTGCGCCAGCTCCTTTTCAATTACCCAAACAGCTACCCGCACCTCCTGTGTCGGAGTGGACTACAATTTATATTGGCAAGGGCAAAAAAGACAATTTAAGTAAAATGGACGTAGTTGGTTTTTTATTTAAAAAAGGACTTTTAGAACGTGAAGATTTAGGTTTGGTGGAAGTGAAAGATTATTTTTCGTACGTGGCTGTAAAAGTCAACAAGCTAAAATCGTTACTCAAAAATATCGAAAACCAAAAAATAAAAAACATGAAAGTCCGGATTGAAGAAGCTTCCGGAAGCATTCGTTTTTAATTTTCATACCACATTCACGGTATAGATTTTACCATATAAGTGCGATTGTACAAACCTTGCAAAATGCGGAATTTTGTAAGGATTAAAATGTACAATCTATGACGCACTATTTTATCATACCCGGATATCAGGGTTCAGGCCACGACCACTGGCAAACCTGGATAGAAACCAAAGAACCCAACTTCTATCGTATCGAACAGCGCGACTGGAACAATCCCGACATTTCGGAATGGGCAGCCAATATTGATAAAGCAATTGCAGGCTACAACCCCGACACAGTGATACTCGTGGCGCATAGTCTGGGCTGCCTCACTGTGGCCGAATGGGTAAAAATATACAATCGTAGTGTAAAGGCAGCTTTACTTGTAGCGCCTCCCGATGCCCGAATTGTAAATCAAAAAATCAACCACAAACTCATCAACGAAGACCCGATAGTAAAATTTCCATTTCGTACCACACTGGTTGCCAGTTCCAACGACCCATGGATTTCAATTGACAAAGCCTCGTTTTATGCCCAAAGCTGGGGAAGCGAATTCGTCAATATTGGCGATGCGGGTCATATCAACACACTTTCGGGCTATGGCGAATGGAAACAAGTGTATGAGTTGTTGAAAAAACTAAACAGCACTGACTCGTAAAAAAAATAGATATATCGGGAGTACTCTTTTTGTGGTTTGCTGATTTTCCCAAACAAAACCCGGCAGTAGTTCTTCGATCGGTGTAATTGATGATTTTACACGATAGTTTCCCTCTTTGACAACTTTATACACCACATAACCTTTATTTTCAGCATATATTTGTAGAAAATTGAAACCCACAAATATGAGGCTAAAAAATACACATTACATTATCGCCATTGCATTGTCATTTTTCACAGAAAACACACATAGTCAAACTACTCAAACACAAAGCAATTCCGATTTCCTAATTGCTCAACCTGCGGCCGACCGGGCAGTAAGCTTCAATGTGAGCGACACAGGTGTTTACAAACCCATTATCTGGGGGCTCGATTTGGCATGGTTGAGCGATGCAAATATCCGTCGTGGAATAGCCTTTATGGGGGTCGATCGTGTGAATGTAGTCAGAGCCTCGTTTCAGCCCACACTACCGCTGGTGAATGGTGATTTACAGGCAGCACAAATCAGCGACCTGAATCGTCGTATCAACCTTATCAATCTGACAGGCAGCAAAACACAGGTAGTACTTAACTGCGATCATCCTACAGTGGATGCATGGTATGCGGGCAATGCCGAACGCTGGGCGCAACTGATTGATGTCACCACACGACGTGTGCAGGAACGTGGAAGGAAAGTAATCACCGTTTCGCCATTCAATGAACCCGATTATTCGGCCACCGGACAAGGCACTGTAACCGATTTTTTTAATATAGCCGGAGAATTACGCAAAAATCCACGCTTCGACACCATCCGTATTTCGGGCGGTAATACACTGAATACCGATCAGGCGCTGCCCTGGTACAATCAACTCAAAACCCGTCTCAACGAAGGAAATACACATCAGTTGGCCGGAAGTTTCAATAATTATGCAACATTTTTCACTACTGTACGAGCCAATGGACATCACGCTTCAAACGATGAACTTCACAACGTAATGGAAGCCATGGTGGGCGTGGAATATGGCATGCAAACAGGCATTTGGTGGGGAACTGCTGAATATGCGCGTGGCGAATTTGTAAAAGCCAGCGATGGTCGCCGGCTTGCTTATGCCGAACACCGTCCCAACTGGACAGCCGCTTCTGTTTACCGCAATCCGGAAGGGAAAATTCAGGCTTTTGGCGGAACTTCCGAACGTCAGGCTGTCACTACTTCCTATAGTTTTTTATCAAAAGAGAAAAGTGTATTCTTCGATGGAAAAGGTCCACAACGCACCTACACAATGGTCTTGCCTGGTGGCACAGGTTATCAAACCGGACAAACAAATGCCGAAACTGTGGTGAATATCAGCTGGGGCGACGATGTACAACCCGTGATTAACGGAAAATATGTACTCGTAAATCGCCACAGTAAAAAAGTAATGGAAGTAATATCTGCTTCGATGGAAGCCGGAGCCAATGTGCGACAAAATGCATACACAGTAGGAGCCACACATCAACAATGGGAAGTGCGTCCTGTGGATACACGCATTGGAGGCGATTTCAGCTATTTCAGCTTTGTGGCTGCACATAGTGGCAAAGCCATCGACTTACTCAACTGGTCGCTTGATAATGGTGGAAACTTTATTGTTTGGGACGATGCCAAAGGTGGAAATCAACAATATTATCTTGAATATGTGGAAGATGGCTGGTTTCTGATTCGCAGTCGTCACAGTGCAAAATGTATTGAAGTAGCCAACAACAGTATTTCAAACGGTGCCAATGTGCAACAATGGGATGTGGATGGCGATTTCAATCAGCACTGGCGTTTTCTGCCGGTAGATGCGGCTATCGAGTTTGTGGCTCCCTCCGCTCCTGCCTTACTCACAGCTACTTCAGGTGCACATTTCAACAAACTTGAATGGTCGGCAAGCCCCGAAAGTGATGTGGCGGGATATATTATTTTCAGAACAGAAACATCGGGTCAGAATTACGAAATTATTGCACGCAATGTCACTTCCACTTCATTTGTCGACAATGATATAGAAGTTGGTAAAGAATACGCCTATGTGGTGAAAGCTGTGGATAAATCGCTGAACCGCTCGGCTTATTCACCCGAAGCCAAAGCAACTGCTACAGGTGGAAATGTACTTCTGGCGCAGTATCAGTTCGAAGACAATTCGAAGGATAATTCAGCACAACTTTTTCATGGAGCGGTATTTGGTACAGCTACCTATACCACAGGAAAAACCGGAGCAAAAGCCATTATTTTAAATGGTACAAATACAGCTATTCAATTACCATCGAATATTGCAAACAGCAGCAATATCACTGTGGCTGGCTGGGTTTATCCGCGTTCGACAAACACATGGCAACGCATTTTCGATTTCGGAAACGGCGACAGTCAGTATATATTCCTGACGCATCGTGCGAGTACCGGACAGTTACGCTTTGCTATTAAAAACGGAGGTGCTGAGCAAATACTCAATGCTCCCACGCTTACGCTCAATAAATGGTCGCATGTGGCTGTAACGATTGACGAAACTTCAGTCCGGATTTACGTAAACGGACAACAAACAGCAACTTCGTCCACTATTACCATTCGCCCGTCCGACTTTAAACCGCTTCTGAATTATATTGGACGCAGTCAGTTCCCCGATCCTTTATTCAATGGTTATATCGACGATTTCAGAATTTACAATTATGCATTACCTGCCGAAGATATAATGAAACTCACCGAAGTGATATCGGGCACCGAAGATTTTCGTGCTGAAAGCAACAATCTGAAAATCTGGCCTTCACCTGCCACTTTCGAATTTAATCTGAAGTACGAAAACATTGCTTACTCCGGAAAATCATCGGTAAGTATTTTTAATCCGAATGGCCGCATTATGCTCCAATCCGAAATAGATGAAAATTCAGAAAAAAGCTTTAATATCAGTGAATTTTCTGCAGGAATTTATTTTATAAAAATATCAAATCCACAGGAAAGCATTGTTCGAAAACTGGTGGTAAATTAAAATAAGACTGAGACAGCATTTAAAACAACGCAAATTTCCACAAATTTATAATTTGTGGAAATTTGCGTTTATAAAGCTGCCGAATAGTTCAGAATCATTTCCATTGCAACCGCAGTGTAAAGGCAAAATTACGTGGCAATGCGGGATAATAATAACGTGGAGCACGGCCATTAAACGAAGGTGCATTGATCAAAATCATGGACGCATAATGCTCATTGAATAAATTATTGACCGCAAGTTGAACATTCAAATGCAGTTTAGCAAGCAGTTTGGTTTCGTAACGCACACCTGCATCAAAAGTCTTCCAGCCTTTCACCAAAACCTGATTGGCATCGTCGGCATATTGCATTCCGCTATATCGAAAAGCTGCATGAAATTTAATCTGCCACGGCAAAATAATTTCCATATCGGAATAAAGTTGCGACTGAGGAATCCCGGGCAGGTTTTTTCCGGCATAAGAAATATTATTTTCCGAGAAACTACTGAAACGATTGTCTGAAACCGAGCCCGAGATACTATAATTCAACCAATCGAAAGCCTGTTGACGGAATGTCATTTCCAAACCTTTCAGCAGCGAGCTACCTGCATTTTCGCCGTAAAACACATCCTCGGCAGGTCGCTTAGTCACCAATAAATCATTCAAAGCAATAAGATATGCCGATCCCTGCAAAAAGATCCGCGCATCAGGAAACCAGCACTTTGCACCGACATCAAAAGTCCAGCCTTGCTCAGGTCGCAAATGCGAATTGATCATTCCCTCCGAATTGAGGCTTTCCTCAACCGTAGGATTCGAGAAACCATGACCAGCCGACCCGTACAGCGAAACAGCATCCGACAGTTGATATACAATTCCCGCCATGGGCGAAAAAATAGCTTTTCCGGCATAATTGCCGTTAGTGAGAGGTCGGTCGGGCACCTGATTTTCTGTCAGACTATATTTAGTAAAATTGAGATTCGCAGCCAGTGAAATCCGTATTTTCTCAAAAGGAAGCCATTCAGTACTTGCAAATGCATTGATATGACTGCGGTTTTCCTGCGCATCAGTCAAAATTTCCAGTGTATTATTCGCCTGCGTTTGCCAGTTGTAACGTTCGGTAAGCGCTTCTATTCCAAAAGCTACATTTGCATTTTCAGTCTGAAAACGCACACTTTCCTGCACCGAAAAAGTCACCGAACGATCGTCGAGTATATTGAACGGTCGCAATTCGTACTGATCGTAAATATTGGTATTCAGCAACAAAGTATTGATCCATTGGTGGCTTAGTTTTGTATCAATTTTCACTCCGGCCAGCAATCGCTGATAAGCCTTAAATCCTTTTACATTTAGCCAGTTGAGTGCAGCAGCCTGAGGATCGTTCAAAAAAGTATTTGCGTCGACCGAACTTGGTGTGAACGCATTAACATCGCTCAGCATCAGCAAATATGTAATTTTACCTAATGCTTTCACATCAGAAAATTCGCCCGTCAGTAAAGCCGAACTTCTTGAATAACTGCTATTTTGACGATATCCATCACCCGACAAATGAGAAAGCCCGACAGTGAGTTTTCCGGATTCAAATCCGGAACGCGCCATACCCGAGAATTTCAGCAAACCAAAGCTACCTGCTGTAGCACCTGCATCGGCCGAAAATAATTTATCGGAAGCTTTTTGCGAAACAAAACGCAACGAGCCTCCCATTCCCGAGCCATACCATGCAGAATACGAACCTTTTGTGACTTCAGTGCGCGAAAGAAAAGACAATTCTAAATCGTCGAACACCGAAGTGCCATCACCACCTGTAAGCGGAATATCGTCGATATACACACGGGTGCGATTGGTGCTGTACTGACTTCGCGAGCCAATGCCCCTGAGCGTCAGTTTCAGCGTCTGAAAAGTTCCTGATTGCAGCTGAACACCGGGCACAGAAGCCAAAGCAGAGGATAAATCGCCGGTGGAAATGCGTTGCAGTTTATTTTGGGAGACAATTTGAACAGGAGCTGCCAACGAACGCAAACTTTGCGTGTAACGGGCAGCCGTAACCTGCACTTCGTTTAATTCCACAGAATCGGCAGTCACTGTTTTAACTTCAGACTGGGATAAAACAGTTTTCGCAAAAAGCAGAAACAAAAATGTCAGTGCACTGCGCATTTAATTAATTTACAGAAACTAACTTATAAACCTTTCCCACTTTTTCAACTGCAATATACAGATAACCATCAGGTCCCTGCACCACATTACGAATACGACCAATTTTGGGCATAAGCCGTTCGCGACCCACCACACGGTTGTTTTTCATCAGCGTTCGCTCCAGATATTCAAAACTCAGCGAACCAGTCAGAAAATCGCCTTTCCAGGCCGGATAACGATCGCTTGTCACACGCGTCAGACTGCTTGGTGCAATGGAAGGCGTCCAGTAATGAAACGGCTGTTCCATACCCACTTTTGCAGTATCGGTAGTAAATAAAGTGCCATCGTAATTAATCCCAAAACTGATTACAGGCCAGCCATAATTCAATCCTTTTTTTACAATATTCAGTTCATCACCACCTTTAGGACCATGTTCATTTTCCCAAATCGCACCTGTCGATTTATCGTAATACAAACCCTGTGGATTCCGATGACCATAACTCCATATACTTTTCATGGCGCCCGCTGTATTTACAAAAGGATTGTCGGCAGGAATACGTCCATCATCGTAAATACGGTGCATTTTTCCACTGTGATTGGTCAAATCCTGAGCATTTTCCTTCCGTCCGCGTTCACCGATTCCAAAAAAAAGATAACCGTCGTTGTCGAAAAACATGCGGCAACCAAAATGCACACCGCTGTTAGTGTCGGGCGTTGCGTGAAAAATCTTCGTGATATTTATCAGTTTTCCTTTGTCGAGCACCGCACGTACAATTGTAGTATTGATTTTGTCGGGCGTGTCACCATCGGCAAATGACAGGTAAATCAGTTTATTTTTTCTGAACTGCGGATGCACAGTTACCTCCATCAATCCACCCTGACCACGCATAACCACTTTGGGAACGCCTGTTATTTCAGTTTGTTTTCCATTTTTCACCTGATACAATTTCCCGGCCTTTTCAGTTACCAGCATAGTTCCATC
The DNA here is from genome assembly GCA_016937795.1 of Paludibacteraceae bacterium. Taxonomy (GTDB): domain Bacteria; phylum Bacteroidota; class Bacteroidia; order Bacteroidales; family Paludibacteraceae; genus Paludibacter. The sequence goes on from JAFGVV010000072.1 coordinate 68,900, forward strand.
AGGCAAAAAATCCATTCCCCATGGAATATTCATTCCCGATGCGACTTCTTCGAGCTTAAAATTCACATCGAGCGAACGCACTGTTTCTTTTACATCAAACGATGATGGAATAACATTGGGAACCTGCGCCACCTCGCGAATGGTATATTGTGCCAGTTCACGAATTTCGGTATCGCTCATGGCTTTGGCAAACTCAGGCATGCCAATGGCCGGCCGACCATGTTTCAGCGTGGCAAAAACTTCGTTTGTCGAATTACCATACACCCATGCTCGGGCTGCAAAACGTTCGTGATTCTCGCCATGACAACTGGCACAATACTGCAGATAATTGGCTCTCGGGCTTCGTGGTAGCGGATCGTTAGCCGTACGAAAACCGAAAAAAGCAATAGCCGTTAACACTAAACCAATCAACAATACGGGAAGGTAAGCAGTTGTCTTCATTTGTATATAATTGTTTTTTAATTGTAATATAATACATGCGTGATGGCAGACAGGCTCACGAAACAAAATTTAATCATGCCCTTGCCGGGTAGGTTAATAAAATTTATCATATTCGCTTCATACATTTTTTACAATAACAGATCTGCCTGCAAGTCAATGGCAAATATAATATTATTTAATACCGATACAAGTCTTTTCACAAACAAATTGAAATGACAAAGTAGTAAAACAACACACAGCATTTTTATAATAAAAAAAGGCTTGCACATTTTTGTACAACCTTTGCGATGTGGGCGTTGACGGATTCGAACCGCAGACTCTCCCGACTTTAAGGTCGGGATGCTCTGAACCAGCTGAGCTAAACGTACATTTTTATAAATAAAAAAAAGGTTGCATATTTTTGTAA
>JAFGVV010000073.1 GCA_016937795.1 Paludibacteraceae bacterium
AAAACTTAGTTCACATAGTAAAAGTATCTGACGATACTTTTATCGCTCTGAAATTATCCCGTTATTCGGGATAATCCTATGTATTCTTAGTCTTTTCTGTTGTTTTCAAAACTACTGTGGCTCCCGATATCCGGGATGTTCCATATCTGGTGAAAACATATCAACAATAATTATCGATTACTTATCTGAATTTACAGTTACAAAAATATAACAAAAATGAACCCTGAAGAGTGCCGAATCGTTCAAATAGAGGGTTTAAATGAAAACTCTGATTGAAATTATTATTTCAGATGAAGAGATTGCTTAAAAAATAAGCTTATTTATTACCTGCAGCACCGTTAAAATACCCTAAGTCAAAAGAAAATCCAAAAAAAATGCGGATATTTGCAAATGACACAACAATGAATAATTATTCAAAAGAAAACATATATGGAAACAAATGACATTCGCTCGCTAGAGCCCAAAGCGCTTTGGCAGCATTTTTACAGCCTTACTCAGGTACCCCGCCCTTCGGGCATGAAAGAACCTGTAGGTACTTTTATCGAAAACTTTGGAAAATCGCTCGGACTGGAAACCCTGCGCGACGAAATAGGAAACGTACTGGTTCGTAAACCTGCTACTCCGGGCATGGAAAATCGCAAAGCAGTAGTTCTGCAGTCGCACATGGACATGGTGCCGCAAAAAAACAGCGGCGTAGCTCATAATTTCGAGACCGATCCTATTCAGGCCTATGTTGATGGCGATTGGGTAACTGCTAAAGACACTACCCTCGGCGCCGACAACGGTATCGGCATTGCGGCTGCTATGGCCGTGCTCGAATCGAAAGATATAGCTCATCCGGCCATCGAAATGTTCATCACTGTGGACGAAGAAACCGGAATGCATGGTGCTTTCGGGCTTCAACCAGGATTTTTGAAAGGCGATATACTTATCAATATGGACTCTGAGGATGAGGGCGAACTTTATGTAGGTTGCGCCGGAGGTTTGGATGCCAATATTTCATTTGCATACAACGAAGTGGAAGTGCCCGAGGGAGATGTGGCGTTGAAAATTTCGCTTACGGGTCTGAAAGGCGGTCACTCTGGTGTGGACATTCACCTGCAACGCGCCAATGCCAACAAACTTATGTTCCGCTTCCTGAAAGAAGCTGTGGCCGAATACGAAGCACGACTGGCCGGTATCGACGGCGGAAGTCTGCGCAACGCTATTCCCCGCGAAGCATTTGCAGTGATCACAGTGCCCGAAGAAGGTGTACAGGATATTCTTGATTTTGCAGCTGAATGTCAGGAGCTTTTCACCGAAGAGTTTAAAGGTGTAGAAGAAAATATTACACTCATCGTAGAGCAGGTTGATCTGCCTTCAGGTTTGCTTCCCGAGGAAATTCAGGACGATCTGATCAATGGTGTGACCGCTTGTTTCAATGGTGTTTATCGTGTGCTTCCCGAACTGCCTTCAGTGGTGGAAACGTCGAACAATCTTGCCATTATCAAATCGAACGGCAAAACAGTAGAACTGAAATCGCTGATGCGCAGTTCAGTCGATTCGCGCAAAGATGAACTTGCTTCGGTCATCGAAAGTACATTTGCACTGGCAGGAGCGAAAGTGGAATTTACAGGCGGATATCCAGGCTGGAAACCAAATTTAGACTCGCCAATCCTGAAAGAAATGACCAAAGTATATGAGGATAAATTCGGAAAAACGCCCAAGGTGATGATTATTCATGCCGGACTTGAATGTGGTATTCTCGGAACTCATTATCCCAATATGGACATGATTTCATTTGGCCCAACCATTCGTTACCCACACTCGCCCGACGAAAAAGTGAACATTGCCACTGTGAAAATGTTCTGGGATTATTTAGTGGAAACTCTGGCAAATATACCGGTAAAATAATATAAAAGGTTTCATGTTTCAAAATTATATAGGTTTCTATATGCTGAAATGAAACTCTGAAACATGAAACATTGAAACAATCAACTTCATTTACTTTATGAATAAACTACTTTTATCCTGTATCCTCGCATCATTCACTTTTTCGGCTTTTGCTGCTGAGAAGGAAACTGCAGCGGTAGATACATTCCAATTTACAATTGTAAAGGAAAACAAAATAACACCTGTAAAAAATCAGGCAAGTTCGGGAACCTGCTGGAGCTTTTCGGGGCTCGGTTTTTTTGAGGCCGAATTACTGCGTATGGGCAAGCCGGAAGTCGATTTATCGGAAATGTTTGTGGTATACCACTCCTACTCCGATAAAGCCGATAAATATGTGCGCACCAACGGTCACATTAATTTTGCTGCCGGCGGATCGTTTCACGATGTGATGTATGTACTTAAAAATTACGGCATCGTACCTGAGCAGCAAATGAATGGACTGAATTATGGTGAAGAAAATCATCGCCATGGCGAACTCGATGCACTTACCGAATCGTATGTAAAAACAGTAGTGCGCAATCCGAACCGCAAACTTTCCACCGCATGGAAAGCAGGTTTCGATGGCATTTTGGATGCATATCTGGGTAAATTACCAACAGAGTTTAGCATAGACGGCAAAAACTATAGCCCTCAGACTTATGCACAATGGCTAGGACTCAACATGGATGATTACATTTCGCTAACGTCGTTTAACCATCAGCCTTTTTACACAAAATTTGCCATCGAAATTCCTGACAACTGGCGCTGGGGCGAGTCGTACAACCTGCCACTCGATGAGTTTGCAAAAGTGTTCGAGAATGCGGTTAACAAAGGATTTAGCATTGCATGGGGTTCGGACGTAAGTGAAAAAGGCTTTACGCGCAATGGTGTGGCTGTAAACCCTGAGTTGAAAAAAGAAAATCTTCCGGGCTCGGATCAGGCACGTTGGCTGAATATCTCGCAGAAAGAAATGGAAGCGAAAATTCTGGCAGCAAAAGGCCCTCAGCCCGAGGTAAAAGTAAGTCAGGAGCTACGCCAGGAGGGTTTTGATAACTATCAAACAACCGACGACCATGGCATGGTGATTTACGGTTCGGCCAGGGATCAGAATGGTGGTAAATACTATATGGTAAAAAACTCCTGGGGAACCGACAGTAAATACAAAGGAATATGGTATGCAAGCGAGTCGTTCGTGCTTCACAAAACAATCAATATTGTGGTTCACAAAGATGCAGTTCCTAAGGATATTCTGAAAAAATTAGGTCAAAAATAATTTATCAACGAAGCCAAATCTGAATGAGATTGTTTTGCAGCGGTTCTCAGTGACGACACATTACGAAGATGTTTAAATTAAAATACAACTCTTTGGATATCAGAATGTACGAGCTTTTTAAATGAAAGTTATTATATCCGTCTTATTGATTCAGCATTAAATATTTAATCTTAAACAGTATCCAATATAAAAGGCCTGTTCAGACATTAAAGTTTGATCAGGCCTTTTTGATTTTGAAACTTAGGGATACAAAACAATATAGAGACAATAAAATCACTTTCATAGCCTCTATACTTCAGAACATATCACAAACAGTTTTAGGTATTAATGTAGAGAATATATAGAAATAGTTAAAAAAGGTTTTATTTAATTCTACGCATGGTAGGTGTAAATTTAAAAGTAAAGTCGATGGATTGAGTTCCCGAATACACTTTCATTCCTGTTTTTTCAAAAAAGCCCTGCTCAACTGAGGTAATAATTTCCGATACAGGTATTTCAAAGTTGCTGGCTCCAAAAGAGTCATCTGAACCTGTATCAGCCTCTTTCATATCAATCCTTACAATTATTTTATCGTCAGCTTTCAGGTCTGTCCACTCTTTTTCAGTTTCAGTATTTACAGGGAAAGTATGATTTGCTTTTTCGGAAAAATCCATATAGTTGCCTGAGGAGCGATTAAAGTGCGTATGCGCTGCTCCTTCTCCTAAACTTGCCGGCCAGCATTTTACATTGCCATACAATTCTGCATTACCACCTGCATCGCTAATATTGAGTTTCATATTTGCCATCAGAGCTTTTATATCGTACACCACATTGTCGGTACGTGGAATGGCAGTCACAATGGGATAGCGTGCAGCAAATACGATTTTACCAATTTTATTGTCGTTGATATAACGCAGTTTGTACGACACTGGTGCGCCCGGCGATGTTTTCGAGAAATTACCACCCTCGGTAATGTACTTTTTAAAATCTTCGAATCCGTTGATAGTACCACTTGCATCGGCACCACTACCTCCGAGAATATAAACCTTCATGGTCGATTTTGCTTGTAATGAGTTAAAATCGGCCGATGCAGAACCTTTTACATTGGCATACGAAGCATTCAGGAAGGTGCGTACTTCCAGCTCCGACAGTTCCGATTCGATTGTAAAGAGGGCCATGCGGCCAAATGTTACAGTTGACACATACATTGGCATAAACGATCCAAAGAGTTTACGATCCACATCGGCTTCAAAAAGATCAGAAGGCTGATTGGGTAGGTCCATGTCGAGTGTATAATAGCTTTGGATAAATTTAGCAATTAAGCGGGTTTTTACTTTTTTGTTCGAGAAATCGAAACCGCCTTTAACGTTTACACTACCACCTTTGTAGCTTGCACGCAGCGACAAATCGAGTTGTTGTTCAGAGTTTGCCTGTTCGATGGTAAAGCTCATATTAGCGTAAGGCACATCATATTCCTGTTTCATTAGCGCGTTTACAGCTTCGCGAATTGTTGAAAGTTTTGGATCCTGTACTTCAATTGATGCATTTGCACCACCGAGTAAAGATGTGGAAATAGTAATTGGTTTACGTTTAGCTGCAATAAGTGTATAGGTCCCATCCAGTATTGACTCTCCTTTCACTAGTGCTCCGGGGTAGATTACATCTGTTTGAGGATTCAGAACCATTTGTTCGTCGTATCCCGCAGCTGCCTGATAATACTCTGTGTGATAGTAGTATTCGTCAGTAGTGTCATTCTCTACACTTTCGACTGTGGGTTCAACAACTGCCGGCATTTCAGCCTCAATGGATTTCATTGCAGTAAGATACTCGTTGAGTGAGCTTGTAAACATTTCAGCAGATTCTTCGTCGCATGCTGTAAATGAAAATGAGAAGCTTGAAAGTGCCAGTACTAAGGCCCCCATTCGAAATGATTGTTTGGTAATTGTTGGAAAATGCATAAAAAATTATTTTATTGATTTAGTGAATAGCTTATGGTTGTATTAACGATATAATTCTTCTTTTTGCTCAACGATAGCTCTAATGGTTTTCTCGAATTCACGTTTGCCCGACGATTTAAGGATATGCCCGATAGCGCCCCATTGTCTGATTTCGGCAAAATTTATGTATTCACTCATCATGGTAAGTAACAAAACTTTGAGCCCGGGATATTGAAGTATTGCCTTTTTGGTTGCTTCAAGGCCATTCATGTATGGCATATCGATATCCATAATCACTAAATCAGGATGTTCATACTGTAACAGTTCGAGCAATTCAATCCCGTTCCCTGCTTCGGCTATTACCTTGCCAAGTCCTTCCTTTTCGATGAGCAACTTGATGCTTTCACGAAAGAGTAAATGATCATCGACTACGATTATATTGTACATAATTTTGAAATTATATTAATGCAAAAATAGTGCTCAAATGGTATATAAATGTAGATTGAAACCCTGAAAACAAGCTAGGGTAAAACCTGAAATTAACTATGGTGTAAACCCTGATACAAACAAAAAAGCCTGAATGCAACATTATTTGCATACAGACTTTTTTACAGCAGACTACTTAAGTTCGTTGGAATATTTAATGATATATTTCGAACACAATAGCACACATAGAAATAATTGAGGAAAAAGACTTAGTTCACATAGTAAGAGTACCTGACGATACTTTTATTGCTCTGAAATTATCCCGACATTCGGGATTATCCTATGCGTTCTTAGTCTTGTGTGTTGTTTTCAAAACTACTGTGTTTTCCCGATACCCGGGCTGTTCCATATGTGGTGAGAACATATCAATAATAATTATTGAATACTTAAATGCTTTTAGAGTAACCCTAATCTTTAAAATATCAAAGTAATATTCTATCAAATCTCAGTGTTGTGCGCTAAAAAAAATACGAATGACTAAAATGAGATCTCTCACTTTGTTCGATATGACAATCAGCTAGTTATATTTTTGTGATGGGTAGGTTGGCGGCTTGGCCGCCAACCTACCCATCACAATCAAATTCAGCACAAAACACTGTCATACAGAACAAAGCGAAGAATTCAATATTTTTTACCGAACAACAATGATCAAATTTCAACTAATTTGCTTTTAATAGCAAAAAGTACCAGATTAATAGTGTTTCGGGTATTCGTTTTTCTTAACAAAGTGGATCGATGTGCTTCAATGGTTTTAACGCTCAGAAATATTTTTTCTCCAATTTCAGAAACTGACAAACCTGCACACAGGTATTTCAATACCTCCTTTTCGCGAAGCGTAAAAGCATTGGCCTTATCGGCGTCTTGCTGATCACTGCTTTTTTGAGTATCCATCAACATTTGCCTTAACATTTCGGGCGAAAAATAGCTTTCTCCGGCTACAAGCGTATTTATGGCACGTTCAAATTCCTTTTTTCCTGCAGTTTTGAGCACAAAACCCATAGCGCCGGCATATATTATTTCAGAATAATTAGCCTTTTCGTTGAGCATTGTAAGCACCAGAAATTTGAGTGTTGGCTGCCGCAACAATCCTTGCCTAATGGCTTCGAGCCCATTCATCACAGGCATTTCAATATCCATAATCACCAGATCGGGCTGGTGCATGTTCAGCAAGTCGAGAAATGCACTCCCGTTCTCAGCTTCGGCCACTACTGTACCCAGTTGTTCGTTTTCGATAAGCAATTTTATCCCTTCACGAAACAGGGAATGATCGTCCACTACAATTATTTTGTTCATATTTATTGCACTATATTATTATGAATTTTCTACAGGAATATTGATACTCGTTTTAAATCCAGCACCGGGTTTCGAGTCCATTTTCAATGAGCCACGCAGTACTTTTACACGTTGTTGAATATTCATTATACCAAGCCCGCTACCCTTATCAATTATTTCGGCAAGGTCAAAACCAATGCCATTATCGGAATAATTGAATATTATTTCATTGTTTTGCGCATCGTGTCGAAATCCGATTTCAACTTTTGTAGCCTGACCATAACTAAGTGTATTTTTAATAAGTTCTGTACTAATACGATACAAAGTCGTCTCCAGAAAATCGTTGAACCGCTCTGTCGTATTGCTTTCGAACAGAATTACAATTTTATTTGTATCGTTTATTCGATCCACAAATTGTTTGATAGCGATCACAAAACCCATTTTTATAAGCATTTGCGAACCCATACCACGCGCCAGTTCGCGGGATGTATCGATTGCTGTTTCGATACAGTAACCACCTTTTTGAATAATCATTTTACGTTTTTCAGCATCGTCGGTATCGGCCAACCAGTCGAAATACAGTTTCACAGTGGATAAAAGCGGTCCGAGACCATCGTGCAGTTCGCGAGAGAATCTGTTGCGTTCGCGCTCTTCTACTTTTACAGTAATGTCGAGTAAAGCATTGTTGGCAGCCACACTGTCGGTAATATCGCGATTCGACACACGCACACCCAGATTTTCTCCACCCACAGTAATGCAACGACATAGATGACCAAGCCACCTTATTTCTCCACTTTTGGTTACAATGCGAAAAGCAACTTCCATACTGCTATCAGGCAGTTTACAATCGCGTCGCTCACCGAGGTGCGCCTCCCAAATGCGCAAGTCAGGTTTATAAACAATTTTGGTTAGTAAATCCGGGTCGTTCTCAAATTCATGAATGCTGTAACCTGTAAGCATTTCGACCGATGGAGACATAAATACAATATTCCCATCCACACCGCGCCAATACTCCCATGTGTATGAAAAATCAGCAACAGTGCGGAACTTCTGTTCGGCAAGTTTTAGTTCAGCATTTAATTTTTCAAGCTCAGCGGTACGCTTGACCACACGCTCCTCGAGCTCTTCATTCAGCCTGCTCAGGGTAAGTTCAGCCTCTTTACGCGCTGTGATATCGGTATGAGTACCATACATAAGCAGAGGTTTGCCATCGGGAGTCCAGGTTTTCACCTTCCCCTCCTGCCTAATCCAGAGCCATTTACCGCTCTTGTGACGCATTCGCACTTCTACCTGATGATAAGGCAGTTCGCCAGAAAAGTGTCGTTCCAGCATTTTCTCAGCATAAGGAATATCATCAGGGTGTGTAAGCAGTTTCCAACCCTTAGCCCCCATAAACGCCACACCTATCTTCACTTCAGTAAGGGTGTAACCTAAGTTTCTTGCCCACATTTCGTTGAACTTCACTTTTCCTGTTTGCACATTCCATTCAAGCGTTCCTACTTTTGCACCCGACAATATATCCTCGAGTTGCAAGCGGCTTTGAGTCAGTTCGGCTTCTGTTTGCCTCCATTCGGTAATGTCGTAAAGTATGCCCGTCCATATTACATCTCCGTTTTTTTGTTTGCGCGGCATCGATTCGTAACGTATCCATTTCACTTTGTTGCGAATGACAAGCCGCCCCTCCCAACGGAAAGGATGTAGTTTTCTGTTAGCCAACACATTGGCTTTAACAAAGGATTTTAAATCCTGATCGGACAGATATCTTGTGAATGCGGAAGGGTTCTTTAAAAGTTCAGATTTACTTAGTCCAAGTATTTCGTAATAACGATCGCTGGCAAAATCTAATACGTAAGGATTATTTTCGTTGTTTTTAAGATTTACCGCATCCCATTTCTTATTGCGAAAGACCCTGAGACGATATAATCCAGCGGGCTGATTATTGAAAATGTCTTTGTAGTATTCTCTTTCGTTGTGAAAAGCTGCTTCTTCGTGTAGTAACTGACGATTCTTATACTCCAGTTCCTCAATCTTTTCCAGACAAACACTTTGCGGAACACCACTGTCGCCTCCCGCCCTATTTAAAGGACTACTCATAGGAGAAATATCATATTTCTTTACGATATTTCTGCAAAAACGCACAAAAAAAGCAGGTGGTTTTTTCATGAAAGCAAACTCAATGATTGAGGAAAAAATTTATGGCTACAAATGTATAAAAAAATAACAAATTAGCAACTTAGGCCGCTCATATTTCACATTATAAAACAAGCGCATTGGGATATTCAGGGATTGCCCTTAAAACGTCGAAAGGGAAATTGCAGTTGTTGCAAATTCCCTTTCGATTTATAATGTAGTCACAAGCAAAAAACAATGCTGTATATTCTTCAGGTGACTGTGTGGTATGAATAATTATTTTTTATTTACTCTGCAACAATCGTCAGCATCATTAACAAAAGCCACAATTTGCTTAGCAGCGGCAATACCGGCATTAATATTGGCTTCGGCAGTTTGTGCACCCATTTTTTTAGCAGTACTGAAATAACGTCCGGCAAATTTCTCCAACATTTCGGCATGATTATCGGGTGTAATGTCGGTTGCATATTTAAAGTCGGGACGCGCTTCCATAAAAGCCATCATATCAGCTTCGTGAATCACTTCCTTGCGGGCAGTATTAATCATCACGGCACCTTTTGGCAACAAATTCAGCAACTCTGCATTGATCGATTGTTTTGTATCCTTGGTTGCAGGAATATGCACCGAAACGACATCGCAGCTCTGATAAAGCATTTTTACCGAGCAGGTAGGTTCCACTCCTTCGGCTCTAATGGCTTCGTCTTTGCAATACATATCGTAAGCAAGCACTTCCATTCCGAAACCTTTTGCAATACGGGCTACATTACGGCCTACATTTCCGTAAGCATGAATACCTATTTTTTTTCCTTTCAATTCGGTACCCGAAGTACCGTTGAAATTATTGCGAAGCATATAAATCAGTAGTCCAAAAACGAGTTCAGCCACAGCATTTGCATTTTGTCCCGGCGTGTTCATTACACACACACCGGCAGCGGTAGCAGCTTCGAGGTCCACATTGTCGTAACCAGCACCAGCGCGCACCACCACTTTGAGTTGTTTGGCAGCTGCAATCACTTCGGCATCGACAATGTCACTGCGAATAATAATGGCATCGGCATCCACCACAGCATCAAGCAATTGTTGTTTTGCGCTATATTTTTCGAGCAATGCCAGTTCGAATCCGGCTTCTTCAACTTCCTTTCTGATTCCGTCCACAGCCACTTTGGCAAATGGCTTATCGGTAGCTATAAGTACTTTCATTATTTTATTTATCATAAGTCAAAAGTCGAGAATCAAAAGTCATTTGACCTTTGACAATAGACTCCTGTCAGTTTTAATTTTGTTTTTCGAATTCGTGCATGCAGTCGATAAGTGCCTGTACACTTTCAATTGGCATGGCATTGTATATTGACGCACGGAAACCACCTACTGAGCGATGACCTTTAATCCCGTCCATTCCTGCTTCGGTTGCAAACTTCAGGAATGAAGCTTCAAGTTCTTTGTATTCGGGCTTCATTACGAAGCATACATTCATACGCGAACGATCTTCCTTATTAGCTGTACCTACAAACATTTTGCTGTTGTCGATAGCATTATAAAGTAGTTCTGCTTTTGCAATATTACGTTTTTCCATTTCCACAAGTCCGCCATTTGCCTTCAGCCAGCGAAGTGTTTCGAGCGCACTGTATATGGGCAACACCGGAGGAGTATTGAACATCGACCCATCTGCAATATGCGTTTTATAATTGAGCATGGTAGGAATATAGCGCGACACTTTGCCCAGCATTTCATCTTTTACAATGACGAAAGTAACACCGGCAGGAGCAAGATTTTTCTGAGCGCCACCATATATCATGCTATATTTTGATACATCGAGCGGACGCGAAAAGATATCCGACGACATGTCGGCGATCAAAGGCACCGGTGAATCCATATCGGTCAGTATTTCTGTTCCGTAAATGGTATTGTTCGTTGTAATATGGAAATAATCGGCATCAGACGGAATTGTGTACCCTTTTGGAATATAATTGTAAACAGCCTCTTTCGAAGATGCCACCTCCACTACTTCACCAAAACCTTTGGCTTCTTTCATAGCTTTGTTTGCCCATACTCCGGTGTTGAGATAAGCTGCTTTATTTTCGAAGAAATTGAATGGAATCATACAAAACTGCATACTTGCGCCACCACCCAAAAACAAAACCGAATAGCCTTCGGGTATATTCAATAACTCTTTGAAGAGATCTCTTGCCTCAGCAATCACAGCTTCGAATCCTTTCGATCGGTGGCTGATTTCGAGGATAGAAAGTCCTGACTCATTGAAATCCAACACTGCCTGAGCTGTTTTTTCGATTACTTCGCGTGGCAAGATAGAGGGGCCCGCACTAAAATTATGCTTCTTCATACAAAAATAATTTGTTTTGTTACTATCGCACAACACTCACCACAACCCTCCGGCAGCAGCCAGTTTTATGCAAAAATTTATGTTTGTTTTGTTAGTTTTACCTTTTCAGATTTGCGACTGCAAAAATACGGAATTTTTTAGTCATTCTATTACAAAAATGACTTTTTATAATTTTACAGGCCAAAATATTTATAGTAATACAAATCTTTTTTCAAAATACGCATAAATATACGAAAAGTCCACCGAGTAAGCTGTTTCTGTCGGTTTGAAGCCATTAAATACAACATTATTTCGATTCACAGATAGAAAGTCCTAATATCTAAGAGCATCCAAAGCACCTTCGCTGTGAAACTCCGTGCTCCGTTTCAGAATAACAAAAAGTAAAGCAGTTGTGATTTAGAAGGGCTGTACTGGCAGCAGAGCTATCCACCATACTGTCCAAAAAGGCTTTATACCTTATCAATCTGTGCCACCTACTGTAGGTTTTTCATAGTTAATATTATAACTGCTTTTTTGAATCAGAATAATTTTTTTAATACAAACGAGATAGATTATATATTCCATATTAAAATAATTTTGTACTTTTGGCAAGTGTTAACCGACGAAAACAACAAGCGCCTTACTATACGCGAATGGTCAGAAGATGACCGACCGCGCGAAAAAATGGCCCGAAAAGGAGCAGCAAGCCTTTCGGATGCTGAATTATTGGCCATTCTTATTGGCTCAGGAAATACCGAAGAGTCGGCTGTGGAACTTTCGCGGCGTATAATGCGCGAGTGTGGCGATAATATCAACGAACTTGCACGACTAAGCATCAACGATCTTAGCAAAAGGTTCAAGGGCATTGGTGAAGCAAAAGCCATTACCATAATGGCTGCGCTGGAACTTGGCAAACGACGCAAAACAAGCGAGGTTCTCGAACGGAAAAAAATCGTATCGAGCGTAGATCTATTTAACTTATTCGAACCCATTCTGATTGATCTTATACACGAGGAATTTTGGGTGGCTATGCTCGATGGGGCAAACAAAGTAATTGAAGTCAGGCGACTTACACAAGGGGGTATGCGACAAACGGTAGTCGACTTGCCTATGATACTCAAAATGGCGCTCGACAAAATGGCTGTTTCAATAGCTGTAGCACACAATCATCCCTCGGGTCAAAACAAACCGAGTGAAGAGGACAAAAACATCACACGCAAAGTGAAAGACGGTTGCAACGCTGTGGGAATAAATATGCTCGATCATATAATTATTGCACGCGGACAATATTACAGTTTTGCGGATGAAGGAAGGATTTGATAACTCATCATCACATTAACATATGGCATTTTTAGAAGTAGAAAACGTAGTAAAACAATTTTCGGGACACAGAGCGCTCGATGGAGTAAGTCTCGAGGTACCGGAAAATTCGGTGTATGGTCTTTTGGGGCCTAACGGTGCCGGGAAAACGACCCTTATCCGCATTATCAACTGCATAACAGCACCTGATAGCGGCGAGGTACGACTGAATGGAAAGAAAATGACTGCTGACGATGTGCGTCATATTGGTTATTTGCCCGAAGAACGGGGGCTTTACAAAAAAATGAAAATCGGCGAGCAAGCTCTTTATCTGGCTCAGCTACGCGGAATGACCAAAAAAGACGCGCAGAAAGCATTGAAATACTGGTTCGAAAAATTCGAAATTCAGAGCTGGTGGGATAAAAAAGTGGAAGAGCTGTCGAAAGGTATGGCGCAAAAAGTTCAGTTTATCACCACCATTCTGCACGATCCGAAATTGCTGATTTTCGATGAACCTTTTAGCGGTTTCGATCCGGTGAATGCCGATTTGCTGAAACGCGAGATTCTCGAACTGCGCGACAAAGGAGCAACCATCATTTTCTCCACACACAATATGGTGACTGTCGAAGACTTGTGCGAAAATATCTCATTAGTCAACAAATCACGTATTGTACTTCAGGGAAATGTGGCCGAAATCAGAGCATCGCACAAAACAGATACTTTCAGCATTCAGTCGGTAAACGAATTGAAAACGGATGATTTCAAAATTATTGAGCAACTCCGAAAAAACAATCTTTTCGAAAGCAAAATCAAAAAATCGCACACAGACACAAACAACGAGTTGCTGACTAATCTGATAAAACAATCAGAGATTCTAAGTTTTCAGGAAGTTCTGCCAAGCATGAACGATATTTTTATTCAAACTGTGAGTGGTAACTCTGTGGATGAATAGCTGATTGTTGGATTGGTTAGTTGGTTGGATTAGTTGATTGGTTAGTTGGATAATCAAATCCAATGCAAAGCTGTTCGCCGTTAAGGATTTTCAAATCTTCGAATTTTCAATTTTTCAAATTTAAGTAAAAAAATGAGCAAAATAAATTTAATTATAAAGCGGGAATACACTACAAGGGTAATGAAAAAATCCTTTATCCTGCTTACATTCCTGACTCCCGTACTTATGGTAGGAATGATTTCACTTATTGTGTATCTGGGAACAATTAAAGACAACAAAGTAAAGTCGATAGTAGTTGTAGATAAAACCGGACTTTACAAAGATGTACTGAAAAACAACGAATCGTATACTTTCCGGTTTACCGATGCTACAGTAGATGAACTTAAAAAGCAGGAAGAGCAAGAGTCGGATTTTGCAGCTGTGCTTTACATTTCCGACGATTTAAGCAAAAATGCATCAGGAGCCACTATGTATTCGGAAAAACAAGTAAATCTTGAGCTGAAGACCTACGTAGCCGGCTTGCTCAACAAACATATTGAAGAGCAGAAACTGGCATCATACAACATTCCCAATCTGAAAGAGATGGTAGAAAAGTCGAAAACCGATATCGACATGAAAACCATAAAATGGAGCGAGGATGGCAAGGACAAAGAAGCTTCGGCTGAGTTAGCCATTCTGATTGGCATGATTACGGCATTTATCATTTATATGTTTATTGTAATTTATGGCGCTCAGGTAATGAGTGGTGTGGTGCAGGAAAAAACCAACCGCATTGTGGAAGTCATGATTTCGTCGGTGAAACCATTCGAACTTATGATGGGAAAAATCATTGGTATTGCGCTGGTCGGACTCACGCAGGTATTGCTGTGGGTGTTGCTCACTGTGGCAATTGGAGCAGGTGTGACCACATTTATGGGTGGTGATATCGATCCCGCATCGATACAAAAAATGCAGGATATGCAGCAAATGGGACAAATGAATATGTCGGCCGGAGTAAACGGCGAAATTGCTGATTTTATGTCGTCGGTTGCCGGACTGAACTTCACCCAACTTATTATTCTTTTTGTGGTGTATTTTCTTGGCGGTTATCTGCTTTATGCGTCGCTTTTTGCAGCTATTGGCTCGGCTGTTGACAATGAAACTGATACCAATCAGTTTTCACTACCTGTGATGATACCGATTATTTTTGCCATATATGCCGGCATTTTTGCAGCCGAAAACCCCGACGGGCCACTAGCATTCTGGTGCTCAATGATACCGTTTACTTCACCTATTGTAATGATGGTGCGTCTGCCTTTCGATGTGCCGGCCTGGGAACTAGCACTTTCCATTAGCATTCTTGTTCTTTCGTTTATCGGAACTACCTGGATGGCGGGAAAAATATACCGCACAGGAATTTTAATGTATGGTAAAAAAATCACCTGGGGTGAAATGTGGAAATGGCTTAAATACTAAAAAACACATGGTGGGGCTGTGTCGAAAAGTTGCTTTTTGATACAGCCTCACTAAATTACTACTGTCCGATAACTTCTTTTCTGCATTTTTGTCTTGTATTATGCCGAAAAAATGTCAAACTATTTCAGGACAAGACACATACCGTTCTCATAACTCCTTACTCAAAACTAACTCCTCTTCATGCTAACTCCTCTCCAACCCAACGACCTTGTACGCATAGTTTCACCTTCGGGAGTTATTGAAGCGGCTTATATCGATGGGGCAAAAAACACATTGTCTTCGTGGGGCTTGCAGGTTATAGAGGGTGAATATTGTCGCCAAAGTTACGGACGCTTTGCGGGAACCCAAGCACAGCGCATATCAGACTTGCAACAAGCACTCGACGATCAGGAGACTAAAGCAATTCTTTGCAGTCGTGGTGGTTACGGGTTGACGCAGATTGTAGACAAACTGGATTTTACAACGTTTTGTTCGCGCCCAAAATGGTTGATCGGGTTTAGCGATGTCACAGTTTTGCACAATGCCATTACAAATCTGGGATTTTCATCGGTACACGCCATTATGGCAAAACATTTGACTGAGTTGAATGCCGATAGTGAAGCGGTTGCCGGGCTTAAAAATTTGCTTTTTGGTAATTTGCCTGAATATATAATTCACGCACATCCGCAAAACCGTTCGGGAAAAGCCACAGGAAAACTGATAGGTGGAAATTTGTCGGTAATTTATGGTCTCAGAGGTACGCCTTTCGATTTGCCTTACGAAGGAAATATTCTTTTTATCGAAGATATTGCGGAAAAACCTTATCACATTGACCGAATGATGCAAAATCTCAGGCTCGGAGGTATTTTTTCTAAAATCTCAGGACTTGTGGTGGGACAGTTTAGCCATTGCAACGAGGATCCGATGATGCTCAAAAGCATTGAGGAAATAATTTCCGGAGCACTCGCAGGAACCGATATTCCCGTCGTGTTCAACTTTCCTGCAGGGCATGTCGACGATAACCACCCTTTGCTGTTGGGCGCACAAAGCACACTCACTATCACTTCACAACACAGCATTCTCAAAAGTGTTTTTTGAAAAGAAAATCATTTTTCTTAAAAAGAGAAAAATAAGGTTGGATATTTCGCTGCAAATTATATCTTTGCAATAGCTTAATTTTCAGATATTTTTTGCCAATGCCATCAATAAAGACACATATACTTACCCTGCTTTTTATAGCTTTCTGCACTACTGCTTTTGCAGCACCCACATTTACAGATAAAACCGGTAAAGATAGTACCCAAATAAGCTTTACCGCCACTGATATTACAAAATTCAACCTAACCGACTCAGTTCTCAGTTACGGAAAGATGTTTATAAACACGCCCTATCGATACGGAGCTAATGGTCCGGAAAGTTTCGATTGTTCGGGCTACACATCCTATGTTTTCAAAAATTTCGGAGCCAATCTGCATCGAACTTCTTACGATCAGTCCACCCAGTTTCCCTTAGTGGATAAAAGTGAAATTAAACCCGGCGATCTGGTATTTTTTGAAGGCCGACGCCAAAACGGAAGAGTGGGTCATGTGGGTATTGTGACAGAAAAAAAAGAAAATGGGGAATTTGACTTTATTCATGCTTCGGTAAACAGAGGAGTGATAGTTACAAATTCGGCTGAAGATTACTATACAAAACGTTTTGTGCGCGCCAGCCGTGTGTTCGAAAATGACTCGATGTTACAGATTATCCCCTCAGATAAAATTAACAACGGAGAATATGGATCAAACTCCAAAACAGTCAAAAAAGTACTCCCGGCCAAATATCATTATGTAAAAAAAGGAGAAACATTGTCGTCCATTGCGTCGAAAAATGGCCTTACAGTGGCCCAATTAAAAAGAAAAAATGGTCTGAAGAAAGACATCCTGCAGATTAGACAACGCTTGCTGATCAAAGATGAACAAGTAGTGCTAATGATTCAGCCCACGCTGGCTAACAACAATCAGAAAACGGATTCGCTGAAAGACAAATCAGAAAACAAAACGAAATTTGAAACAGGCGCTGTCTGTCTTTCTGCAACGAAACACACAGTTGAGCGTGGCGAAACACTTTATTCCATTTCGCAGAAATACGGAATGACTGTAGCAGAAATTCAAAAGCTTAACAAAACAAGCAGAGGAAAAATTTATCCGGGACAAACACTGGTATTATCGGAAGAGGAAACCGAAATTGTCGAACAGCCCACCGAAAAGATAACAGTGGAAACAAATACTGACGAAACAAAGAATATGGTAGTAAAAAACATAAAAGAATCCCCTTTAACAGAAAAACCGGCATTCAATGAGCCTGCAAATGAAACTGCACAAACAAAAATAGTTCAGGAAGTACAACCTGGAACAGCACAGTCTGAAATTGCAAAAAACGAAACGAAACTACCGAAAGAAAAAAAGGAAAAAACAAAAAACGAAAAAAAAACTGATAGCAAAAAAAACGAACAAACTAAAACCCCAATTCAAATAAAAGAGGAAGTACATATTGTACGAAGCGGAGAGTCTCTTTTGACGATTTCGCGAAAATACAACACAAGCATCGACGAACTTAAATTACTTAATGGACTTTCGGGCAATGTGGTTGAAATAGGTCAGATGCTTGTGATACATACAAACGACCCGAATTATGTACCAAAGCCTGTGGCACAGCATGTTGAAGAAGTGAAACCGATAGAGCAAAAAGAACTTGTTCAACAACCTGTAGCAAAAATAGATAAAAACCCAAAGATAGAGAAGTCTGAAAACGAAAAAACAGTTGAGAAGCCAATTGAGAAAGAGATAAAAAACGAACCCGCGTTAGCTAATATAAAACCCGAAACGCACAGAGTTCAGCGTGGCGAATCATTATACAGCATTGCCAAAACGTACAACATGACCATTAATGAGCTCAAAGAGCTTAACAACATGACGAACAATGCTCTACAGGCTGGACAGAAGCTGAAAGTAAATGCAGGCACAAACAGAAATGTGGCTTCGTCAAAAACGCTTGCAAAAAAAGAGACTACTATTACTCACAAAGTAAAAAGCGGTGAAAACTTTTCGACAATAGCCAAACGCTATGGATGCAAGGTAAGTGATATCAAGAAGTGGAACAATCGCACCAGCGACCGACTCGATGTGGGTGATAAACTTGTGATAAGGAAAACTTAATTCCATTTAAGAGCAATTAAGTACATTGAAATATTTAATGATATATTTCTAACACAATAGAACACATAGAAATTATTGAGGAAAAAGACTTAGTTCACATAGCAAAAAGTATCTGATGATACTTTTATAGCTCTGAAATTAATCTGATTTTTGGGATAATCCTATGTGTTCCTGGTCTTTCCTCTTACTCTCAAAACTACTGTGACTCCCGATACCCGGGATGTTTCATATACAATGAAAACATATCAACAATAATTATCAGATAATTAATACTTAAACAGATACAGATGAAATCACAAAACCTTCTGAGCGCTTCAATAATTTCCATATGCATTGTAGTGTCCATGCTTATTGGCGCCAATGCATTGATCAACCGTAATAAACAAGACAAAACAATTTCGGTAACAGGTCTGGCCGAACGAAATTTCGAATCGGACCTGATTGTGTGGCAAAGTCAGTTTTCGGCCAAAAGCATGTCGCTGACCGATGCTTATACTCAGATAAAGAAAAACAACGAAACCACGCTGCGTTTCCTTATTTCGAAAGGAGTTCCTGATTCAGCCATAACTTTTTCGGCTGTCGATTTATCGAAGGAATTCAATTATATACAGGATAACGGGCGCAGTCAGAATATTTTCGATGGTTACCGGCTTACTCAAACAGTGAATATTACTTCGGGCGAAGTGGAAAAGGTGGAGAAAATTTCACGCGAAATAACCGAACTTATCAATCAGGGTATTGAAATAAACTCATTTGCTCCGCAATATTTTTACACTAAACTGTCTGATTTAAAAATTGAAATGCTGGCTGAGGCTACTAAAGATGGTTTGCTACGTGCCACAACCATTGCCGAAAACAGTGATGCCAAACTTGGTAAATTGAAACAATCCACTATGGGAATTTTCCAGATTGTGGCTCAAAACTCTTCCGAAGAATACAGTTGGGGAGGTTCGTACAATACAAGTTCCAAGAAAAAAACGGCCTCGGTAACTGTAAAGTTGCAATATGGAGTCAAATAAGGGGTCTTAATTTTAAAAGTTCTTATAAACGGGCAGGGTGGTAAACAATACCATTTCCTGCTTGTTTTGTTTTTACAATTTGTAATGGGATGAAAACTGAAAAATTCGAAGTCACCGGAATGACATGTACTGCCTGTGTAGCACATGTTGAGAAAAGTGTAAGTAAACTAAGAGGCATAGAAAATGTACAGGTTAATTTACTGACCAACAGCATGACCGTGAGTTATAACGAAAACGATATTGACAATTCTGAAATAGAAAAATCGGTTGAAAATGCCGGTTACAAAGCGCATTTGAAATCGGAAAACACCACGTCAAATGCCGGAAAATCGCAATCCCGCCCCGATTATGTGCGCGAAGAGCAGGAAGAAATGAGGCATCGCTGGTGGGTTTCATTAGCTTTTCTCGTTCCATTGTTTTATGTGTCGATGGGACATATGATGGGATTGCCATTGCCCGCTTTTCTCTCCGGGCATCAAAATGCAATGAGTTTTGCGCTCACACAGTTTTTACTTACCATTCCTATTGCATTCGTAAACAAAAAATATTTTACAGTAGGTTTTAAATCGCTTTTTCGCGGAGCACCAAATATGGATTCGCTGATTGCCATGGGGTCGTCGGCAGCTATTGTGTATGGCGTTTTTGCACTTTACATGATTGGCAGCGGACTTGGGCATTCGGATTTTACTCTGGTGGCCGATTATACGCACGATTTATACTTCGAATCGGGAGCAACCATTCTCACACTTATCACTTTGGGTAAATATCTCGAAGCCCGTTCGAAAAGCCGTACTTCGGATGCCATTTCACGATTGATAAAACTCAGTCCGGATACGGCCACAGTTATTCGCGATAACATAGAAACCGAAGTTTCTGTGGGCGAAGTAAAGCCCGGCGATCTGATTGTTGTAAAAAGCGGACAACGTATTCCTGTGGACGGCGAAATTGTTTCGGGCAACGGAACCATTGATGAATCGGCACTGACGGGCGAAAGTATGCCTGTGTTTAAATCTGCCGGCGATAAAGTGATGACAGCCTGTATTAACAACAGTGGTTATTTTATTTTCAAAGCTACAAAAGTGGGGAACGATACCACGTTGGCACAGATTATTTCGCTTGTGGAAGAAGCTTCTGCTTCTAAAGCACCTGTATCTCGCCTGGCCGATAAAATAAGCGCTGTGTTTGTGCCTGTAGTGATTGGTATTGCCATTCTGTCGGTAATTGTGTGGCTCGCGCTCGGGTATTCATTTGTATTTGCATTGTCCATTGGTATTTCAGTGTTGGTTATTTCCTGTCCCTGTGCGTTGGGTTTGGCAACGCCAGTGGCCATTATGGCCGGAACAGGAAAAGGTGCCGAGCATGGAATTCTGTTTCGTTCGGCCGAAGCGCTCGAAAATACACATAAAACACGTGTAGTGGTTCTCGACAAAACAGGAACACTCACTATAGGCAAACCACGTATTACGGATATTGTGACTGTAGGAAATACCGACGAGACAGAACTGTTACGGTTGCTTTATTCTCTCGAAAAATCCTCAGAGCATCCACTGGCGGAAGCCATCGTTTCTGAAGTAGAAAGGCGAAATTTACAAGCATATCAATTATCTGATTTCGAAAATATTCCGGGTTCGGGTATTTCCGGAATTATTATGGATAAAAAATACCGTGCAGGAAATATCCGACTGTTACAAAATGCCGGCATTGAAAGTAACGATATTGAAGAAATTGCGCAAAAGCTTGCCGAAGAAGGAAAAACGCCGCTTTATGTGGCTGAAAATAATCATCTTATCGGACTTGTAGCTGTGGCCGACGTGCTGAAGCACGACAGCGCTGCTGCTGTGAAAGCATTGAAACACATGGGACTTGAGGTGATAATGCTCACAGGCGACAATCGCAAAACGGCTGAATATATTCAACAACAGGCTGGTGTGGATAAAGTGATTGCCGAAGTTTTGCCTCAGGATAAAGACAAAGAAATTGCCCGACTGCAAAGTGCCGGACAAAAAGTAATCATGGTGGGCGATGGCATAAACGACGCGCCCGCACTTACGCGCGCCGATGTGGGCATTGCCATTGGCGCAGGAACCGACATTGCCATAGAGTCAGCCGGTGTGGTGCTTATGCGCAGCAGCCTGAATGATCTTGTGACAGCTTTGCAACTGAGTCGTAAAGTGATGCGGAACATAAAAGAAAATCTTTTCTGGGCATTTTTTTATAATGTGGCGGGCATTCCGTTGGCGGCAGGAGTGTTTTTTAGTTTGCTCGGTTGGAAGCTTAATCCTATGTTTGCTGCAGCGGCCATGAGTCTTAGTTCGGTGACTGTGGTTCTGAACGCGCTCAGACTATTAAGGTTTAAGCCTCGGTTTGCATTTTCGGGAAACAATAACTCTCCGCAGAATGTTGAAATAAAAGCCGAAGGAGAAATTCGGTCGCACAAAATTGAAAATTCAAATTCTATAAATACAATTATGACACAAAAAATACTTACTATCAGTGGGATGAGCTGCGGACATTGTTCTGCAAGAGTAGAAAAAACACTTAATAATATCGAAGGCGTAGAAGCTAAAGTTTTTCTCGAAACCAATACAGCCGAGCTAAAGCTGACGCGAGATGTAAGCAATGAGGAACTTAAAAAGACCATCGATATGATTGGTTACGAAGTGACTGACATCAAAGAATAATATATGTTTTTTATGTTCTGAAACACAAATAGCTGTTAAATTATAGCTTTAAAGAGACTGGATAGTTTAAATATATGTTATAAAACATGTTTTTGGACTAATATTGTGCTAAAATAATTGTAGGATTCTCCTGGCAGCATTACCTTTGCAGTGTGATTTTTTCATAGTATTAGATTTAAGGTTAACAAAGATTGGTTGTCAGGCGTGACAACCTTTCGCGTTTTTAGGGGGT
>JAFGVV010000006.1 GCA_016937795.1 Paludibacteraceae bacterium
AGGCGTAAGAGATATTCCTTTCTTCCTTTTTAGACTATCTAAAATATATGCTTAACTTTTATTCCCCCCAACTTTTTGACTTGATCCCACTCTATCAAAAACACATTTTCGTGCAATCAACTGACTACAAATGCCTGATTTTAGTTCGGCATCAATGCAAAAAAGCAGCGTTCATCTTTTACTATAAAGACGCCTGCACGAGCGAAAAAACACCTTCGGATGCATTCACAAATGTATGGGCTTTATGCTAACAAAAGCACTCGCGGGCAAATATACATATTACATCCACCCGTGAGTATCAATTTCGCATTCGGAGCTCCTTATGTTTAATGTCAATAATTAATCATCTCAAAACATGTTTTGCGTAATTATAATTGTGCAGTTTATACACTTCCACAAGCATTGGCAATCGTTTCAGAAAATTCTCATAATCCTTTTTGTACGACGGCGACCACTGCACTTCGCAAAGCGCAGCCATACGTGGCAAAACCATGTATTCAGCATGACGGAAATTCGGTACATATTCGGTCCATAAATTTGCCTGCACACCAATAATTCGGCTTCTTTGAGCAGCATTGAGGCCTGCAGGTATCGGATTGAAGCTATAAACTTTCTCTACCGGAGAATTTCCGCCAATAGCCAAAGGTTCTGTTTTAGTCTCTTTAGTCTGATAGTGATCGAAATACAAATGAGAATTTGGTGTCATAATCACATCGTGATCCATTTTGGCAGCTGCGATTCCTCCACTCATTCCACGCCATGACATTACAGTTGCATCGGGAGCCAAACCACCTTCGAGAATCTCGTCCCAGCCAATCATACGACGGCCTTTTTTATTGACAACTTTTTCGGCATAACTGATAAAATAGCTTTGTAAACGTTCTTCAGCAGAATGATGCTCATCGGCTTTCAGACCCAGAGAAGCAATTCGTGCCTGACATTTTTCGCATTTTTTCCAGTTTGTTTTCGGACATTCGTCACCGCCAATATGAATATATTTCGAAGGAAAAATATCCATAATTTCATTTAGAACATCGGTAATAAATTCAAAGGTTTTGTCGTTACCCATGCAAAGCACATCATCAGACACGCCCCATTGACGCCAAACCTGGTAAGGACCACCCGTACAACCCAACTCAGGATACGAGGCAAGAGCACCAAGCATATGACCCGGCATATCAATTTCGGGAACTACATTGATATAACGTTCGGCAGCATAAGCCACTATTTCGCGGGCTTCGGCCTGAGTATAAAAACCTCCGTGCGGTTTTCCATCGTATTTTCCGCTATTGCGACCAATCACGGTTTCAGTACGTTTAGAACCTATTTCGGTCAGACGCGGATATTTTTTTATTTCAATTCGCCAGCCCTGATCTTCGGTAAGATGCCAGTGAAAAGTATTTACATTGTGCAGCGCAAGCATATCAATCCAGCGTTTAACCGAATCCACTGTGCAGAAATGACGGGCTACATCCAGCATCATACCACGATAAGCAAATGCCGGAGCATCAGAGATTTTCACTGCAGGCATCTTTACTTTTTTGGTATGAGCCACAGGAATTGATTTTCGCAGCGTTTGAATGCCGTAAAAAACACCCGCTTCGGAAGCTCCTGTAATCACAATCCCTTTTGGTGAGACTTCAATTTCGTAAGCTTCACTATTTTTCGACATCAGACCCGTTTTTAGCAAAATAGCATTACCACCCGACTTTGCAGCTTTTGATTTCAGAAGGATA
Source organism: Paludibacteraceae bacterium (assembly GCA_016937795.1). Taxonomy (GTDB): domain Bacteria; phylum Bacteroidota; class Bacteroidia; order Bacteroidales; family Paludibacteraceae; genus Paludibacter. The sequence goes on from JAFGVV010000006.1 coordinate 1,737, forward strand.
CCAGTATTTTCTTTCAGATAATCAGTCAGAAAAGCAGCATTTCGCTTCATTTTTTCATTATTTTTCGGGTAAAGAATTTTTGTATTTTTAGTCAATACAAAAGCTTTCTCATTCCCCTGCTCAATGCTTAATGGCATTGGAATTACATTGTAGTTTGCGACCTGTGCCGTTGTAAAAAAAGTACCTAACAATAGCAGCATTCCGGCGATTAAAAATGATCTTCTCATAAGTAGTAAATGTTTTATAAGTAATGAAATATCCGGTTTTTACTAAAAAATCAAACAACCAAGTAGCAAAGATAATAATATTTCTTTATTAATGACAATTATTTAATCAACAGACTTATATATAATAAAAATTTTAAATATCTTTGCCCATCTAAATATTCATACAAAAATCACTGGAAATGGAAAAAATCATCGGGCTAATCAACGCCCCTTTCACTCCTTTTTACGAAAACGGCGAAGTGAACCTGGAACCAATACCTGCTTATGCAGCAATGCTGGCAAAAAATGGCATTAAAGGCGTATTCATCAACGGCTCCTCAGGCGAAGGCTACATGCTCACTGAAGAAGAAAGAATGCTGCTTGCTGAAAAGTGGATTGAATCAGCCCCAAAAGATTTCAAAGTAATTGTACACGTTGGAAGCACCTGTGTAAAACAAAGCAATAAACTGGCCGCCCACGCCCAGAAAGCCGGAGCATGGGGAATAGGCGCTATGGCAAGTCCGTTTCCAAAAGCCGGAAGAATTGAAGAGCTGGTAAAATACTGCGAAGAAATTGCCTGCGGAGCACCAAACCTTCCTTTTTACTTTTACCATATTCCTGCACTAAGCGGTGTATTTCTCCCAATGTTGCCATTCCTGAAAGCAGTTGATGGACGAATTCCTAACTTCGCAGGAATAAAATACACTTTCGAAAGTATTTACGAATATAATCAATGTCGCCTTTACAAAAACAATAAGTTCGACATGCTGCACGGACAAGACGAAACCATACTTCCTTCACTGGCCATGGGTGGCGCTCAGGGCGGCATTGGTGGTACTACCAATTATAATGGTCGCGAACTTGTGGGCATAATTGAAGCCTGGAATGCCGGCGATATTGAAACTGCACGCGAAAAGCAGAACTTCTCACAGGATGTAATTAATGTCATAGTAAATTATCGCGGAAATATCGTAGGCGGAAAACGCATCATGAAACTTATTGGTCTGGATTTAGGCAAAAATCGCACTCCATTCCAGAATATGTCTGACGAAGAAGAGCTGGCAATGAAAAAGGAACTCGAGTCCATAGGCTTTTTCGAACGTTGTAATAAATTCTGAGAAACTGCATGCAAATTAACACAAAAAGACAAACGATAAGAATATCATAATCCCCTTATAGTGTTAACTTATCGTTACGAAGTTTTTTCAAATGCCAAATGATTTCGAAAATGAAATTAGCTTTTCAAAAACTCAGACAGATTAAAATCAATTGATTTATACGTATTAAACATACCGACATGAAGAACAACTTCACATTACTGCTCATTTTTCAATTGTTTTTAGTCTCTTGTCAAAGCGACAACTCAGCAAACTCTACTAATATTCAATGGAAACAGGTCACTCCAATTAATCAAAGTAATGGCCTTTCGGCTGTTTATTCCGGTATTAATTCGGAGGGATTGATAATTGCTGGTGGTTGCAACTTTCCTAACACGCCTGCAGCTGAAGGTGGAGTGAAGGAATTTTATGACGACATTATCGCTTTAAAAGATGGAAGATGGCAAGGTATTGCTAAACTGCCTGTTGCATCTGCCTACGGAGCAAGTGTTAATATCGGAGACGATATATATATGATTGGAGGTACTCAAAATGGCGTTAATTCATTACAACACACATTTAAACTCTCTGGCAAAACACTTTCTAAACTTAGTGATATGCCGGAAGGTAAGGACAATATGGGTGGAGCTGCTATTGGGACTGACATCTATATAGTTGGAGGTTTAAGCAATGGAAAACCCAGCAATGAGGTATATTGTTATGATACCAAAAAAGATAAGTGGAGAACCATCATTCAATATCCCGGCGAACCTCGGGTTCAACCTGTGGTAGTTGCTCAAAATGCTGCTGAAGAGAAAAGACTTTATTTGATAGGTGGGTATAACCCAATAACCAAAAACATCATGACTGATGGCTGGTGCTATTCTCCCGGAAATAAAGAGTGGTATCCAATTTCTGATATACCTGTGGGTGCAAATGGAGGCATTGGGTTTGCTTCAGGGGTTCACGCAATTATTGTTACAGGCGGAGTTAACAAAGAGAGATTCAGCCAAGGCTTAAATATTAAAACTGACTCTTCTCGAAAAGAGTATATGACACAAGACCCTGAATGGTATAAGTTTAACGATGCGACATATGCTTATAATACCATAACAGACAGATGGTGCAAAAATGGCAATATCCCTGTAGCAAGAGCTGGTGCCGCAGTGGTTACAGGCGATGGTGGTTGGTATATAGTTCTTGGCGAAACAATGCCAGGAGTTCGTTCCGATCAGGTTTGGCATGGAAAAACAGAATCTTTACATTCGTTTGGCTGGATCAACTGGAGTGTAATAGCCATATATCTTGTTGCAATGATTGGAATGGGTATTTTCTTTATGTTTAGAGCAAAAAGTTCTGAAGATTTTTTTAAGGCCAGTGGTCGAATTCCATGGTGGGCCGTCTCAGTAAGTATTTTTGCAACAATGCTCTCAGCAATTACCTTTATGGCAATCCCTGCTAAAACCTATGCAACCGACTGGCGATACTTCTTAATGGCTGTAACTATTTTCATTGTAGCCTTCCCTGTTGTAAAGTACTATCTTCCATTCTTCCGCAGACTAAATATCACTTCTGCGTATGAGTATTTAGAGTTTCGGTTCAATTCTACACTTCGCATAGTTTCGAGTGTTCTGTTCATAGTATTTATGACAGCTCGCATGGCACTTGTTTTGTATTTGCCTTCATTGGCGCTCACTGCAGCTACTGGTATTGACATTTATATATGTATACTTATGATGAGTATTATCACAATTATTTACAGTTCAATTGGAGGCATCGAAGCAGTAGTATGGGGCGATGTGGTTCAGGGCATAATACTTATGGGAGGTGCACTGTTTACCCTAGGATTCCTGATATTTAACACCGATGGAAATTTTCTTCAAATAGCAATTGAAAATGATAAATTTAATATCTTTGATTTCTCATTCGACATCACTAATGCAACATTTTGGGTTGTGATACTGGGAGGAATCGCAAATCAAATGATTTCGTACACCTCGGATCAAACCGTTATCCAGCGCTACATGACTGTTAAGAACGAAAAACAAGCCGGTAAAAGTATTATCACAAACGGTGTTCTTAGTTTGATATCATCAGCTCTGTTTTACACCATCGGAACGGCACTCTTTACATATTTTCAAAGCCGTCCTGAGACACTTGACATTGCTATGCCGACGGCGGATTCAATATTTCCTTTCTTTATAATGACCCAATTACCTGTTGGCATAGCAGGTATTTTGATTGCTGCAATTTTTGCAGCTTCAATGAGTACAGTATCGTCAAATATTAATTCTATTTCGACAGCCTATACCGTTGATATACATCCCCGAATATCACACAGAACTACTGATAATCAAAAACTAAGGGCTGCCCGTATAGCAAGCATCGTTTTCGGAGTATTGGGTTGTGGTTTTGCACTAATGATGGCAACATGGAACGTGCTTTCGCTTTTTGACTGGTTTAATTCAATGCTAGGTTTATTAACCAGTGGTCTTGGGGCATTGTTCTTTATGGGTATATTCTTTGATAGAATCGATGGTCACTCTGCTTTAATAGGATTTATAAGCGGTACTATAATTCTACTCATTATCACAATCTATACAAATGTCAACTTTATGCTTTATGGTTTTATCGGAATAATAATAATTACTGCCATATCACTTATATTTAGTTTTATTCTCCCACAAAACAACAAAAACATTAATGGCTTAACCTGGAAGTTATTGTCAAAAAAATAGATTTTCAGCACCATTTGAAGATTTTTTTGAATAATACTGATCATTACACCATAAAAAAAGGTGTGGAATTATTTTTTTATTTCAGCAAAAAAAGGATTGGCCTCACGGTCAACCCTTTTGTCGTTAATGTAAACAAACGCATTAACTGTTAAGAGAAAATCATCATTCTTATTCTTTCTAATTCCAATATGTGATAATTCTGGTTTCTACGATGGGATCTGTCCATTCCGACTCAGGACCATTATTATACCTGTACTTACGACTAGTCCAGTTATTTTTTTCATCATATAAATAATCAAAATACTCCTGCTGGTAGTTGTCTTCAATTTCTGTCAAAATATCTTTTGTGTCGTTATAGCTAAGTGTTCTTACACTAATTGTCAGATCTTCATCATTGAGGTTTTCTTCTCTTACACTTTTTAGCAAAAGATACTCGTCATCCTTTTCAAACGTATGAATTCGGGTTGTTCTATAGCCTTGTCCCATAAATCCTTCTGAGTATTTCGAAAACATCCCGTTCGACGCAAACTCCATATCTTTCATAAAACTCCATGAAGTGCTACTGCTCACCGGATACTTTCCATCGTATTTCACAATCAACGTATCCTTCTCGGTATCGTAAGTATTTATTACAAGTAAGTCATTTCCCTGAAAAACATAATCTGTGCGCCAATTATCACCTATCATCGATCTCAGGTTCGGTGTTAGTCCTGTTTCATGAAGATGAAAAGTTGAGTTTATAACGTACTTGCCATGTGTATCATATGTAAATGTTGTTGTATTAGTACTACTTACGCTGTTGCTTACATTAGTTGTGATTTTACTCATTAATTTACCATCAGAAGCATAATTATAAACAGTAGAATTACTATAATTATCAGAAGTATACGAGTCACTTGTCATAAAACCCTTTTCATTAAAATCTATTCGTCTATCTCCGGTCTGTACCGATTTTACCTTGCCACGCAGTTTAAGTCTTACCAAACTGTTCGACGACCAGTAGTTCTTAAAATCTGTGTTTACATCCGTGGGGTCGCAACCGCTAAACACAATTGCAGCTACGATAAATAATACCCATAATAGTTTTGTTTTCATAATGTATTACATTTAAGAGTTGTTTATGTGTTGCATAAATAATTCAATCATAGCTTCGCTGCAAAATTACATTCAAACCAATATTCGGGGGTATGCAAAACGTAAATTTTATTACGCAAAACGTACATATTTTCAATTTAAACTCTTTTTAGTAACACTTTTTTACATTATTTTTGTACAAAATTTAAGAACACTATGCTAAAGACCATTCTTTTACTCACTCCGGTTTACGTAACACTGTTTTGGTCTGTAGTGCTGCTAACCGACAAATCGAACTATAGCATACCGCGATCTTTTCTTTCAAAATTCATGATAGCAGCTTTTGTGGTTTATCTTTCTCACTTTTTTTTCTATTCAGGCCTTGAAAACATTTACATTGCTATTGACCCGATCTATCAGCTCAGCTCATTACTGGTATACCCGCTATATCACGTCTACTTCCGCTTACTTACAATCGACCGGACATTCAGCATAAGAAAACACTGGAACCTCCTGCTGGCTCCTTTTATGTGTTTTATGCTTTATTCAATTGGCGTAATTGTGGCCGATGATAATGAATATAAAATGTGGCTATTCAACCGTAATCTTAATTTTACATCATCGGCAATGCTATATCTCAAAACAATAGATCAACTTATACGTGTATGCTTTATCATACAGGTTGTTTATGTAGTCGTTAGCAATTTTCGGCTTATTACGAAATACGGGCACAAAGCCAGTCACTTTTATTCAAACGCAACCGATAGCTCCACAATCCGCATTACCCTGCTGAATTATTCAATGATTTTCACTGCAATTTCATCTATCACACTCGCTACACTCGGGCGCGACTTCTTCAAAAACGAATACACCGGCATTATCATTGCAGCTGTAATTTTCTCATCCATGCTTTTTTTGATTGGATGGCTGGGCGACCGGCAAAAAGTCCTGAACCCGGCTTTTGAAAGTGAGAACAGTCACGAAGAAGAAACTCAAAACGACAATTCATCTGACAACCAGCACCTTTTGATCGACAAAATTGAAACCCTGTTTACAGAGCAACAACTTTTCCTCAATAGCAAACTTAACATTCTCGACATAGCATCTGCATTAGGCAGCAACCGAACCTACATTTCATATCTTATCAACAAAAACTTTAATCAGAATTTCTGTAGCTATGTAAATCAATACCGCATTCAGTATCTCGAAGAAAAAATGCACGAACAGCCGGAACTACCTAATCAGCAACTTGCAGAATTGTGCGGATTCGGCTCTACCGACTCCATGAAACGCGCCGTGCTCAACAAAACAGGAATGTCGCTACAGGAATGGAAGTCGAAACGCCACAACTCAATCATAAAAAACAGTTAATTCACGGTTCAAATCACGGAAAATCTTATAAAATATGTTATATAACATAATTATTCAACATGTTTTCGTTGATTTTCTTGGATGATATTGAAAAAAGCAATACTTTTGTACTGTGATTTTTTCATAGTATTAGATTTAAGGTTAACAAAGATTGGTAGTAAAGCGTTACTACCTTTCGCGTTTTTATAGGGTAGCTGTTTCCATTTAAACTCTATATAATTTCAGGGCTGTTCGGATTTTTCCGAATGGCTTTTTTATTTTGGTAAAAAACTAAAAAATAGCTACTTTTGTAACCCGAAACATAATCCACAACCACAATGAATATTCTTCTCCTCGGTTCGGGCGGTCGCGAACATGCACTCGCCTGGAAAATTGCTCAAAGCCCACGTCTTACAAAACTTTTTATTGCTCCCGGAAATCCCGGAACAGCCTCAGTTGGAATAAATCTGCCTATTGCGGCCGACGATTTCAACTCAATTAAAAACGCTGTGATTGAGAACAATATACACATTGTGCTTGTAGGCCCCGAAGACCCTTTGGTAAAAGGTGTAACCAATTTTTTTGCTGACGATGCTGAATTGAAACACGTTACAGTGGTTGGCCCTGACAAAGTAGGAGCACAACTCGAAGGAAGTAAGGATTTCTCAAAGCAGTTTATGATGCGTCACAACATTCCGACTGCCGGATATATGAGTGTGAATGCGCAAAATTTCGAAGAAGGAATTGAATTCCTTAAAAAGCTCGAAGCACCTTATGTACTTAAAGCCGATGGTCTGGCAGCCGGGAAAGGAGTATTGATAATCAACGATATAGAAGAGGCGAAAGCTGAACTAAAATCAATGATAGACGGTAAATTCGGAGCTGCAAGCCAAACAGTTGTCATCGAAGAGTTTCTTTCAGGCATCGAATGCTCTGTATTCGTAATAACCGATGGTAAAAACTATAAAATTCTTCCCGAGGCAAAAGACTACAAGCGCATTGGTGAAGGCGACAAAGGCCTAAACACGGGAGGAATGGGCGCTGTGTCCCCTGTACCGTTCGCTACCTCCGACTTTATGAAAAAGGTGGAAGACCGCATCATTCGTCCTACCATAGAGGGTCTTTTCAGCGAAGGGATTACATATAAAGGATTCATCTTCTTTGGATTAATAAAAGTAAACGGAGAGCCTTTCACCATTGAATACAATGCGCGAATGGGAGACCCCGAGACTGAAGTTGTTATGCTTCGATTGAAGTCCGATTTTGTTGATTTGCTCGAAGGTGTAGCCCAGGGGAACTTAAATGAAAAACAGGTGGAATTTGACGAACGTTCGGCAGTAACTGTCATGCTGGTATCGGGAGGCTATCCCGAAGATTATGATAAAGGGAAAGTTATCAGCGGGTTAGACAAAACTGAAAACAGCATTGTTTTTCACGCGGGCACAAAACAACAAGACAATCAGATTGTAACAAACGGAGGACGTGTAATTGCAGTGAGTTCGTATGGAAACAGCAAAGATGAAGCACTCGCCACCTCATTCAAGAATGCACAACTAATTGATTTTGAAAAGAAGTATTTCAGAAACGACATAGGATTCGACTTATAAAAACGACATGGCAAAAATACTTGTTATCGACGACGAACGAAGCATCAGAAATACCCTGAAGGATATTCTTGAATTCGAAAAGCATGAAGTAGCTTTGGCCGGCGACGGGCAAACCGGACTCGATGCTGCACAGAGCGAAAGTTTTGACATTATATTTTCGGACATAAAAATGCCGGGAATGGATGGTATTGAACTGCTTACATTACTGAAAGAAAAAGAAGTAGAAGCTTCTGTGGTAATGATTTCGGGACATGGAAACATTGAAACTGCTGTAGAATGTATCAAAAAAGGGGCATTCGACTTTATTGAGAAACCTATTGATCTCAACAGACTGCTCATCACTGTGCGCAATGCCCTCGACAAAAGCATTCTTGTTACCGAAACAAAAATCCTGAAAAAGAAGATAGCCAAACGTCATCAAATGATTGGCACTTCGCAAGCTATAGAAAAGGTAAGAACAATGATTGACAAGGTAGCTCCTACTGACGCAAGAGTATTGATTACCGGTGAAAATGGCACGGGAAAAGAAGTAGTAGCACGCTTACTATATGAACAAAGCACAAGAATAAATGCGCCATTTGTGGAGGTTAACTGTGCAGCAATACCATCGGAACTCATTGAAAGTGAACTATTCGGACACGAAAAAGGAGCTTTTACGTCCGCTATTAAACAACGGATCGGCAAATTTGAACAAGCGGACAACGGCACCATCTTTCTCGACGAAATTGGTGACATGAGCCTTTCTGCTCAGACAAAAGTACTTCGTGTGCTTCAGGAAAGTGAACTAACACGCGTGGGTAGCGACAAAAGCATAAAAGTGAATGTGCGTGTACTCGCTGCCACGAATAAGAATCTTAAAAAGGAAATTGAAGCCGGAAATTTCAGAGAAGATCTTTTTCATCGCCTGAATGTAATTCCGATTCACGTGCCTTCGCTCGACGATCGAAAAGAAGACATTCCGCTATTAATCAACCATTTTTGCGAACTTATTTGTAACGAACAGGGCATTCAGCTTAAAAAATTCGATGCGGCTGCTGTTGAGTCTTTGCAACAACGTTCGTGGACAGGAAACATCCGTGAACTTCGCAACGTGGTAGAGCGTTTGATTATTCTGGGTGGACGCTCTATTTCGAAAGCCGATGTGGAAATGTTTGCCTGAAAATTTCATTTATTCAAAAAATATTCTGATTTTGAAACAAACCGGATTAATTACAAAAATGATTAGTCAGGCTTGTTCCATACAACTTTAATTAAAAACAATTGTATGAAAGCTATTCACGAATTGAAAATTGCCATCTGCAGCGACCATGCCGGTTTTGAACTTAAACAAATAGTAAATCAATATCTGATTGATAAAAAGCCTGTTGCCTACCATGATTTTGGTACATACACTGCCGAAAGCTGCGATTATGCTGATTTTGCACACCCAATGGCCTCAGCTGTAGAACAAGGCGAATTCGATTTCGGCATCTCAATTTGCGGAAGCGGAAACGGCATCAGCATGACTGTGAACAAGCATCAGGGCATACGGGCAGCACTTTGCTGGAACGAGGAGATTGCCCGACTTGGACGCCTCCACAACAACGCCAATGTATTGTCGTTACCGGCACGTTTTGTGTCGGTGGAAGAAGCTCTGAAAATGGTAGATGCATTTTTTACAACCGACTTCGAAGGTGGTCGCCATCAGGGACGTATCGATAAAATCCCGCAATGCTGACTTTTGAAAATTTGAAGATTTGAAATCTGAAGATTATTTTCAGCCTAACATATAATTGATTTATAAAGAAATACACAAATACTTATACAGATAATGTCGAGAACAGAAATTTCGAAATATGGCGAGTTTGGCCTGATAAAACATCTTACCGAAAATTTTCCTATAAAAAACGAATCAACTCTGAAAGGAGTCGGTGACGATGCGGCCGTGCTCGATTACTCAAAAGCAAAAGCGCTTGTAACTACCGATTTGCTGCTTGAAGGAGTACATTTCGACCTGATTTATGTACCCATCCGACATTTGGGCTATAAAGCTGCTGTAGTGAATTTCTCGGATATTTATGCTATGAACGGCCAGCCTAAACAAATGACTGTGTCGCTTGGCGTTTCGAAACGTTTTTCGGTAGAAGATCTTGAGGAATTGTACGCCGGTTTTAAACTTGCCTGTGACAATTATGGCGTTGATTTAATTGGCGGTGACACATCTGCTTCACTTACCGGACTGACCATCAGCATCACATGTATTGGCGAAGGTGAAGAAGGTAAAATTGTGTACCGCAACGGAGCAAAACCAAACGACCTTATTTGCGTGTCGGGCGATTTGGGTTCGGCTTACATGGGATTGCAATTGCTTGAAAGAGAGAAAATTGTATTTACAACCAACAGCGAAGCACAACCTGATTTTGAAGGTAAAGATTATATACTGCAACGCCAGCTAAAGCCCGAAGCACGCAAGGACATTGTAGCTGCTTTGGCCGAAAAAGGCATTGTGCCTACAGCTATGATGGATATTTCGGACGGACTTTCGTCGGAACTTATGCATATCTGCTCGCAAAGCAATACAGGCTGTCGCGTATACGAAGATAAAATTCCAATTAGTTATCAGGCAGTTGTAATGGCTGAAGAACTAAACATGAACATAGTAACCTGCGCACTGAATGGTGGCGAAGATTATGAATTGCTGTTTACAGTATCGATGGAGGATTACGACAAAATTGTAACCATGGAAGGCATTGGAATTGTGGGACATATGACAAAATCGGAACTTGGATTGAATCTGGTTGGTCGCGAAGGCGAAGAAATTCAACTTCAGGCTCAGGGCTGGAATTCATTAAAATAAAAGCCACTTTTTAAATAAAATACGACTTCTATAAAACTAAAACCACATTAGACGACAGAGAAATCTGTTTTTCTAATGTGGTTTATATGTTTTAAGGGACAGGATCGTAGCCACTTCCTCCCCAGGGATGACAACTAAATATCCGTTTTACGGCAAGCCAGCCACCTTTCAGAATGCCATGTTTGAGCACAGCCTCTACAGTGTATTGCGAGCAGGTTGGTGTATAACGACATCGTGGCGGAATAAGGGGCGAAATGCTGTAACGATAAAAATAAACAGGCAGTAAAACGATATGACGCAATATTTTTTTCATTCTTCAGCTTTGTTTTCGTTGTTCAGAGCTAACAAATAATGCTGCACATTTGTTTCAACACGCTTGAGAGCGGATTTCATTTTCAACTCCACAAAATTCCACTCGGGTATTGCATCTCCCACGAAACTAAATGCCACCTGTAATTCAAGATTATTACTCTCACAGAACTTTTTCAAATCACTTTTATTCAACCGATAGGCTTCACGCATAAGCCTTTTGATACGGTTACGGGCAACCGCTCTTTTGAATCGTTTTTTGGGCGCAGAGAATAGTATTTTAGGCGTTTCTTCGGTATTTCCCACCCTGACTGCATACACAATTCTGAAAGGATAGGCAATAAAAGCCTCTCCTTCGCTAAAGAGTTTGCCGATACGAATATCACCGCAGAGATGCTCTTTTTTAGGAAATGTGTATTTGCGATTCATTCGGAATAAAAATTTTGCGGATATAAGTTCGTTGAAATATTAAATGATATGTTTCTAACACAATAGAACACATAGAAATTATTTAGGAAAAAACTTAGTTCACATAGTAAAAGTATCTGACGATACTTTTATCGCTCTGAAATTATCCCGTTATTCGGGATAATCCTATGTGTTCTTAGTCTTTTGTGTTGTTTTCAAAACTACTGTGTACTATGTGGTGAAAACATATCAATAATAATTATCGATTACTTATCTAAAAAAACAATCCCAAAAGTACGGAAAAAGTCCTATACTTCAGGGATTGAATATGAAATGCTTTTCAGAAATTATTTTTTAAGCTTTTTGGCTTGTTCCTTCAGGTAGTTGTCTAACGCCATAGTCATCGAAGGAACTCCGGGAAGCGGAGCCTCAAGATCAAGTCGTAAGCCCGAATCACGCACCGTTTGAGCTGTAACAGCACCAAAGGAAGCAATTTTCATCTCGCCCTGATTGAAATTTGGAAAGTTCTTCAACAAAGAAGCAACACCTACCGGACTAAAGAAAATAACCATATCATAATTAAACTCTTCCTCAGGTCCAAAATCATTGCTTACAGTTTTGTACATTATAGCTTTCTGAAAAGTGATTTTTGAGCTTTCCAGAATCGACATTGTTTCTTCATTTTGAACATCCGAAGTAATAAGAAGGTATTTCTCATCAGCATGTTTGTTCATGATGGTTACTAATTCGCTCATTTTTCCATTAGCACCATAGAAGACTTTACGCTTACGATAGTGAATGTAATGTTGTAAATATACAGCCACCGACTCTGAAACACAAAAGTATTTCATTGTTTCGGGTACAGTCACTCTCAATTCTTCGCACAAACGAAAGAAATGATCGATACCGTGACGGGCGTTAAAGATAATGGCCGAGAAATCAGGAATTGAGATGCGTTGTGTGCGGAATTCTTTTGCTAAAATTGGCTCTACTTTGATAAAAGGTCGGAAATCGATTTTCACACCATATCGTTCGCTGATATCATAATAAGGCGATTTTTCGCTTGAGGGTTGTGGCTGCGAAACCAGTATCTTCTTAATTTTCAAAGCAATTTGACTTTAATAATTAGACATTTATATTATTTGCCGTATAATTGAATATATTAAAAATACGGGTAAAATTTCGAGGCTGCAAAGATACAACAATAAATAAAAACTTGTGGTAGCTTTTTGGAAAAAAATCTGAAATAGTTTAAAAATCAGTGCTGCAGCATAAAAAACAAGTGCTATTATGCTAATATATAGCGTATAATTGTTGAGCCATTCAGGAAAATAGATTTTAAAGATTAACAATGGATATAATATAATTCCCAAATAGATCAATAGATTAAAATAGCTTTCGCGAGCAATTTTCAACAACTGTTTTTCGATAAAAACATATCCAAGTATTTCGATACTCAGAAATTTAAACATATAAAAAAGGGAACAGATGCCTAGTGTTATCAAAAATCCATAAACACCAAATCCCTGATCTTCTGGAACAAGCACATAAAAGACATACAAACTAACAACTCCAACTGAAAACATAATCAGTATCAGTCTCGATTGAAAATCATTAATAGTAGTTTTGCTGAAAATGCTCGAACGGTCCTTCACCTGAAAGAATGTGCGCACCGACTCGTAAAACCAACCCGATGAACGAAGAAATGAAACCACCATCATAAGAAAAAGAAAAAGAATAGTACCAAAAACCCAGTTTTCTGACTCCGGAAAAGATGGATGCGGAATGCCCTCGAAACCACGTGTCAGTTTTACAATTCTCAAACTATCGGCAAGAGCAATACTATCAGCACGCATAATGCTGTCGACACGCATAATACTGTCAACCCTCTGCAGACTATCTGCTTTTAGCAAACTATCGGCAAAAAGTGCACTGTCGGAAAGTATGTGTATGGAGTCGTTTAAAGGCATGTGAGATTTTTAAATAGCAGCAAATTTACGAATAGTACTATCCCAGTGTGGAGCATTCTTTATCGCATCCAGCACTTCTTCCGGTTCGTTTACAACTGTCCATATTTCGCGGTGAATGTCGCGCATAAAATTTTCGTCCACAGCACGGTGCAACACACTTATCAATCCATCATAATATCCGTTAGTATTGACAATTATGATTGGTTTGGTGAAAATACCGAGTTGTTTCCACGTAATTACCTCAAGAAGTTCTTCGAGCGTACCACAACCTCCGGGAAGTGCAATAGCAGCATCGGACAGAAAAGCCATTTTTTGCTTACGATCGTGCATGGTTTCGGTGATAATAAGCTCCGTAAGTCCTTTGTGCTGCCAGTTTTCGTCGCACATAAAGCGTGGAATAATACCCGTCACTTTGCCGCCTGCAGCCAGCGCACTGTCCGACAGTTGAGCCATAAGTCCCAGCGAGCCTCCACCACAAATAATACGGATCCCCTGTTTGGCCAGAATTCGGCCAAGCCTATCGGCAGCATCGAAGTATTTCGGATCGATTTGAGTGCTCGAGGCACAATAAACACAAATATTCTGCATCTAAAACGAAAGTATTTTATTATTCAAAACTGTTTCTAAGAAGAAAATAATTAATTTTTCTGAATAAAAATTCTAAGAAAACACCTCATAATTTATTTTCTGTGACTTAAGTATGCAAAAATACAGTTTTCTTTCCGTATTTTTGATTTTCAATATTAAAAACAATCAAAAAATGATACTTGTCACAGGAGCTACGGGCTTGGTTGGAGGCCATTTGATATGGCATTTGCTTCAGGAGAATGATAGAATTGCGGCCATAAAACGCTCGTCGTCGAACCTTGAACCATTGAAAACAATCTTCAGATTTTACAATGCCGATCCCGATGAGATGCTCAGTCGCATCGATTGGCGCATTGCCGATGTACTCAACGTTGAAAGTCTGACCGCAGCCATGCACGATGTGGAAATAGTGTATCATTGTGCAGCAGTGGTTTCGCTCGGCATTGGCAGCGATGTACTTACCGACACCAACGTAAGAGGAACCCGTAATGTAGTTCAGGCTTGCTTATCGGCAAAAATCAAAAAACTTTGTTTTGTAAGTTCGATAGCAGCCTGCGGAAAATACAAAGACGGAAAACCTGCTGACGAAAATGCAGAATGGACCGACGATGTATTGCGCTCGGCTTATTCGCGAAGCAAATATTTTTCGGAACAGGAAGTGTGGAAAGGCATTGCAGCGGGACTGAATGCGGTGATTGTGAATCCCGGAGTGATTTTGGGCGTTTCGGGACAGAATGCTGGTAGTTCGCAGCTTTTTTATCAGATGCAAAAAGGACTTATGTTTTATACCATGGGCGGCACTGGCTATGTGGATGTGCAGGATGTGGTGAGAGCGATGATAACGCTGACCAAAAGCGAAATTTCAGGCGAGAGATTTGTGTTGGTGGGCGAGAACGCTTCTAACAGATACATTTTGTGGTATATGGCCGATGGTTTTGGTCGCAAACGTCCGTTTATCAATGTACCAAAGTCAGTGCTGCTGTTTGCAGGCGGCATGATGGAAGTGTTCGGAAAAATTTTCGGCTTTCAACCGCTTATCGACAAAGGAACAGCACGTTCGGCAACAAACAGGGAGTTTTACAGCAGTGCGAAAATTGAAAAGGCCATCGGTTTTAAATTTACTCAAATGACTGATACAATTTCCGGCGTTTGTACATTTCTGAACAAAAAATAGCAAAATCAGCGTTCCTGTGAGTAAAACCCGCTAACTGCTTTTTCTATATTTGCCAGAATTTCGTCGTCGGTGCCGCTAACCGAAACTCTTGCCTGTTTGTAAAATGCTTCGCGAACCGACAGGCCATCGGCTATAAACTGCCGCAATTCGCTGCCTTTCTTGTTGGCAATAAGTGGTCGTTTTCCGGCACGCGACATTTCAAGACGTTCGGCCAGTTGGTCAGGACTAAGATTCAGATAAACAGTAAGTCCGTGCGCATTCATAAATGTCATATTGTCGAAAAAACAGGGAGCACCACCTCCGGTTGCAATCACACAATTTTCGAATTCGGCCACTTCGTGCAGACAGTTTTGTTCCATTTTTCGAAAAGCATCCTGACCCGACTCTTCGAAAATCTGCGAAACGGTTTTATGGTACTTTTCTTCGATATGATGATCCATATCCACAAAAGTAAGTCCCAGGTTTTCGGCAAGTTTTATGCCCATCGAGGTTTTGCCCGAACCCATATATCCAATCAGAAAAATTCGTTTCATTAAAATGCTAAATTTGAGCTACAAAAATACAATATCTTTTATACTGCCTTACAATATATATTCGATTTATTGAAAAAAACTATTTTCAATTAATGATTTTTCAAAAAACACAGTCGGAAATTTCAATCTGACTTTTGATTTATAATGCCGGAAAATATTTTTGTAAATATCATAATGAAAGCATGGAGTATAAATAATTCAACTATATTTGCAAATAAATTCAACATTAGGTAGAGTGGAAAAAGAAAATGCTGTCTTATTGATATTCACAGGTGGAACCATTAGCATGTCGGAAGATCCTGCAAACGGCGCTTTGAAGCCAATTGATTTCGACAGACTTCAGGAATATATGCCTGAATTAAAGAGAACGGGAGTAAAAATTAAGAGCATTCCGTTTTTGCCGCTGATTGATTCTTCAGACGTGGATCCGGCCCTTTGGGAACGAATTGCCACTACAATCGAGGAAAATTACGAGGCCTATGATGGTTTTGTGGTGCTGCACGGTACCGACACGATGGCTTACACAGCTTCGGCGCTGAGTTTCATGCTCGAAAATCTGGCAAAACCGGTGATTCTTACAGGCGCACAGTTGCCTGTAGGTATGCTTCGCTCCGACGCAAAAGAAAACCTGCTGACAGCCATTGAAATTGCCACAGCGAAGGAAAATGGGGTTGCGCTTGTACCCGAAGTATGTATTTTCTTCGAAGACACACTGTTTCGTGGCAACCGCACAACCAAGAAAAACGCCGAACATTTCAATGCATTCAATTCATACAATTATCCGGCTCTTGCCAAAGCGGGCGTACACATAAAGTATTTCAGGACTTACATACACTATCCTACACAAGGTTCGGCATTAAAAGTACGTACAAAAGTTGATCGTAATGTAGCCATTCTGAAACTTTTCCCCGGAATAACCTCTCACACGGTAGATGCTATTCTGAACATTCCCGGCTTGCAAGCTGTGGTGCTCGAAACTTTTGGCGCAGGAAATGCACCACGTCAGTTCTGGTTTTACGATGCACTGAAAAAAGCTACCGACAAAGGAATTCTGATTGTAAATAAAAGTCAGTGTGGCACAGGAACTGTGGAAATGGGCCGCTACGAAACCAGCCTGAACCTTATGAGCGCGGGCGTAATGAGTGGTTACGACATTACTACCGAAGCCATTGTAACAAAACTAATGTACCTGCTCGGCGAATGTGCCAACGTGCAGGAGGTAAAACGAAAACTAAGCATTAGTTTGTGTGGCGAAATGACGGTTGGGTGATGTGATGATGTGGTGATGTGAAAATACGATGATATGATGATAAAAAAAGATTTACCGACAATAAAATGTGGTAAATCTTTTTTAGTTTTAATATATATACCCCTTTAGAGCTTGGGGGTTGTTATTCTACAATAAGCAGATAGTAGTTTTTTTTGCCTTTTTGAGCTAGCAGATATTTTCCATCGAGCAGGCTTTCGTTGCTGATAATGCTGTCCTGATTTTC
Source organism: Paludibacteraceae bacterium (assembly GCA_016937795.1). Classification (GTDB taxonomy): domain Bacteria; phylum Bacteroidota; class Bacteroidia; order Bacteroidales; family Paludibacteraceae; genus Paludibacter. The sequence goes on from JAFGVV010000006.1 coordinate 19,120, forward strand.
GAGTTTCTCTTTGTTAAGACTCACACCACCCGATTGTACAAGTTTACGCATTTCACCTTTCGAAGGGAAAACCGCAGCATGATCGACCAACAGGTCAATGGCTTTCACACCTTCGTCGAACAGTGATTTAGCTACTTTAAATTGCGGAACACCATCAAAAACAGCCAAAAGTGTATCTTCGTCCAATTTCCTCAACGCATCGGAAGTAGCATTTCCAAACAAAATATTCGAAGCTTCCACAGCGGCATTGTAGTCTTCTTCAGAATGCACCATGCAGGTTACTTCTTTTGCAAGACGCTTCTGCAAATTACGCATATGAGGTGCAGCAGTATGCTCTGCAATCAGATTGTCGATTTCAGCTTTATCCAGCGAAGTGAAGATTTTGATGTATTTTTCAGCATCAGTATCGCTTACATTGAGCCAAAACTGGAAAAATTTATAAGGCGAAGTATAACGACGATCGAGCCACACATTTCCACTTTCAGTTTTTCCGAATTTTCCTCCGTCGGCTTTGGTAATCAACGGACAAACAAGGGCAAAAGCATCCCCATCGGTTTTACGGCGAATAAGCTCGGTTCCGGTAGTGATATTTCCCCACTGATCAGAGCCACCCATTTGGAGTTTACAGTTTTTATTCTGATTGAGCCATAGAAAGTCGTAACCCTGAAGCAACTGATAAGAAAATTCGGTAAACGACATACCCACGCTCGACTCGGCACTGAGACGTTTTTTTACTGAATCCTTGGCCATCATATAGTTTACAGTAATGTGTTTACCGATGTCGCGGATAAAATCGAGGAAAGAATATTCCTTCATCCAATCGTAATTGTTCACCAATTCGGCAGCATTAGCAGCATCACTTTCGAAATCGAGAAATTTTGCCAGCTGTTTTTTTATGGATTCCTGATTATGGCGCAGGGTTTCTTCGTTGAGCAGATTACGTTCAGCCGATTTGCCCGAAGGGTCGCCAATCATGCCTGTGGCACCACCAATCAGGGCAATGGGCTTATGTCCGGCACGTTGAAAATGACGAAGCATCATCACGCTTACAAGGTGTCCGATATGCAGCGAATCGGCTGTAGGGTCGATTCCAACATAGGCAGTTGTCATTTCTTTGGCAAGTTGTTCCTCGGTTCCCGGCATTACGGTATGAATCATACCACGCCATTGAAGTTCTTCAATAAAATTCATGCGTTTATTTTTTAGTCAGTTGTCGCATGAAACCCGCAACAAACAAAACTTTCAGGAAAAAACCTGTTTTTAATGCCCGGTTTCATGTCTGTATCTTTTTTAGCTCTTAATTATCAGCTTAATTTTTCAGCCTGCAAAGATACAATAAAATCGGGAGAGTGAATAAACTAAATCACAATTTCAGTATTGCCCGGTATTGTGATACAGAAACATGGCTTACTGATTTGTCAGGCTTTATTTCTGTGGGTGGGAAACGTAAGTATAAACTTGGTGCCTTCATTGATTTTACTGAGCACCGAAATAGTTCCGCCCAGCTTATCCACAAATTCTTTGCAGAGAATAAGTCCCAAACCAGAGCCACTTTCGTTTGCTGTACCCATTCGCGATTGCATTTTACTATCAATACGGAAGAGTTTTTTGATGTCATCGTTTGAAATTCCAATACCTGTATCGGTAACAGTAATAATCACATTATCAGAGTTTAGCACTGCCGATGTTTTTACAAATCCGTTTTCGGGAGTAAATTTCACTGCATTCGAAATAAGATTTCTCAGAATGGTTTCAAGCATTTCCTTGTCGGTGTCAAGTACGATTACTGAATCGAATTGCGACAGGAGTTTTATTTTCTTGTTGTCGGCCTGGCTTTTAAGAGATGTTATTATGCTTTTAATTATATCATTTACAATCAGTTTCTCGGGACTTATAACGATTGTGCCCGTTTGCGACCTCGACCATTTCAGTAGATTTTCGAGCAATTCATGACCCTGTGTAGCGGTTTTGTTTATCAGTTGTAAACTTTCGTGAATCTCGGTTTTGTCCAGTCGATCGAAATGAGAAAGCGTAATTTTTGAAAAATTCACGATACCCACAAATGGATTGCGCACATCATGGGCAATAATCGAAAAGAATTTGTCCTTTGTGGCAAGCAACTGCTTTTGCTCTTCAGCATAGGATTTGATTTGTTCGTTTTTAAAACGAATCTGCAAATGTGTATTCAAACGTGCCTGAAGCTCGGTCAGATCGAATGGTTTGGTGATAAAATCGCCGGCTCCCATGTTGAGGGCTTTTCGTTTTGCCTCGATGGTAATATCGGCAGTAAGAATGAGCACAGGTAAATACTCATCCGGTTCAACCACTTCTTTCAACTTTTCAAGTATATCGAAACCTGACACAAAAGGCATATTAAGATCGAGTAAAATAATGTCCGGTTTGAAAGACTGAATGACCTCAATTGCTTCACGCGAATCGGTTATCGACTTTACATTCTGGTAGTTTACCATCTCGAAAAAGTTGAGTAAAACTTCGACATTCGATTCCTGATCGTCGATAATTAATATACGGGCCTTTTTGATTCTTGAAAGTATCATCTGTTCTTCTGTTTGTTTTAATTACCTGTGTTCATATCCAGAATTTCAATAAAACGCATAATATCAAGTGGTTTTGTGAGATAGGCCTCAGCTCCCGACTGCATTACTTTTTCAACCTGACTTGTCATTGCGTCTGCACTGATTACCACAACCGGAATATCATGCGTACTTTGATTACTTTTCAGTATTTTGAGCACTTCTGAGCCGTGAATATCAGGCAGATTCATGTCAAGTAAAATCAGATCGGGCTGAATATCGAGTGCCAGGCTCAAAGCTTTACTTCCGTAGCGTTCGCAAACGAGTCTGATTCCGGGGCGTTGACTATCAATAACATGTTCAATAAGCTCGATATTCGACTCATTATCCTCCACATACAACACAGTACCTGTATGCAAAAGCGCTTGCACTTCTGTTGATTTCTCAATTTGCGCTATCACATTTCTCTTCAGATTTACTGCGCTCTGTAACTCAATCCAGAATACACTTCCTTCGCCAACCACACTTTCCACGCCGACTGTACCACCCTGAGCTGTGGTTAGTTTTTGTACCACCGAAAGCCCCAGACCTGTTCCTTCTATTCCCGTTTTATCAGAACCTATACGTTCGAAGGGATCAAAAACTCTCGATAAAAATTCAGCAGGTATCCCAACGCCGGTATCGCTTACCAAAATACGGACAGTATCGACTGAGCCGCTTTTCTCACATTTTACGGCGACTGAACCGTTCGGTTTATTGTATTTGATAGCGTTACTTAAAAGATTCAGAATAATTTGTTTGAGACTCTGACGATCGGCTTTTACATACACTTCATTCAGACCGGTATCAGAGAAATCGAGTTTTATTCCTGAATTTTGTGCAAGTGGATGCACCACATCCAGCATTTCGGTAATTACCGAAGATAGTTTTACAGGTTCAATGGATAATGACAATTTGCCCGACTCAATGCGCGAAATATCAAGTACTTCATTAATCAGATTAAGTAAGTGTTTACCGCTGCTCAGAATATGATGTACACCTTTCTTCTGGGACTGATTCAGTTCGCCCATTTCGAGCAGCTGCGCAAATCCAAGAATGGAGTTCATAGGCGTACGCAACTCATGGCTCATACGCGAAAGGAATTCGCTTTTTGCAATATTGGCTTTTTCAGCTTCGATTCGTGCAAGTTTAATTTCCTCCTCGGCATTTTTACGGGCAGTAATATCGACCGATACCGTAAGCAGACACTTACGTTCGCCAATAAAAATTGAATCGGCTGACAACAACACTGTCCTTATCTCAGCACCTTTTGTACGTATAAGCACTTCGATGTCCCTGATGGGCTTGTTATCAGCAAGCTGGCTGATAATTTTGTCGCGAAGTTTATTATCAACAAATAATTTCAATAATTGATTGGATTTGCCTACCAACTCTTTCCTTTCGAAACCCAGGGTATCTACAAAAGTTTTGTTTACGTCAATATATTCGCCTGTTTCAAAGTCGGAAATAGCCATAATAGCAGAACCAGACTCAAATGCCTTTGAGAATTTTTGCTCAGACAACTGAATTTTCGAAATATCTTTGCTCACGCCGAATATGGCAAATTTCCCATTCCATTTTCCGGTTTTCACGCGTGTTTCAACCGGAATTATCATGCCCGATTTACTCACAACTGGTACCGGGCAAAATTCGGCACCTCCACTGAGCATTTCTGCCACAATACGTCCGGCTTCTTCACGTCTTTCGGCAGGGTGTACCATCAATACTGATCTCTCTTTTAACTCTTGGGCTGAATATCCCAATCTATCAATCACAGTATTGTTTACATGAATTATACTTCCCTTTTCGTCGAGTACCCAAAGAAAATCATCGACAGTATTGAAGAACACCTCAAAATTCTGACGAGCCAGTTCCAACAACTGATCGGCATAATGTGCTGATAAAAGGCTATTAAGAATACCACCCCAGATATTCAGAATATTGATTTCTGACTCGCTGAACAATTTACTCTTTTTTACCATATCGATACCTACAAACCCTATCAGATTATTTTCCGAATAAAGTGGCATGACAATTACAGATTTAATATCCTGCACCTGTAAAATATCGCGTTCTGCTTTCCAGCTATCAGGTAAATCGGACACAGACGGAATCACTATGGTTTCGTGATTAGCAAGTTTTTTCATCCACTCCGGAAACATTGAACATGGCAGGTTGACAAGCATACCGATTGAAGGCTCCACTCCTTCATTGCACCATTCGTAGGTATTCGTCATGGTTTCCGGATTGTTGTCGAACTCAAAAATGTAGGTACGGTCAGCATCCAGAAAATTACCGATGCGACTCAATGCCATATCAAGTCCTTTTTTGACTTCGCTATGCGGAAGTGCTGTTAATTTTGTAGATAAATGAAGTAACTCAAGTTCAAATTCTTCATTTCGTTTTCGCTCGGTTATGTCACGTGCAGCCGCATATATCCTGTCGCCTACAGGAGTACTTCTCCATTCAATCCACTTATAATTACCATCATTAGTTCTGTATCGGTTGGTAAAATTCATGATGGGCTGTTGGGATTGAAGCGATTTCATTGCCTTCAAAGTTTCATCCAGATCGTCAGGGTGTACAAAGTCCAGAAATCTTTTGTTTTCCAGTTCAGATATCGGATAACCAAGTATATCGGACCACGACTTATTTACCTTCAGGAAATTCCCCTCTGTATCGGCAATACACAGCAAGTCCAGAGCCACGCCAAAAAACTTTTCAAGTTCATCGGTCTTCTCCCGCAGTGCAACTTCTGCCTTTGTTCTTTCGTCGATTTCAACCAGGAGATTCTGATTCACCTGCGCAATCTCAAAGGTACGTTCGAGAATCTTTTTCTCCAGATTCTGATTTAAATCCAGAATTTGCTGCAAGTCCTTTTTTCGTTGTGAAATATCCTGTTTTATTGACAGGAAATTTATAATTTCTCCGTTTTCATCTAAAATAGGCGATACAGATACAGACTCCCAGTAAAGGTCACCATTTTTCTTGCGGTTAATCCATTCATTTTTCCACACTTTTCCGGAAGTAATGGTTTTCCACAAATCATCGTACATTTCAGGTGGATTTTTTCCTGACTTAAGAATGCGTGTACTTTTTCCCATAATTTCATCAAAGGTATAGCCTGTCATTTCAGTAAAAGCCGGATTTATAAACGTAATATCGCCATTAAAACTGGTGACAACAACACCTGCAGGACTTTGTTTTACTGCAAGAGATAAACGGTTAATGGTCTCATAATTGATCTTATTTGTGCTGATATCTCTTACAAGACTTAAAACCCTGTTGTTTCCCATAGGAGCCAAACGGGCTTCGTAATGTTTATTAACGTCATCGGTTTTGAGGACGTACTCATAAGTAATTACCTCCTGATTTTCAGTGCATTTATTTATCTTTGATAAGTGAAAGTCAATCTTATCAGCTGGAAAAATATCGGCAATATGCTTTCCAACCACATCGTCTCTGCGGATTTTATCATTATATAGTATTCCTGAAGTGTATAAATCAATATAAGTGCCTTGTTTGTCAAGCACAAATATCAAATCGGGAATAGCCTCAACAATTGCATTCAGCCTTTCATTTTGTTGACGCATAATTTCTTCGGCTTCCTTTTTCTCGGTAATATCGATTATGTTTGCTGAAAAATATGCCGGTTCTCCTTTTTCGTTACGGATAAGCGCAGCGTTCATCAGTGTTGGAAATTCTGTACCATCAGCTTTTACATGCCACACTTCTTTTGATGTAAATCCTCCTTCAGAAGCAATCAATTTCAGGAGTTTGTTAACCTCATTCATTTGTTCCTGAGTATGGAAAATTGTGAGTGGTTTTCCCATAAGTTCTTCAGGCGAATATCCGTGTAAACGCGCAAAAGCTTCGTTCAGATAAATGAGATTACCAGCCGGATCAGCGATTGCGGTGCCATAGTTAGCCCTGTCAGATATTGTGCGGAATTTAGTAAGCTCTTCCTCAGCTTTCTTTCGTTCTGTAATATCTTCTTTTATAGCCACATAATGAGTTACTGAACCATCATCGTCGAATACGGGTGCAATGGTTGATGATTCCCAGTATAGTTCACCCGATTTCTTTTTATTGTGAAAAAATCCTCTCCAGGCACTACCGTTTTCAATGGTTTCCCAGAGAATTTTATATTCGTCCTTTTGTGTTTCGCCCGATTGTAAAACCCTCGGATTATGGCCTAAAAGTTCTTCCCTGCTGTAGCCCGTAGTTTCAATTGCTTTAGGGTTTACATATTCGATATTGCCCAGAGTGTTGGTAATTACAATGCTGACCGGACTTTGATCTACTGCACGCTGAAGCGTCCTGAGTCTGATTTCGGCTTCTTTTTCTTTTGTAATATCTCTGAAAGCAATCTGAACTACTTTTTTCTCCTCGAAATACAAAAGAGCCAGACTAACATCCAATGTGCGGATGGTTTGGTCAGGTCCATAAATCAGCCATTCGTCTTTAATACTTTTTTGTTTGAAAGTTTCCTCAATAAGACTCACTACCTTTACAACAGACTTTTGTCCGTTTTGCTGAATTTCAGGAGAAAAATCCAGAGGTGTTCTGTCGATTATTTCTTCGCGGGGCAGGCCAATTAATGTTTCGCATGCTTTGTTACATTCAATAATTTTTAAATCGTCAACAATTATAAAAGCTTCGATGGATTGCTCAAAAAGCGCTTTATACCTCTCTTCCGTACGTTTTCTTTCTGAAACATCCCTGATAATAAAAATAAGATTAACCGGATTTCCTGCTTCATCTTTGATAAAGCTTCCGTTCACTTCAATCGGAAAATGTTCCCCATCATTTTTTAGCCCAATATATTCTCTTGCTCCCCATAAATCGCGTTTAAACATTTCCGCTATATCTGAACCAGCCTTTTCACGAACGCTTTCTGCTGTAAATTCAAGAATATTACGCCCGCAAATATCTTCTGAGTCATTGTAACCAAACATAATGTTTGACTGTGGTGATGCATAAATAATTTTTCCGGAAAGATCGGTAATGGTAAGCGCATCGGGCGATGCTTTTACAAACGAACTGTAGAGATTCTCGGCTCTGTAAAGATTTTCCTCTGTTTTCTTTTTATCCTCAATTGACTTATGAATACCCACTATTTTTACCGCCTTACCTTGCGAATCCCATGCAGTGGCTTTTCCTTCATCATGTATCCAGATATAGTCAGAATTTTTTGTACGAATGCGGTATTGAGTACTGTAAACACTTGCCTTAGCGTTCAGATAATTATTCATAGCCTCAACAGCCTGTTCAAGATCGTCGGGATGTACCCTGTTTTTCCAGCCATCATAACTATCCGAAAGATCTTCGGTAGCATCGTAACCTAATCTGGTTTTGTAATTCGCTGAATAAAAAATCCTGTCTGTTTCCAGGTTCCATTCCCATAGTCCATCGGACGAAACCTCTATACCCTGTTTGTATTTCAGCAACTTTTCGTTTTCAGATTTCAGTTCAAGCAATTGCTTTTTTAGTAATTCAATATCTGAAAGAAATATTTCGTTAGAACTGCTGTTAATCCTACTTTTTTCACTCATATATTTAACTCAAGGCAATGTTTTCTCTTTTGTTTGTGCTTTTTAACGGGGAATACAGGAATAATTTGTAAATTGTAACAATAACAAAGAACAAAGATAGTTTTTTATTTTTCTTATTACACAAAATATAACAAATAATCCATATTATCTGTTCGGCATTTAAAAAATTAACATACAATTTATTACAACAAAGAAAACCAATGTATTTTTTATGACAGTCAGATATTCTTTTTAGTCAGATTTCAAAATTATTTGTACCTTCGCTATTCATTAAATTTTGAAAAAATGACATCAAAAACATTTTTACTTATCGCAATTACATTTTCATTTTGGTCGTGTTCGCAACCAAAATGGATTATTTCGGATTCCAGTTCGGTAAAAATTGCAATGGACAGCACAAAAAATGCAACTGCTGATACTGCCTACATTGCATGGCTGAAGCCTTACAAACAAAAGGTGGATGCTCAAATGAACGAAGTTATCGGCTACTCAGCCGTAACCATGCGGGCCCACAAACCCGAAAGCCTGCTCTCGAACTTTAGTGCTGATGTGTACCTGAAAGCAGCCTCTGATTATATTAAAACTCCGGTGGACATTGCTATCGTAAACCTCGGCGGACTGAGAACACAAGTGCCCGAAGGAGATATTACCGTAAGGAAAGTGTTTGAGCTTATGCCTTTCGAAAACGAACTTGTGGTACTGTGGCTTCGTGGCGATAAACTGCTCGATTTGCTCAATGGATTTGCTGCAGTGGGCGGTCAGGGTGTGGCAGGTTTACGCATGACTATTCAGGCTGGAAAAGCCACTGATATAACGATAGGCGGAAAGGCTCTTGACCCACAAAAACTTTACAGCATTGCCACCAACGATTATCTGGCTGGCGGAAACGACAATATGCCACAACTTGCAATGCACGAAAAACGTCAGAATACAAGTCTGAAAGTTCGAAATGTGCTACTCGATTACATAAAAGGTGAAACTGCAGCCGGCCGGAAAATTGAAAGCCGGTTGGATGGAAGAATCCGGCAAAACCCCTGACCTGCCCCCAAACCCCCTAAAGGGGTGTTTTTGGAGCAAAATCAATATTTGTGCACTTGAGTTTGGTTGTACTTTTGTATTAAAATCATTTTTTACGCTATATTTTTTCTGAAAACGTAATAGTATGCACTTCTTGAAGTGCGGAGTAGACAAAAACAATCCTATTCTCTATTCCCCTTTAGGGGTTAGGGCTAAATTAAATACATTATGAAACAGCTATATATACTAACATTCTTATTGTGTTTTCAGCTTGCAACATTTAGCGCTGATAAAGTAAAACTGGTAATTTTACACACAAACGACACTCACAGTCAAGTGGAGCCCAGTGAAAAATCATCGCTCGCCACTTCCGATATGGGTGGTTATGCACGCCGTATGGGCGTGATTGAAAAAATACGTTCAGAGGAGAAAAACGTACTTTTGTTCGATGCAGGCGATTATTCTCAGGGGTCACCATATTTTAATTTTTTCAATGGTCGCATTGAAATTGACGCACTCAACCGCATGAAATACGATGCTGTGACCATGGGAAATCACGAGTTCGACAATGGAATTGACACTCTGGCTGCCATTATTCAAAATCTCAGAGTACCACTAATCAGTTCAAATTACGATGTAACAAATTCTGTAATTCGGGATTTTGTGAAACCCTGGATAGTCATCAAAAAAGCGGGTCTGAAAATTGGTGTCATGGCCTTGAATGTGAACCCCGAAAGCCTTATTCTCGATAGTAATATCAGGGATGTCAATTATCTCGACCCGGTGGCAAAAGCTCAGGAAGTGTCTGATTATCTGAAAAATAAAGAAAAATGTGATCTGATTATTTGTCTCTCACACCTTGGATCCGATAAGGATTCCAAATCGGTAAACGACTTCGAAATTGCAGCTAAAACAAAATTTATTGATGTAATTATCGGAGGACACTCTCACAGTATGCTCGAAAACATCAAAACCAAAAATGCTGAAGGTCGTGACGTTATTATTGCACAAATGGCAAAAAGTGGTTTCTATTTGGGAAGAATTGATCTACAACTAAGTAAAAAATGAATCATTGATAAAATGCAATTGACAATGTATAATTGAGAATGCAGAGTTGACAATGCATAATTGCATAGTGTATAATTGATAGTGTATAATTGATAGTGTATAATCTTTAACACAAAGAGTTACAACCGAAAAATTATCAATTATTCATTGTCAACTATCAATTGTGAATTGATAATTGCCTCCTGATTTTATCTCATTTCATAAATTATTTATCGATAAAGAATAAATTATTATTGCAAAAGCTTGCATTAATGAATTATTCCATATAATTTTGCAGCAGATTTCGTTTACAAATAATAAAATAGAAAAATGAAAAAACTGCTGTTGGCTTTATTAATAGCCATTCCTGTTTTTGCAACAGGGCAAAATCAAAGCTCAAAATTTAGTGTGACAGGAATTGCCACCGACTCGCTCACGCAGGAAACCCTGCCCTATGTAACCTGTTCGCTTGCTCCAGAAAAAAATCCGTCTCAGGTTTTCAGCCGCTTTGCCGGCGATCTCAATGGACAGTTCAATGCCGAAATTAAAAATGCAGGAACTTATGTCCTTGTAGTTTCGTGCGTGGGTCAGGAGCCTTATACCACCACCTTTACGGTATCGGAACAAATCAAAAAAGCTAATCTTGGCAAAATAAAACTTGCTCCTGCACGGAAAGCGCTTAAAGATCTGGATGTCGTAGCTGTAAAACCACTTATCAAAGCCGAGGCCGACAAAATTACCTACGATGCCGAACAGGATCCGGAATCGAAATCGTCGACTGTGCTCGATATGCTCCGTAAAGTGCCGATGGTCACTGTGGATGGTCAGGATAATATTCAGCTGAAAGGCGCTTCGAATTTTAAATTTTTCCTCAACGGAAAGCCTACCAATATGTTTAATAATAATCCCGGAATGATTTTGAAAAGTATTCCGGCCAATATGGTGAAAACAGTAGAAGTAATTACTCAACCCGGTGCAAAATATGACGCCGAAGGTGTGGGCGGCATTATCAATATTGTGACAGTGCAACAAAGTTCGGCAAAAGGTTATTCTGCCACAATCAACGGTCAGGGCTCATCGCGTGGTTCGTATGGTGGCGGGTTGAATCTGATTCTGCAAAGCGGAAAGTTCAGTTTTTCAGGAAATTACAATTACAGCGTTCAGAACGGATTCCCTGTAAAAACTACAACCGTGCGCGAGACTTATGTGCCTACGCTTTATCCTTATGGCACTCAGGTGGCTACTTCCGAAAACAAAACTCCTATGCAATTTGGTAGCGGGCAGCTTACCTACGAAGCTGATTCGATGAACCTGCTTACTTTTTCGTTCAATCGTCATTTCGGACGTCCGGAAATCACCAACGACGCTAAAACCGAAAACTACGACAATGTGGATCCGCTTGTTCGTAATCAGGTTTTTGGCTATACACAAAAAAGCACCCAAAATCAAACCTGGGGTGGCACCGATTTTGGCGTTGACTATCAGCATTCGTTCCGCAAAAAAGCCGAAATGCTTACGGTTTCGTATCGTCTGAGCAACTCGCCCAACAGCAGCAATTATGATGCGACAAATACACTCGATTCAAATTATGTATCTCAGCCTCAGCCCGGACTCGCTCAACACATCAAAAGCAACAATATAGCAAATACAAACGAGCACACCTTTCAGGCCGACTATACAAATCCTGTAGGCAAGGGACAAACATTAGAAATGGGTGCAAAGTATATTCGTCGTCTCAACAGTAGCACAACCAACGAGAATTTTACATATTATAATTTCAGCGGCTCGTATCCGTTTCCGACATTTACAGGCGATAGCACAAATTCATTCAGCAACAATCAGGATATTGCGGGAGCATATAGCACTTACACTGCTAACATTGGTAAATGGAGCCTGAAAGGCGGGTTGCGCTACGAATATACATGGCTGAAAGCAAAATTCGACGACGCAGCCCGTAACTTTGGCACAGAATACGATTCGTGGGTTCCTTCGGCCATAGCAACTTATCGCCTGACCGATATGCGCAATATGAAACTTGGTTACAATATGCGCATTCAGCGTCCCGGAATCGGCTATCTGAATCCCTATGTAAACCGTAGCGACCCTAATTATATAAATTATGGTAATCCGAACCTCGACCCGGAAAACAACCACAACATTACACTGGGCTACAGCGATTTTTCGGCAAAATACAATCTGAACGCCGAACTTTCATATTCGTTTGTAAATAATGCCATTGAACAATATTCGTTTATCAACCCCGGAAGTAGTGTGCAGGAAATCACTTACGACAATATCGGAAAGCGCAACCAGATAGGCATGAACCTGTTCGGAAGTTATCGCGGCGTAAAATGGCTGAATCTTTATGCCAACGGAAGCGTAAATTATGTGGATTTGCGCAGCAACAATTCCGACATGGCAAATTCAGGATTCACCGGACGTGTGTTTATGGGCGGAACTATCACGCTGCCAAAAGATTTTCGTATCAGCACCGGAGCAGGTGGAAATTTGGCACAAATCAACCTTCAGGGAAGTCAGTCGGGCTTTATGTTTAGCTATATGGCCTTGTCGAAGGACTTTTTACAAAAACGTCTGAATGTGTCGTTGAGCGGAGTTTATTTGCCATTGCCGAAAATTGTGGTTACTACAAATGGAGTGGACAGCAACACCGGTAACCCCACATTCTATCAGCGAACCGATGTGGATATTACGAAAAATGCCGAATTACGTATGAATATTTCGTATCGTTTGGGTAGTATGAATATGCAGGTGAAGAAAACAAGCAAAACCATTTCGAACGACGACCAAAAAGAAAAACAAAATACAAGTTTCGGCGAATCGCCAATGTAATTTTGATTATTTGATTTTGATTTAATTTACGCTAAAGGCCTGACAGATTTTTAATCTGTCAGGCCTTTATTTTACCTACTGAAAAATAAAAAGGCCATTCGGAAAAACCCGAATAGCCTGAAATTAAGTTTGTTGAAATATTTAATGATATATTTCTAACACAATAGAACACATAGAAATTATTTAAGAAAAAGACTTAGTTCACATAGTAAAAGTATCTGACGATACTTTTATCGCTCTGAAATTATCCCGATATTCGGGATAATCCTATGTGTTCTTAGTCTTTTCTGTTGTTTTAAAAACTATTGTGTACTATGTGGAGAAAACACATCAACAATAATTATCGATTACTTATATAGTGTTTAAATACAGACATCAAACCCCTATAAAATGCGAAAGGTAGCTTTGTCTCACGACAATCTACCAATCTTTTTGTTAACCTTAAATCTAATACTATGAAAAAATCACAGCACAAAGGTAAGGCAGTTTGAGTGATTGTGCAAGAAAATAGCTGAAATATTTGCTCAAAATTGTGTTTTATAACATATTTTTCAACTTGCACGCATGAAAGTATTTGGTTTTCACATATTTTTCAAAGCCACAAAGCTATTTTCTCCGTTCGAGTATCACACAACCGATGGTTTCAACCTTCGCTTTATTCAGTTTTGCAGTGCCAATAAGCTTTGCAGGCGTAGGAATATCCTGAAAAACAGATTGAGCGTGAGCTTTGGTTACAATTAACTGTAATTCATTTCGCAAAGAACTTTCAAATCTCAGCGGAGACACACGCCATTCGGTATTGCTGTTGAAATTATCAGCCACAAGCTCATGCCCCGAATAAATCCGCGCCACATCGCCGGTGTAATTCATTGCAAGAATAAGATCGCTCAGCCCATTGTTTTCGGCAAGCGGCAATGTAATGCTCCATTCTTTCCAGTCGGGACTGCTAAGGTTACGGAAAATTGCAGGTTCGGCAGTGATGACAGATTCCGAAAAATCACCTATACTTTTTAGTTCTGAAGGATATGTGTACGAATCCTTCATCAACCACGACCGATCGCTCAGTATTTCGATTTTCTGCGTATTGTAATACTCCAGCACAATGCGTGCAGCAAAACTTTTTAATCCTTCGGTAAATGGAAAATCAAGATAAAGCGCATTTTCGCCATTCTGAAGATAAGCAGTCAGGTCGATAGTATTGAGCGCCGAATCTTTGAATTCCTGCTGAACCCAGCGATTGTTTACATTGATACGACAAAGGCTTTCGCTTGCCATATAAAGTGTAGCTTTGCGGATTTGTGAAGGATTTTCGAGACTGAATTCCTTTATAAAAAAGCGATGGTGAAGCTGATTTTTTTCCGTAAGCTTAGTCTGGCTATTTGCCTGAAGCCATTTGGCATCGCTAAAGAGCGATTTTTCGGTCAGCTCAGGGTTTATTACCGGAAGTTTTTGCCGAATATCATAACGCACATACAGCCCATCGGTGGTAGTTGTCATTTCCTGATCAGGCATACTGAAACCTGTATCCGGGCCATATTTCAAAACTGAAAATTTCGGATTAGCACTGTAAATCTGAAGATTTCCGTTTTTCATCGCGAGTGACTGACCCGAAATGTAAAGTTCATTTTCTCCATTCTGTTCAAAAACCCACGCGTTAAGCGCGTCTTTTTCCGAAAGTACAGTGATAAAATATGCTTTCCCAGAGGTATTTGTAATTTTAATATGGCTGTGAATGCCCGGGCGACGAATGTTTACCAGATACCGATTCCCTTCTAGCTTAATCTTCCGGCCTTCCGATTCTACTGCTGCTATTCCTTTGGCATCGAAGCAGAATTCTGCCGGAATATTGCCGTTGGCATAAAACACAGTTCCATCTTTCACTTTGCAAAGCGCCTGCGCAGTGGCATATTTGAGCGTAAAAGCATCAAGCGAAAGGTTTACAGGCCAGATAAAAACAGAACTGTCCGGAATCTGAATATCTTTTTCCGGAAAAATAAAACTCTCATTTTCATTTAGTTTCACTTCGAAACGTATATTTTTACGTGTTTCGCGTGGCATATATCGGCAATAATTTATTCCGAACAGAAAGGCTGAATTTACATTTTTGCGCAAAGCAAGCTGAAGTTCCCCGGGTTTGTTGTTGATAATCTGAGGTGCAGCCACAGCCAGTTCGCTACCGAAATCGTGTAAAAAATAATGAAGTTTTTTTACCTCGCGATAAGCCTGCGAAACTTCGCCCGATTCACCGATTGCAGCCTGAAAATCGTATGATTTATCGGGGTTCTGATTCTGATAACCCGTTTCGTCACGATCCTCCGTTTGCGAATGCAGCAAGCCCTGTGGATTTGTTCCACCCGCAAATACATAATATCCGGGCAGATTGCTTCCCGAGCCAATTTTGGCCGTCACCATGGCCAAACCATCTTTGGGACTAATCACCAATCGGCGGTGATAAGTATTCTGAATGCCAACTCCCATTTCGCAGGTAAAATACGGATATTCATCGTAACTCATATATTGTTTCTGAGCAGTGGTTTCGTCACCGATTTTTTCATTTCCCCTGAAATTATCGAACAGAAAATTCTCTTCATTCACCTCACGTCGTACATGACTTGCCCAGGGAGCATCTGGATAAGCACCAAAAAGCGGAATCACTTCGAATGGAGGCACTGAACCATTTTTCCAGCCTGTAACGGTGTAAAGAGGTACATCAATTCCGAGCGACTGCGCCAGTTGCTTTAACCACAGAATATGGGCTTCGCCCGATTTGGAACGCCAATATTCGTTTTCCAGCTGAAGACCAATCATTGGCCCACCGTCCTTGTAGTAAAGTCCCTGAAACTGTTTCGTAATTTCGCCGAAAAAACGCTTCACATATTCTTCGTACACCGGATGATTTACCCGCGTTTTGATTTGCTTTTTCCGCAGTAGCCAATCAGGGAAACCGCCGTTTCGGGCTTCGCCATGCGCCCACGGGCCAATACGCGGATAGGCATAAAGTCCGTTTGCAGCACAAAGTTTTACGAACTCACGAACATCATACAGCCCGCTCCAGTTGAATTGTCCTTCCACTTCCTCGTGATGATTCCAAAACACATAAAAGGCCACCACATTCACACCTCCGGCTTTCATTTTCAGCAGTGTTTCTTCCCATTTTTGACGGGGCACACGTGTAAAATGCATTTCGCCCATTACAGGAATCACAGGTTTGCCGGCGATGGTCAGATAGCGACTGTTTACAAGAATTTCCTTTCCGGTGGGTCCGGCATTTCCCATTTTAAAAACTGTTTGTGGAGCCGCATCAGCGGGCTTCGACAAATCGATCAAATAAGGATTGGCCGCAAACAGGGCAGCTGTAAGACATATTCCGGCTATAAGAGCACACACTTTTTTCATTGTAATAAAACGCTGATTAAATTTAGTTTTACAAAGAAACAAAAAACGTACGAAAGAGATGGGGTTAATCATTTCAAATACATGTAACTATCTTCGTTTTAATGTATTATTATACAAGCAATGGGTTAAACAAAAAACATTATCTGTTGTTTTAATTCAGTGACAGTCAATCTCAAAAAACAGAATTTTAAAACAATGAAAACAATAACACCCTCCGAAGCAGCCGGACTATTGAATACTCTCGAAGACCGGTTCGAAAAAAACAAACAAAGACATACCGGCATAAAATGGGAAAATGTGAATGCTAAGCTTCTGAAAATGCCTGAAAAACTGATTTCGCTGAAAGCTATGGAAGATACAGGCGGAGAGCCCGATGTAATTGGTTACGATGCTGCGACAGGCGAATATATTTTCTGCGATTGTTCGGCTGAAACGCCTGAAGGTCGCAGAAACGTATGTTACGACCGTGAAGCTCTGGACGCCCGAAAAGAACATAAACCATGGCACAATGCCTTTGATCTTGCTAAAGAAATTGGCGTTGAAATACTGGACGAAAATCAATACCGCGAACTGCAAAAACTCGGAAAGTTCGATGCCAAAACTTCGAGCTGGATTGCCACTCCTGCCGATGTACGTAAACTCGGCGGAGCTATGTTTGCCGATTTTCGTTACGGGCGTGTATTTATTTACCACAACGGCGCTCAATCGTATTATGGCGTGAGAGGTTTCAGAGGATTGCTCAGAGTATAAATAAAAAATTATCTGTACAGGTTATCCGGAGTTGCATTTGCAAAATCGCAAATAAACTCCGCCACTACATTGCTGACAGCTTCGGCAAAAAGTTTTCCGTTTTCGGCACTTGCATGTTGCGGGTTTCCAATCCCTGTATCTTCGCTCACACGCTGCCAGTTGCGCGGAAGCCAAAACGAACGGTTATTCAAACCTGAAATGGAGAACTGACGCGTGGCACCCGATCCGTAAGTTTCCTGAGGTTTCACATACTCAGGGTAATAATGCAGCATCATCGAAGTTTCAAGTTCCCCGGCATGATCGCCCGGCTCGGTAAAGAAACTGCGCGCATCCACCACTTTGTACCAATCGGTAGTAACGATCAGAAAATCGGGAAATTCGACAGCCAGATCGCGCACCACTCCATTAAAATTATTCCCGCCGTGACCATTCATTATGAGAAGTTTGTTGATTCCACCCCGCTTCAGCGAGCTTACCACATCGTAAAGTATAGCCTTCTGTGTTTCAACACGCATGTGGATACATATTGGGAAGTCGGTTTGACCCGGATTTTGCGAACCAAAAGGAATAGCAGGCAAAACCACCGCTTGCACGCCCTTTACTTCAGCTTTAGCAGCAGCATCGAGACTCACAGCCCGCGAAAGCAGGTTGTCGGTGCTGTATGGTAGATGAAGATTATGAGGTTCGGTAGCTCCCCAGGGCAGTATTGCCAAACGAAATTGTGACGATTTCACATCACTCCAGCTCAGAGCATCAATATTGGTCATTTTGGTATTTTTTTACGATAAAATTATTTCATACAAAGTAATGCAAATTACGGCAATTTCAACCATATCCTGAAGTTTTTTACATTAAATTCTTCATTATAATAATGAATTCTGGTTCGTTTGCTTGATCTGAAAAACAGATATCCGGCCATTAGCATTTATGCAAAACAGCAATATTGTTCCAATTTTAAATAATATCAATCCAATAAACATTTTATGAAAATAAATACAATTCAGATATGAAAAACAGTCACTATTTTTAGCTTTCGAAAATTAAAACCATAATCCTTCAAAACTAATTTCCGGACAGATTATAAATCAGAAACCATATTCAACATAAATAAAATACTAACAACATGAAACGTACTTTTTTAATTGTGGCGGCTATCATTTTAGTTGCAGTTTTGTTATTTTTTGCATTCAATAAATTTGCGTGCAAAGGCTCCGAAAGCAGCGATAAATGTGCCGGAAATAACTCACAGGTGCAACTTTTCGATGTAGCAGCGTTCGAAAAAACCATTGATGGCAAACAGGTAAGCCTCTACACTCTGAAAAACGAAAATGGTATGACCACACAGATTACCAATTTTGGCGGACGGGTAGTAAATCTTTGGGTAAAAGACAAAAACAACGAATTCCGCGATGTAGTTACCGGCTTTAAATCCATCGACGAATATTTGTCGGGCAACGAAGTGTTTTTCGGAGCACTTATCGGCCGCTACGGAAACCGCATTGCCAAAGGTAAGTTCACGCTCGATGGAAAAGAATATCAGCTTGCAGTGAATAATGGTGAAAATCATTTGCATGGTGGCCCGAAAGGATTTCATAATGTAGTTTGGGATGCACGTCAGTTCAAAAACGAAGCTGAAGAAGATGCGCTTGAACTTAGCTATCTTTCAGTTGATGGTGAAGAAGGTTACCCGGGAAATCTGAATGTAAAAGTGGTTTATACGCTGACTAAAGAAAATGAACTTAAAATCGAGTACACAGCTACCACCGACAAACCCACAGTGGCAAATATCACACATCATTCGTTCTTTAATCTGCACGGATTTTCGGGTGGCACTGCCGAAACAGTCAACACGCATGTGATGCAAATAAATGCATCGAAATACAATCCGACAGACGGCGGACTTATCCCTACTGGTGTTTTAGCCAATGTGGAAGGCACTCCTATGGATTTCAGAAAGTTCACAGCCATTGGCGAAAGAGTGGAAGCTGATTTCACTGATCTGAAAAATGGAAAAGGCTACGATCATAACTGGATTCTGGATAAAAACGGCGAAAAAGTAACTGAAGCAGCTGTAATTTACGAACCAGCTTCGGGCATTCAGCTGCGCGTCATTACCGACCAACCGGCCATGCAGTTTTATGGTGGAAACTTCTTCGAGGGAAAAGATACCGGAAAATACGGTGAAGTGTATAATTTCCGTACTTCGTTTGCCATGGAAACGCAACATTTCCCCGACAGCCCCAACCAAAAAAGCTTTCCTACAACTACTCTGAATCCCGGTGAAACTTACAGTCACTTGTGTATTTATAAGTTTGAGATAAAGTAATTGCAAAAAAAGCAGCAAACTAAAACGGCGATAGAACAATTTCTACCGCCGTTTATTTTTTTATCAAAGCTCAATGCTTATTCCACACTGAATTTATACACGCACCATTCGTCGTACTTTTGACCCGGGCGAAGCACTGAACTTGGGAAGTGCGCCACATTAGGTGAATTAGGAAATCCCTGTGTTTCGAGACAAACCGAGTGTTGTTCTTCGTAGGTTTTGCCATCTTTGGCCACTTGTTTATCCACCCAGTTGGCTGTATAAACCTGCATGCCGGGCTGTGTTGTGAAAACTTCCATTTTACGACCACACGATGGAGCATAAATATATCCTGCAAGCACACAATCGCCCTGCTGCTCTTTGCGGAGACACCAGTTATTGTCAATTCCACGTCCGGGCACATAAACCTCAGCATCCACACGTTCGTCGATAACCACAGGCTGGCGGAAATCAAATGCAGTTCCATCAACCGGACGAATTTCGCCCGAAGGAGCGAAAGAATCATCGAGAATAGTCACAAAATCGGCATTGATTTGCAACAAATGATCGCGCACAGTCCCATTTCCCGCACCTTTCAGATTGAAATACGAGTGATTGGTCAGTCCGATCACTGTAGGCTTATCAGTCGTTGCTTCGTAGTGAATACTCAGCTCGTTATCGTCAGTAAGCTCGTATGTGCAAGTTACATCCAGGTTTCCGGGATAGCCTTCTTCACCATCGGGCGAGAGCAAGCAAAGCACCAGTTTCGAAGGAGTTACTTCTTTTACATCCCACACCTTGGTATTGAAAGCATCCACACCACCATGCAGTGCGTTTGTTCCGTTATTGACAGCCAGATTATATTCCACACCATCAATTTTAAATTTACCATCCTTGATGCGGTTTGCAAAGCGACCACACACAGCACCAAAGTACTCCTCTTTTTCAATCACTTCGTCGAGCGTATCGAATCCGAGTACCACATCGTCGAATTTTCCATCGCGATCAGCTGCAAAAAGGCGAACCACTTTGGCTCCGAAATTGGTAATATCGGCACTCATGCCATTGCTGTTTTTCAATGTAAACATCGAAACAGTCTTACCATCAATTATTTTTTCCATAATATTTTATTTACCCCTAACCCCTAAAGGGGAACTAAGTTAGTTTCATTTATTTATTGTCTGTCAAATTAATAATATCATTATCATATTATCAAATATCTCTTATTCCCCTTTAGGGGTTAGGGGTCATTTTTATTCTACTCTGCGAGCGCCATCGCCGATTTCGGCAATATAGAATTCGGGTTTAATACCGATTTTAGCTTCGTAAGCAGCGCCAACTTCTTTGATAAAGGTGTCGATGGCTTCGTCTTTTACAAGCGAAACGGTGCAACCACCAAAACCACCACCAGTCATACGTGAACCAATCACTCCGTCGATTTTCCATGCTTCGGCAGCCATAGTATCCAACTCAGGACCAGTCACTTCGTAATCGTCGCGAAGCGAAACGTGCGAAGCATTCATCAATTGACCAAACAAAGTCAGATCGCCTGCTTTCAGAGCTTTAACAGCATCGGAAGTACGTTGCACTTCGCCAACAACGTGACGGGCACGTTTGTGAGCAACAGGATCGGTAATGGCCGATTCGATTGATTTGAATTCAGCTTCGGTAAGTTCGGCCAGATATTTCAGCGGACGAACAGTGTTCAGTTGCTCCACAGCTTTTTTACATTCGGCCACACGCTGGTTGTAAGCACCCGAATCGAGTTTGTGAGGACTGTGAGTGTTCGAAATCAGGATTTTTACGCCTTCGAGTTTCACAGGCACAAGTTCGAATTCGAGCGTATCGCAATTCAGGTGAATAGCGTGATCTTTTGCACCATTGGCAGAAGCAAACTGGTCCATGATACCGCAATTTACCAAAGCAAACTCATGTTCCGATTTTTGACCGATTTGTGCAAGCACTGTGCGGTTGAAATCAGTGGCGAGCTGATCGTTGAAAGCAAAAGCAGTTACCACTTCGAGGGCAGCCGACGAAGAAAGTCCGGCGCCGTTAGGCACATTACCCCAAATAAGAATGTCGTAACCCTGAGTAATAGCAATGCCACGTTTTACAAACTGAGCAATTACGCCAAGCGGATAGTTTACCCACGATTTGTCGAGCGGAGTAGTCAGCTGATCGAAGCCAAGCGAAATAATTTCGGGCTGGTTAAGCGATTTAAAGTTCATTACGCTTTTGTCGTTTTTAGCCAACAACAAATAAGTTCCGAAACTAAGTGCGCAGGGAAATACCGCACCACCATTGTAGTCGGTGTGCTCACCAATAAGGTTTACACGTCCGGGCGAGAAATACACTGCTTCGCTGGCTTTTCCGTAAGCCGACTCAAAAGCTGATTTTAATTCTTGTACTGTCATATGATTATTATTTATGTGTTATTTCAGAAAAATGCACACAAAAATAACAAAAAAAGCGACTTTAAGCGTTTTGCAAAAGCATGTTGTATAGCATATTTAAGAAAAGTAAGCATTCGTTTCAGCAAACATAAAAAAACATAACGGGCGCTATTCTTCAGCAATCAACTATCAATCTGTATATTAAAACAATATATTGTAACAAACTCAACTCTGTCAAGATATTAGTCTGAAAATTATTTGAAAAGCTGATAGCATTTTTTTGTACAAAATTGATTGAAAATTATCCTCAGAAATTCTGCAAAAACTCAGTCAGATTCACTTCACGATCGAGATTAAGTTTTTTACGCAGACGATAACGGCTCATTTCCACACTGCGGTACGACATATTGAGCAGCGGTGCTATGTCCTTCGACGAAAGATCCATCTTCAGATAAGCACAAAGTTTTTTGTCGCTTACTGTAAGCGCAGGAAACTGTTCGCCCAAACGTTTCAGGTAATTTTCGTAAACCAAATCGAAGTTTTCCTGAAATTTTTTCCAGTTATTGTCATGTTCAATATTCAGCCTGATTTCGTCCTGCATTCGTTTTATTCTTTTTATCAGCAAAGGTTTTTCGGTAGAATTCACTGTCAGTTCGTCCGAGATTTTGTCGAGATTTTTATTGATTTCAAGAAGAATTTCGTTTTTGCGGATAAGATTCATTGTTGAACTGGCCAGATCCTGCGATTTATGGCGAAGTTCGTACTGAAGTTTTTGGTTTTTCAGTGCAATAATTTCCTTTTCTTTTTCCTTTGCATCGGCTTTAAAGCGTTTTTCCTGCTCTTTCATTTCAGCTTCCTTGCGGGCTTCCATTTCGCGCGCGCCCAAAGTTGATTTGTATCTGATATACTTTAAAAGCACGTACAAAGCAATCAGCAATAGCACAGCATACGCAACGAAGGCGGAAATTGTCAGATACCAGGGAGGCGAAATTCTAAACGTAAACGACGTTTCGGCAATTTGCGAGTTATACTGATTCAGCGCACGAACTCTAAAAGTGTAAGTTCCGTGTGGTAGTTTAGTAAATTCCTTAGTATTCACCGGAGAAAATTGCGACCAATCACTTTCAAAATCCTCAAGTTTATAACTGTACAACATCGATTTTTCGCTGCGGAATTCAGTTCCCACAAACTCGAAGCGAACGGAGTTTTGATTCGACTTAAATTTCGGAGTACCATTGTGAATATCCACAGGAACAAAGCCCCGCACCAAAGAATCGCGGACACTGGTGATGTACACATTTCGTATCGCTATTTTAAATTCAGCATTTGGGTGGGCTAAACGGGTTTGATCTACCAGCGAGAAACCATCTTCGGTGCCAATCAACACCTTTCTATCAGGCAGAAAGCTCAGATTCTCGAAGCCGGGCACCAGTCGGTTGCGCAAGGGAAAAAACGAAACCGAATCGACTTCGTACTTATTTCTGTCGTTTCGGAAAGCCGTCATGATTTTTGCTCCCGATACACACCAATAATCTTTCGTGGGCGATTCGTACATTTTTACCGAAAACGCCGGAATGCCAAAGAGTTTATTGAAAAAATCCGACTTTTCAATTTTGTCGTTTTGCTTGTTGTATCGAAAAAAACCTCCTTCAGTTGAGAAAACCATTTCGCTTGCTGCAGGAAAAAGCGTATTGTTGTGCGTGGACGGAAAACCTTTGTCCACACCATAGAAACTTTCGTTTTCAACGCTGTCAAGTGCTTCATTCAGCATGAGCCGGAACACTCCTTTCATCCAATGACTGACCCATATTCCGGAACCGCTATCTTCGGCAAACATTCCTCCCGATTCATTAAAACCTTTTATATAATGACTAAATATCCATTGCTGATTCTCCTTTTTCAGAATAAAAAATCCCTGATACGAACTACCCAGAATGCGACCGGGCTGATTCGTGAGCAATCGTAAACCCCACGTACCTCCTACTCCTTCTATTTTTCGGACTGTTCCTGAATTCTCAATCACAAAAACACCTTTGTCGCTACTGCAGAACACCTGTGAATCAATCTGATCAAGACTCCAAACCTGTCCCTGAATTTCCTGAACAAGCTTTATTTCTGATAACGGTTTTCCTTCATTGTAACCTGACAAATAAAGTCCCTGATTTGTGCCGAGATATAGTGAGTTTCCGCGAAGAAGAGAAGCATAACCAGCTCCGTAAAGGTTTGTATTGCCAAACAAATCGTAAATGGGCGAATTGATCATTACATAATCAATGCCTTTGTCGAGCCCGAGCCATAAATTCCCTGTTCTATCGAATGAAATGCTGAGAATAGTATTGTTTTGGAGTCCGGTTTGTGTGTTGCAGAAAATGTTTGAACCATCGCTCAGATTTTTCACCAGTAAGCCGTTTCGCACTGTGCCAATGGCCAGCTGATCCTTGTATATGGCTGCACAAAATACCTGATTAGCGCGCAAAAAATCGTCGGCATAAGTTTCGAAACGTTCTACTTTTTCGCCGTTGAAAAAGAAAACTCCATCGAAATCAGTCACAAAAAGAATCTGATTTTTGCGGAACGGGAGAATTGCACAAACTTTTTTGTTTTTCAGGACTTCAGAGTTGGGAAAAGGCAGAAATAAATCGCCGCTCTGATAAAGAGCCCCGCGCCCGGGAGTTGCCATAACGAACAGATCGTGGACCACAGCCGACGAACTGATTTTTTCGTCGAAATGAAACCTATGCAATTTATTCCCTGACGAGCGAAACACATCATGATCCGATTGAAAGAAAACCGCATTTCCGGTTGCTGCAATATTCCATATTTCGGTAAAACTGTTTTCGTGAGTTTTCAGTTTATCACTCAACGACACATAACTGATAAGCCCTGAAAACGATCGTTCGTAATATCCAAATTCATTAAAAGCACCAGCATAAATGCGATTCTGAACACTGTCGTACATCAGAGAGCGTACATTGCTGTAATTCGGGACAGGAAAAACAGTCCACCGGTCGCCATCAAACTCGAGCATTCCGTTGTTGTTGGCAAAGTACATCCAGTCGCTTTTCGTTTGCACAATATCCCAGTTTTGTGCTCCTGCGTTCGACATTTTTTTTGTGAAATTGCGAACAAGTGGATGTGAAGCAAACGAGACTGAAGCCACTAACCAGAATATGAGTAGCAAAAATTTATTTTTTTGAAAAAACATAAAAGAAATTTGAATGAATTATCAGAGTTCTTCTTTGTTGAAAAACTTATCAAGTTTAGTCAATTTATGTCGTTGGAAGTAATGTTGAAATATGTTCTACAACATAAATAAATTTTATAATCTGATTATCTGACATTTGAATCATCATTTGTTGTATTAATGTTGAGGTTAATAAAAGTGTGTGCTGATTTTTTGTGTGCCAAATAATTTGAACAGGGCGATG
Organism: Paludibacteraceae bacterium; assembly: GCA_016937795.1. Lineage (GTDB taxonomy): Bacteria > Bacteroidota > Bacteroidia > Bacteroidales > Paludibacteraceae > Paludibacter. The sequence goes on from JAFGVV010000006.1 coordinate 44,434, forward strand.
GTATTCGATAATTTTGCATTATCCAAAGAACCAAATTTTCAATAGCGGATAAAAACCGGAATATAAAACAAACACAAAGTATTATCAAACAAAATCTCATGACAAAACGTAGCTTATTTGTATTGCTTTTGGCAACAGTACTAATTGCCTGTAACGAAAAGAAAGATCCGACAGAAGCAAAGATTGACGAACTGATCTCGCAAATGACCCTGCAGGAAAAAATCGGACAAATGAACCAACTTACAGGCTCAGGTCTGTCCGACGACATGAAGACGCAGCTAAAAAACGGTGCGGTAGGCTCGATACTTAACGAAACCGACCCCGAAATTGTAAACGAGCTACAACGTATTGCAGTGGAAGAAACGCGCCTGGGTATTCCGCTTATTTTTGCACGCGATGTGATCCACGGTTTCAAAACCATTTTCCCCATTCCACTGGGACAAGCGGCCAGCTGGAATCCTGAAATTGCAGAAGAAGGCGCAGGTATTTCGGCCATTGAAGCTACTGCAAGCGGCATTCGCTGGACATTTGCTCCGATGATTGATATTTCGCGCGATCCGCGTTGGGGACGCATTGCCGAGTCCTTGGGTGAGGATCCTCTGTTAACGTCTATAATGGGTGCTGCTATGGTTCGCGGTTTTCAGGGCGATGATTTAAGCAATCCCACCTCGTTGGCTGCCTGTGCAAAACATTTTGCAGGATATGGTGCTGCCGAAGCGGGAAAAGATTACAATACCACCTGGATACCCGAAACACAACTTCGCGATGTGTATCTTCCTTCCTTCAAAGCTGCTGTAGATGCCGGCGCTGCAAGTTTTATGTGTTCATTCAACGATATAAACGGCGTTCCTTCGTCGGGGAATATCCATCTGAACGATGACATTCTAAGAAAAGAATGGGGTTATGATGGAGTTTTGGTAAGCGACTGGGCTTCAATTGAGCAAATGATTCCGCACGGTGTGGTGGGTGATTTGAAAGAAGCTGCAAATCTGAGCCTGACTGCAAAAGTGGATATGGACATGATGGGGTTTGCTTATGTCAATCATTTGGAAGAATTAGTGAAAGAAGGAAAAATCACCGAAAAGCAAATTGACGAAAGTGTGCGAAACATCCTCAGAATGAAATTCAGACTGGGACTGTTCGACAATCCTTATACAAAAATTCCGGTGATATCGCCATTTTATAGTGAAGATGCACTTGCAAAAGCCCGTAAAGCTGCTGTTGAAAGTACTGTTTTGCTGAAAAACGACGGAATTCTCCCTATCGATGCCGAAAAAACTAAAACCATAGCCGTGGTAGGTCCAATGTCAGATGCTCCGGCTGATCAGTTGGGCACATGGATTTTCGATGGCGAACCCGAACGAAGCATTACTCCGCTGATGGCTATCAAATCAGAATACGGAAGTAAATTTAATATCGTTTCGGAAAAAGGTCTCACTCACAGTCGCGATAAAAACGAAGCTGGCATTGCAAAAGCAGTTTCAGTAGCAAAAAATGCCGATATCATCCTGTTTTTTGCCGGCGAGGAAGCTATTCTTTCGGGTGAAGCGCATTGCTTGGCTGATATTAGTTTGCCCGGTGCGCAGACCAAAATGCTCGAAGCCCTCAAAAAAACCGGAAAGCCTGTGGTAATCATTATCATGAGCGGCCGTCCGAATACCATTGAAAAAGAAGTAGAACTTTCGGATGCGGCACTTTTGGCCTTTCACGGAGGCACAATGGCCGGACCAGCACTTGCCGATCTGATTTTCGGTGCTGAAGTTCCATCGGGAAAACTTCCGGTGACTATTCCGAAAATGGTGGGACAAATTCCCGTGTACTATGCGCATAAAAACACCGGTCGCCCGGCAAAAGACATAGTGCTGATTGATAGTATTCCTGTGGGAGCGGGACAAACATCGCTCGGCAACACATCTTATCATCTCGATGCAGGCGATAAACCACTTTTCCCCTTTGGATATGGATTGTCGTACACCGAATTCTCGTATTCAACGCTAAAAATATCGAAAACGAAGGCTTCGATGAATGAAAAAATAATTGTGGAATGCGACATTACCAATTCAGGGAAATACGATGCAATGGAAGTGGTGCAACTTTATGTGCGCGACAAAGTAGCTTCGCTGGCACGCCCCATTCGCGAGCTCAAAGGTTTTCAAAAAATCAGCCTGAAAGCAGGCGAAACAAAAAATGTGAAATTTGAACTGACTTCGACTGAACTTGGCTTTTGGAACACTGACAACAAATACATAACTGAACCGGGCGAATTTCAGGTTTGGATAAGTAAAGACAGTCAGAGCGGCGAAGCGGGTAGTTTCTGGCTTGAATAAACGACAGAATCATAAATTACAATCAAGAAATCTATAATAACTTTTAATTTCTACATTATGAAACACTTCTATTTTACAATGGCATTTTTGGCCATCAGTGTCCTTACATTCGGACAAAAATACAGCGGGCTAACCGCAACCGCATCGTCGGGAAATGCAGCTTTGGCTGTCGATAATAATCCCGGAACACGCTGGGAAAGCGCATTTGAAGATCCGCAATGGCTGGTAGTGGATTTAGGCGAAATAAAGGCTGTAGGCGTGGTAAAAATACTTTGGGAAGGTGCCAACGCAAAAGATTACACAGTTTCGTTTTCGACAAATGGTGTTGATTTTAGCGGAGAAATCACATTCACCGACAAGCCCGGCGGAAGTCGCACCGATGTGATTGATGGTCTGAACGTAAACTGTCGATACATAAAAATGAATGGCACCGCCCGTAACCTTACCTACGGCTATTCAATTTGGGAATTTGAAGTGTATCCGCAAGTTACGCCCGTTTTAACTTCGCTTACCGTAACTCCTGCAAGTTCGTCGATTAAAATTGGCGAAACACAACAGCTCGCAGTGGGCGGTCTCGATCAACTCGGAAACCCATTTACGCTGACAACCGTCACTCAGTGGAGCGTGGACGGAAGCGGCGCTTCTGTGGATGCTAACGGACTTTTTTCGTCTACTCAAAAAGGTCTTTTTACAGTGACAGCCACAAACACAGAGCTTACTCAGACAGCAAAAGTGGAAGTTTTGCCCGCTGCCAATAATCTTTCTATAGGCGAGGGAGTAACCGCTACGGCATCAGCCGGCAATGCCATTGAAGCCATCGACAACAATCCGGGAACACGTTGGGAAAGCGCTTCTGAAGATCCACAATGGATAATGATTGATTTTGCTTCACCCAAAAATGTGACGGACATTGTGATCAGTTGGGAAGCTGCCAATGCAAAGGATTATATTATCGAAAGTTCTAACAATGGCACCGACTGGACAACACGCGTCACAAAAGAAGCAATGCCCGAAGGAATGCGCACCGACTATATTTTCGATTTAAGTTTCGAAGCGCGCTATGTACGCCTTACAGGCACTGCCCGCAACCTGAATTACGGATATTCCATTTGGGAATTTAAGGTGTTTGGCACTAACACCGTTTCAACCCTAAGTCCGTTCCCCGCTGCCGAAAAACAAATAATGGCCTACCCAAATCCGGTAACCGATCGTTTGTATTTCCATAACAAAGTACAGCAACTGCATATTTTCAACACTCAGGGACAGAAAGTTGCTTCGTTCAAGGAGGTTTCAGAGCTTGATGTCACTTCATTTGCCAAAGGATTTTACTTTGTCAGACTCACTGATGATTCAGGTAAGACATTGACACAAAAGATAGATATTCGTTAGTTTTTTCATGTTTAGTTTAAGAGAAAAGCCGCAGCCCCTATGCAAGGACTGCGGCTTTTTGACTTCGTGTATCAATTCAATATCTTAATTGTCTTTCTTTGCAATTTGTACTTAAAATGCATCAGATAGAGCCCCCGTACAGGTAACGAAAGTATGATTTCGGTATCGGATGATAGCGATTGTCCCGATCTCTTTTTATTATTTAAAAAGAAACCTTGTCTTTATCTACTGATAACAAATTTCTGAATACTATTGCGTTCGCCTTTGGTGAGTTTTATCAGGTACATGCCATTTTCGAGCATATCTACAGCCAGCTCGGCAGTGCCCGAAAGCGTTTTTTCCATCAGCAGTCGTCCGTTGAGGTCGAAAATGCTGCAAGTCATATCGTGCTCGTCGGTGCGGATATTGAGTGTGTTTTGCACAGGATTTGGCCCAATGCTAAACTCAATTTTCAGTGCATCCACACCCGAAGTAATCGACCATGGAATGCCTTTTTTAGTTCCCCAGATATGTTCGGCCAGCATCGGATAATCGATAAAAGGGTTGCGGTTATCCTGAATTTTTTCTACTGCATTATTTCTGTTTGTTTCTTTTGTACTTACCGGATCCTGACGATGCCATTTCAAAAAAATTTCTTTACCATAATCGGTTAATCCCAGATTTTGATTTCCAAAAACGCCACCTGACCATGATTCACATTTACCGGCATAACAAGTAGCCATATAAAAATATGTACGTGCAAAATCACCTTTATATTCATCAATGGGTTCGAATACAGTACTTGTATAACCAGGGAAATCAGAAGTGCCTAATTTGCTTCCATTCCCGGTCGTAGTATTAGTAGTAGCAGAACCTACTTCTCCAAACGGAAAACTACTTCTGATTCCATTCACCTTTGAGTCTGTAGGATAAACATGAAATGCATCACTTACCATTGGTGATGCTTGGTTGAACCAACTTTGAGGAATTGAGTGTTCACGATTATAATTGGTACATTCAGGGCCGGTATAACCTGTGTTTTGGTCTGTTTGCCATGTAAATAAACAGTTTGAATACATATCCCAAATTTTACCGGTTGCCGGATTGATGTCTGTTGTGCCATAAGCAGTCCAAAGCCCTTTATAAGAAGTCACGTTTGGGTCTTTGATAATACTGTTTAATGCCGTTCTTAACGCAGCATCAGTTTTCCCTACAGCGGCATCATAATATCCGGCTTTGGGTTGTGCCACTAATAGCACAGGCAGTGCAAGTAAGAGGAGTAAAAGTTTTTTCATTCGGTAAATCATTTTGATAGTAAAACAAAAAATGCCCTTCCCCGGTTCTGACAATCAGATTTTTTAGGGGAAAAGGGCAGCAAATGTAATGAATAAGTTTGTAATAACCGAACTATTTGCGCTGTTTTATTGTAAGGGAATGAATAATAATAGATTTTTGTGACAAAAATATTTCGGAGTTATTTATTTCAATAGATTATCAATCACATTCACCATTCCGGCAAATTCCTTTTCGTCGTAAAGGCGTGTGAGCATTACTATTTTGCCATTTTTGTCGATAATCACATTGCGGGTGATACCAGCTTTGCGGTCGGCGTAAAGTGCAAAAATGTCGGCTTTCGGGTCGAGGCCGATAGGGTAGGTGATGCCGGTGGTTTTGGCAAACTGAACGACAGTTTCGAGCGGCTCGTCGCGGTCAATGGCCAGCAGCGCAAAGTTTGGATTGGCTTTGTGCTTTTGCCAGATATCGCGTTCGATAAAAGGCATTTCCTTGCGACAAACGCCGCACCAACTCGCTGTAAACTGCAACATGACTACTTTTCCCCTGAGCGATGATAGTTTTACGGTTTTTCCATCGGTTAGTTTCATGCTGAAATCGGGAGCTGTGTCGCCTGTTTTTACCAGATAACCACGTTCGTCGGCTGCCTGCGAAAAAGCAAAGGCCGAAAATAATACTGCTGTAAATATAAGGATTTGTTTTTTCATTGCGGGTGAAATAATTTTTGGCCAAAAATACAGAAAACAATTGGAATTAAATACATTCTGATAACTAAAAGGGATGTCTAAGATAGTGTCAGGGCATTTATATAAAGCCCCAAACCCCGGAAGTGAATGTGAACTCCTTTTATTTCTTAATCTGAAACGAGGATTAACACACTGTGTTTGTTGTTTAAAGTAATTTAAATCCCCTTTAGGGGTTTGGGGTATATAATAAAACAGCGATTCTTCACAGAGTCGCTGTTTAGTGCTTATATTTCGAAAAATCAACAAATTATAGCTTGTGAGACTATAAATTTTTTCAACGAATTACTTTGCTTCCTTCGTTGGTGGTAATGCGTATAATCAGCATTTCGTTGGTTGGCAGTTGCATTTCGGTATTGCGGATTTCGGTTTGCAGATACAAACTTCCGTTTATGCGATAAATACTTAATTTGCCACCTACAGGCAGGTTGTAAAGCGTATTTCCTGAACGATATGCATTGATGGTTTTGTGTGAGTCAATGTCTGTGGTAGTGTCATCAAGCGAGGCATTCGGATGTAAATCCACAATACCCGCAAATTCCACCGAGGTTTCGCCCAACCAACCTGCTTCCTGCACATTGGCTGTATATACTTTTACAAAGTCGATATAGTCCAAATGAACAGGATTTCCGCTATCGTCCACAGCCCAGTCAATTTTAAAACCCACTTTGTCGTTGGTCGAATTATTGGCATGATTATCCACATAACCCCAGTCGAAAGCGGGCAGAGTCCATGTAGAACCATTCAATACCGCATTTTTGCGCAATTTTGTGCCTTTAAAAGTAATGGTATTTTTGGTAACCCAAAGCGGATACATTGTAGCCTGTGAAGCAAACGAAATATGCGTCACCACACCTTCGCCACCCTGATTATCTGTCCAGCGAATGTTGGCTTTTTGTCCGTCGGGTTCAGGGCGATAGTAGGTGATTTCGTAATTGTGCACAGTTTCAGCGTGATTGTATTCTGAGCCTGCCAGTTCGTACCAGGGTTCGTCGGCATCAGGAAGTCCATTTTTGTTTAGGTCTTGACAAACCATCACAATACCCGGTTCCGCACTGTTCGTAAATGCATTTCCAAGTGCTTTAAAATCGTATTCGCCCGGCACATTCACTATAGGATGATCGAAACCAACCACCACATAACCACCATAAGCGCCCAGGCCTAGCATCGATTTGTTATCCACCAAACAGTTGGCGGCAAATTGCAGTGCATTGGCGTAAGTGTCGCTCATGGCTGCCGAGGGAAATAGTCGGTTGATATGTTGACCCGGAGCAGGTTTATATTCCAGAACGCGCGTAATTTTTTCGGAGTTCTGGGCAAAAGTAAAATGCGTTATCAGCATTATACATGCAGCAAATAATAAAGTAAATCTTCTCATTTTCTGTTGTTTATAAATAATTATTGCTTTACAAAAGGGTCGCAAAATTCCTGTCCCTGTGACCCACGGGACTTCCACTGCTTCGCAAACTACAATTGTATTCTTCCGGAATTTACTTGCGAAGCCGGTATGTTTTATGATTGATTTGAGTTATTTCTATCAGGGGCTTGCAAAAACCACTTTGTTTGGGTTTAGTCCTATTTCGTTGATTTTGAACTTCAGTTTTCCATGTCGGTCGAAGCAAAGCACATCGCCCCAAACCGTATAACTTTTGGCATCGGTCAGATACACATCACCATTTGCCGGATTTATGTCCACACCATAAGGGGTGCTTAACTCTGTGCCATCGGTAATAAAATTTTCCGAAATTATTTTTTCTGTTTTGCAATCGAAAACCTTTACCCAACAAGTCTGATTTGTAAAGTCGAAATTGTAAATATAAGCCGTATCGTTGTGTATATTGAAGTTCAATGCCTGAATATCTTCAAATGTATCTTCCAGCGTATCGGTATTTGAATTTATGCGTTGAAAAACATAAGGATTTGCTCCGTAGTTTCCCCGCGTAACCACATACACATCGCCTTCGCTGTCGGCATGAATTCTGCCTGGGTTGGTAGCCACAGAAATCTTTTTTATTTCGGTAAAAGTGTTTATGTCAATTACCGAAACCGTGTTGTCGTAATCGGGGAAACTCAATCCACCCGAGTTGGTCACATACAACTTGTTGTTGGCCAAACAAATGCCATCAGGGTTTTTACCGCACTGCACAAAAGCTTCAATCTTTAAAGTGCTTGTGTCGATTCTGGCCACTGTGCCATCGAATGAACACACATAAGCTTTTCCGGCATGAAATTCCACATATCGTGGTTCGCGGGCAATGCCTTTTTCGTTTTTCATGGCAATTTGCGCCAGCGATTTTCCGCTTTTCACATCCAGCACTTCAATCTGACTCGACACATTGACCACCACATACATTTTCGAACCATAAATACCCATGTCGTTGGCTGTGTCGCCCAGTCCTCGTTTGTTTACAGTGAGGAAAAAATCAGACACCAGCGTTTTGCTGTTCAGATCGTAACTTGCCAAAGTGCTGTTATTCATATTAAACAGCCCTTCGGAAAGAATATAAAGCTTTGTTGGCTCCGCAGCTCCGGTGTTTATTTCGGGTTTCAGTTTGTCTTCCATGTCGTCGCAGGATACTGCAAGAAGCAGCATCAGGCCAAAAGTAAGCAACAAGCCAATTTTGCGGTATTTAAATTCTAAATTCTTCATTCTCAATTCTTCATTTTTTTAAAACTTCAAACTCACCGTTCCTCTCACCGAGCGACCCGGCATGGGAAACCATTTTACAATGGCATAATTTTCATTCAATAAATTCAACACTTCGGCATTCACCGACAGTGTTTTATCCTTCAGCTTAAAACTGTGCGAAGCCGAAATGCTGTGATCGCTGTATCCGGGCAGACGGTTTTCGGCGAAATTCTGAAAAAGCGCATAACGTTTTCCCGACCACAAGAGCGAATAAGCCACATCCACCCAGGGCGTTTCCACAGCAAATCTCCCCGAACCTGAAATACGTGGTGTGTATGGAATTTGATGTCCGTAAGTGCTTCCGCCCGGACTTGTGACATCCAAAGCCCGCTGATAGGTGTACGTTCCGCCCAACACAAACCCGAGTTTTTTTGTGGCTTTTATCGATGTTTCGGCGGTCAGGTCGATGCCGGTGATTTCCACTTTCCCCAAATTGAGCATGCTCCATTTAAACAGATTTTTGGTAGGCATGGCCACAATTTTATCCTTCACATTGTTGCGATACATATCGGCAGTGATTGAGAAAAGCGGAAGCCATTTAGCCGGCGACACTGCGTAGGTGATTCCCAAATTGAACTGATCGGTAATTTCGGGACGCAAGTCGGCATTTCCGATGCGTGCGTAATATAAATCGTTGAAAGTGGGCATACGGAAAATATTTTTGTAAAAAGCCCTGAAGCGCAAATCAGTCTCATCGAAAGGCCTATAAGTTATACTTGCATAGGGCGAAAGTCGTTTGCGGTTGTCGGCAGCTGTGCCGTTTTCAACTCTTTCGGTCACCAAAGTGGAAAGCACACTGGCAGTAGCCAGCACATTTTCGCTTACATATTTGGCCGCCAGCACCGATAGCAGACTGTAACGAACCGGCTGCGCAAAACTTTCGGTCAGTGCTGCGTTTTCAAATTGCGCAAACATATTATTTACAGATGCGTCGGTTGAAAACGAGAAGGAAATATTCGTAAAAGCTTTGTAAAGCAGCGAAGCCGAAGCATAATATTCGTTTTGTGTAAAATAGCTTTCTTCAAAACCCGCGCTGTTCAGTACAACCGTATCCAGATAGTGCAGATATCCGTGATGATATTTGGCATTCAGCTGCATCGAAAACAGTTTCGAGAAATGATTTTCGTAGTGCGTTTGTACAAAAAAAGTATTGTCCCACATGCGTTGCGAAGTAAATGCGCCTTCGTTGTACAAAATCGTTCCGCCGGGCAATCCGCGCTCCGAATTGTAGAAATAAGCTTTCAGGTAACCCGATTCGTTTTCGGAGAAATTGGCATGCAAAGCGCCTTCAATTCTGAAATTCTGCACATCCGAGTTTTTGCGCGTTTCGTTGGAAGTTGTTCCATCGCCCAGATAGCTGTGATGCAGCAGATACGGATATTCACCATGTGCCGAAAGCCACTCGCCACTCAGCGTAACGGCATATTTCGGACTGATTTTTTGTTGCAAAAGGAAAGATGGATTCAGCAAACCAAACGATCCGCCTTTGAGCGAAGCTTTTCCGTTCAGCGTTTTATTATTGATGAATTTTGGACTCAGGGTGCGGATATTGAGCAACGAAGCCGAGGCAAACATGCGCGCAGGCTGAAAAATATTGTCGCTTTGTCCGTTGTTGAGCGAAAGCATATCCACATTGTCGAGCGAAAAACGTCCCACATCAATTTGTCCCGTTTGGCAATCGGTGAGTGTAATGCCATCGTAACTCACAGCCGTGTGAGCTGCGCCCAAACTGCGCACCGAAACGGTTTTCAATCCGCCAATGCCACCGTAATCCTTTACAGTTACACCCGAAAAATACTTCACGGCATCCGAAACCTGAAGCGCATTCAGTTTCTCAATTTGTTTCGACGAAAGAATCTGGAGTGGAGCCGAAGCGCGTACTTCGGTGTTGCGGTATTGTTCGGTCACAGTTACTTCACGAATCTGATACACTTTGGTGGTATCCACTTTGTCTCCTGCCACCGAAGCCACAGGAAAAAGCACGATGCCCAAAGCAACGACACAAATCCGGAATGCTGAAACACGATACAATGAAAAATACATACAATACTATTTGTTTGATTGAAAACCAAATAGCCTGCAAGAAAAAGGCAAAATCAACAAAGCACAAATGTAAAAGAACTGATGCTGTATTGGTTTTTAGCTTATCCCCGAAAGCTTGAAAACATAAACCTTTTCGTTCCTGAAAAAATGCGGAACAAAAATTTGCATGGCAGGTCTTCTGACTTGCTCCCGTAGTTGAACGCCTTCCCGTCGTGAATTGACAGTGGACAATTGACAGTGGACAATGAAAAATTTTATCGTCGGTTGTCGGTTGTCGCTGTCGGTAAAACAGTGGCAAAAGTGTTGTTCAATACGTTTTCTTCAATTGTCAATTGGTCATTATCAATTGTCAACCAAAAAATGAGCTTACAGCAGCGGGTCTGTTCAGGATTTTCACCTGATTCCCTTTTCATCACTCCGGAGCAGAATGCCCGGGTGAACCATTGCGCTTGCAAAGATATATAAAATTTTAATTCAAAGTAAGCCGTTTTTGAAATTTGAACACTCATTATTCGACAATCAGGATATAAGGGTGGTTAAATCAACTGTTTATATTTGGGTTAAATGCAGCGCAACTATATTCAAAATGCCCGAAAATAATCCGTGCGAATACTATCAGGCCTTGATAGATTTGAACAATATTCAAAGTCAGGATCGTAGCCAGATGCGTTTTTTGTAGCATTTGGAAAATGATTAAACCAAAGAGCCGTATTTATCACTCTTCATTTAAAGATATCTGTCGCTGAAAAATTTAAGCGTTCTTTTTGTGATCTCATAAAAACAGTATATATTTGCAACATTGTTTCATTTGAAAAACTATTGCAATTAAAATGAATGCTACAGACATATTAAAACTACACAATATCAAAAAAACGGCTGGTCGTTTGGCCATTATCAATGCCCTTCAGGAGAGTACCTGCCCGCTTTCCGAAAACGAGATTAAAGAACTAATGCTTGAGTCCTACGATCGGATCACATTTTACCGTAACATTCAAACCTTAACAGCAGTTGGTATAATACATAAAATTGTGGTTGATAATACGCTAATTCGTTACGGATTAAACTGCTGCGAGACAGTGCACGAACACAGTGCACACCGCAACACTCATGCACATTTCTACTGTGAACAATGCCATTCAGTGGTTTGTTTGCAGGAAGTAAAAATACCCGAATTTTGTCTGCCTGAAGGATTTATCTCGGCCGACAGCGACATCATCATTAAAGGCAAATGCGAGAAATGCAATCATTGACCATCAAATTTATACTTGTTTTTTTCGTTTCAGCACTGACCATCACCCATGCATCTGCACAAAAAACCTTTAAGCTTAGAGGTATTGTAACCGATGAGTTTAATCATCCGCTTGCTGGTGCAACGGTACAACTTATGAAAACCCTCAAAGGTATTAGCACCGACCGCAGAGGAGCATTTAGCTGTAATGAATTAGAAAAAAACATTTACGTATTAAAAATCTCATTCTTAGGCTACCAAGCCATAATGGATACCATTAGTGTAAGTTCGGACATGGAAATCAGGGTAAAATTATATCCTAAAAACAAGCATCTGGACGAACTCACAGTAAAAGGCAACCGACAATTACCGTACAGAGCAGATAACACGCTTTCGATTGATATAATTGACAAAAGTTTTTTGCAAAAAAACACAGCAGGAAGCCTGATGCAGAATCTTAGCAGACTGCCTGGTGTTAGCTCAATGAACATTGGTTCAGGACAATCGAAACCGTCGATTCGGGGACTAGGCTTCAACCGGGTTGCAGTAGCCGAAAATGGCATCAAGCACGAGGCCCAGGAGTGGGGCGTGGATCACGGCTTGGAAATCGATCAGTTTTCGGTGGAACGTTTGGAAGTAATAAAAGGACCTGCTTCGCTTATGTATGGTGCAAATGCCATTGGTGGTGTCATTGATCTGAAACAAATTGCTACTCCCTTGCGCAACAGCTCAGGCGCCGATGTGTTGCTTCACGCACAAAGCAACAATCAGTTGCTTGGCGCATCGGCAAAATATTTTAAACGCTTCGATCATTTTTATTTTAAAGTTAATGGCTCGTATTCCGATTATTCCGATTACAAGATACCAGCCGACAGTATAAACTATATGACTTACAACATTAAGCTCAAAAACAGAAGTTTACGCAATACTGCCGGTCGCGAACGAAGTGGAAGTGTGGTGCTTGGCTATTTGAATGAAATATTTTCAACGCATCTCAGCCTTTCGGATAATTTTTCAAAAAGTGGCTTTTTTGCCAATGCACACGGGCTCGAAATTCGAAATTCGCAAATTGATTACGATACCTCCTCGCGCGATATTGATTTACCATCGCAACAGGTAAATCATTTTAAGGTGCTCAGTAATAGCATTTGGATGATGAAGGACTACAAGTTGAAAATTGATCTGGGATATCAGAATAACTATCGACAAGAATTCTCGGAACGTGTGGCTCATGGCAATATGCCTTTGCCGCCCGACTCACTTGAACGTTTGTACCACAAAAGCACCTACACTGCAAATTTGAAACTTGAAATTCCCAAACATAATATCCATCAGCTTAGTGTGGGGATTAACGGCGATTATCAGGAAAACAGATCGGGAGGCTGGGGTTTTATGCTGCCCGATTTCAAAGCTGCAAATGTCGGAGCATTTTTGTACGACAATATTCAACTTAACGAAAAATGGCAATTGAATGCCGGCCTACGTTATGACTACGGCATGATTCATACAGATGCTTATTACGATTGGTATGGCACACTTCAGCCCGACGGTGAAATAAATGTGCAACGGGCCTGGAATTTAAATAAGCATTTCGCCAATTTTAATTGGGGAGCAGGTGCAAGTTATCTGACAGAAAATACGATTTTAAAAATAAATGTCGGGAAAAGCTTCCGAATGCCTTCTGCTAAGGAAATAGCCTCGAATGGTATCAATTATCATATGTACCGATACGAAAAAGGCGATTCAACGCTTAAAGCCGAAGAATCGTATCAGCTCGACCTTGGATTAGAGCTGAAAAAAGACGGTTGGGAAATAGAGTTTAGTCCATTTGTAAATTATTTTGCAAATTATATTTATCTGAACCCTACAGCCTGGTATTACGAAGCTCAACAGATATATTTTTACAGTCAGAGTGCGGTTTTTCGCGCAGGGGGCGAATTGATGGCTGCTTATCAATTCAGCAAAGCGCTTAGTGCATCAATAGATGTGGAATATATTTACTCACTGCAACTTAGCGGTTCGAAGAAAGGCTATACCCTACCCTTTTCGCCACCACTTAATGCGCATGTTGAATTGGTATATAAACCCGAACAGAAATGGGCCAAAGCAAAGCAAGAGTTTGGCACATTGCTACAATTTACCGCTGCTCAAAACAATATTGTGCCTCCTGAGAAAAAAACGCCCGGATACATATTGTGGAGTCTCAATGCGGCTTCTGATTTCATGGCCTTCGGGCAACAGTTACGACTGAATGTGCATGTCAACAATGTGCTAAATAAGCGTTATTACGATCATACAAGTTTCTACAGACTTATTGAAGTACCTGGACAGGGACGAAATATGATTGTAACTTTGCAAATTCCTTTTAAATAATCAACATAAGAATTATACATAAACAAAAAAACATGAAACATTTACTTCAAACATTCACATTGATATTGATATTTTCGGCAATACTAATTTCGTGTGATAAAAATGAAAATCCGGAAATTACAATGCACGAACTGGGGTATGAAAATAATAAAACAGTAGTTGCAGGAAGTGACCTGCACATTGATGCAGAAATACTCGCTCCGCTTAAAATTGCGCAGATTCAGCTAATCATCCACAGCGAAAAGGAACATGAATATGTTACTGCTCAAAATTCACCTTCAATATCTGGGAATTCTGCAGTATGGGAAATTGATAGCATTTATAGAAGTGGCTATACCGGTGTTAAAAATACAAATTTTCATGAACATATTGCTGTGCCCTCATCGGTATTACCAGGCCATTATCATCTGCACCTTAAGGTCACTGACATGGATGGAAATCAAACAATAAAAGAAGATGAAATAGAAGTTTTAGACGAACATTAATTTCTGAATCATAATGAAAAAACTAATTGGCTTTAGCATGCTACTTTTATCAGTTGTTTTATCGTCATGCGACGACTTTTTAAAAGATGAAGAGCCTCCGGTAATTAACATCTCAGGTAGCGATGCATTTCCCAAAAACTGTGTGACAGTGTATCGTGGCGAATCGTTCTATTTTAAAATAGAGCTAACTGACAATATCGAACTCGGGTCTTTTAGTGTGGAAATGCACCACAACTTCGACCATCACACGCACAGCACATCGCCCACACAATGTGAAATGGGAGCAGTGAAAAATGCTTTAAATCCACTGCTTTATATCAAGGAATTTCCTATTCCCGAAAAACTCAAAGAATATTGGGCTACAGGAACTATTTTTGTTCCGGCCAATATGGACACAGGCGATTATCATTTTATGATTCGCGTAACGGATGCTTCGGGATGGCAAACTTTCGAGGGAATAAGCGTAAAAATAGGTGATAGATAATAAAAAAAGTGCCTGAAACTGTAAATCAGAACTTTTTTTAATTCGCTTGTTTATTGTATTTTAAATTAAGAATTGGTGACTCTCCGAAGCTTTGGCTTTAACACAAAAACAAAACAGTTTTAATAATTTATAACAAATCAACATCCGAATCATCCTCTTATTCATCGAAGAAAAACTCATTTTTCTTTAATTTCTGTTTTAGATATAAATCAGCAGAAAAAACACGCAAACTAATCACGACTTTCAAGTTTTAGTTGTTGGTTTGGTTTTTCTACCAAAGTGTAATTTATTCCATAAATGAACTATACAATTACTATAAATTTATAACGAGTTTAAGTTTTTTCGACAGCATCTCATCTATACTCCTTTATTATAGAAAAATTTCCGTAATTCGCAATACCTGAAAATGAGAATAAAAGCAGTACTTTTGCGGCCGAAAATAGCAATTATATGTTATATAGCATAAAATAGCAAAGTACTACTTTTGTATTCAATATTTTATAATATAAAATCAGTTTTAGTTTTTATGGGTACATTTAATTCCGGAAGATGGCAGGAACACATTGATGTTCGTGATTTTGTGTCGAAAAACATTAGTCCTTACGATGGCGACAGTTCATTTCTTTGTGGTCCGTCGGCCACTACAAAAAAACTGTGGCAAATTTGTGTGGACGCTATCAAAGAAGAGCGCGAAAACAATGGCGTGCGCGCTATCGACAATCAATTGGTTTCGACTGTAACATCGCACGGTCCCGGTTACATCGACCGCGAAAACGAAATTATTGTTGGTCTGCAAACCGACATGATGCTTAAACGTGCTATGAAACCTTATGGTGGCATTGCAGTGGTTGAAAAAGCATGTTCGGAAAACGGTGTGGAAATATCACCTATCGTAAAAGAAATTTTTACCAAATACGCCAAAACGCACAACGATGGTGTGTTTGATGTGTACAACAATGAAATCAGAACTTTCCGTTCGTTGGGTATTCTTACCGGTTTGCCCGACAACTATGCCCGTGGACGTATTATCGGCGATTACCGTCGTATGGCACTTTACGGAACTACCCGCCTGATTGAAGGGAAAAAAGCTGACCTCTTGTCGCTTACCGGACCGATGACCGACGACCGCATTCGTCTGCGTGAAGAAGTGGCTGAGCAACTTAAAGCACTGAAAGAAATTGAAGTTCTCGGACAAATTTATGGTTTCGACCTGACCCGTCCGGCCGCATCTGCACGCGAAGCTGTTCAGTGGGTTTATCTGGCTTATCTGGCTGCTGTAAAAGAGCAGGATGGTGCTGCCATGTCGCTCGGAAACGTATCTTCGTTCCTCGATATTTATATTGAACGCGATATTACCGAAGGCAAAATCACCGAAGAGTATGCACAGGAACTTGTGGATCAGTTTGTAATGAAACTGCGTATGGTGCGTCACCTTCGTATGGAAGCTTACAACGAAATTTTTGCAGGCGACCCAACCTGGGTAACCGAATCGATTGCCGGAACTATGACCGATGGTCGTCACAAAGTGACCAAAACATCGTACCGCTTCCTGCAGACGCTTTACAACCTCGGCCCATCGCCCGAACCAAACATGACTGTACTTTGGTCGCCACGTTTGCCCGAAGCGTTTAAAGAATTCTGTGCAAAAGTGTCTATCGATACTTCTTCTATTCAGTACGAAAACGATGATTTGATGCAGAGCAGCCGTTGCAGCGACGACTACGGAATTGCATGTTGCGTATCGTATCAGGAAATCGGAAAACAGATTCAGTTCTTCGGGGCGCGTTGTAACCTTGCCAAAACCTTGTTGCTGGCTCTGAACCAGGGTCGCTGCGAAATCAGTGGAAAACAGGTGATCACTGGCATTCCTGCACTGAAATCGGATGTGCTTGACCTTGATGAGGTGATGGAAAACTTCAAACTGGCTATGCAGGAAGTTTCCCGCGTATATGCCGATTCGATGAACATTATCCACTACATGCACGATAAGTATTACTACGAAAAAGCCCAAATGTCGCTTATCGATACCAATCCACGCATCAACCTTGCGTATGGTGCTGCCGGTTTGAGCATTGTGGCCGACTCGCTTTCGGCTATCAAATATGCCAAAGTAACTGTAGTGCGCGACGAAAACGGTTTGTCGAAAGACTTCAAAATTGAAGGTGAGTTCCCTTATTATGGAAATGATGACGATCGCGTGGATGTATTTGCTCAGGAAATTCCGATTTATTTCAACTCATTGCTCAAGGAACTTCCAACCTATAAAAATGCTGAGCCTACGTTGAGTATTCTTACCATTACCTCTAACGTGGTTTATGGTAACAAAACAGGTGCTACTCCTGATGGTCGTGCCAAAGGTGTTCCGTTTGCGCCGGGTGCAAACCCAATGCACGGTCGCGACTCGCACGGTGCACTTGCTTCGCTGAGCTCGGTGTCGAAACTCGACTACGAACACTCGATGGACGGAATTTCGAACACATTCTCTATTGTGCCAAAAACCTTAGGACCAACCGACGAACAGCGTCGTGAGAATATGGTGAGCATTATGGATGGATATTTCTCGAAAAATGCCCATCACCTGAATGTGAACGTGCTCAACCGCGAAATGCTCGAAGATGCCATGGAGCATCCCGAAGAATATCCACAGCTTACTATCCGCGTGTCGGGTTATGCGGTGAATTTTGTTCGTCTTACACGTGCACAGCAACAGGAAGTGATTGCACGAAGCTTCCACGAAGCAATGTAATGACTTACTTACCAATAAAACTATAAAAATTATCAGAAGTAACCGGCTGCATTTTTCAGCTGGTTACTTCTTTGCTTATCACAAATGATTAAACTGCATTCGGTTGAATCGCTCGGTACCTTCGATGGTCCGGGTGTTCGTATGGTACTTTTTACACAGGGCTGCAATTTCAAATGTAAGTATTGTGCCAATCCCGATACTATCGATTTGAATGGAGAAGCTAAGTTGTTCAGCTACGAAGAATTAATGAAACTGGCCCGCAGTCAGCGTCCGTTCTTTGGAAAACGTGGTGGAATTACCGTTTCGGGCGGCGAGCCTCTTTTGCAGGCCAAGGCGCTGATTCCTTTTTTTAAAATGCTGAAAGAAGAAGGTTTTAATACCTGTATCGATACCAACGGAAGCATTCTGAACGAGTCGGTAAAAGAGCTGATGCAATATACCGACCTTGTATTACTCGATGTAAAAGAATTTAATGAAGAAGCGCACCGTAAACTTATCGGAGCTTCGAACAAGGCTACACTGCGAATGGCAGAATACCTGCACGACATAAATCAGCCCGTTTGGCTGCGTTATGTGCTTGTGCCGGGACATTCGGACAAGTCGGAGCATTTGCACGATCTGGGACGGTTTCTGCAGCCTATGCAGAATGTCGAAAAACTCGAAATTCAGCCCTACCATAAACTTGGTGCGCACAAATATGAGGCATTGGGCTGGAATTACGAACTCGAAGGTGTGGAGCAAAACACTACCGAGCAGCTTCGTGTGGCCAAAGAGATTTTTAGTTTGTATGTTAAAGAAGTGATTATCAATTAAGGTATGAATTATTACACACCCAAACAAATTGTGGAAACGGTGAGCAGCGTGGCTGCAAGCAAGGCTTCTACTTCTACACCCAAAACGCTTGTGCTGGCTTTTCTGGCCGGCGCTTATATTGCCATCGGAGGTTTGTTGGCAGTGATGATAGGAGGGGGAATTCCTGGCATTGCAGCCGAAAATCCAGGTATACAGAAGTTTCTGATGGGAGCTACTTTCCCCATTGGACTTATGCTTTGTACACTGGCAGGAGCCGATTTATTTACCGGAAATACAGCTTATTTTATTCCTCCGGTAATGGATAAAAAGCTTCGTGTTACGGCGCTTCTGCGCAACTGGACACTGGTTTATTTCGGAAACTTCGTCGGTGCATTGTTTGTAGCTTATTTTATGGTGGCGTTGACGGGTGTTTTTGCCAAATCGCCCTGGCTCGAAAGTATTTACAGCATTGCCGAACTAAAAACTTCGGCACCATTTTACAAGGTTTTGCTCAAGGGCGTAGGCGCTAACTGGCTGGTGGCTCTGGCTATGTGGATGGCTTATTCGGCCAAAGATACCACCGGGAAAATGCTCGGTATCTGGTTTCCTGTGATGGCTTTCGTGGCCATTGGTTACGAGCACAGCATTGCGAATATGTTTTTTATTCCCGCTGCTATTTTCAACGGAGCTCCGGTAAGCTGGGGTGAATTTATATTCAACAACCTGATTCCGGCTACGCTCGGGAATATACTTGGAGGTTCGGTGCTTGTAGGTTTCCTATATTGGTACGTGTACAGAGATTAGTAATTTATAACCACTTTTTTCTTCGGAAATACCATAAAACAGCACCTGCAAACGACACCATAAGTATAATGGAAAACGGATAACCATACTTCCAGTCGAGTTCAGGCATAAACTTAAAGTTCATACCGTACATGCTGGCAATGAGTGTGGGAGGCATAAATATTACCGAAACCACGGTAAATATTTTGATGATTTTATTCTGTTGCAGGTTTACAAGACCGAGGAATGTATCCTGAAGATAATCAAGACGATCGAAACCAAAACGGATATATTCAAAAAGCGAATTAATATCCTTGATTACCATTGTGAGACGTTGCATAAGATCTTTGGGGAACATACCTGATTTCAACAGATTCGACACCACACGCTGTTTATCCATGATGTTCTGACGAATTACCATTACCTTTTCCTGCATGTCCTTAATGCGAATCAGAATATCCTGATCGAGATCGTCCTCGGTATTCAGGGTTTTCGACAGCGAAGTAATCTGGTCGGTAAGGTCCTCAATCATATCCGCATCGTATTCCACACGGGTTTCGAGCAGGGTTACGAATACATGATAGCCCGTATTGAAATTGCGGGTATTGGCGTAAATCTTTTTGATAGTTTCGTTGAACGATTTCAGTTCGGTATCGCGTACCGACACCAAAATGCCATTTTTCAGAATAAACGAAACAGGTTCAAGACTATAATTATCAAGCAGGAAGCTCGAGTTTGCCACGATGCTGTCTTCGGTTTGAATAAAACGCGAACTCATCTCAATTTCTTCTATCTCTTCATCTTCCTGAATATAGATTTTCAGAAATTGCTCAAGTTCAGTCTCAACTGCATCCGATACGTCATTAAGGTCAATCCAGATCAAATCTTTCAGATTTACTTTTTTGAGTGTATCGAGGCTTTTCGATATTTTGAGTTTACCGTTTTCGTGGTAAAATAATCTCAGTTCGGACATATTGTTTTCTCCTTTCAGTGGTTTTTCCGGCAAGCTGCGGGCTTCATCGCGAAGCAGTTTTATAGCTTCCGGTAAGCATCCCATTTCTTAAAATGAAAATGCTTAAAGGGTTTATGTCAGTGTTTTTTAATCTCTGCAATGAACCTAACCACTCAGGAAACAGCCAATCAATCTTGTTTGAGGGCTTTTTCTATCATGTTGGTCAGTTCAATAAATGCATCGACGCTGAGTTGCTCAGGACGTTTATCGAAAATCGGATCGGCAAATACCGGATTTTCTTTGGCTATAAGCGGTTTCAGCGAGTTACGCATTTGCTTTCGTCGTTGATTGAAGGCTGTTTTCACCACCGTTTTAAAAAGCTTTTCGTCGCAATTAATGCGCGAAACGTCGTTTCGGGTAAGGCGAATAACAGCCGATTTGACCTTAGGCGGAGGGTCGAACACATGTTCGTGAACCGTGAAAAGATAATCGATGGAGTAGTATGCCTGCATAAGCACACTCAAAATTCCGTAGGTTTTATTTCCTTCTTTTGCAGCCATGCGTTCGGCCACTTCTTTCTGTATCATGCCCACCAAACAGGGAATCTGCTCCTTGTTTTCAAGCATTTTAAAGAAAATCTGACTGGAAATATTATAGGGTAAATTGCCAATAACACAGAATTTATCTGAAAAAAAACTTTTAAGATCCATTTTCAGAAAATCGGCTTCTACTACTTTAAGTTGGGGAAAATGCTGATGGAGATAAACCACCGATTCGCTGTCGAGTTCCACAGCAGTTAGATCGATATCGGGATTTTGAAGTAAAAACTGAGTAAGTACGCCTGTTCCCGGGCCAATTTCAAGCACAGAAGTACGCCCATCGAGCGGAAGGCTCGCAGCAATACGACGTGCAACTTCCAAATCTCTGAGGAAGTGCTGTCCCAAGTGTTTTTTGGCGCGTACTTGAGTCATAACTATGATAGTCGTCGGGCATATTCAGTTTAAATTACAAGAAATAAAAAAATTAAGTTTTACAACAATAATCCTGAGTTCAGGAAGTTATATTATCTTTGCAAAATCTTTATACAAAAGTTTATCGGCTGCAAAAGTACGTAATTTAGTTCGATTATCCTACTACAAGCTCCGATAAATGAGAATTTAGCTTTTTCCTTTTATATATTTCACTATCAAAAATAACCCTATAGTTACAGGCTGAATACCTGTCTGAGACAGAATAAAATGAAAAAATTATTCGAAATAACCGGCATCCAGATCAGAAACATAGTCGATTTTTTCTATCCGCCATTCCGAAAATACATGACACCGCAATTCTTTCGCTATGGTGTAACCGGAGTTGCCAATATGGCTTTCGATTGGGTTTTATACTTCATCACTTTCCATTTTATTCTCGAAAAGCAAATGCTGCATTTGGGTATTGTAACCCTCAGTTCGCACATTGCAGCCATGATTATTGTATTTCCCATCACTTTTTTCACAGGATTTCTGTTGCAAAAATATGTGACTTTTACCGCATCTGTACTACGTGGCAGAGTTCAAATTATAAGATACCTGGCTGTAGTTATTGCCAATCTTTTAATTAACTATGCAGGTCTGAAACTGTTGGTCGATTTTATTGGCATCTTCCCTACCCCATCGAAAATGATTGTAACCATCCTAACCACAATGTTTAGTTATTTTTCGCAAAAAAAATACACATTCAGAGGAGTAAAAGCCAAAAAATAATCAATGTGCCAATGTGCTAATTAACCAGTCAACCAATTAACCTGATTATCAAATCAGCGGATTGACTAATTAACCTGAAAAACAACCATCTATGCCAATATTCAGCCACATACGAAAACGCGCCTGCATGGTAGCGCAAATCAGATTCAAAACCGCACTAAAATGGTTGGTACTGACTGCTGCTTACGTATACATGGCGTATTTACTTATCACTTTCGATCAGTATCCCGAAATGTGGCAGCAACTACGTTCGCTTTCGTTGTTTAATTATATATGGCTGCTTTTAGTGCTTATATTGCTTCCAGTGAATATGATTATCGAGGCTGTGAAATGGCAGGAAATTGTCTCTAAATCGGAAGAAATAAGCCTCAAAACATCCTTTCATGCGATATTGGGAGGGTTTTCTACAGGTTTTTTCACACCAAACCGCCTGGGCGAAATGGTGGGACGTATTGCCTTTATGAAAAAAGAAAATCACAAGGCGGGAATTACCTACAATATCATCAACGGCTTTTCTACCAACTTTGTCATTGTGCTTTGTGGCATTCCTGCAAGCGTACTTTTCTTTTTAAGTATCAAACACGAAAATGTATTCGAAGGTAATCAGAGTCAGTTTTATATTCTTATGATTCTGGGAATGATTGCTTCGTTGGCGCTTTATTTGGCTGTTCCTCGTCTTGTGCGCAATATTAAAGCACCTAAAGTACAGGAATTTGCATGCGGCTGGGCAAAATATACCCGAAAAGATTCGTTGAATATTCTTTTTCTGGCTTTTTTCCGCTATGTGATTTTCTGCATACAGTTTTTTGCCACATTACGATTTTTCGATGTGGAAATTGAGTTCTGGCAATCATTGCTGGCCATTCCGGCTTATTATCTTTTTGTGACATTTACTCCTTCACTGGCTTTTTCCGAAGCTGCCGTGCGAAGCACTTACACGGTGCTTTTTATTGGTGCATTTTCGAAACAACTTGTGAGTATTGCACTTGCAGGCACAGTGCTTTGGCTTATAAATTTCGGACTTCCTACACTGATAGGCACACATTTGCTTTCGAAACGCAAGAAACTCAATAAAGTTCAATAAAACCTTTATATACAATGCTATGGCCGAACACAACGAACTGGGACAACTGGGCGAAATTGAAGCTCAGAATTATCTGAGAAACAATGGCTACATCATTCGCGATGTAAACTGGACAGCCGGAAGTTACGAAATTGACATTGTGGCGCAAAAAGACGAATGGCTGGTAATTGTGGAAGTAAAAACCCGAAAGTCACGCACTTTTGAGCAACCCGAACAGGCTGTAAACATGCGCAAAATCCGCCATTTGGTCTATGCAGCCGAAGCCTATATCCGCAAATTCAACTGGGAAGGCGAAACACGCTTCGACGTAATCACGGTAGTACCTGTGGGTCAGAAATTTGAAGTTGAACACATTGAAGATGCTTTTTTACCTCCAATGAATTGAAAAATAAAATACTCAATAAAAAAGAAAGCAGAATACTATTCTGCTTTCTTTTTTGCATGTTCTGTAGGAACAATTTTAAATAATTTATCGTTTCGCCGAACTAATTCATTGGTTTTCATTGAGAAATAAGTTCCTTTATCAACTCTGTCGACTGCCTGTAACTGTACCCGCATTTCATCTACATGACCTTCGTAAGCGCCGGTAGTTTCACCTGAAATGAGAATTTCATCCCCAACTTCCAGATACTGTGCTTCGAGCAGAAACTCAGCCACATCAATTTTCTGAAAATAATTGGTGCATTTGCCCACATAAATCTTTTTATGAGTGGCTTCCGAACCATAATTTGAGCTCCATTCACCCAAACGTTGTCCGAGGTAATAACCGTTCCAGAATCCGCGATTAAACACTTTGCTCAGGCGCAAATCCCAGTCTGATTTCTTTTCGTCGGTAAAAGTGCCTTCGAGTACCGATTCGATGGCTTCGCGGTAACAACCAACCACAGTTTTTACATATTCGGCACCGCGCGCACGTCCTTCAATTTTGAACACCCTCACTCCTGCCCGCATCATCTCATCAATGAAGCCAATGGTTTTCAGGTCTTTGGGCGACATAATGTATTCGTTGTCGATTTCGAGTTCAATTTCAGAATCCTTGTCTTTCACCACATAACCACGACGGCAAATCTGATTACAAGCACCACGATTGGCCGAAATGTTTTTCTCGTGCAAACTCAGGTAACATTTACCCGAAACAGCCATGCAAAGTGCTCCGTGACAGAACATTTCGATACGAATAAGTTCTCCGCTCCTGCCCCGTATATTGTCGCGCTCTATGGCCTGATATATTTCGGAAACCTGCTCCATATTCAGCTCACGCGCCAGAACAACCACATCGGCAAACTGCGCATAAAATTTTAGAGATTCCACATTCGAAATGTTCAGCTGTGTGGAAAGATGCACCTCCACTCCTACCTGATTGGCGTACATCAAAGCTGACACATCCGAAGCTATGACAGCCGAAACCTGTGACTCTTTTGCTACGTCAATGATTTCGCGCATCAGTGTCAAATCATTGTCGTACAAAATGGTATTTACTGTAAGATAGCTTTTTACGTTGTTCTCGTTGCAAATGCGAACAATCTCGCGTAAGTCATTTGTAGTGAAGTTCGAACTCGACTTCGCACGCATATTCAACTTCTCGATACCAAAATAAACCGAGTCGGCACCCGCTTTTATGGCAGCCGACAAACTTTCCCACGAACCAGCCGGAGCCATGATTTCGTAAGATTTCCGATCAAGCCCTGAACCCTGAAGGGGAACTGAGTTAGTTTCGTCTTGTATGTTTTCTTTATTCATTTTCTCAAAAAAAATTACACTTTTATATCGTTCCTTAGTGGTTAGATGTACTTAAGAATTCCCCTTTAGGGGTGAGGGGTATTATCGGAAAGCTTATTCCAACCCGAATTTGCTGATATGGAAAATCCTTTATTCCATACTGATATTGAGCAAAATAATCAAGTTTACTGCCTTTCAGAGTGAATTTAGATGCATACACCAAAGGAGCATCATCATAATCACCGGCAGGATTTATATTGGCATTGGTATGAATCCAACCCCAATAACCTGAAAGCGAGTTATCGAGTTGCCATTTGTTGTTTCCTAAAATTATTTTTCCTCCATACATAGGCGCATCGTCCTGCAAACTGCCCGAAGTTTCCCAGCACAAAAAGCCAAGATTGGCCACAGCACGAATTTCGCTGATAAATTTCCCTCCTGTGTCGAAAGATTTTCCGGCAGCCACATCGAAGTAATAGCCAGGTGTATCGAAGTAACGCCTTTGTTTGAAATTTGTTCCCGAGGCTGATTTTATGGTTGCATTAAGAATAATATCAGGCATATCATCAGTTTCTTTCCAAAGCGAAATACGGGTTTGCACATAAAAATCGCCGGCTGCTTTACCGGAATTTTGTGTCATTCCGCGCGCAGTTTTCACTTCATCGGTCACCGAAAAACGTTCTAATCCGGTATTCCAAACGCTAAGCGACACACGTGAGGGCAGGAGAGGGATCTCAATCTGATAACGAACATTGCTGGTTTTATCGCCAAATCCGAAATAATAATCACCCATCAGGCTCACAGTAGTTTCAGCGGGGATACGCGCATCGCCAAAGTCGGCCACCGGATTTGCATTGGGACCAAACCAGGCAGGAGCGTATTTTACTGTTTGTGAATGAATAGTAAGAACATTACACAGGGAAAAAAGAACAATTAGCGACCGAAAATAATTCATTTTTTAACTGTCTGATTGAAATAATTAGCTTAAATTCATTGCAAAAGTATATCATAATCATATACACCTGAAATACATTGTACATTTTTATGATAAATAAAGCCCATTTTCTATACATTGTATAAAAAAATATTCACCTAAAATCAGGCGTCAGATTCATAAACTTACCAAACACCCAAATAATTAAAATACTGACAATTAAAGTAAATATAATAGTCAACAAAACAGCAATCTGATTTCGCCTTTTTACTTCACTAATCACATTCTGCTTAATAATCTCTAATTGTTCTTTACTAATGTGTTCATTTTTAAGCTTCAAACGGGACTTTTTATAAGTCACCACAGCATCGCGATAGCGGTTATAATTTCCTCTGTTGTTATCGCGCAACGAACTGTTATACTTCATTTTATGCAGCATATCGGCTGCCGAACCACCAAAACTCATAATAGTATCAGATTTTTATTTGAAAACAAAGATAAGAATATAGCGTTAAAACTGAACTTTTTAAGTGACAGGAAGTTTAATTTTCAGTGAATATATTTTTGTAACTTTGCAACCCGTTTTTCCTGACCTCACTTTAGGTGTCAGGCTTATTATTTTATGAAGATTTCAAATATTGAATTTCCCGATAAACCACTCTTCCTGGCACCTATGGAAGATGTGACCGATCCGGCCTTCCGACTGCTTTGCAAGCGTTTTGGAGCCGACATGCTTTATACAGAATTTGTATCGTCGGAAGCACTGATACGAAGCGTAAACCGCACGCAGCAAAAACTGACCATTTACCCTGAAGAACGGCCTATAGCCATTCAGATTTATGGTCACGATCCGGTGTCGATGGCCGAAGCTGCACGCATTGCCGAAGAAGCGCAACCTGATATTATTGACATAAATTTTGGTTGTCCGGTAAAAAAAGTGGCAGGCAAAGGGGCAGGAGCGGGGCTATTGCGCGATATTCCCCGTATGCTGAAAATCACATCGGATGTGGTAAAAGCCGTGAAACTTCCGGTAACAGTAAAAACCCGTCTCGGGTGGGATGACGACAGCAAAGTGATAGTAGACCTGGCCGAACAACTTCAGGATTGCGGCATTCAGGCGCTTACAATTCATGGCCGCACACGTGCTCAAATGTACAAAGGCAATGCCGATTGGGAACTTATCGGGAAAGTGAAAAACAATTCCCGAATGCACATTCCGATTATCGGAAACGGCGATGTAACAACTCCTGAAGCTGCATTGGAGAATTTTAATCGCTACGGAGTGGATGCGGTCATGATTGGACGCGGTGCAATTGGCCGGCCCTGGTTTTTTTCGGAAGTAAAACACTATTTCCAAACAGGCGAACATGCGCAAATACTTAGTTTCGACGAACAAAAAGCTGTGTTGAAAGAACATATTATTGCATCAGTCAACTGGTTGGATTTATCCGAAAGTGAAGCCATCACTTTGAATGGGGGTTTCACTAACAATGAATTGTGGAGCAAGCGTCTGAAAGGCATTATTCACAGTCGCCGACATTTGGCTGCAAG
Organism: Paludibacteraceae bacterium; assembly: GCA_016937795.1. GTDB lineage: Bacteria > Bacteroidota > Bacteroidia > Bacteroidales > Paludibacteraceae > Paludibacter. The sequence continues at coordinate 71,770 of JAFGVV010000006.1, forward strand.
TCCCGTTTTCAAAGGAATTCCTAACTTTAAGGATACCCGAATCGCCATGCTGCGTGCCGAAACCCTGCACGATTTGTTTGGAATTATCGATGGAGTAGAAGAGCCTTTGGTACGCGAAAACGAAAAACCATCAGAAGAAGATATTATTACCTGCGGTTAATATTCAAATAATCAACTAATTATTAATTTTATGTTTCAAAAATTAAAATCGAATTTCCTTTTTCCACTTCAGGGATTAGGTCTTATCTTATTATTTATGATTACATCCTGCCAAAACAGTCCGAAACTGACTTCGGGCATCGACACAAATAATCTCGACACAACGGTTCAGGCCGGATCAGATTTCTATCAGTTTGCCAGCGGAGGCTGGATGAAAAACAATCCTCTGACCGACGAATATTCACGTTTTGGAAGCTTCGACAAACTGGCCGAGAACAACCGCGAGCAGCTCAAAGGCCTGATCGAAGAAATTGCTGCAAAACCCGCAGCCAACGGTTCGGTTGAACAAAAAATCAAGGATTTGTACAATCTGGCTATGGACAGCGTAAAGCTGAATGCCGATGGAAATAATCCTATAAAATCTGAATTACAGAAACTTGCAAACATTAAAACCCGTGAAGAACTTTCAGTTGTTATCCCGGAAATGCTGAAAGCCGGACTTGACCCTTTCTTCTCGGTTTATGTGGATGCTGATGCCATGAACAGTAGTCAATATCTGGTGCAGACTTATCAGGGCGGTATCAGTTTGGGCGAACGCGATTATTATCTCGAAAACGATGCGCACACCGGCGAAATTCGCGAGAAATACCGCAATCATGTATCTAAAATGTTTTTGCTAAATGGTTTCGACGAAGAAACGTCTGCAAAAGCTACCCAAGCTGTTTTGAACATTGAAACAAGTCTTGCAAAAGCAGCTTACGATCAGGTGAAACTGCGCGACCCACATGCCAATTATAACAAAATGACTTTAGAAGAGTTGCAAAATCTTATTCCGGAAATTAATTGGAATACTTTTTTCAACACTTTGGGAATTAAAGAGATGAAAGAACTCAGTGTTTCACAAAAAGAAGCTATTCAGGAAGTGGGACGAATTACTTCAAAAGAGCCCGTACAGGATATTATCTACTACCTTCAATGGAAATTAATTGATGGTGCAGCTTCTTATCTATCTGACGAAATTGCGGCTCAAAACTTTGATTTTTACGGTAAAACACTTTCAGGTAAAAAAGAACAATCGCCACGCTGGAAACGCGCAGTAAGCAATGTAGATCAGGTACTTGGCGAAGCGGTAGGGCAGATGTATGTAAAAAAATACTTTCCTGCCGAAGCTAAAACACGCATGCTGAACCTGGTTAAAAATCTTCAGACTTCTTTGGGCGAACGCATACAACAACTCAGCTGGATGGGCGACTCCACCAAAATAAAAGCAATGGAAAAACTGAACACCTTCCACGTGAAAATCGGTTATCCAGACAAATGGAGAAGTTACGATGCTCTTGATATTCAGAAAGATTCGTACTGGGCAAATATCCAGCGCGCCAACCGTTTCGAGAGCGAATATATGTTCGCCAAAGCAGGCAAAGAAGTGGACAAGGACGAATGGTTTATGACTCCGCAAACTGTAAATGCATATTACAATCCTTCGACCAATGAAGTTTGCTTTCCTGCAGGCATTCTGCAATATCCTTTCTTCGACATGAACGCCGACGATGCTTTTAATTATGGCGCAATCGGCGTGGTTATCGGCCACGAAATGACGCACGGATTCGACGATCAGGGCTGCAAATTCGACAAAGATGGTAATCTGAAAAACTGGTGGACCGATGAAGATAAAAAGCAGTTCGACTCTCGTGCACAGGTTCTTGTAAATTATTTTGATAAAATAGAAGTGGCTCCTGGTGTCTTTGCCAACGGAAAATTCACTCTGGGCGAAAATATAGCCGATCACGGAGGTCTTCAGGTTTCGTTTCAGGCATTCAAAAACGCCACTAAAAGCGCCCCACTGAACTCTATCGACGGATTTAATGCTGAACAACGATTCTTCCTTGCTTACTCAAACGTATGGGCCGGAAATATTCGTCCTGAAGAAATTCTGCGTCGCACCAAAGAAGATGAACATTCACTTGGCCGTTGGCGTGTAAATGGCGCCTTGCCACATATCAATGCCTGGTACGAAGCATTTGGTATCACCGAAAAAGATGCCATGTTTATTCCAAAAGAAAAACGCGCAAGTATTTGGTAATAAAACGGGAGAAGCGACTTCCAGTCGCTTGACAACAATCAATTAGAAGTCGCTTCTCTATTTACCTATTCTGTTTATTCAAATACTAAAGTACCGGGCCAATCTCTCCAATCCTTTACCAACCCTGCCTTTACCGGATTATTTCTTGTATATTCTATGGCTTTATACAAATGTCGGTTATCTCTGATAGTAGTATCCCAACTTTCCTTTTGCCAGAGTTTTCCTAAACGATTTTCGCTTTTATTGATTTGCGTTGATGAAAATTGTTTAACTGATTTAAGAATATCATCCAACCATACAACTTCACCATTTTCGTCGCTACTATTTAGCTCCAGTACCCAATGCACGTGATTTGGCATCACGCATATTGCAAAATTTTTAAGCTTTTTGCCCTCCCAAAAACGAAGAGAATTAACAATAATAGAAGTGTTTTCAGTTTTCGATAGGTTTACATCAATATGATTTCCAACATCAAGGATATCATCCAATGCTTTCAGCATCATTTTTCTTAAAAAACGATAGTCGTTTTTTAATGCATTAATTTGCTCTGGAGACTGTTTGGTTTTTTCAGCAAAATCCACACTTACTTTTATCAAACTTAACTTTTCGCCATACTCTTTCAGGGCTTTTGCAGGAATGGCATTTTGCAAATTCCATGTAATAAAATATGCTTGTCCAGGTTGCTGATAATGAGGCAGATTTGCACGATGAAATTCTTTTTTATTCATAACGTTTTGGTTTTGATATAAAAAAAGAGGCTGTATCAAGAACTTAAATCAAGCGACTGGAAGTCGCTTCACCCTAATATCAATTCATTGAAAGTAAATCATCCATAATATCACGTTTTTGTTGCAGGCGCGGGATTTTTTGCTGACCTCCGGTTTTTCCATGTTTCACAAGCCAGTCAATAAACAAATTCTGACGGGCAATAACTACTTCAGGCATTTCCAGAGCTACATTTTTTTTTCGTTTCGATTCATAATCGGAATTCTGATCGCACAAAAGTTTATCGAGCGTTTTCTGAAAACGAACAGGGTCGGAGGGAGGCTCCTTAAACTCAATCAACCATTGATGACGTGCTTTTTCATGTTCGGTTGGAGGTACCACCGTAGCTGTGTAGTTCAGCACATGTACGCCACAAGCTTCAGCAGCACCCGTAATTGCAGCATCGGCATTTCCAACCATTAGTTCTTCTCCACAAAGGTTCAGAAAATGTTTGGTACGACCACTGATCACAATTTTATATGGATTTACCGAAGTGAAAGTTACCACATCGCCAATATTATAGCGCCACAAACCACTATTGTTTGAAATGACCATAGCATAGCTTTTACCCACTTTTACTTCCCACAATGGGATCGGAGCAGTATTTTCGTTATCGATATCCACAAACTCATAAAAAGTGCCATAATCGAGCATTAAAAGCATTCCCGGATCGGAAAAATCATTCTGCATGGAAAAAAAACCTTCGGATGCATTAAAAACTTCCAGGAAATTAAGCTTTTTCGAAGGGAACATTTTTACAAACAGTTCCCTGTAAGGATCGAAACTTACGCCTCCATGAATAAAAAGCTCCATATTTGGCCAAATTTCGCTTAAATCACTCTTTCCGGTCACTTCTGTTATATGTGAGAAAAGAATTTGATACCACGAAGGAATACCCGAAAAACTAACTACATTTTTGCTGATAATTTCAGGAATCATTTTGTCCATCTTTTCCGTAAAATCGCCAATCATGCAGGTTTCGTGCTTAGGAACACGCACCATTTTCACGAAAGGATTCATACGCTCGTTGAGCATTCCCGATAGCATTCCAATGTGTAAGCCATATTCATTTAAGCTCGTTTCGCCCGCACCAACAGCGAGTGAGCGACCGCTAAAAAATTTACTTTTCGGATTTAAATGCAGGTACATCGCAATGGTATCGGCGCCACCTTTAATATGCATCGACCGATAGCTTTCTTCGGAAACAGGAATGAACTTGCTTTTCGCATCGGTAGTACCGGACGATTGTGCAAACCATTTTACAAGACCCGGCCATAACACATCTGGTTCAGCTTTGAGCATACGCTCTACATAGCCCTGAATTTGTTCATATGATTGTTCAGGTACACGTTCTGCAAATTGCTGATACGAGCTAATTTCGTTAAAACGATACTCCTTGCCAAAGTCAGTTCGTCTGGCCTCAGTAATCAAATTTTGCAATTCATCTTTTTGAATTTCTGTTGCTGAAGTGTTGAATTTCTCAATCTGACGAATTCGATTAGAAAAAAACAAACGGGCAAGTGGGGTTATCATGCAGTAATTTATAGGTTTAGAAATTATAAATCAGTTTTAAATGCAGATTATTAGTATTAAAGAAAACCGTACAAAATTATTAAAAAAACCCGAACTACAATATTCTTGAATAATAAATCACTCTTCGATAAACAATTTATTATTTTTCGATTTTCGATTATAGTTGATTTTCGAACTAACAATCGAAGATATTTTAAGGGGTTTTCCGTGTAAACGAATTTCTTCATCGCGACTCGCTTTTCTTGCAGCTTTTATTTGTTGCATCACCGACAGGCCTTTAAAACTCGTTTTCTTCAATTTAGTTTTATTCTTATTACCACTCATAATCAAACGATTAATCCAGAATTAAAATTTCTCTTTGTCCATTTTCAACTTCACGAATCTCCACATGTACAGTATCATCGGGTAGGAGAGCAGCTATATTTTCAGCCCATTCCACAAAACAATAATCACTACTGTATAAATATTCTTCAGCACCCATATCCACAGCATCGCGCAAATCTTCAATGCGGTAACAATCGAAATGAAAAACCGATGATCCATTTGAACGCAAATATTCATTCACAATTGAAAAAGTAGGCGAGTTAATTATATCGTCAACATCCAATGCCTGACAAATAGCTTTTATAAAAGTAGTCTTACCAACACCCATTTGTCCGTGAAATGCAAATACTCTTTTTTCGCCCACAAAATGTAAAAATTCAAGCGCTGCTGTAGATATCGAATCAATCGATTTTATTATTATACTCATAAAACAAACCAATAACGTGAAAAATTAATAGATATTGTGTGAAATAATGTTCCTGAGAGTTGCAAAAACACATACAACCTGACAGAAAAAAATAAATATTGAAATCTCAGAGGCTCAACTTAGCTTGAAAATAGTTATAAATAACTGATGATCTGGACTTTCCAACAACCACCTGAAGTTCTGCTTCTGTAGCCAAACTAATTCGTTTTAGGCTCTTAAAATGTTTCAACAGGTCAGTTTTTGTTTTTTCACCAATTCCGGGTATCGAATCGAGTTCAGATGCTGTTTGTGATTTACTCCTTTTCTCACGATGAAATTTTATTGCGAAGCGATGCACTTCGTCCTGTAACCCTGCAAAAAATTTGAAAAGCTGATCGGTTGGTTTTAATCCAACGGCCATAGGTGGAAAGCCATACAGAATTTCATTCGTTCTGTGCTTTGAATCTTTTGCCATACCCGCAATAGGAATATCTAATTTCAATTCATCTTCTATTACCTGACGAATTATTTCCATTTGACCGACACCACCATCAGCCACGATCAGATCGGGTAGGGGAGAAGCCTCATTTAACAATCTTGAATATCGGCGAAAAACGACTTCTTTCATTGAAGCGTAGTCATCGGGACCACTTACCGTTTTAATCGTATATTTTCGATACTCGCTTTTTGCAGGTTTTGCCTTTTTGTAAACCACACAAGCAGCTACAGCATCCGACCCCTGAATGTTCGAATTGTCAAAACACTCAATGTGCATTGGCAGTTTTGGTAACTGAAGTCGTTCTTTAATGCTCTCTAACAACTGAATAGCTCTTTGATCCGGATTTAACTTTTCAGACTGTTTTAACTTATCGAGTTTATACTGCCTTACATTCTGTAGTGATAAATCGAGAAGCTTTTTACGGTCACCACGCTGAGGTACAAGAATTTTAGCATTACTAATTGTAAAATTAATATTGAAAGGAAGCACTATTTCAGTTGATTTACTATTTAATCTGGAACGAAGCTCCACTACAGCCATAGCTAAAATATCTTCCTTTTCTTCGTATAAACGCTTTCTATATTCAATAGTATATCCTTGCACAATACTACCTTTTGAAATTCGCAATATGTTAACAAATGCAGAATTTTCATTTTCATCGTAGGCAAAAACGTCCGTATCTTCAAGAATTGTATTTGAAATAACTGATTTTGATTTATAATTTTCGATAAGTTCATATTTCTGCTTTACAAGATGAGCCTCTTCAAATTTATATTCCGATGCTAGTATTTTCATTTCATCGAGCAAAAACCTGCTTATTTCATTCGCATCGCCTTCAATTATCTTTTTTATAGCGTCAATATATTTACGATATTCATCGATAGTTTCTTTTGCTTCGCAGGGCCCGTTACATTTATGAATGTGATATTGCAAACAAACCTTGAACTTTCCTTTTTTTATGTTTTCATCGAAAAGTGGAAGCCGACATGTTCGAATCGGGTATAACTGATGAATAATTTCAAGCAATGAATTTATCGTAAAATTTGAACTGTAGGGTCCGTAATACAAAGAACCATTTTTAATGATATTTCGTGTTTTGAAAACGCGAGGAAAAGGTTCATTGGTAATACAAATACTTGGATAAGTTTTCCCATCTTTCAGCAAAACATTATAGCGCGGCTGATATTGTTTGATCAGATTATTTTCCAATAAAAGCGCATCTTCTTCTGTATCGACAACTATATATTTCAGATACGAAATATTCTTTACAAGCACATTTGTTTTACCGTATTCATGCACTTTATTGAAATATGAACTTACGCGTTTCTTTAAATTTTTGGCTTTACCAACGTAAATTATTTCATCGTTTACATTAAAATACTGATACACTCCCGGCAAATCGGGGAGTGTACTTATCTGTTGTTTTAATGCATCTGATGTTGTCATAACAAAAATATATAATTGTTTCACGTGAAACAAAAGGCCACACAAACACCAATTGTTTCACGTGAAACAGCGATTTTATCTACCTAAAAGTACCAATAAAACATTTACATCACTAGGAGAAATACCGGGAATACGGCTTGCATGGCCGATTGTTTCAGGATCTATCTTCAATAATTTATGGCGAGCCTCGGTAGATAACGACAGAATATTTGCATAATCAACACGCCCACGAAGGGGTATATGCTCTAAACGTAGAAGTTTATCAGCAATCTGTTTTTCTCGCTCAATATAACCTTCATACTTAAGCAAAACCTCTGTTGCTTCAACAATTTCATCTTTTCTATCAGTAATAGCATTAAGCTTTTCTTTTAAAGCAGGTACAGCATCAGACAAATCATGAATTCCAAATTGTGGTCGTAGAATCAAATCATGCAATTTGCATCCATGCTTAAGCTCGCTTGAACCTGTGGAAGCCAGGAAAGCATTTATATGAGCTGGCTTGATAGAGTAATTCTTTACAAAATGAAGTAAATCTTGTTGAATACTTATCTTTGAATTTAATAATGACAAACGGTGTTTTTCAGCTAAACCTAAATGACCAGCCTTAGGAGTTAAACGTATATCAGCATCATCCTGACGCAAAATAAGGCGATACTCAGCACGTGAAGTAAACATACGATAGGGTTCATCAACACCCTTTGTTACTAAATCATCAATCAGAACGCCAATATAAGCCTCATTTCGTCCCAACACAAAAGATTCACCACCATGGCAATTTATATGGGCATTAATACCCGCAATTAATCCCTGACCACCTGCTTCCTCATATCCGGTTGTACCATTAATCTGACCTGCAAAAAATAAATTTTTAATAAACTTTGTTTCCAAAGTGTGCTTAAGTTGAGTTGGATCAAAAAAATCATATTCTATGGCATAACCGGGTCGAAAAATCTGCGCATTCTCAAGTCCGGAAATAGTATGAATCGCATTTATTTGCACATCGAGTGGGAGTGAGGAAGAGAATCCATTAATATAATACTCTTGTGAATCGACACCCTCAGGTTCCAGAAATAACTGATGTGATAATTTATCAGCAAACGTAACAATTTTCGTTTCGACGCTGGGACAGTAACGCGGTCCGATACTTTGAATTTGTCCATTATAAAGAGGAGAATCAGCTAAACCTTTGCGCAATTCATCATGTGTTTTCTCATTAGTATAAGTTATCCAACAACTCATTTGCTTTAGATTTCTTGAAACAGAATCAAGAAATGAAAACTTATGGAAATCATTCTCGCCTACTTGTTCCGACATTTTACTAAAGTCAATTGTACGTCCATCAATACGTGCAGGCGTACCTGTTTTCATTCTATCAGTAGCAAAACCAACAGACTTTAATTGATCTGTTAGACCAAAAGATGCAGGCTCAGAAATACGTCCACCCACAAGCTGACTCTTGCCAATATGCAACAATCCGGACAAAAAAGTTCCGGCAGTAAGAATTACACTCTTAGCACGCATTTCAACACCGAGGGCAGTAATAACACCACGTACTTCAGCATTTTCAATGATCAACTGACGTACAGTATCCTGCCAAATTGAAAGATTTGGAGTATTTGTAATAATTTTAATCCACTCCTGAATAAACTGATGACGATCACTTTGAGAACGCGGGCTCCACATAGCTGGACCTTTTGAGCGATTTAACATACGAAACTGAATAGCGGAACGATCAGTTACAATTCCCATTTGTCCGCCAAGCGCATCAATCTCACGTACTATCTGACCTTTTGCAATTCCACCAACGGCAGGATTACAACTCATTTGACCAATTTTATTCATGTCCATTGTAATCAGAAGGGTCTTTGAACCCATATTGGCAGCTGCACATGCGGCTTCATTCCCTGCATGTCCTGCTCCGATTACTATTACATCATATTTAAAATCCATAAGTATGTATTTATTTGAATATAAGTGCATTACATAAATACACATTGATATCATTGTATAAAAAAACGTCTGCAAAGTTATAAACAAATTTTCGAATTGAGTGTTCAAATCTCAATTTCAACAAGTTAAGGAACAATAATGAAACAAATAAAAAAAATAAAAGATTGAAATACAGAGATAAAAAAAGGGATACACTAATGCATCCCTTTAAAAAAGTCTTCGTAATTACTACTTCACATCACCTTCGGCAATGAGATATTCGGCTATCTGAACAGCATTGAGCGCAGCACCTTTCTTAATCTGATCGCTAACACACCAGAAAGTAATACCATTTGGGTTTGCCAGATCCTTACGAATACGACCCACATGTACAGGATCTTTACCAGAGAGGAACAAAGGCATTGGATATTTCTTTTCAGAAGGATTATCTATCACTTCAACACCCGGAGCAGTAGCAAATGCCTCACGTACTTCTTCGACAGTAAGAGGACGCTCAGTTTCAGCCCAAACACTTTCTGAGTGAGCACGAAGTGCCGGAACACGCACACACATTGCACTCACTTCGATATCAGAATGCATAATTTTGCGGGTTTCATGATACATTTTCATCTCTTCCTTTGTGTAACCGTTATCAGTAAATACATCAATCTGAGGGATAAGATTGTAAGCAAGCTGATAAGCAAATTTACTTACAGTAGGTTCTTCACCAGCCAAAACCTGACGATACTGTAGATCAAGTTCATCCATTGCAGCTGCACCAGCACCCGAAGCAGCCTGATATGTAGATACATGTACACGTTTAATATGCGAAAGGTTTTCAATAGCTTTCAAAGCCACAACCATTTGAATAGTAGTACAATTCGGATTTGCGATTATACCACGTGGACGATCTTTTGCATCAGAAGCATTAACCTCAGGTACAACCAATGGAATATCATTCTCCATACGGAAAGCCGAAGAGTTATCAATCATTACAGCACCAAACTTAGTTATATCAGCAGCATATACTTTAGAAATGCCAGCTCCGGCAGAAGTGAATACAATGTCCATTCCCTTAAAATCATCGCCATGTTTAAGTTCCTTAACTGTATATTTCTCGCCTTTGAACTCATATACACTACCCGCACTACGTGACGAACCAAAAAGAGTCAGTTCGGTCAGCGGGAAATTGCGCTCGGCCAACACACGCAAAAATTCCTGGCCTACGGCGCCACTGGCACCAACGATTGCTACTTTCATTGATTAAATGATTAGTTTTGAGAAAATTGTAATCTCAAAAATTGTTTATAATAAAATTGGTTTCTTAATTTATTGTTTTTATCTTTGTCAGTCGAAAAGAATAATAAATTCTCACATTTTACTGATTTTGATTTGCAAAAGTAATTCATTTTTATAGAATTAGCAACATTATGAAAGTAAGAATTCTGTTTTTTGTAGTTTTGATGCCTATTTACGGTTTCGGACAAATAAACGAAACATTTGATGATGGCGATTTCAATAATAATCCTTCATGGACAGGTGATACAGCAAATTTTGAAATAAATAAAGAGTTTCAGTTACAATCAGCGGCAAAATCCTCTTCTACATCTGCACTATTTACAGAAAGTGAAATTGTAAACAATGCGGTATGGGAAGCACAGTTTTTCACTGAATATACAACCTCGTCATCAAACTATTCCTGTATTTATATCATTGCAGATAATAATATCGTAAATGAACTAAATGGATACTATGTTCAGATTGGTGGTACAAACGATGAAGTATCGTTGTTCTTTCAACAAGGTACGAAAAAAACTAAAATTATTGACGGACAAGATAAACGTACAGATGGAAGTAAGGTTAACATATGGATAAGAGTTAAGCGTGACGACATAGGCAACTATGAACTATGGAGTAAAAGAGAAGATGAAACTGAATATCAGAAGGAAGGAGAAGTATTTCATAACATAATTACAAACTCATATTACGCCGGATTGTTGTTTTCCAACACAAACACTACAGGTAACGCATATAAATTCGACAATATTAAAATTAGTGGTGAAAAAGGTAATGATAACATACATCCTTACATTACAAATTTGAAAATTACAGAGATAAACAGTATTGAAATAAATTTCTCTGAAAAAATAAATATCGAAAATTTAAATGTAACTATTAACGAACAAACATGGCTAATTGAAAAGCATCTGATTAGCACAGATAAAGCACATATAAAAATAAGTTTTCAAAATTATTTTGAAAAAGGAATAAAATATGAGTTTTTAATAAGAGGAATAAACGACTATGCAGGAAACGAAATAGAAAATAATATATACCATTCCGGAATAACAGAAACTGCAGTCAAAAATGATCTTACGTGGAATGAAGTTATGTTTAATCATCCTGAAAGTGGTGCGGAATATGTAGAAATATTCAATCGTAGCGCAAAAGTCATCGATTTATCAGGAATAATTATAACAACAAGAAAAGCGGATGGTGTATTGAATAGTGGCAGTAAAATAAATGATAACACATACATATATCCATTTGAATATGTTGCATTCAGCACATCGCCTGATTCGGTAGTTAAATATCACAAATGTCCACAGGATGCAATAATTTTAGATCATAAACTATCAAGCCTGAATAATACAGGAGCTACTATAGTACTATGTGACAACACAAAAAGCATAATATATGATGAATTTACTTACAACGAAAAAATGCATCATAAACTGATAAAAAATACAAAAGGTGTAGCAATAGAAAAAATTCATACAGAAATGCTGAGCGAAAATGAAATGTCGTGGCACTCGGCAGGTCACATAGGTAACTACGGTACACCTGGATATAAAAATTCGCAATACAGAGAAATTACAGATGATAACATCGATGAAAAAATTATATGGGTCGATAGCGAAAGCTTCAGTCCAAACAACGATGGAGCAAATGATGTGTGTATATTACGTTATAAAAATAATATTAATGGATATTATGTTAACATTAGAGTAATGAATGCAGAGGGTATAATAATTTATGAAATTGCTAACAACAGACTCTTAAAACCTGAAGATTACATGATATGGGATGGAAAAACAACAAAAAATAAAACAGTAAATCCAGGCATTTATATCATATATTTGGAAGCACAACATCCAACAAATTCCCAAAAAATAATTAAAAAGATTCCTGTAGTAGTTACATTCTGATTATTTTGAAAATTTAACGTCGTATAATACAATAAATCAGCTATCTTTGCAGTCGTTTTTGTCGAAATTAAAGATTTATGACATAAAAAATAATTGAATAAAATACAAACAAGATAATACTGTAAAAGAGCATTTTAAAAAACCTTTCACATATTATTATAAAAAGTTAGAATGGAAAAAATTAGTTATGCGCTCGGACTAAGTCTGGGAAACAATTTGCAAAACAGTGGTATAAGCAAACTTGATTATGCAAAATTAGCAAAAGGAATTCAGGATGTGATGGAAAACAATCAACCTGAAATAAGCTATCAGGATGCACAAAATATTATCAATGAGTTTTTCACTCAATTACAACAGAAAGCTTCAGAAGCAACAATTAAAGCTGGACAAGATTTCCTTTCTGAAAATGCTAAACGCCCAGAAGTAACTACACTCGAAAGCGGATTACAATACGAAATTTTAAACGAAGGCAACGGACCAAAACCAAAAGCAAGCGACAAAGTAAGCGTACATTATCATGGTACACTGATCGACGGAAAAGTATTCGATAGTTCGGTACAACGTGGCGAACCAGCTACATTTGGTGTTACACAGGTTATCAGCGGATGGGTTGAAGCGCTACAACTTATGCCAGTAGGTTCAAAATGGAAACTTTTTATTCCTTCGGATCTGGCATATGGTGCACAAGGCGCCGGACAGGCTATCGGACCACACACCACATTAATTTTCGAAGTGGAACTGATTGCTATCGTATAAATTAATCCTCATAAAAAAAATCTGATAACACATATACAAATGAGAAAAACAATTTTATTTTGCTTAGCACTCAGCCTAGTAGCTGTGGGTGCCGAAGCCAAAGAAAAAAAACAAAAAAAATCGAAGAAAAATAAGGTAGAAGTAGTTGAAAAAGTAATGACCAACGATGTGGACTCGATGAGCTATGCACTTGGTTTGAACGTTGGAAACGATTTTGCTAAAAATCTAAAATCAATTCCCGGTGGAAAATCAAATTTCGATTTGGTTATAAAAGGTTTTACCACAGCCATGAAAGGCGATTCAGCTTTAATGTCGGCAGAGCAGGCAATGGAATATTTCAACAACTACATTCAGGCAGCTCAGGGCAAAGAAACTGAATCAAAGAAGAATGCCGGAGAGAAATTTTTAGCCGAAAACATGAATGCTGAAGGTGTAAATGTAACTCCTTCGGGACTTCAGTACAAAGTACTTGTGCCTGCCGAAGGAAAAAAACCACAGGCTCAGGATACTGTAAAAGTTCATTATACAGGAACTTTGCTCGACGGAACAAAATTCGATAGCTCTGTGGATAGAGGTGAGCCAATTGAATTTCCGCTCAATCAGGTTATCAAAGGATGGACCGAAGGTGTGCAACTAATGTCTGTAGGTTCGAAATATCAATTCTTTATTCCCTATAATCTTGGTTATGGCGAACAGGGTGCAGGCGGTGTGATTCCTCCGTTTGCTACGCTGATTTTTGAAGTTGAATTGCTGAATATTAAACCATTCAAAGAACCCGAAAATTTTCTGAAAGATATCAAACCACTGAAATCAAAATAATAAAAAATAAATTATAACTCAAAATGAAAAAAACAAGCATTATTACATTCATCACAATGGTGGCAATATTTCTGATGTCGTCATGCAACAACTACCAACCAAAAGAAGTAAAACTTGCCAATCAAAACGACAGTCTAAACTACACACTCGGACTTTCGAATGGTAAAGGTATTAAAGATTATTATATGCAAACCGATACTACCGACAAAGCAATTGCAGCTTTAATGGAAGCACTCGACAAAGCATTTGAAGGTGAAGCAAGCACCGACGAAATGTATAAACTGGGTTTGCAAATCGGAAATTCATTTAAACAACAGAAAAAACAAGGACTTATGGGTGACTCAACACTTGTTTTCGATAGCAAACTTGTAAAACAAGGTTTGGTGAATGCTCTCAAAGATTACAAAGAAGGAATGTCGGCTGAGGAATCAGAAGAATATATCCGCAAAGTAATGATGGAAATTCAGGACAAAAAAATGCAGCAACAAATGCCACAACAAGCTCCCGAAACTCCAGCTGATACTATCGTTCAATAATTCAAACTATACAATAATCACAGAAATTACATAAATATTAAAATGAAAAAAAATAATATATTTATAGCCATAGCAGTAATCACTGTCACAATATTTGCTTCATGCGATAGCAATAATGCAAAACTTCCAACACTGAATAACCAGCTCGATAGTCTCAATTATGCTTTTGGACTGGCAAACGGACATGGTATCAAACAATATTATCTTGCATCAGACACAGCCAATACAGATTCGCTGAACATAAAAATTGAATCGTTACTAAAAGGAATGGAAGAAGGTATGAAAGGTGAAGTAGCCGATAATCCTGAACTTGCTGAGCTTGGTACCAACGTTGGTAATGCTCTGAAAGAACAAAAAACAGCCGGTCTTATGGGCGACTCAAGCCTTAATGTAGATATTAAACTTATCAAACAGGGACTTGTAAACGGTATGAAAGGTTCGAACATTCAAATGACTGCTGAAGAAGCTCAGGCATATCTGAATTCAACCATGCAAAAACTGCAGGAAAAACGTATGCAGGAACAAAACGGCCCTAACAAAGCTGCCGGTGAAGTTTTCCTGAAAGAAAATGCTAAAAAGGCAGGTGTTGTAACCACTGCAAGCGGTCTGCAATACGAAGTAATCAAAAAAGGCACAGGAGCTCTTCCTAACGATTCAAGCCGTGTAAAAGTACATTATCACGGAACTTTAATCGACGGAACTGTATTCGACAGCTCAGTTGATCGTGGCGAACCAGCAGTATTTGGTGTAAACCAGGTTATCAAAGGCTGGACCGAAGCGCTTAAACTTATGCCTGTAGGTTCAAAATACAAACTCTACATTCCACAGGAACTTGCTTACGGAAGCCAGAGCATGGGAAATATCAAACCTTTCTCAGCCCTTATTTTCGATGTAGAACTGATGGGTATCGAAAAATAATCAGGCAAATAAAATTGCTTTACGTAAAGCCCGGAATCTGTGATAAGATTCCGGGTTTTATTTTATTTCAAAAAGTAAGCAAAACATAGTTTTATGCTATCCATTTTACTTTGTTTAGCAATAAAAACACATTTCTTTTTTAAATAATCATTTCTTTTCTGTAATTTTGCTGCCTTAATGATAAATTAAATTTCTATACCATGGAAAAAATAGATCAGCTCGATCGTAAAATTTTACGCATCATTACGCAAAATGCACGTATGCCTTTTAAAGATGTAGCCGAAGAGTGCGGTGTATCGCGTGCAGCCATTCATCAACGTGTTCAGCGACTGATCGATATGGATGTAATCACCGGCTCGGGTTACACTGTAAATCCAAAAATGCTTGGTTTTCAAATGTGTGTATACATTGGTATCACACTCGATCGTGGGTCTATGTACAAAGAAGTGGTAAACGAACTCGAAAAAATTCCCGAAATTGTGGAATCGCAATATACACTAGGTCATTACACTATTCTTATAAAACTTTATGCCCGCAACGACGAACATCTGATGCAGTTGCTCAACGGACGTATTCAGGAAATTCCGGGTGTAGCAGCAACCGAAACACTTACTTCGCTCGATCAGCGTATAAAACGTTCAATTCCAATTGAATAATATCTAAAGTCTTCTTTAAGGAGACTTTTTAATTTGTATCAACAATAAAAAAAAACATAAACAATATAGGTCTTTAAGTCTGCTTTAATGTGGAGTTAGAGGGCTGGAGTTATTTATTATGGAAACAGTAGTTAGTGGCATTCGCCCCACAGGAAATTTACATCTAGGTAATTATTTCGGCGCTTTGCGCAATTTTATACAAATGCAAAACGAGCATAATTGCTATTTTTTTATAGCCGATTACCACTCGCTTACCACGCATCCCACACCTGGCGATTTACACGGAAATGTAAAACAAATTCTCGTTGAATATCTGGCTGCCGGTCTCGATCCCGAAAAAGCCACACTTTATGTGCAAAGCGATGTGCCCGAAGTAGCTGAATTGTATCTGTTTCTGAATATGAATGCTTATATCGGCGAACTCGAACGTTGTACTTCGTTCAAGGATAAAATCCGTCAGCAACCACAAAATGTGAATTCAGGTTTGCTTACCTATCCCACACTTATGGCTGCTGATATTCTTATACATAAGGCTTCTAAAGTACCTGTGGGAAAAGATCAGGAACAACATTTGGAAATGACCCGCACTTTTGGAAACCGATTTAACCGCATGTACAATGTAGAATATTTCCCCGAACCACAGGCGTTCAATTTCGGCCAGCAATTGGTAAAAATTCCGGGACTGAATGGTAGCGGAAAAATGGGAAAATCGGAAGGCGAAGGCAATGCCATTTATCTGGCCGACGAGCCCGAAGCTATCCGCAAAAAAGTAATGAAAGCCGTAACCGATAGCGGACCTACCGAACCGAATCAGGAAAAACCTGAAGTCATTCAGAATATTTTCCAGTTGATGAATGTAGTCTCGAGCAAAGAAACATTCGACTATTTCAACGACCAATACAATAATTGTAACATACGCTATGGCGATATGAAAAAGCAGCTCGCCGTGGATATGATTGCTTTTACAGAACCATTCAGAGATAAAATAAACGCCCTTAAAAGCGACGAAGCCTACATTTCGAAGGTGGCACGCTTAGGAAAGGAAAAAGCGCAGGAAAGCGCTGCAAAAACCATTCGTGAAGTACGCGAAATTATTGGTTTCAAAAAATTCTGATTAATACACTAATCTAAAAATAATAAAGCCTGCCGGTCAAAGTGACCAGCAGGCTTTTTCTTATCTGTGTAATCTGTATTCTATTTGCGAAATTTGTAATATTAACTCAGTTCAAGCATTCTCAAAATCGGTTTTACAGCTTTTTCGCGAATCGATTCTTCCACCAAAATTTCAGGACTTTCGTTCAGCAAACATTTATAAAGCTTTTCGAGCGTATTCAAACGCATAAAATTACATTCGTTGCAGGCACAGGTACTGTCGTTGGGTGGCACCGGAATAAATTCCTTATCAGGATTTTTCTTCTGCATTTCGTGAATAATACCACTTTCGGTAGCTACCAGAAATTTCTTTTTATCAGAGCTAATAGTATAATTTAGCAAAGCAGCTGTACTTCCAATAAAATCGGCTACCAGCAGCAAAGGTTTCTTACATTCGGGATGTGCAAGCACTTCAGCATCGGGGTGTGCTTCTTTAAGTTTCAACAGCTTTTCCACCGAGAATTGCTCGTGAACATGGCATGCTCCGTCCCATAATAACATCTGCCGACCGGTCACACTGTTGATATAATCTCCAAGATTTCTGTCGGGGCCAAAAATTAATTTCGCATCTTTGGGAAACGAATCCACAATTTTCTTTGCGTTGGTCGAAGTCACCACCACATCAGTAAGCGCTTTCACGGCTGCTGTGGTATTCACGTATGAAATGACAGTATGATCAGGGTGAGCCTTTACAAAGGTCTCAAACGCGTCGGCAGGACAGCTGTCGGCCAACGAGCAACCGGCTTCGAGGTCGGGCACCAGTACTTTTTTCTGTGGCGACAGAATTTTGGCTGTTTCCCCCATAAAATGCACGCCACACAGAACAATGATGTCGGCATCGGTTTTGGCTGCATGTTGCGCCAGTGCCAGACTATCGCCAATCATATCGGCTATATCCTGAATATCGCCCATTTGGTAGTAGTGGGCCATGATCACAGCATTTTTTTCTTTTTTCAGCCGGTTTATTTCAGCTATTAAAAAATCATTACCCCCAACCCCTGAAGGGGTGTTGAAGATAGTATCGTTTTCTGATTTCATTTTATCTCTATTATAAATTATTCATTTAAATGTTTGACTTATGTACTAATCAATTTTTACTCCCCTTTAGGGGTTGGGGGTCGATTTGCTCCAAGTTTTCAAACAATCATTATTATATTTCTTTTTTTATTTTTTCAATAAACCTTATAGTGATGATAATAGGGTGTTGATAAGGTTGATAAATAATTTGCAGAATACTTGTGAGTTTGGTTATACAATAGTGAATACACAACTTTCAACAATTATAAAAGTCTTTTAGTTTTGATTTTCACAAAAATACTAACTTTATCAACACACTGTTTATAACTGCAAAGTTAGAAACTTTTCCCGAAACTGATGGTTTATAACTACGGAAAACAGGTTTAAAAACGGCTATAAAAAAAGTGCTATCTTTTTTGGTAAGTCCGAAACAAAAGATATATGCGTCACTGCTTCCGATTCTGCAAATCATTTTTATCAATTTCTTTCAGTCGGTTTTCAATAGTTTTCAACAGTTTGTTGATAAGCTTTCATTTCAGTCCCCTTTTAGAATTTGGGATGGTTGAAATTTTCTATTTTTCTTAATCAAAACCCGTTTGTATCGAGCCGATTAACATTAAAATTCCTTTATTCTGATTTATTATTTGTAATTTAGCTCCAAATTATTAATTCCAATATTATCTTTGTTTTTCGTATGAGGCTAAACAGATTACTTTGGTTGGTGGCTATTGCCGGAATTGCATTTTCATGTCAGAAAGAAAAATCGGATGTGAAACGCAAGGCTTTGCTCGAAGTTGAAGGTAAATTTCTTTACCTCGATCAGGTGCAAGATATTATTCCGCCCAATGTAAGCAGTGACGACAGCACTCAGATTGCCGATAGTTATATTAAAAAATGGGTGACCGATGTGCTTGTGTACGAAAATGCCAAACGTAATATAAGCAACAAAGAAGAAATTGATCAGCTGCTCGAAGAATATCGTAAATCACTCATTATTCATCAGTATCAGCAAAAACTTATTCAGCAACGCTTACCTCAGGAACCTTCGGAGGAAGAAATGCAGACTTTTTACGAGAACTTCAAAGATCAGTTTCAGCTGAGCGAAAATATTATCAAGGGAATATTTCTGGTAGTACCTGTCAACGCTCCGAAAATAAATAACGTACGCTCATGGGTACGTTCGGGCGATACCAAGGCCCTTGAAAATATTGAAAAATACAGTCTGCAAAATGCTATTAGTTACGACTATTTCGGCAATAAATGGACTCCTTTTTCGGAGATTCTGAAGAAATTTCCGGTACAAATTGAAGATCCCGCAGCTTATGTATCGGGTCGGAAATTTGTGGAAGTGTCGGACAGTACAAAGCATTATTTTCTGAGAATTGAAGATTTCAGAAAAACCGGACAAACAGAGCCTTTCGAAATGGCCCGTCCACGAATTTCGAACCTTATTCTCAATAAACTGAAAGCTGAATTTATTAGCAATTTCGAAAACGAAATTTATAAGGATGCAGTGGACAATGGCAGTGTAAATTATTTTGAAAAATAATAGGATATTTAAAAGCACAAACATTTTAAAATGAAGAAACCTTTTTTGTTTTTATCGCTTATATCAATGGCCATTGGCCTTCATGCACAGAAAAATATTATCGATGAAGTTATCTGGATTGTAGGCGACGAAGCTATTCTGCGTTCCGAAGTTGAAGAACAACGCATCAGAGCACAATATGAAGGAACTCCTATTCAGGGCGATCCGTACTGTGTGATTCCCGAGCAAATTGCCATCAACAAACTGTTTTTGCATCAGGCTGTGCTCGATAGTATCGAAGTAAGCGAAAGTACAGTAATGAATCAGGTTGAAAACCGTCTGAATTTCTTTATTTCACAGATTGGTTCCAAAGAGAAAATGGAAGAATATTTCCGCAAAAATACTCCTGCTTTGCGCGAAGACCTGCGTGTGATGTTTCGCGACCAAATGATTATTCAGCAAATGCAGCAGAAATTAGTGGGCGATATCAAATCGACACCGGCGGATGTACGCCGTTTTTTCAATGGGCTGGCTGTGGATAGCATACCAATGGTGCCAGCACAGGTGGAGTTGCAGATTGTTAGTTTTGAACCTCCCGTGCCTATGGAGGAAATCAACAGGGTGAAGGAACGTCTGCGCGAATTTACTGATCGTGTGAACACCGGAACAACAGATTTCTCTATTTTGGCCCGATTGTACTCCGAAGATACCGAAAGCGCCAAAAAAGGTGGTGAGCTTGGTTTTATGGGACGTGGACAACTTGTTCCCGAATTTTCGGCTGTGGCTTTCAATCTTATCGATCCGAAAAAAGTATCGCGTATTGTACAAACCGAGTTTGGCTTTCACATTATTCAGCTTATCGAAAAACGTGGAGACCGTATTAATTGTCGCCATATTTTGCTAAAACCACGTGTGTCTGTCGAGCAAAAGAATTTGGCCATTCAGAAACTTGATTCCGTGGCTACTGAAATCCGTAACGGAAAAATTACTTTCGAGAATGCAGTAATGAATTATTCGCTTGATAAAAATACAGCTATGAATGCAGGTTTAATGCTCAACGAAAAAAGTGGGACCTCGAAATTCGAATATCAGGATCTGCCTCAGGAAGTAGCAAAAATTGTATATGGAATGAACGTAGGCGAAGTATCGAAACCATTTAGCATGATCGATCCCGCAACAAGCAAAGAAGTGGTGGCCATTGTAAAAGTAAAATCGAAAACCGAAAATCACCGCGCCAACCTTACCGACGATTATCAAATGCTGAAAAATTATTACGAAGGTATAAAGCGAGAAGAGTTTATCAACAACTGGATCGTAAAAAAACAACGAGAAACATATATCAGCATCGATCCTAAATGGCAAAACTGCGAATTCCAGTATCCGGGATGGATTAAAAATTAGAATTTCTAAAGGTAATGTTTTGTAGGAATAATATGTTTAAACCGCACATACATACAAACCCCCTCCGTAGGTTGGGGGTTTTTTCGCTCTTCATGGTTTTGACTTTGTGGGGTACAAGCGTGGTGCTCAATGCACAGGATAAAACGCCCATCAAGGTGAATAAACCCGGACAGTTGCGCAAGGAAGTGCTCGAAAATCAGCAAACCAAAAAGCCTGCTGTTCAGACTTCAAAAGGTCGTAACCGCAAACCAAAGCCATTGCCTCCTGCGCGACCACTTGCACCCATTGTCAATCCGCTCAACAATTCGAAAGCTACTATTATCTATCTCGAAAACACCGAATCGATTGATTTCGACGAAATGATAAACCCTGATAAGCAAATTCTCAGGGGAAATGTACGCTTCCGTCACGACAATGCTTTGCTTTATTGCGACAGCGCTTATTTCTACCAGAAAGCCAACTCGCTTGATGCGTTCAGTAATGTGCGCATTGTGCAGGGCGATACGCTGTTCGTGTACGGCGATTTTTTGTATTACGATGGAAATACCCGCATGGCCCGTTTGCGTCATAATGTGCGCATGGAAAACCGCAAAACAACGCTTACCACCGACAGTCTGAACTACGACCGCAATACCGATCTGGCCTATTACTATACCGGAGGAAAAATTGTGGATACCGAAAACACGCTTACTTCTATTTGGGGACAATATTCTCCGGGAACAAACGATGCCATGTTTCGCGATAGTGTGAAGCTCGTGAACACTAACTTTAAAATGAATGCCGACAGTATGCGCTACAATACCAAAACAAATATTGCACGCATTACAGGCCCCACACACATTGTTTATCAGGACGAGACCGACATTTACAGCACGCTGGGATGGTACAATACCAATTCCGAGCAAATGATGCTCCTGAACCGTTCGGATGTGATTCACAAGGACGGAAAAACGCTCACCGGCGATACTGTGTTTTACGATAAAGCCCAAAAATACGGCGAAGCTTTTATAAATGTGGTTATGAAGGATACGGTGCAAAAATCCACGCTTTCGGGCGATTTTGTAACTTACAACGAAGCTACCGAAGAAGGTTTTGCAACCGACTCGGCATTACTGGTCGATTGGTCCACAAAAGATACGGTGTGGATGCATGCCGACACGCTGCGCACTTATAAGGATTCAATTTACGATGTGGCGCGCGGATATTACAATGTGCGTTTCTATCGCAACGATGTGCAGGGCATTTGCGATTCGCTGGTGTACACAGGTCGCGACTCGGTAATGCATTTGTTTGGCGAACCGGTGCTCTGGGCCGAAGAAAATCAGCTTTCGGGCGAATATATCCGCATTTTTACCAAAAATGAAGAAGTGGAAAGAGTACATATCGAACGTTCGGCCATAGCCATTCAGAAAGAAGATTCGCTTTATTTCAATCAGCTTTCGGGCAAGGAAATTATTGCTTATATGGATAGCGGACAGCTTTATCGCGTGAATGTAAACGGAAATGCCGAAACCATTTATTACCCCAAGGACGAAGCCGATTCCTCGCTCATAGGTATCAATAAAACCGAAAGCAGTTATGTGGTAATGTATCTGAAGAATAAGAAAATTGAACGCATGGTAATGACCTCTGCATCCAATGGCATCATGTATCCGCTCGATCAGCTTTCGGGAGGCGATTTGTATCTGAAAAACTATTTCTGGCTCGACGAGCAACGCCCCAAAACCAGCGACGATGTAATGCTGACATTCGTAAAGAAACCGCGCGAAAAAATTGGAACAAGCACCCTGATGGGAACTGCCACACCTGGTGGCGGGCCTTCAGGCACGGGACAGGGAACGCGCAGTACTTCGCCCGGAAATATCAACACCAATGCTCCAAACTTACCTGCCGGAGGCGCACCAGCAACTCCTTCACGACCAAGAACCGGTGGTGGGTTAAGACCGCTTGAGAGATGAAATTACACAAAACGGGCTGTTTCAGTAATGAAACAGCCCGTTTGATTTGGTACTAAAACCTTATTCCAAGTTTGGTTTTAAGTGCTCCCTGTGGTAGATATGGGTCTGTCAGATTGAAGCTTCCTTCGATTCCAATATATACACGGTTTATTTCAATACCTGCACCTATATTTGTGCCAATATGAACAGGGTCGGAACTATTTGTTACAACTGCGTAATCCGACATACCTGCTGAGCTTCGGTACAAACTGAGTCCACCTGCTGCAATGCCAAAAAACAATCCGCCATGAATCTGCATATTTGCATTTGAAGACAGGTTAGTGCTATAACACAGGTTAGCCGGTAATTGAATGACGTTGTCTTTCGAAATATAGCCTTCGTCAAATTCAACATTTTGTGAATCAATATACTTTATTAGCGTGTAATTGGTATCAGTAAATACAGAAGTATAATTCATACCGGTCTGAAAGCTCCAATGCTTCTTAAACCTGAAGTCAATTGTAGCTCCCGCATTTATACCTACTCCCGCATCCGACACATAGCTATGGTCTATCCCATTTGTTGTTCCTGCAAATACAACTACTGATGTTTGTGCAAAACCCAATATGGGAATTGTGATTAAGAAAATTGCAATAAATAGTTTTTTCATAATGTAGATTTTATAGAATTTGTTTTTTGAAATATGTATTTAGAAATTAAGCTTTTATAAGTTCAATAGTTTGAGATTAATTATGAGTAGGTATTTCAAAATATCATTTTTACACTTTAATAAAGTGTAAAAATATAATATTGACCATCGATGTCCAAATATTTTGAAGAAAAAATTAAGAAATTCTGAAACAAAAAACTGTCGGATACTTAAACTTTAAGTTTAAAATATCCGACAGTTTTAATTTAATATCTGTAAACCTGCATGCAGGCTGTTTTACAGTAGCTGATATGCTTTACTTCTTCACAGGCTTAAATATATGCGACGAATGTCCGTAGAACAATTCGGCAGCTTCCATTACTGTTTCCGAGAGGGTCGGGTGCGGGTGAATGGTAAGCGCGAGATCTTTCACTGTGGCGCCCATTTCGATGGCTAAAACGCCTTCGGCTATCATTTCGCCGGCTCCCGGTCCGCAAATGCCCACGCCGAGAATGCGTTCCGTGTCCGGATCGATAATCAGCTTGGTAAGCCCATCGTTGCGGTCGAGTGTAGTTGCGCGTCCGCTGGCTGCCCATGGGAATTTAGCCACTTCGAAGCGAATGCCTTTGGCTGCTGCCTGCGTTTCGGTAATTCCCGCCCATGCAATTTCCGGATCAGTAAATACAACTGCCGGAATGGCCAACGGCTCGAAAGCCACTTTTTTGCCGGCAATAGCATCTACAGCCACACGTCCCTCGTGCGAAGCTTTGTGCGCCAGCATAGGCTCGCCCACAATATCGCCAATGGCATAAATGTTTTCGTCGTTGGTTTTCAGCGTATTGTCGGCCACAATCCAGCCACGTTCGTTTACCTGCACGCGGGTGTTTTCGAGTCCCAGTCCGGCTGTGGAAGGCTTGCGCCCTATCGACATCAGCACATAGTCGAACGTGTGTTCTTCTATTTGCTTGTCTTTGTTTTCGATACGCACGAGCAAACCATCGGCGGCTTCTTTTATTTCCACCACTTTCGATTGCAGCATTATTTTGTCGAAGGATTTCGAAATGCGTTTCTGCAGGTGCGACACCATGTCCTGATCGGCGCCCGGTAGCAAACGGTCCATAAACTCCACTACCGACACCTGAGTACCCAGCGCTGAGTACACCGAACCAAGTTCGAGTCCGATATATCCGCCACCCACTACCAACAGGCTTTTGGGAATGGCGGGTAAATCGAGCGCCGACGTAGAGTTCAACAGACGCGGGCTATCGATTTGCAGCGACGGAATGGTGGCAATGACCGATCCGGTGGCGATAATGGCTTTATCGAACGATATTTGCTCTTTGGAGCCATCCTCGCGGCTTACTTCAATGGCCGACGACGAAACAAAGCGCGCACGACCCTGAACGAAGTTTATTTTACGTTGTTTGGTAAGCACTCCGAGTCCGCCCGTAAGCTTGTTTACGACTTTGTTTTTAAACGCACGCAGTTTGTCGAGATCAATTTCAGGTTCGCCGAAATTGATGCCCCATTCTTTGGCTTCTTTTGTTTCGTTCAGAAGTTTGGCCACGTGCAGCAATGCTTTCGACGGAATACAACCCCTGTAAAGACACACGCCCCCGGGATTTTTTTCCAGATCGACCAGCGTCACATTCATGCCCAGGTCGGCTGCATAAAACGCTGCCGCATATCCGCCGGGACCACCTCCAATAACTACTATGTTGTTCATTTTTTTTTGTTTAATGTTGATTGGTTGTTCTGTTGATTAGTTAATCAGTTAATCAGTTAGTTGGTTAATTAGTCAGTTAGTCAGTTAATTAGTTAATCTGTTAATTGATGGTTTCGCGAAATGACTAAAGAATTAATCATTCAGCTATTCAATCAATCCACCAATTAACTAATCCGCCATTCAACAGATTAACTAATCAACTAATCAACCAATTCACGAATCCACCAATCCTAAATTATTATTTTCCTTCCACCACAAACTTCATTGGATTCTCAATGGCATCGATTATCCAGCGCAGGAAGCGGATACCGTCGGCACCGTCGATCACTCTGTGGTCGTACGAAAGCGACAGTGGAAGCATCATGCGGGGTTCGAACTTGCCGTTGATATGCACAGGTTCGATACTTCCGCGTGAAACGCCCAGAATGGCTACTTCGGGTGCATTTACAATAGGAGTAAAGGCTGTTCCGCCAATTCCGCCAAGGTTTGTAATGGTAAAGCAGCCGCCCTGCATATCGGCAATCGAAGTTTTTTTGTTGCGGGCTTTTTCGGCCAGCGCATTCATTTCCTTCGATATTTCGATCACATTCAGTTGGTCGGCATTTTTAATTACCGGCACAATCAGTCCAAAGTCAGTATCTACTGCAATGCCTATATTGAAATAGTGCTTGTAAATAATTTCCTTCGTCATCATGTCCACGCTCGAATTGAACTGCGGGAATTTTTTGAGCGCCGAAGCAATTATTTTCACCAGAATGGCTGTCACAGTAAGTTTTACACCTTCTTTCTCAGCAGTTTTGGCATAGCTCTTACGGAATTCCTCAAGCGCGGTAATATCGGCCTTGTCGAACTGTGTGACATGCGGAATGGTGTGCCATGCATGGCTCAAATGTTCGGCCGTTTTGAAGCGGATATTTGACATAGCCTGACGTTCCACATTGCCAAACTTCGTAAAGTCGGGCAGGGGCTGATGATGTTGTTCGGCGCGAATGTGTTGTACTTCGTTGCGTTGCTGGTGCAGCAATTTGCTGTAAGCTTTCACATCGTCGAGCAAAATTCGTCCGCCGGGACCAGTACCTTTTACCTGATTTACATCCACGCCGATTTCGCGAGCGAGACGGCGAACCGATGGCGCTGCGGGCGCTGCATTTTGCAGAATAGGTGGCTGATTTTCCACAGCTATCACTTTAGGCGCTTCGGCTGGTTTGGTAACTTCCGGCACAAATTCGGTTTTAGCTTCGGCCACCACAGGAGCAGCCGTTTGTACAGCTGCGGGTTGTGCGGCAGGAGTTGCTGCGGGTGCAGCCACACTTCCCGAAACGCGGAAAATTACCGCTCCGATAGGCGTTGCATCACCTTCGGCCACCAACACTTCGGTTACTTTACCGGCAATGGACGAAGGTACTTCGATGGTTGCTTTGTCGGTTTCCACTTCGATTACAGGCTGGTCATTTTCGACTGTATCGCCTACTCCAATAAGCACTTTTACAATGGTAGCTGTGCGAATGTTTTCACCCAGTTCGGGCAGCGTAAACTCAAGCGTTCCGGTGCCGGCAGTTGCTACAGGAGCAGCTTGTGGCGCAGGTGTAGGCTGAGGTGTAGCCAGAGGCTGAGCTGTTGCAGGTGCTTCTTCTTTTGCAGGTTCGGGCGTTGCAGCGCTTTCGCCGGCAAACACCAATACAAGCTGCCCGATGCTTACCTGTTCGCCCTCGTTTACCTTTATTTCGGCAACGGTTCCGGCAGCATCAGCAGGCACTTCAATGGTCGCTTTGTCCGTTTCGAGTTCCAGCAGCGGCTGATCGGCTTCCACCACATCGCCTGCCTTCACAAGCACTTTGACCACTGTGGCGCTGTTTATATTTTCCCCTAATTCGGGTATTACAAAATTTCTCATTATCTAATCTTATAAATGGTAAATAGTAAATGATTAAATGGTAAATACTAACTATGAAACCATTGGATTCAGTTTTTCAGGATCAATTCCCAGATCGTTCATGGCTTTTTTCAGTTCGGCCAGTTTGAATTTACCTTCTTTATAAAGGGCATAAAGTGTGGTAAATGCAATGTGTTTGGCATCCACTTCGAAGAAGTCGCGCAATTCGTTACGGCCTTCGCTGCGTCCGAAACCATCTGTCCCAAGTGAATAAAGCTTTTTAGGCAACCATTTGGCAATAGAATCGGGCAATGTTTTCACATAATCCGAAGCAGCCACAATCACGCCATCGTTCTGAATAAGTGTCGATACATAAGCTGTTTTTTCCTTGTCCGGGTGCAGCAGGTTATGACGTTCCACATCGAGTGCATCGCGTTGCAGTTCCTTGTAGCTTGTCACGCTGTACACATTGGCCGAAACACCATATTTTTCCTGAAGTATTTCAGCAGCTTTCAGGGTTTCGTTCATAATGGTTCCGCTACCCAACAGATTGGCTGTAAGCTCTTTTTTCGAGGCTTTTCCCTGCTGATAAAGGTACATTCCTTTCAGAATACCTTCTTTTACATCGCCGGGCATTGGAGGCATCGGATAGTTTTCGTTCATAATGGTAATGTAGTAGAACACTTTTTCCTGCTCTTCGTACATACGACGAATACCATCGCGTATAATCACGGCCAGTTCGTAAGCAAAAGCCGGATCGTAAGTCACCAGATTAGGAACAGGATAAGCCAAAAGGTGACTGTTTCCGTCCTGATGCTGAAGTCCTTCGCCTGCCAGCGTGGTTCGTCCTGCTGTACCGCCCACAAGGAAACCTTTGGCAGCCATATCGGCAGCAGCCCATACAAGGTCGCCAATACGCTGAAGTCCGAACATAGAGTAATACACAAAGAAAGGCATCATGTTGATGCTGTGCGTCGAATAAGCAGTTCCTGCCGATATAAACGACGACATAGCGCCTGCTTCGGTAATTCCTTCTTCGAGAATTTGTCCGTTTTTGGCTTCTTTGTAATAAAGCAGCAGCTCCTTGTCAACCGGCTCGTAAAGCTGTCCTACGTGCGAGTAAATACCATTCTGACGGAAGAGCGATTCCATACCGAAAGTACGGGCTTCGTCGGGAACAATAGGCACAATCAGCTTACCAATTTCTTTGTCCTTTAATAATTTAGTGAGAATACGCACAAAAGCCATAGTGGTGGAAAGTTCGCGACCATCCGAGCCTGCATAAAACTCTTCGAAAACACTTTCGGGAGGCGTTTTAATAGGTCGTACATTGATACGGCGTTCTGGTACAGACCCTCCAAGTTCTTCACGGCGTTTTTTCAGATACTGCATTTCTGCTGAATCTTCGGGAAGTTTGTAGAAAGGCGCTTTTACCACTTCGTCGTCCGACAAAGGAATGCCGAAGCGTGTGCGGAATTCTTTCAGTTCGTCCTCGTTGAGTTTTTTCTGCGAGTGTGTAATGTTTTTACCTTCACCACTTTCGCCAAGTCCGTAACCTTTAATGGTATTTGCCAGAATCACAGTTGGTTGTCCTTTGTGGTTTACGGCTGCATTGTAGGCCGCAAAAACCTTTTCAGGATCATGACCACCACGGCGCATTTTCCGAATCTGGTCGCCTGTAAGGTGGCTCACCATTTCGAGCAGTTCGGGGTCTTTTCCAAAGAATTGCTGACGCACATATTCGCCATCGGCAATAGAGAATTTTTGCGATTCGCCGTCCACAATTTCGCCCATGCGTTTTACGAGTTTTCCTTTGCTGTCTTTTTCCAGAATAGGATCCCAGTCGCCACCCCAGAGCACTTTAATCACATTCCATCCGGCTCCGCGGAATACAGCTTCGAGTTCCTGTACAATTTTTCCGTTACCACGCACGGGTCCATCGAGGCGTTGCAGGTTACAGTTAATCACGAAAATCAGGTTGTCGAGTTTTTCGCGTGCGGCCAGCGTAATAGCTCCGAGCGCTTCCGGTTCGTCGGTTTCGCCATCGCCAAGGAATGCCCATACTTTTTGTTCGCTTGTAGTTTTCAGTCCGCGATCCTCCAGATAGCGGTTGAAGCGTGCCTGATAAATGGACATAATGGGGCCGAGTCCCATCGATACAGTGGGGAATTCCCAAAAATTAGGCATCAGCCATGGGTGAGGATAAGAAGAAAGTCCGCCCTGCGGTTTCAGTTCGCGACGGAAATTATTAAGTTGTTCGGTTGTCAGGCGGCCTTCGAGGAAAGCACGGGCATATACACCCGGAGCAGCATGTCCCTGAAAATAAATCTGATCGCCTCCCACCGGATTGTCTTTTCCTTTAAAGAAATGGTTAAATGCCACTTCGAAAAGCGTAGCCACCGAGGCATAAGTAGAGATATGGCCGCCAATACCATTTTCAAGTTTGTTGGCTTTTACCACCATGGCCATTGCATTCCAGCGTATAATACTTTTGATATGGCGCTCTATTTCCCTGTTTCCGGGATAAGGCGGTTGCTCGTTGCGGGCTATGGTGTTGATATATGGTGTGTTGGCAGTAAATGGCAGTTTTACGCCCGCCTTGTGTGCGCGCACCTGCAAATGACGCAGCAGTTCCACCACGCGATCGGGGCCCCATTGCTGTAACACATAATCGAGTGAGTAAAACCACTCCTCATTTTCAAGTTCTTCGATATCTTTTGGGATATTCTTATTTGTATTCATTTTAAATAAAAATTATGATTCGTACCATTATAAACAATCGGAGTTCGTTTTAGTTTAATTGATAGCTTTTATATTGTAAGTTTTAAAAACAATAAACATCTGTTCTGATTGTTTAATATGAACAATTACAGATATTTACACGTTTAAAAATGTGATAGTATTCAGCCTGAGGTTTGGGATATTTATAATGATTTATAAACATTAACTGGTCTGTTTTGCTTACTCTGTACTATGTTTTTAAGACAAAAACCCTAACTTTGCACAAAATCTGATTTTAATGAAACTCAAATATTTTACAGCACTTTTATTCAGCGTTTTTATTTTCCAGAATTGTATTCCGAAGGAAGAAATACCTGATATCAAAGAGGAAGGAAATTATATTACCCGAATTTTCGAATATGTATACGGGCCGGGACAGCATTCGTCGCTTGCTTTGCCTGCGGATACACTGTATTTTAAAGGAGATCCGGCATTGCACAGCAAATGGGTTTATCTGGGTGGTTTTGGTGGTTATATCACGGGTGCTTTTGAGCGCAATGTGCTAAACCACGAAGGAGTCGATTTTGAAGTTTTTGCTTTACGCGGAACAGCGCCCGAACCTGCAATTGTATACGTCATGCAGGACGAAAACGGCGACGGGCTGCCCAACGAAACATGGTATGAATTGAAAGGAAGTCAGAACGACAGTACTTTGCGGAATTACTGGGTGCGCTATTACAAACCCGAAACCGACAGTGCAAATGTGCGTTGGCGCGATAGTCATGGCGAAACAGGCGAACTGCTTTCGGCGCATGGTGCAGGAAATTCGGCCAAATGGTGGTGGGCATCGATCACAACCGACAGTATTACTTTCAACGCTTCGCGGTTGCCGGATGCTTATGTCAATCAATCCACCTCGGAGGCACAACTCTGGACCATTCCGCGCGACCGCTTTCAGTGGGGATATGCTGAAAATATGTACGGAACTGATTTTGATAATGTCAATGCGTCGAACCGACTGGATATTTCGAATGCTGTGGATTCGCTCGGAAATGCAGTAGCGCTGCCCGAAATTCGGTTTATAAAAGTGCAAACAGCAGTTTTTCAGCGAGCAGGGTGGACAAACGAAGTCTCAGCCGAAGTAAGAGGGGCGGGAGAGATTCACCCCCTGGCCCCCTAAAGGGGGAGTTTTAAAAGATTTTTTAATTACTTTTGCATCAGAGAATTTCAAACCATAAGAGATACATAAGCTGATTTTCAGTATTTTTCCTTTTGAGTTCTTTTGTTCCCTTTTGTGGTTAAAATATATTTGTAAAAATAATATCGCTTGTTTCTTATAGGATCGGGCGATCAACAAACCAAACAATGATGGATTATTCAAAAATACCGTCGCCATGCTATGTGCTCGACGAAGTGGCGTTTCGCCGCAATCTGGAACTTATTAAATCGGTAAAGGACAGAGCCGGAGTAGAGATAATTCTGGCATTCAAGGCTTTTGCCATGTGGAGTGCTTTTCCTATTGTGCGCGAATATATTCCGTATTCCACAGCCAGTTCGTTGGCCGAAGCGCGTTTGGCTTTCGAGGAAATGGGCAGTCCCGCACATACTTACGGACCGGCTTATACCGATCGTGAATTTCCCGAAATAGTGAAATGTAGTAGCCATATTACTTTCAATTCGCTCACGCAGTTTGAACGTCTGTATCCGCAAACACAGTTTTACAATGTGTCTTGCGGTTTGCGCATCAATCCTGAGTTTTCGGATGTGGAGACTGATCTTTACAATCCCTGTGCGCCCGGTTCGCGACTGGGTGTGGTAGCCGAACTGCTTGGCGATACTTTGCCTGCTGGTGTCGAAGGGCTACACTTTCATACGCTTTGCGAATCGAATTCTTACGATCTGGAGCGGACACTGGCTGTTGTGGAGCAGAAGTTCGGACACTTATTCGGACAGATAAAATGGCTCAATATGGGTGGCGGACATTTGATGACGAAAGAAGGTTACGATGTGGAGCATCTGATTACTTTGTTGCAGAATTTCAAAGCTAAATATCCGCATTTGCAGCTTATTCTGGAACCCGGAAGCGCTTTTGCATGGCGTACCGGAGTTTTGGTGTCGTCGGTAGTGGATGTGGTCGAAAACAAAGGCATTAAAACTGCCATGCTCGATGTGTCGTTCTCGTGTCACATGCCCGATTGTCTGGAAATGCCATACAAACCGGCGATTGTGGGAGCTACCGATGTAGTGACCGGAAAACCTGCTTATCGTATGGGTGGAAATAGCTGTTTATCAGGGGATTTTTACGGTTCGTGGTCGTTCGATGAGGAGTTGAAACCCGGCGACCGCATTGTGTTCGAAGATATGATTCATTACACAATGGTAAAAACCACTATGTTCAATGGCGTTTCGCATCCTTCTATTGGCATTTGGACCAAAGACAACGAATTTAAACTGATTCGCGAATTTGGTTATGAGGATTATAAAGGGAGAATGTCGTAAGAGGATATTTAGATCTTGTGATTCTTTTTTTTATTTTATGTATTATATTTGTAGCATAAATCTCTTATTATGAATACAGTTAATGTTCAAATAGATATTTCGGGCCCGGCAGGTAAAAAGCTTTTGCGCGAGATTGAAAAGAATCCGGATATTGCTAAAATTGAATATCCTTCGTCAATGGATATTTCAGCAAAGAAGACCTACACGGTGGAAGAAGTATTTTCGAATGTAGAGGAAAAGCTGAACAGTCATTATGGTTCAGATATTAAGTTGAAGTATTGATATGCAGATGTATGAAATCTCTTATTTCGAATAAAACACAGGCATAATTAAGGGTCTGGTAACCCATTTTCCTTTGAAGGCGTCGAATTCCCGTTCGGCGCCTGTCATTATACCCCATTTGTCGGTAATTTTGAATTCGAAGGCTCCGCCATAGCTTGACTGCGGAAACATTGAATGATCGAGTGAACGCAGAATATTGGGATTAATGGAGGCTTGTGGAGCGTAACTGCCAAAAGCATTGAAAAATACCCGATCGGAAAGTTCGAACCGTAGTTTCCCGTTGAAGCTAATCTCATTGCGGAAGTCGTTGTAGATATTGAACTTTGAGAAAGTGGCTCCCCCCGAGAAAGTGATTCGGTCGGTAATAAAATAATTCAGATTTGCTCCTGCCGACGACATGCCTCCCAGCCCGATATAGTTTTGATTGATGCGTGCGGTACTGATAAACATATTGTCGTTCAGTGGAATAATGCCATAATGGTTTCGCGTGTAGTCGAAAGTCTGAGGCAGGGAAGGCATTTTTATTTCGGGCACTGAGTGGTTGAAGTTACTCAGTGTATTCAGTTCGTACGACGACAGGCTCAGGTTGCTGAGCGAAGGTTTCCGGATAAGTCCGTTGGCTGTCTTGCCCGATGTACTATCCATGTTTATCAGCCAGTTGCGGTCGAAAGCAGGTCCATCGGGGATTTCCTGACTGTAGGCTGTGTTCAGCGCAAAAAACAAAAGCAGAAAAATGCAGTTTTTCATATTTGCAGGTATTTGAGTGAAACAACAGCGCAAATATAGAATTTTCAGAACAATAATCTGAGTTTTTGTTTTCCGGTTAATTTAATTTATGAATGCGCGTTGCTAATGTGCATTTCTGTTAATATAAGCCGGGCTGCTTCCAGAATATTTTTACACACAGGATATGTCGGATCTATTTCGGGCAAATGCTTTTCGCCGTGGCCTGTAAGAACATATACCGAACGAATTCCCGCATTTTTGCCACAGTCGAGGTCAGAAGCGTGATCGCCGATAATCCATGAGTTTTGCCTATCGATATTATATTTTTCGATGGCTTGTTCGATAAACCAGGGTGAAGGTTTTTTGCATTGGCAGTTGTCTTCGGTTTTGTGCGGGCACGAATATAATTCCCTGATAATAACCCCTTTTTTAGCTAGCTTATCAACTACAAACTGATTTACAGCTTCAACTTCTTCGGGCGTGCAAATACCTTTCCCAATGCCCGATTGATTGGTAATGATAAAGAAATCGAATTTGTCTTTCAGAAGTTCAAGCGCCACGAAAGTTTCAGGATAAAATTCAACCTGCGAAATTTGCGTGAGATAACCTTTATCGTCAATCAGCGTTCCGTCGCGGTCGAAAAATATTGCTGGTTTGTGCATTTTTATGATTGTTTTAATACAAATGACAAACGCCGGAACAGATCTGATTGTTTAACTGCTTATGATGCTGATGTCTCAATTTTTTAAATAAGAATGCGCATTTTGGTATAGCTTTCGCGAAATTCCTTGGGAGTGACGCCTTTGCGTTTTTTGAAAATGCGATTGAAGTTCGACAGGTTGTTGAATCCGCACTCGTAGCTTATTTCTGATATGGTTTTGGTCGTGTCGATCAGGTGGCGCGAAGCAATACCGAGGCGCAAATCGTTGAGATATTCGATATAATTTTTGCCTGTTCTTTTTTTCATAAAGCGGCTGAACGACACTTCCGACATATTTACATGCCCCGCCACATCGGCTAAATGGATTTCTTTTTGATAGTTTTCGTGCAGATAATCAATTACCTTCTGAATGCGCCGGCTGTCAGATGAATCGTCGCGGTTGGCGAAGGTGGAAGTGGCCAGAATGCGCGAATTTTTATCCTCGGAAAGTGTTTGCAGTATGTTGAGCAAATCAATTACAGAATGAAATCCTTCCTCGTTTTTACAAAGTTTATGCAGCAGGTCGCGCACTTTCAGAATGGTTTCTCGTGAATACACAATGCCCTTTTTTGCATTTTCGAACATGATGGCCACTGAATGAAACTGCCTTTTGCTGAGCATACTTTCGAAGAAAAGGTCTTTGTGAAACTGAATGGTAATTTCGAAAATATCCTTCGAGTCGCAACTGCCGTTCATCCAGGCATGTTCGAGGTTTTCGTTGCCAATAAGGCAAAGTTCGTAATCGCCGATTTCCTCAAGCGAATCGCCGATAAGGCGCTGGGCACCGGGTGCATTTTCGATATAGTTGAGCTCGAATTCGGGATGCACATGTACGGGATAGTTGAACTCACTTTTTACGCGACTCCGAATCACAAAACAATCCTCGGCCGAAAGCGGCGTCACTTCGCGAAATATGTTTGATATCTGCATGATGTATTCAGTTTTCGGGTGAATTAATTTTTTCGTTCGTATAAAAAGTTCAAATATACAATTATTTGTGAAAAGAGCTTTGTTTAAAGCATTTATTGAGGATGTTGTCAAAAGCAAGTTTACCCTCATTCATTTTTTGCCCCTATACCCCCTCCCGATAAATCGGGATAAATTGCGGGGACTGTGACATTGTGCAAATAAAGTGATTATGTTACACAAAATGAGTCCCCTTTAGGGGGTTGGGGGTTCTTTAGCTTCTATTTATTCAACCCCCTAATGGCATTGCGGCTCATTTTTCCCCATTCCTTGATAAGTTCGTCGCTCCAGTTGCCGGTTGATTCGGCGCGTGGCAGCAACATGGAGCAGGTTTCGTTTTTGTCGGATAACGACCATACAACCCAGCTTATTTTGCGGTCTTCCATCCAGGTGAGGAAAGCATTCCATTCGGCAGGGTCAAGCGGTCCATCGCCGGTAGCTTCCATGCCTGCACATTCCGACACAAATATCGGAATACCTTTGGCCATAGCCGCATCGGTACGGTCGCGCAGCCATTGTTTGTGTGTTCCGGCATAGAAATGCATTGTGTACATAAGGTTGGTTTGTCCGGCAATCGGATCTTCGGCTACGAGATGAATATCCTGATCCCAGTGCGGCGAACCAACGAGAATGATATTATCGGGGTCGATGGCGCGAATGGTTTTGATAAGTTCTTCGGAATACGCTTTCACTTCGGGCCATGTGTAATAGTCGGGCTCGTTGAAAATTTCGTAAATCAAATTCGGATATTTACCATATTTTTCAGCCATTAGGGTGAAGAACTTTTTAGCTTCTTCGGTATGAATTTTATGGCTGTGAAAGTCGATTATCACATAAATTCCCTGTTTGATGGCGCCATCCACCACACTGGTAACGCTTTTAATGCCAAACTCAGGATTCTGAAGGTACGAATCGTCGGGACCCACGCCCATGGCAGCGCGCACTACATTGCATTTCCAGTCGGTAGCCAGCCATCTTACAGCATCTTCGTTGTAAAAGCGTGGCCAGAAATTGTGCCAGCCCAAACTTACGCCACGAAGCATAAGCGCTTCGCCTTTGTCGTTGCAGAGCTGAATTCCCTTCACCTGTAATGCACCATTCAGGGCTACAGGCGAGTTTTCGGGCGCTTTATGAGCTGCCGAACAGGCTGTCATAAAAAATGAAAACAAAAGGCCAATAAAAAGCCCCTTGAGTTCCCCGTTTGGAGACTTAATTTTTTCGGTGAATTTGTTTAAATGAATTTGTTTTGATGTTTTCATGGAGTGATTTTTTATAAGGTTATATTATTATTTTTCAATTGAATCTTCGTGCGGAGCTATTCGCTCTATCAGTTCCAGACACATACGACTATTGTGATAAGGGCATTTCCAGAAGCCGGCTTTGTCGTTTTTACGGTCTTTGATGCCGTTTTCGTTCACGGCCCAAACCCATTCGCCATTTTCCCTGTCGATAATGTTTTCGTTGATAAATTTCCAGTTTTTCAATACTTTATCAATATAAGCTGTATTTCCTCTGATTTGGAAAGCATTGTAATAACCCACCATGGCTTCGGCTTGCGGCCACCAATCGCAGTTTGTATCAATATGTCCGGTGGCTGTGTTTTTTTCGTTTACAATGGCGCCGTTTGGGCGTAAACCTTCGGCAGCGGCATCGGCTACTTTCAGCACAATAGGGCGCACTTTGCTAACGATGTCGGTTTTATTCAGCACCAAAGCAGCTTCATCAATCAGCCACGAGGCCTCAATGTCGTGACCGTAAGAGATCAGTGTGGAGCGGGAATTCCAGTCTTCGTCGAAAAACAGGTTGAGATGAAAACTATCCTGATTGATAATTTTATCTGTAAAAAGAAGAATCAGATTTTGCAATTGTTGTTCCAGCACGGGGTCTTTCCACACGCGATAAAGATTGCTGTAAGCCTCCAGAATATGCAAATGCGTATTCATTGTTTTCTTTTCGTTGGCATCCTTTTCGCTCAGGCGGAGGTCGTCGAGCAATTTCCAATCGCGACTGTAGGCTTCGAAATAGCCATTTTTCCGGTTATCAAAACTATTTTTTTCGATGAAATAAAACAACTCTTTCGCGCGTTCGAGACATTCCGCATCATTTGTAAGGCGATAATATTCCACCAATGCATAAATAAAAAACGCCTGGCTATAAATCTGTTTTTTGGCATCGGCCACAGAGCCATCGGCATTGAGCATCCAATAAGTGCCGCCAAATTCCGGGTCGAAAAAATGATCGAAAATATAGTTTTTGGCATGCTCAGCATTGGCTTTGTATGCGTCGTTGCCAAGAATACGGGCCGCCGATGAGAAAGTCCAGAGAATACGAGCATTCAGAATGCCACCACGAGCAGCAGATTTTTGCAATTCGTTTTGGCCGGTCATTTGTCCGAAAAAACCACCATTTTCGTCCTTCACTTTATCCATCCAAAATGGAAGGATATTGTGCGTCAACTCTTCTTTGAGTTCTTTTTTGAGTTCTAAAAGTTTGTATTTCATTTCAGTAAAACGAATAATCTTGTTTTTTAATCTGAAAACATAAGATTTTAGTTCATAGATGCCAATATTAAGTCCGACATCGGCGAAAACAAGTTCAACATCGGCGAAAACAAGTCCGTTACCCCCTCCGTCGGACTTGTTTTTGGCATCGTCGGGCTTGATTTCGATGAATTTCAGTCCGACGGAGGGGTCTACGGACTAATATTTGCCAAATATAAGTCCGAATTACCCTATATCGGGCTTGAAACCCGTGAATATGGGCTTAAAATGCTACATAACAACTTCCACCCTGTAAGTTCCACCTGCGGGCATCAATGGGATTATATTTCCTTCAATGGTTTTTCCATCCACAGTGAGCGAGGCAACGCCTTTCATCCTGCCGTTGGGGTTTTTCACTTCAATATTGTAGTGTGCACCCCTAAACTTACGTTTCACGCTGAAAGTTTTCCAATCGGCCGGAATGCAGGGTTCGATGCGCAAACCTTCGTAAGTGGGTTGTATACCTAATATGTATTGCGAAATGGTATAGAAGTTCCAGGCTGCTGTACCGGTGAGCCATGAGTTTTTGGCTTCGCCGGGCTTGAATGCATCTTTTCCGGCTATCATTTGGGCGTACACATAAGGTTCTACTTTGTGTAAATCGCTAATGTGTTCGGTGTAGGCAGGGCAAATTTTGCGGAAATATTCCCACGCTCTGTCGCCACGACCGCGCACCGTTTCGCCTATCATTATCCATGGGTTGTTGTGGCAGAAGATGCCTGCATTTTCTTTGTAACCCGGCGGATAGCTCGATATT
Source organism: Paludibacteraceae bacterium (assembly GCA_016937795.1). Classification (GTDB taxonomy): domain Bacteria; phylum Bacteroidota; class Bacteroidia; order Bacteroidales; family Paludibacteraceae; genus Paludibacter. The sequence continues at coordinate 110,282 of JAFGVV010000006.1, forward strand.
TCGCCGTATTCGATATAGTATTTCGAAAATGGAGGATTGTTGAGTACAATTCCATGCTCGCAATCGAGGCGCTCTTTTACCGATTCGAGGGCTTTGTCCACCATGCCTTCTTCGAGCCCAATGCCCGCCATGGTACACCAGCCATTCGATTCGATAAATATTTTGCCCTCTTCGTTTTCATTGGAGCCAATTTTGTGACCATAAAAATCGTAAGCGCGCAAAAACCATTCGCCATCCCAACCATTTTGTTTGATAGCTACCACCATTTTGTCCACTTCGTTTTGTGCGCGTTGTGCCTCGGCAGTTTTGCCCAGGGTTTTACAAAGCTCCACATAATCGCGGCCATACACCACAAAAAGTCCGGCTATCATCAAACTTTGCGCCTGGCTGCCTTCCGATTTATTTTCGGTAGTTTGGAAACTTTCGTTCGGGTCGTTCGAGAAACAGTTCAGGTTCAGACAATCGTTCCAGTCGGCACGCCCGATCAAAGGCAAACCATGTGGACCAAGGTTATTGATGACATGATTGAACGAAACGGTGAGGTGGTGAAACAAACTCACTTCCGAACCCAACACATTATCGAAAGGCACTTTTTCGTCCAAAATGCTAAAATCGCCGGTTTCTTTGATATAAGCCGTTGTTCCGAGAATCAGCCACATCGGGTCGTCGTTGAAGCCTTGTCCTATTTCGTTGTTTCCTTTTTTGGTCAATGGTTGATATTGATGGTAGCAACCGCCGTCGGGAAATTGCGTAGAGGCAATGTCGATGATGCGTTCGCGGGCGCGTTCGGGTATTTGGTGCACGAAGCCTATCAAATCCTGGTTCGAGTCGCGGAAACCCATGCCACGGCCAATTCCGCTTTCGAAAAACGATGCCGAACGCGAAAAACAGAATGTTATCATACATTGATACTGATTCCATACATTCACCATGCGGTCGAGCTTTTCTTCGTGTGTTGCCACACTAAATGCACTCAGCAAATTGTCCCAATATGTGCGCAATTCGGCCAAAGCAGTTTCCACTTTTTCAGTGGTATCGAAGCGTGCAATACAAGCTTTTGCCTTTGTTTTATTGATAATATTTTTGCTTTCCCATTTATCTTCCTGCTCGTTCTCCACATATCCAAGCACAAAAATCAGGTCTTTGCTTTCGCCCGGCGCAAGTGTCACTTCCACATAATGCGAGGCAATGGGCGACCAACCATGCGCTTCGGAGTTGCGTGACGCACCTTCGAGCACCGTTTGCGGTTCGTCGAAACCATTGTACAAACCAAAAAATGTTTCGCGGTCGGTGTCAAAACCATTCAAGGCTGCATTTACCGAGTAATAGGCATAATGGTTGCGGCGCTCTTTGTATTCGGTTTTGTGATAAATCACCGAATCCTCAATTTCCACCTCTCCGGTTGAAAAATTGCGTTGAAAATTCTCCATATCGGTAGCGGCATTCCAGAGAGCCCATTCCACAAAAGAGAATATTTTCAGACTTTTTATTTCAGAAGAATTATTTGTGAGGCGCAGGCGTTGCACTTCGGCATGTGTTTTCAGCGGCACAAAATATAGCGCTTCGGCTTCCACGCCGTTTTTTGTGCCTTTTATAATGCTGTAATTCATGCCGTGACGACATTCGTAGCTGTCGAGTTCGGTTTTGCAGGGCTTCCAACCCGGATTCCAAACCGTGCCACCATCGTTGATATAAAAATATTTCCCCCCGTTGTCCATAGGCACATTGTTGTACCTATAACGGGTGATACGGCGGAATTTTGCATCCTTATAAAAAGAATAGCCACCTGCTGTATTCGAAATTAAACTAAAGAAATCCTCGTTTCCGAGATAGTTGATCCATGGCCAGGGTGTACGTGCATTGGTAATGACGTATTCACGACGGCTATCATCGAAATGTCCGTATTGCATCCTTTATATTTACAATTTATTAATTTACGATTTACAATTGGGTTGTGAGATTTACGATTTACAATTGGAAGTTGAACTTTTGCTCGCTGTTTATGTATGAATATCTATCTCAATATTCAGAACTCAGAGCTCAATACTCAGAACCCGAAACTGTGCTAATCTTCAAGCTTATCGTACCAATTTTTCTTTAAAACTACTGTTCCAATTCCCACAAACATGAGTGCTATGCCCATTGCCCAGAATTGTTTCACCACCAAATAAATGGGGGCTGCCACAAGCGCGGTTTGCCACACAATGCCTACTGCAACATTCAGCATATCGCGGCCAAAACCAGTATTTTTCCTGAAATCGGGGTTTTCTGCTACCACCATATCATTGATGGGTTTCCAAAATCCCCATGGACGCGTTTTGGCATAGAAATTTTTCAACACTTCGGTGTCGGTAGCTGGCGCCGAATAAGTGCCCCAAATACAACCAACGATTGAAAAAACCAGAATTATGGGGAAATAATACAGTGGCAAAACCGTATTTACTACCGGCACATAAGGCAAAATAAGTGCAGGAATCAAACCGCCAATCATGCCCCATGCAAACCCTTTGCTATTGAAGCGCCACCAATGCCATTTCAGGATATTGGCGGCAATATAACTGCCATACAATGCACCCGTTACCCATTGCAGCACACTGTTTACGTTTTCGGCCAACACGCCAAACAGTATACTTATAACCACAACCACCAATCCTACAATAATATTGGCATTGTTCGATTGTTTGGCCGTAGCATTGGGGCGAATGTATTTTATATAAATGTCGTTTACAATATAAGCTTGCGCTGCATTCAACGTTCCGGCAAAGGTGGACATAAAGGCGGCCAACAAACCAGCCAGAATCAATCCCACCAATCCTGCCGGAATCCACGGATGGGCTATCACGGCTGGCAATACCAACTCAAAATCGACACAGCCGCTCACATTAGTGATTTGGTCTTTTATTTCATCAAAAATAATAAGGCCGATCACTGCAATTCCCGCAATCATAAGGTAACGCACCGGCATTAAAACCACCGACACAAAACCGCTCATAAGCGACGCTTCGCGTGGCGATTTGGTGGAAAGAATTTTCTGCATATCGTAAGTAGGCGCTGGTCCGGCCACACTGGCCAAAATACCTTTCATTAGCACCACGCCAAAAAATAGCGAGAAAAGTTCGTAGCCATCACTTTGTATTTGCTGATTGAACTCCGCAAATTTACCCGTCCAGTTCATGTCCAGCTTCATTCCGAAAGCCGGCGAATACCAGCTTTCGGGCAACAAAGCGCTGAAATTTATCACATCGAGGTGCACCATAGCAATCACCGCAATGGCAATCGAAGCCAATGTCATTATTACATATTGCGCCACATCGGCCCATACAATACTCATCATACCTCCCAAAAGCGCATAAAACACAGCAAAAAGTGTAAATGCAATGCCCCACACATGTGGTACATAAGCATCGGGTATAAAATTCATTACCGGAAACATGGTTTTCAGCGGAAGGAAAATTTCAATAAATTTACCCATGCCGATAAATCCGTAAGCCAACATGCTCAGGCAAACCAAAATGGCAAAAATCACAATAATCCAGTGTGAAGTCACCGCTCCTTTATCTTTTCCAAACCTGAAAGCTATCCACTCAGCACCTGTTGTAACGCCGGAACGACGCAGCCAGGCAGAGAGATACACCATCAGGAAAATTTGGTTGAAAACCGGCCACAGCCAGGGAATATAAATGCTTTTAATACCATAAACTACCGTAATGGCCACCAGCCACACCGTGCCCGAAATGTCGAACATGCCCGAAGCGTTTGACAAACCGAGCATGTACCACGGAATAGTTTTCCCGCCCAGAAGGTAGGATTCAAGATTTTTGGAAGCGCGACGTTTGAGGTAAATGCCGATAAAAATCAGCATCCCCAGGTAAACGCCAATAATGGCAAAATCGATGGTTGTGAGCATAGAATGATATTTTTTTTACAGTATACAGATTTTATTCCCGTCTTTTTCAGCACAAATAATATTCAGAATTTTGTGCTGTAAAAGTACGTCGAATGGCCGGTATTCAGTTGTATTGTATGTTTCTAAAATACGGTTAGTTTATTTTTTTACTTTCGGACTTATCACAAGCATTACAATATCATCGCCATCCAACACAAAGTCAGACTGATACTTTTTACGCTTGAAAGTCAGGTCTTTTTTCTCCCACACATCCCTGAAGCGCAAGTTTGCATCTTTCGTAGTAAGGGTCATTTTGTAAAGCGGATCGGTTACGCTGAAAGTATTCCAGTCGATGCTGAATTTGCGAACCTGCTCCGAGCAGTTAAGAAATGCAACAGCCCATGAACCATCGCTGAGTGGTTTTATCCAGGTTTCCACACTGTCTTTTACTTCGTGACGAAAGCCCTGAATTCCCAGCTTATCCTGATTTACTGCAATCACTTCTTTGTTGGTAAGCACGCTGAGCGTTTGCGGATTCATGTCGCGCAGGTCGTTGCCCGACATCAGAGGAGCCGCAATCATGGCCCACATAGAAAAATGCGAGCGTTCCTGATTGTAGGTCATACCATTTCCCACCTGCATCATGTCGGGATCGTTCCAATGGCCCGGTCCGGCATACTGACGAAGCCCATCCTGCATATCGAGAATTTGCATTGCGCCCCAGGCTGTCCATGAACCATGGCTGTACACGCAATCGTAACAGTTGTGAATATCGCCGGTGGTGCGCCACAAATGCCCTACTTCTTTGGCCCAAAGCCAGGGTTTGTTGCCACCCCATTCGCACAGACTGAACACAATGGGATGTCCGGCTTCTTTCAGGGCTTTGCTCATCGTTGTATATGCGCCCTGCGCGTTGAGATGTTCGGTAAAACACCAGTCGTATTTCAGATAATCGACACCCCATTTGGCATACATCAGTGCATCCTGATATTCGTAGCCACGGCTTCCCGGGCGACCACCACAGGTTTTATCGCCAGCGCAGGAATAAATTCCGAATTTCAAACCTTTAGAGTGTACATAATCGGCAAGGGCTTTGATGCCCGAAGGAAAACGTTCGGGGTCGACGACAATAAATCCGAGCGAGTCGCGGCCAATCTGCCAGCAATCGTCGATGACTATGTATTCGTATCCAGCGTCTTTCATTCCTGTAGTAACCATAGCATCAGCTGTTTCCTTGATCAGCTTTTCGCTTACATCGCATGCAAATTTATTCCAACTGTTCCAGCCCATTGGCGGGGTCATTGCAAGTCCTTCAAATTTCTGCGCTACCGCTACCATAGTGACTAAGCTCATCGCTACTGCGAGTGTGATTTTTGTAAATTTCATGCTTTAAATTTTAACTGTAAATATTTATGTGTTTATTCATCGTACGAAATATTCCTGACTCCCTGAATATTGTTTTCAGCTGATTTTTCGGTGAAAAGTGTTTTCAGCAAAGCAGCAGAAATGCTATCAATCGGATTAAAACTGTCTGAGTTCAGATAGGTTATTATGGCGCTGTAAAGTTGCACATTTTCCTTGTAATGAAGGCTGTTTCGTAAATCGCTCATGCAAACAAGCAATTTTCCATTTCCGACTTTGCACTCGAAAATAGTTGCCAGTCGATGTACGCGCTCCACATTGTCGATGCTTTCCACTATCGGATTAATTTTCCCGGCAGCTCTGTCAATAATCAGCGGATGACTGTTGCGTACGGCAGGCCACCATTGCCAGTTGCTGTGTGTTTGTGTGGGGAAATGGTCGAACAGCCGATGTTCGTTTTGTATCAATAACCCCATTGTACCGGGCGAGACAGGCTTTTTTGCATTTTCCGAAATGCTTTTGAACATCGAATAATTCCAGTAGTCGCTGGTGAAAAGTCCGCCAACCGTTTGATCCGGATAGCTGTTTCCGACAGGCATCAAAAGCGCTTTTCCGCCATTGGCTAAATGTGCAAAAAGTGCGCTGTCGGCCTTTTCAAAAATCTTCAGATCGTTTGCAGGAACGGGCAATTCTTTTTTTGCAGGATAAATCCAGAGCGGATAAGTGTTTTTGTGTTCAGTGCCCTGAATTTGTATTTCCAGATGACAGAAAACGGCTTTTTCAACTGCAGGAAGCTGAATAGGAAGCTGAAAAGCATCGCTTAGTGTTCCGGCAGGAGCATTTATTTTTATTTTTCCCGACAAAAGAATTTCTCCTTTTTCGGTTTGCAGTTTCCATCGCAATGTTTTGTTTTTCAGTGATTTTTTTGAGAAATTCGAAATTTTCACTTCGCTTTTCACAATATCTTTTTCGTAAAATGTAAATCCATCGGCGAGCCATAGAGGCATAATGTCGTTGTTCCAGGAGCGGAATTCTTCTTCTGAAATAATGCCTTTCGACTGCATGTGAGCATTCAAAATACCCACAAGGGCAGTTCCCTGACCCGGAAAGTCCTGAATGTCGAGCATCTGATAGCCAGCCAGATTGCCGGTGCGGTGCATCATTTCCAAATCGGCTTTGTAACAAAGCAGACCCAGCGCTGCTGCGGCATCGTAATAACGCTGATAGTTTTCCTTACCCACTTTTGCATAAAACCTTTCGATAAAAATTTCGAGGTTTCGAGGCGATAAAATTCCCGTGTAAAGCGGCAGTTCATTGGGATGAGGCAGCATTTGAAACTGACCTGTTTCATGCGAAACGACAGGTTTTGTAGTCATTGCAGCACCTTTTTCGAAATTCATGCGCGAGTCCGGATAGCTTGCATTGAGTAAACCTCCGTCAGCGGCATCGGCAAACGAAAATGAGCTGCGCACATGCGGTTCGTACTGCGCATCGTTTTGTCCGCCCACTCTGCACGAAACGAGAAAATCTTCGCTACCCTGTTCACCCGACCAACCGAGATGAAAGTTTGAGCCCAAAGCATAAAGCGGTCGGTCATCGTGCTGTCTGAATGCCTGTGTGAGCGCTTTCATGCCAGCAATGCTTCCCCAGAGTTCGTTGCCTGTGGAAAACATTACAAAGGACGGATGATGCGCAAAGGCATCGAGCACAGCTTTTCCTTCGGACAGCAAAAAGCGGCGCACCGGATCCGAAGCATCTTCAGCGATATTTCCCCAGTATGGTAATTCGGGTTGAAGGTAAAAACCCATGCGATCGGCCACTGCAAAAGCTGCTTCAGGCGGACACCAGGAATGGAAACGCACATGATTGAAACCGTATTTTTTCAGGATAGAAAAATACGAAATCCAGGCTTCTTTGTTCATGGGTGCATAACCTGTGAGCGGAAATACGCAGGCATCGTGTCGGCCACGCAGGAAGATATTCCGCCCGTTGATGCTGAAATGTTTGCCTTCGCTTTTGAAAGTCCGTAAACCGAAAGTACTTTTTGCTTCGTCGGTTTTTGCTCCGTCTTTGTGCAGGCTGACCGCAAGTGTGTAAAGTGCAGGCGAATATTCGTCCCACAACTTAATATTTTTTGTCAAAGGCAGCACAAATTCCAGCGTATTCTGTCTCGGCTTAACACGTATATATTGTTTCTGAACCAAAAGCTTTTTTGAACTATTAGAAACAATACTCTGAATTTGATAATCAGCAGTTTCGTTTAGCGAATTTTCTATTGTGACACAAATTTTCAATTGTTTCAGACCGGCATCGGGAATGGTTTTCAGGCTGCTGAAATGTACAGTGTTCCGGGCTGTGAGACTAATCTCGCCCAAAATGCCGTTCCAGTTGGTTTGCGTATCGTCGCTCCACATGTGCGACGAGGCGATTTCGCGTGGCAAACCACATTCCTGACCATTATCCACTTCAATGACGATGCGGTTTTTGCCTGTTTTCAGATATTTCGTCAGTTCGTAAAACTGAGGTGCAGAAATAAGCTTGTTTTCTCCGGCAGAAACGCCATTAACCCACACTTTTGTAGGACGTGTGCGTTCCATTTTCAGACTTATCAGTTTCCCCTGCCAGCTTTCAGGAATCGTTATTTCGCGTGTATACCAGGCTTTGCCATAATGCGAAAACCGCCTTTGCATATGATGCGTGGAATTAGTAGGTTCGCTTTTCCGTCCTTTCTGTGCTTCGTCGAGTGTTCCGGGCAACTGGATGTTGTCAGTAAACACAAAATCCGGTGCGTTCACGACAGATGTTGTTCCGTCCTGAAGTCTGAGCTGCCAGCTTCCGGCCAGCGAAAGCGTATCGCGTGCCGGAAGACTCACCACAGTGAGCATTGCTGCCAGTAAGAGCCGGTATTTTATTTTGGATGAAAACACTTTATTTTGTGATTTGAAATTCTGTTTATCAGATTATTTTGCAAATTAATATCCGATTTCTTTATTTTTGGCAATCAGTGCTTTGATGCTTTCGACCGAAGTCGCTGAACGATAACCATCGGCAGGAGTGTGAAGCAAATAATCGAGCAGTTTGTCGATGGTGGAAGTGGCCACATGCATGCGCGTATCCGACGAAGCATAGTAGATAAATACTTTTCCATCCTCGTCCGGAATCCAACCGCAGGAGAAAAGAACATTTGATACATCGCCCACGCGTTCGTCATCCTGTGGCGCCATGAAATGTCCTGCAGGTTCGGCAATCAGCTTCGAAGGATCCTGCAAATCGGTCAGATAAAGATACAGCACATAACGCAGTCCGGCAGCACAATTGCGCACGCCGTGAGCCAAATGCAACCAGCCTTTTTCGGTTTTTATGGGATGCGGACCTTCACCGTTTTTCACTTCCTTTATGGTGTGGTAGTAACGGTGATTGATGATTTTTTCGTCTTTTACCTCAGCGTTTGTAATGTCGTCGACCAATGCCCAACCAATGCCACCACCACTACCGGCATCAATAAATCCATCCTGCGGACGGGTGTAAAGAGCATATTTCCCATTTACAAATTCATTGTGAAGCACCACATTGCGTTGCTGACTGCGGGTTTTCAGGTCGGGAAGACGTTCCCATTTCACTAAATCTTTAGTGCGCACAATACCTGCTGCTGCAACTGCTGCCGATAAATCGCCTGCCGGAGCATTCGGATCTTTGCGTTCGCTGCAGAAAATACCGTAAACCCAACCATCTTCGTGAGCGGTGAGTCGCATGTCGTACACATTGGTATCGGGATCTTCGGTTTCGGGAATGGTGACAGGTTCATCCCAAAAACGGAAATTGTCGATGCCATTCGGACTTTCGGCAATGGCGAAAAACGACTTACGATCGTTACCTTCCACACGTACCACGAGCAGATATTTGCCATTCCACTTTATTGCGCCGGAATTAAGCGTGGCATTTACGCCAATGCGCTCCATCAGGAACGGATTTGTTTCGGGGTTGAAATCGTAGCGCCAGTGGAGCGGGGCATGGGCTGCGGTAAGTACCGGATATTCGTAACGGTCGTAAATACCGTTTCCTGACTCCGATTTAATGTTCTTTCTGCTTAATAATTCCTCATGTTCTGCTTTGAGATTTTCCAAAGCCTGTTTGAATGTTGCCATAATGCTTGTATTTTTTCTCCTGTTCTTTTCTGATTTTATTTCAAAAAAGCTTCGGAGATATTTTTAATAGTTTGTAATAATGTCGTTTTAGTGTAAATGCCTTTATTTTAAATCGTTTATCATCAATATTTTTTCTTTTTCAGTAAAAAGTTTAAAATCGTCGGCTGCCGGATGACCAGGATAAGGTACATAATGGTGATGCTTCATGGTGAAGGCATTTCGCCAAAGGAGCACATAACTTATTCTGAAATCCTGAATGGCAGGATAGAGAATTTCACTGAAATAGTTATCGATTACCACGCCTTCGAGACCGGTTTCGGCCAGTACGGGAATTTTGCCTGTTTTTTTTGCGTAATTGGTGACTACTTCGAGTCCGGCTTTGATGTCCTGCGTATATTTTTCTGCTGAGCCTTCTTTTTCGGGAGCATAAAAATAAGTATCGAAACCAATAATATCAACCCATTCGTCGCCCGGATAACGGCTCAGAAATTCTTTTTCGGTGCTGATGCCGGCAGGCGAAAAACCGTACAGAATGTTGTGTACACCACGTTTATCCCGCAAATGGCGCACTGTCATCCGGTAAAGTTCGTTGTATTCTTCGGGTGTACATTGTTTGTTTCCCCACCAGAACCAACCGCCTGTATGTTCGTGATACATTCTGAAAATAACGGGAATCAGTTCACCTTTGCTGTCCTTTAAATCTGAAAAGAAGTCGGCCACTTTGTCGAGATAAGCAATAAATCCTTCGTGATGCATTCCTCCGGGCAGAATGCTCCGCACTACTGTGTCCTGAGCGCAATCCCATGCGGTTTTTCCTGTGGCAATGTTGTCGCCATGCCAGCTAATGGTGTTGATGCCGCCACGTTCGTGCACTTCGCGAATCATGCGTTTCATGTCGCTGAAATAAATGGAGTCGAGGTTATATTCGGCGCCAATTTCAATGTGACCAATTTCCCAACCTGTTACAGCAGGGTATTGTCCGGTAATGTCTTTCACATCCGAGCGGTCTTTTTCGCCGTACCAACTGTGTCCGTATGCGGGGTCGTCCTGATGTCCGAACATTATGCCTTTATTCATTAATTTCAGCATGCGTTCGTAAAGTTCCACTGTTTGCGGTAAAGCGCGAATATCGGCCAGCACAGGACGATTGCGCAGCAGCGAATTGTATTTTTTTATAAGCGATATTGTGGAATCGGTATTGAAAACTGCATTCAATCCCTGTTCTTCCTGAGCCGGATCGCCCACATAATCGTCGCCTTTTTGCCAGAATTCGTGTTGCGGACGGCCAAAACCACCCCATGCCCAGAAGTTACAGCCGGCCAACACATCTTTTTCCTGCGAAGCTTTCAGAATTTTCTCAAAAACGGCTGTGTAGTACGCGTCACGCAAGGTGGTTGGAGCATCCAGTGTGTACAAATGATTGTCGCGCGGGAAACCGAACTCTTCCATTACGGCAGGTTTTTTCAGTCTGCGAGCCACTTCGAGATGCAAATCGATGTATTTAGCGGTACTGTCGATTGAATTCCGGAGCGTTCCTTCCATATTGTCTCTGTCCATCCAGCTCCAGTTTTTGGGCCACACATGGAAAGTGAGATAATCGATGTTCGGATCGCTGTGTATTTTTTCGAAAAGCGCTATATCCTGTTCGCAGCCGTGCTTACCTTCGGAGCCCAGGCTAACCAAATGGTTTTTGTCGAGCGACTTGATATAAGCGGCTATTTCGGCAATCCAGGCAGCAAAAGGCACTTTGTTTTCGTCGGAAAATGCGCGGGGCTCATTCCCGATCTGCCATGAGAAAATGGCCGGATCGTCGCTGTATTTTTTGCCGGTGTAAGTATTTACGCGTGTAATCACTTTTTCGATATGCTTTTTCAGCATTTCGTGACATTCGCTGCAAGTGGCGTATTGTTTTACATATTCCATATAGGCCGGCCAACCGTCGACCGAAGGAACAGGATTTTTGCCCTTTCCGGCCCAGTTGAGGTACTGACTGTAACCGCCCGACCATTCCCATGAGTTTGTGAAATACAGCACGGCTTTCATGCCACGTTTGCCCATTTCGGCCAACAGAAAATCCAGTCCGTCGAAAATAGTATCGTTGTACACGCCCGGAGCAGTTTGCAGCGTAGGTTCAACTTTGGAAGGTACGCCATTTTCCCCATCGGCGCCAATCAGTATGCGCAGGTTGTCGATGCCGTTTGCATTCATGAAATCGAGTTCACGAATCAGCCTGTCGCGATCGCCGCCCTGACCTTTCGAGCCGAGTATGGCACCATACCAAAAGTTGGTTCCTACAAAGTAATAAGGTTGATTGTGGAGCATAAACTGATTATTTTTAATGCTTACAAATTCGCTCCCTGACTTCGGGCTGCATGCTCCGAAAAGAAGAATTGTTGAAAGCAGTATTATGCGGATAAGTGTTCTCATAAGCGTCTTAAAAGTCCAAGAGGGTAAATTTTATACTCGTTTTACATCTAAAATTTGAATTTAGTAAAGAAATTTATGTCCCAAAACTCCCCTTTAGGGGTTGGGGGTTAATTCAAAACCAGCTTTCAGATTTCCGATTTTTATTTCAAAATTACCCGGTTCCACAATTGTTTTACTGTCAATATTTACAAATGACATTCCTGTTTTTGTAATTTTGAATTTCACCGTTTTTGTTTCACCGGCTTTGAGTTCAATTTTTTCGAAGCCTTTCAGTCGTTTCATGTCGGGTGCCAGCGAAGCATACAAATCCGACAGATAAAGCAGCACTGCTTCTTTTCCATCGCGCTTGCCGGTATTGCGAACATCCACGCTTACTTCGAGCGTTTCGTTTTCGATTATTTTTGTTTTTGATAGTTTTAAATTGCTGTATTCGAAAGTGGTATAACTTAGTCCATGACCGAATTCGTACAATGGTGAATAATCCGATTCATAATTGTACATACCTTCGGCACGTGTTTGCTCTTCGGAATATTTGTGCCAGTAGTTGACGTGCGAATGCGGATATTTCGGATAAGTGTAAGGCAGTTTCCCGCTTGGATTTTGTTTGCCAAAAATCACATCGGCAATGGCATCGCCACCAAAATTGCCCGGAAGATAAGACATTAAAATTGCCTTCGATTTTTCGTCGATGCGGTTGATGATGCGCGGACGACCCTGATTAAGCACTAAAATCACAGGTTTACCGGTAGCCTGAAGTGCTTTTGCAAGTGCAATCTGCAGGTCGGACAAAGCCAGATCGTGCGTGTCGCCGGGTTTTTCGGTATAACTATTTTCACCCACGCAGAGCAAAATATAATCGGCTTTACGGGCTGCACGCACGGCTGCCTTTATACTTATTTCTTTTTCCTCCCAGTATTTTCCTTTTTCAATCCATGCCACCCCCGGACTGTAAATGACATTTTTTTCGCCTGCATTTTTTCGTACAGCTTCGAGTATAGTGTTGTATTCGCCCGCATATTGTTCGGTTTTGTCGCCGAGCCACGAATACGACCAGCCACCGTTGAGCGAGCGCATCGAATTGGCATTAGGCCCAGTCACTAAAATCTTTTTATTGCTTGCTAATGGTAAAATATTGTTTTCATTTTTCAATAAAGTCATCGATTCAACAGCTGTTTCATAGGCTGCTTTGCGGAATTCCTGAGAGCCAAACAGTGGATAGTTGGCAGGATTTTCGTAAGGGCGCTCGAAAAGATTGAGTTCGAACTTCATTTTCAGAATGCGACGAACCGCATCGTCGATGCGCGACATGGGTACAGCGCCTTCGTTGACCAGCTCAATCAGGTGATCGCAAAAATCGTAGTTGTAAGGAATCATGGCCATATCGATACCGGCATTGATGGCCAGTCGCACTGCATCTTTCGACGAAACAGCAAATCTGTCGCGCTTATACAGGTTTTCGATGTCCATCCAGTCGGTTACAATCACTCCTTTGAAATTTAATTCATTTTTCAATAAATCAGTGAGATAATAATGACTTGCATGCACCGGAATGCCGTTGATAAGTCCTGAATTTACCATTACAGAACCAATTCCAGCTTCTACAGCTGCCTGAAAAGATGGCAAATGATATTCGCGCAACACATTATCGGAAATGATGGCGGGTGTGCGATCCTTGCCCGACACGGGAGCCGAATAGCCCAGGAAGTGTTTTGCACAGGCCATCACATTGAATTTTCCAATATTTTGCGGATCGTTTCCCTGATAACCTTTGGTTATTTCAACTCCCAAAGCCGAAGCTAAATAGGGATCTTCGCCAAAAGTTTCCCAAAGTCGTGGCCAGCGCACATCGATACCCAAATCGAGTACAGGCGAAAATGTCCAGGGCAACGAAGCAGCACGGGTTTCGTAAGCAGTGATTTCGCCTGCACGGCGCACCAGAGCACGGTTGAATGTCGCTGCTTGTCCGATTTGCTGTGGGAAAAGCGTGGTTTTATTGATGTAATTAGCACCATGAATGGCATCGATACCGAAAACCAGCGGAATCTTCAGACGTGTTTGCTGTGTGTAGCTTTGCACTGTTTTCAGAGTTTCGTACCATTCGATCAGTTCAGGAGCTGAATTATTCCATGTATTGAGCAGCGAACCAATTTTATAATCCACAATACCTTTGCGCATAAGCGAGTCGCTCAGCTTCCAGGTGTTGCGGTCTTTCATAATATCGACAGTTACCTGAGCCATTTGACCCACTTTTTCTTCAAGTGTCATTTGGCTGAGGATTTTTTCAACGGCTTCGTCGTGTTTTGCTGCATGCGCAAGCATTGTAACCGAAAGGTTTAAAATAAGCAGGATTTTGAATTTCATTGTTATTGAAAAAATATATAATTACCCCCTAACCCCCTGAAGGGGGAAAAAGACAGGCAAGTCAGGTTTGTATTTTTATTATTGATACAGGTTTTGTTGATTTAAAATCAGGGTTTATATTCCAGATTATCAGTTCTGAAAGGCAACAATGGCAAACCGTTTACATCGAATATATCGGGCATGGCATCGTTTGTAAAGCAATAGCGCACATTTACAGGAGTTTTGACTTCTTTGGAGCTAAGCGTAACTGATCCGTCTTTTTCAATTTTGGCTATAGCAGCATAAAACTGATTGTCGGCACCTGCCAGCTGAAAATTTGCAGGCGATTTTGCTTTGCTTGTGAGCTTTCCTGTAGTTGTGAAACGGATATTTACTTTGTTTTTATTGATCGTAAACGATTTGAATTTAGGGTGATAAGGCTGAATTTCCTGTATTCCGTATTGTTCTTTCAATGCCAGATTTACAAGTCTGTTGCCCACTTCTTTTTTGATACGTGGGTGAATGTCGCTGATATTGTCGACCAGATCGCCAACCGAAATCATTCCTGTTTTGGGCAACGAAAGCACAGATGCCTGTTGTTCGCGCAGATAAGCAGAGCTGTTTTTCCAATAGCCATTCCAGGGCGCAATCTGCACAAAATAAAACGGAAATTCCTTGTCGAATGCTTTCCGCCAGCCTTTTATCAGGCCTTCGAAGAGTTTACCGTAGTTTTGCGGTTCGCCCGTATTTCCTTCGCCCTGATACCAAATGGCTCCTGCAATATTATAATTTACAAGTGGATGTAGCATGGAATTGTAAATAACCGAGGGTTCGGTGGGAGCCCAGTTCACAGGTCTCGTGTCGTCGGCCAATTTTTTCAGTTCTGCATTATTTTCAAAAACTTCACTTGTCATCCACGATTGCACATTGGTACCGCCCCAATATGAGGCAATTAAGCCAACCGGTACTTTTAATTTTTGGTTGATTGTTTTTCCGAAGAAATATCCTGCCACGCTCATCGAAGGAGTGGTTTCGGGTGAGCTTACTTTCCATTCACCGTCGGTATTATCTTTTGGATAAATGCTGTAAGTGTGCGAAAGCTGGAAAAATCGCAGTTCATTATTTGCCGAATTGGCAACTTCATCGCCTACATCAATGGGTTTCGATTCCCAGTTGAAGGCATATTCCATGTTCGACTGTCCGGAACAAAGCCACACTTCGCCAATCATAATATCTTCGATCACCACTTTTTGTGCGCTGCTGATAAAGGTAATTGTGTACGGGCCACCGGCTTTAGGCGTACGTACGCTGGTTGTCCATGTCCAGTCTTTTAGCGGTTCGGCCTTTACAGTGTCGGTAGGATTCCAACTGCAAATAATTTTCACAGTGCTACCGCTTTGTGCCCAACCCCACAATTTTACATCAGCTGATTGCTGAAAAACGGCGTGGTTGCTGATAATGGCCGGCAAACGAAAGGCCCACTGAGCTGAAACGCTGAGTGCTAGACACAAAAATATGGGTAATAATAACTTTTTCATCTTTGACATTATTTTGAGTAATTACATGACGATCATTTTACATTGCGAAATTTTATCGGATACTGCTAAGCGGCAAATATATATTCCCTGCCTTATGCTATTGGCTTTTGTCCAGCGAATGTGGTAATCGCCGGCTGTTTGATGTGCATCAACAATTGTTTCCATTGTTTGACCCGATAAATTCAGCAGGCTTATGTTGACTGGTTCGTTGTCGGTTATTGAATAACTTATTGTTGCCTGATTGTACACGGGATTTGGGAAAATATTGAACTTCAATTTCTTAGCCTGAATTGTTTCAACACCGGTAAAAGTAGAAGTTTCGTACACCTGCGCTGTGTCCTGATTACACAGCTGAATATTATCGAACCAGAATGTTTTACCTGCAAGCGATGCCTGTTCGGCTACAATTTCGAAACGATCGACAGCTCTCCAATCGAACAAGCCTGCGGGATTGAACCACGCATTGTCCCACGAACCACCTTCGGTAAAGCGCGAGAGCGGAAGATATACCTTGTGCCATTTTCCATCCCATTTTGCAGTGGTTTCGTCCATCGTAAAATTCATTCGCCATGGATGATCGGATGCTGAGGTTTTTGTATCGGTAAAGCGCAAATGAAATTTTGCGCCCGGAGCATTTCCCCGCACCATAAAACTCAGGGCGTAATTCTGGTTTTTGAGTTTGGATAAATCTTTATCGGGCGAAAAATTAAAACCTACAGTGCCATATTGTCCTGAACCACTCCAGGCCAGACAATACTTTCCGTTGTTAGGTTTATCGGTAGCGTAAAAGTTGATTGTACCACCGCTTGGATTGCCCGATTCGAGCATTTTTTCGCCTACATAATCGGTATAGATTGGAAAACCTACCGAATCGGCTCTAAGTGTATATGTTTGCTGAGTTGGCGCTGTTAACCCAAGCGCTGTGACTAAAGGAATGTTCAGGTTATAATCGAACAATTCGGCCGAGCCTTTTGTAAAAAGTCCGAAACCGCCCTGATAATCCCATGTTGTCCAGGGAATTTGTTTGGCTTCGAGATATTTTCTCACTTCCTGATACCAGTAGTTACGGTCGGCATTGGGACTGTTGGGAATATAAACGCCAAATTCGCCGCAATACACTTTTACATTTCTGCTTGTTTTAAATGCTGCCGCAATATCAATGAGCGATTTTACTTTGGCCAGTGTACCCTCATTTTTATAATTTGTCAAAGCGCTTGCCACCCACGTTCCGGCAAGAGCCGACGGAGTAGAAGGCATTGTGGATGCATTGTACGGAAAAGGCACATTGGTGAGCGAAGTCATCGAAGGCGAAGGCCACGATGCGCCCTGATGCGTAAACACAAAGGGATCGTAGAAGTGGAAAGTATAAATCAAATTGTTATCGGCATAAACCGGCAGTGCGGCCAGTTCAGTATAACTATTGAAGCTGGCGCCACCTACCACAAGCGTATGTTTTGTATCTACAGTTCGTATGGCAGTAATGGCAGCCTGCTGAATTTTTCCCCAGGCAGCCGTTGTAAGTGTTCCGTTGGGCTCGTTGAGTATTTCGTAAAGAATGTAGTTGGAACGATTTTTATAATGTTCGGCCATTTGCACCCACACTTTTTTCAGCACGGTTTCAAGATTCGCATTTTTACTGGCTAAGTCATCGGTGGTATGATTGTCGAGTATCAGATACATTTGCAATTCCTCGGCCCAGTTCACTGCCTGATCTAAAAACTCATACATCAATGGGTCGATGGTATAATCAGGACTGCCATTGGTCATGTAAAACAGATTGATAGGCAGACGAATCACATCGCAACCAAGACTTTTGATATTCTGAAAGTCCTTTTTTGTATATTTTGTAAACTGAATCTGTTGAGCGCTGGATGTCTGAAACCAACCCGTAAGATTTACCCCACGATTGAAAGATACCTGCGCCTGAAGCTGAAACGATAGCAAAAGAGAAATAAGGAAGAGGCCTAATTTATTACTCCCTAACCCTCTAAAGGGGGAACTGGAGTTAGTTTTGTCTTGTATGTCTTTCATTTTTATCTTCATTTTTCATTTTTTATCTCATTACTAATATTTCTTTCTCCCCTTTAGGGGCTGGGGGTTCTTTATTTCAAATCCGGCATTTTATCTCTTGTAATTACATAATCGTAGCTAAAGAATTTTTGCCACCATGTTGCACCATTGTGCGAATCGGAACGGGTATAGTCGCCGCTCCAAACCATGAACCAGGACCACATATCGCCGTATTCGAGCATCATGGCAGGATCGGGTACTGAGCCACACTCGCTGAGCGTAATGAGTTTCCGGCCGCCGAAAATTTCTTTTACCTTATTGAATGAAATGTACTGAGAACCATGTTGATTTTCGCCGGGATAAATATCCATTCCCAGCACATCCACATATTCGTCGCCCGGATACCAGTCAGCAGCTGAGGCAGACACATCGGTTGTCCAAACCCAAATCAGGTTGTTGAGTCCGTGATGATTTACAAGCCGGTCGAACAAAAGACGCCACAAAGCTTTACAGGGCTGCGGTCCTTTGGCACCCCACCAAAACCAACCTCCGGCAGCTTCGTGCAATGGCCGCCAAATAACAGGAATACCGGCATTTCTAAATTCTTTCAGATATGTGGCAATGGTGTCGATGTCCACAATGATGGCTTTGTATTCGTTGGAATTTACATCGTTTACCTTGCTTACATCAAAGTTGGTGTCGGCAGTATAAAACGCACCCGACTTTGTCAGCGGATCGCGCCAGTGCCATGTGAGCGTCACAAGTCCGTTATTTTCCCAATGTCTTTTTCCCTGCATGAAAGGACCATCGTATTTTATCCAGTTCTGATTCAGCCAGGTATGATCCATAAAATCGTAGCCCACGAGAGCCGGCCATTTACCTGTTTTTTCGAAAACCCACTTTGGTTCGTCGGTGTTTCGTGTACTGTCGGCAATAACCCCGGAAATTACTTTTTTTCCGAAATTTTCTTTCAGGAAATTATACACTTTTACAGCCTGCGTCGAAGGTTGTGGCGTGACCAGGTTTGCCGCAATATTGAACGGGCTTGTGGTATTGCCTACATAAGCTATTTTGAGATAATCGAGCGAAATGTAACCCCAGTTTTTGATAATGGAAATACTGTGTGTTCCGGCATTTAATCTCACCGTGGCAATTTCTGTTTCTTTCCACTGAGCCGATTGTGCAAAGTGAATTCCGGCCATCATTTGTCCGTCCACATGAAAATCCTGCGTTTTGTCGCCTCCGCTTGAGTAACGGGCAAAAACGCGGTAATAACCATTTTCGGTTGCATTTACATTGAAAGTAATGTTTCCGTTGTTCATATTTACATAGCCTGCACCTGAATAACCTGCAATTGTCGAAGCGATCGCCGCACCATTGCTGAGCGTGGCATTTTCGGCTTCGAGAATTGTACCTTCGGCCGTCACTGTGTTGGAGGTACGGAAGGTAATGCTGAATGTTTTTACAAAATTTCCGGCTACATCGCTCAGTGCTTTGTCCGGAATAGTAAGTGTGTAATCGGTAGAAGGGGCGAGCGTTGTGCTGATTGTCAGCGTGCGGGCATCTGATGTGGCCTCTACTGTCTGATTGTTGAGTTTAATTTGCGCATTGGCAGCGAGGAGAATTTTTTCGTTGAAGAAAAGACTCACGGATGTACTGACATTCACATCCACTGCTTTGTCGGCTGGCACCGACGATAATAATTTTGGCGCAGTTACATCTCCAACTTCTTCGGGCGTACAGGCACTGAAGAGTAGAAAGGGAAGGATAAGAAGAAAAAATGTGTAAATAAAACTGCGCATACTACCAGGAGTTTTATTGATTTGAAAGTGAGAATTAAAAGCATAACATTTTGTTAGAAAAAATGATGCTTTGTAACATTTAAAAAGGGAGGAGTACATTCCGGAGAACACTCCTCCCTTATTAACCAAACTATTATTTATGAGAACACACTGTCTTTATTTAGGATCGAAACGGATGTTGTCGAAGCAAAGTCCGGCAAAGTCGGTTCCTGCATCCGAATAGTCAAGTATGATACCAAAGTCGCCTGCGTTCTTGGTTGGGTTACTGAAAATACCTTCCACAGGAATGGTAAGAGTAGCCCAATCATTACTTGGAGTTACGATGTA
>JAFGVV010000007.1 GCA_016937795.1 Paludibacteraceae bacterium
CAAAATGCTATTTTTAGTGTTTCTCAGTGTTCTTAGTGCTAAATTATTTCTCACCACTAAGGCACTAAGGTCAGAAAGTTTCACTAAGTTTTTTTAATATAGTCCTAGTAAATTATACAAAATGCTATTTTAGTGTTTCTCAGTGTTCTTAGTGCCTTAGTGGTGAAAAAAATCTTTTGCAAATTAAACGAACAATTTACAACCACAGAATAGATGAATGTACTGCAAAATGGAAAAATGTACGAATGGCGTTAGTTTCAGATAATTTACATTTTGTATCTTTGCAATGTTTAAAATAAAATCAGAATTTATGAACGAACTGGAAATTCTTTTTCAAAAATATACAGGCGCTCAGGCCGGGCAATGTACAGAACTCAGCGCATCGGGTTCTAATCGCCGTTATTTCCGACTCGAAGCTGAAAATATTATGCTGATTGGTGTCGAAGGTACTTCGGTGGACGAAAACCGGGCTTTTATTGCCATGTCGGAATATTTTGCGGCTAAGTCGTTGCCGGTGCCAAAAGTGCTGGCTAAGTCTGATGATGATCGTTTTTACCTGCAAGAAGATTTGGGCAATGAACTGCTTTTCGATTTTATTGCGGGCGGACGAAAGACGGGTGTTTTTTCGGAAGAAGAAAAAGATATGCTGCGTAAAACACTTCGTTTATTGCCTTTGGTACAGGTGAAAGGTGCTGAAGGCTTCGATTTCTCGGTGTGTTATCCGCAACCGGAGTTTAATGAACGTTCCATTCTATGGGATCTGAATTATTTTAAATACTGCTTCCTCAAAGCCACAGGACTGGAGTTTCAGGAAGACAGGCTCGAAGATGATTTTCAGCGTTTGTCGGATATTCTGCTGAGTGCGCAGACCAATACATTTATGTACCGCGATTTCCAGAGTCGTAATGTGATGGTAAAGAATGGCGAACCGTACTTTATCGATTTTCAGGGTGGACGCCGCGGACCGCTTTACTATGACGTGGCTTCGTTTCTGTGGCAGGCCAAAGCAAATTTCAGCGACGAACTGCGCACCGAATTGCTCAACGACTATATCGAAGCACTGAAAACTGTACAGTCGGTTGATGAAACTGATTTTCGCCAAAAACTAAAACATTTTGTGCTTTTCCGTACTTTGCAGGTGCTGGGCGCTTATGGTTTCAGAGGTTATTTCGAGAAAAAGCCACATTTCCTGCAAAGCATTCCTTATGCGCTCGAAAATCTTCGTGTGCTGCTGCGCGACAATCTGCAGGGTTATCCCTATCTGGTTGAAATCCTTACGCAAATGTGTGATTTGAAACAATTTCGTGAGTTTACAATTCACAAACCGCTGGTGGTGAAGGTGTATAGTTTTTCGTACAAAAAAGGTATTCCCAATGATGATTCGGGCAATGGCGGAGGTTTTGTGTTCGACTGTCGTGCGGTAAATAATCCCGGAAAATATGAACGTTATGCGCCACTGACAGGGCTTGATAAGCCTGTAATTGAGTTTTTGGAGCAGGATGGAGAAATACTCACTTTCCTCGAGCATGCCTATAGCTTAATGGATGCCTCGGTGAAACGTTACAAGGATCGTGGATTTACAAACCTGATGGTGAGTTTTGGTTGTACAGGCGGTCGTCATCGTTCGGTTTATTCGGCTCAGAAAATGGCCGAACATATTCATCGTAAATTCGGCGTGGAAGTACAGCTTATACATCGCGAACAGAATATTGAGAAGGTATTTAGCGTTTAATTAGTTTTTGCCAATTTAGGCTCAAGAAAAATAAATGATAGTAATTTAATTCCCCTTTAGGGGTTAGGGGCTGTTTCTTTATGAAATCAATGATATTTGCTGCGGGCCTCGGTACCCGTCTGAAACCACTTACCGACCATATGCCAAAAGCGCTGGTGCCCATTGAGGAGAAACCTTTACTGGGTTATGTCATTCAGAAACTGAAGGATGCGGGTTCTGATGAAATGATTATCAATGTGCATCATTTCCCTGATCAGATTATCGAATATGTGCGTTCGCAGAATAGTTTCGGCATTCGCATTGCTTTTTCCGATGAGCGCCAACAATTGCTCGAAACAGGTGGTGGCATTAAAAAGGCTGCTGATTTTTTCGACGATGGAAAGCCTTTTCTGGTTCATAATGCCGACATTCTGTCGAATCTGGACATTGCTGCGTTGTATCAGCAACATTTGCGCACAAATCCTCTGGCTACGCTTGTGGTGAGCGAACGCGATACTTTCCGCTATCTGCTGTTCAACGACGACCTGCAACTGAAAGGTTGGGTAAACGAAAAAACAGGCGAACTTCGTCCTGATGGTTTTAACAAGCCTCAACTTTATCGCAAATTAGCTTTTTCGGGCATTCAGGTGCTTTCGCCAAAGGTTTTTGAACTAATGAACGATTTTGGCGAACGTTTCTCCATTATGGATCTTTATTTGTCGGTAGTGCGTTCACAACAAATTTTGGGCTTTGTACCCGACAATTATCAAATGATTGATGTGGGTAAACTCGATGCGCTGGATAAGGCTGAGGAGTTTTGTAATAATCTTTTGATTTGAATTCAAGCGACTGGAAGTCGCTTCTCCCGTAATTTCCAATGAATAAAAATAATTTTGTTCCTTTTCCAACTTTTTTAGTACAGATTTGTTCTAATTCCATTGTCAACTAAAATGCATAAAAATATTATATGGGAAAGAAAGTTTTGGTAGTGGGTGCGGGTTTGGGTGGACTTACCACAGCACTTCGTTTGGCTGTAAAAGGTTATAGTGTAGAAATTCTGGAAAAGAATGCGAAGGCTGGTGGCCGTCTGAATCAGATTAAGAAAGATGGCTTTACTTTCGATACGGGTCCGAGCTTTTTCAGCATGTCGTACGAGTTTAAGCAGTTTGCCGACGAGTGTGGCATTGAGATTCCGTTTAAATTTGTGGAACTCGATCCGCTTTACACCGTAAACTTTAGCGGAAATCCCAAAACCTATTATTTACATAAGGACCTCGACAAGCTTGCGGCTCAGTTTGCTGCCGAAGAACCCGACTTTAAAGAAAAAATGGCGCGTTACCTGAAAAAGTCGGGTGCGCTCTACAACGATACAGTTCAGCTTGTTATCAAATCGAACTTCGATTCGATACTGGGCTATTTGCTTACTTTGGCAAGGGTGAACCCGGCGCACATTCCGCAGTTGTTTCAGACTTTCTGGCAACATGTGCACAATCATTTCGATTCCAAAGAAGCACAGCAAATTGTGTCGCTTGTGGCATTCTTCCTGGGTCGTACTCCTTTCGATACTTCGGCCATTTATAGTTTATTGTCGCACATTGAGTTCAAGCACGATGGCTATTACAATGTAGAAGGCGGCATGTACAAAATTGTGGAAGGTCTGGTGGGCGAACTTCAGAAAGCAGGCGTGACTTTCCGTTACAATACCGAAATTGCAAAGGTGGAAGACGATGGTCGCAAGGTGACAGCTGTCATCGACAAAGAGGGCAACCGTTACACTGCCGATGCGATTCTGATCAATGCCGATGCGGCAGTTTTTCGTGGTCGTATTCTGAATCGTCCGGCTTTTTCCGAAGAAAAGATGCGCAAAATGGACTGGACTATGGGTTATCTCACTTTTTATATCGGTGTGAAAACCAAACTTCCTCAGGTAAATCACCACAATTATTATCTTGGAAATAACTACGAAGAATATGCCCACAAGGTAATGCAGGAGCCCGGCACACTTGAGAAACCATATTATTATGTAAATGTAGTTTCGAAACACAATGCAGAATGTGCACCCGATGGTTGCGAGAGTTTGTTCTTTGTATGTCCTGTGCCTAACTTGCTGTTCAAGCAGGACTGGAGCGACCGTGATAAAATTGTGGATAGCATTATAGAGGATTTCGGTGCTCGTATAGGTCAGGATATTCGTCCCGACATTGTATCCCGCACCATTTATACACCTGCCGAATGGGAAAAACATTTTAATTTGTATATGGGAAGTGGTTTAGGCTTATCGCACAAAATTCGTCAGATTGGAGCTTTCCGTCCGGCCAACAAAGATGAAAAGCTTAAAAACCTTTTCTATGTTGGTGCTTCCACTATTCCCGGTGCAGGTCTGCCAATGGCGGTCATCAGTTCGAAACTTGCATTCGAAAGAGTGGATGATTTTTTGAAGAAATAATTCGGAATTTATAAACTTATAATTTAAGGGGCTGTATCAAAAGCAATAAGAATGCAAATTACGCGAATAAACGCAAATTTACACAAATCATAAGTACCTGTATAAATACAGCTTACGAAATTGTGAATCTATTGGATTTGTGGAAATTTGCGTAATTTGCGTTCAAAAAGACTCTTTTGATACAGCCTCTTTTTTCATGACTTTTGTCTGACATTATAATGAAGGGCTAAAAAAAGAGATGCAAATCATTGTTTTGCATCTCTTTTTTTTGTGATTTTAAATTGCGCTTATAAAAGCAATTATTCCGCTTTTCGGGTTTCGCCGAGCCATTTCAGGAAATTGTCAGGACTTTCGTCGAAGCTGTATGATTTATTGAGTGGCATTCCCTGATTGTCGAGAATGACATAGAACGGTTGAGCATTTGAACCAAACTTGTGACGTTGCAGATAACTCCATTTGTCGCCAACCGATTTTATCTGGCGGGTTTTGCCGTTTTCTTCTACTGAATATGGTGCTTTCAAAGGTGTTTTGTCGTCCACAAAAAGCGTAATCAGCACATATTCTTTTTCGAGTTTGTCTTTCACGCGTGGATCAGTCCAAACCGAAGCTTCCATTTTACGACAGTTTACACAGCCAAACCCTGAAAAATCAACTACTACAGGTAGTTCTTTCGAAGCAGCATAAGCCATTCCCTCCTCATAGTCGGTGTAAGCTGCATGCACTTCGTTGTCGTACAGATTGAAATCCTGTGTGTAGAGTGGGGGAGCAAAGGCGCTGATGGCTTTCAGCGGCGCACCCCAAAGTCCGGGAACCATGTAGAGCGAGAACGAAAGTGAAACAATGGCTAAGAAAGTGCCCGGTACCGACGAATGTTTACTTTCGCTGTCGTGCGGGAAGCGTATTTTGCCCAACAGATAGAATCCGAGCAAAGCAAAAATAACAATCCAAAGCACGAGGAACACTTCACGATCGAGTATGCGCCATCCGTAAGCCAAATCGGCTACCGAAAGGAATTTCAGTGCGAGTGCAAGTTCGAGAAATGCGAGCACAACCTTTACAGTGTTGAGCCAGCCGCCCGATTTTGGCATAGATTTTAGTAACGAAGGGAAGAATGCAAAGAAGGTAAACGGAATGGCAAGCGCTACTGCGAAACCAAACATTCCTACAGCAGGAGCAAGCAACGAACCTGTGCTTGCCACTTCCACAAGTAAAGTGCCGATGATAGGACCGGTGCACGAGAACGAAACAAGTGCCAGTACAAAGGCCATAAACAGAATGCTCAGAATGCCCGAAGTAGCTTCGGCTTTGGCATCGAGCTTGGTTGACCATGACGAAGGCAGCGTAATTTCGAATGCACCGAAAAACGATACTGCGAAAAATACCAGCAAACCAAAGAAGATCAGATTAAACACAGCGTTGGTGGACATGCTGTTGAGTGCGCTCGACCCGAAAAGCAGCGTGATAAGTAATCCAAGTGCTACATATATTACTACTATGGATAGCCCGTAAAGAATGGCGTCGCGGCGACCTTTCGATTTATTGCCCGAACGTTTCAGAAAGAAACTAACAGTCATGGGAATGATAGGCCACACACAGGGTGTGAATAATGCGAGAAATCCACCTCCCAGTCCGGCAAGGAAGATAAGCCAAAGCGAAACTGTATCCACATTGCCCAGCATATTGCCGAATGCATTCAGTTGGTCGATCACGGGTGTCCAATAGTCGGCCACTTCGGTTGTTTTTGTTTCCTGTGTAGTTTCAGTATTACTACTATCGGCTACAGCCAATGTTTCGAGAGCTTTTACCTCAGTGGTTGCGGGAGTATTAGATGTAGTCGTTTCAGCAACTTGTACATTTTTGGAACCAAGGTCGAAACTTTCCTGTGCGGGTGGCAAACAGCTCTGATCGTCGCAGGCCATAAACTCCACATAACCTTTTACGCGTACCTTGGATGCGTCGGCAAATGATATTTTCTGTACAAACACAGCTTCGTTGGCGTACCAACTGAGTTTCATGTCGAAGTTGGGGTCGTAAACCTCCTTCAACTTCGATTGCGACTGCACTTTTCCTTCGAGTTTGGCATTTTGCACACCTTCGAATACAAATGAAGTGGGACGCGGACCTCCTTCAGGAATATTCATTCCGTACAGATGCCAGCCTCCGTCAATTGTAGCTTTCAGGATAATATCAGCGGTTGTTTTACCGGTGTTTTTCAGCTCGAAACTCCATTTGATTGGTTCGAATATCTGCGAAAAAAGTGCTGTTGTACTTATCAGCACCAATAACGATAAAAGAATTTTCCTTCTCATATATTTTTTATTTTAGACAAAACTAATCATTCAACATGAATATATGAATGTTTGTTCATTTGAATTTGATTTTATTAAGAAGCTTTTGCGTTTTCGGCTGCACACAGATAACACAGATTGAACGGATATTCGCAGTTTCGTGTACTGTTGATTGGTTAATCAGGTGATTGGTTAATTGGTTAATCAGTCAATTTGTTTAAGAGTAGATACAGTTAAATAGTAAATTGTAAATGTTTAAATCGTACATGTCTCTATCTTGTCAGCATAAACTTAAAGCTCATACCAAAGTTGGTGGCCGAAACAGGATAGGTCGACGAGATAAGCGGCGATGTGGTCTGACGGTCGAAGAACAGCTGTATATTTACTTTCGAGCTGAATACATAATCGGCCATAATTTTCAGACTGAACATTTTATTACCGCTTGAAGCCTGAGTCACATTTTCGTTGATTTTACGAAGCAGCGATTTGATATCCTTGTACGAAAGATCGGCATTCAGTTTCAGGTCGTTTTTGATACGCGACTGTCCATCGTTTTTGAGTTTCAGAATCACATCAAAATCTTTGAGCAAATAACCAAAGCCAATGACGAACTCATCGGAACTTGCTTCAATAAGTTGCGAACTGTTCAGGTTTAGCGATAGATTTCGTTGTTTACGATATTCCAACTTTGTAGTCATGCTGTTTTTCAAGGCAGCATTAATCCCGATAAGCGGGCTGAACTGTTCGTTGAGCGATACAGTAGATATTTCATAAGGCATTGATGGAATAGGATTTCCGGTGCTTTCCTCACGAATATAACCCAAAGCTGAATCGTCGTCGCCCATTGCTACCCAGGTGGAGTATGAAGTGTAATTTCCAACGCTGTATCGGCTGGTATAAGCATGCGTAATACTTACCGATCGGAACTTTTCCCGTATCCAGTCGATACGCGAAAGACCATCGTAGTTCATTCGCCAGTTGGGCAGAATTTCAAGAATGGATAAAAATGGATTCTGGTTTACCGAATTTATATCGCGACCTGTATAAGCAGCCAAAAACGAAGGAATCATTACATCGGGCGAATTCAGACTGTATTTACTTTTGGCAGGGTCAAAATCTTTTCCGTCAATTGCAGGATCTTCACTGAAAAATCCGGTTTTGGGATATTTTGTACCCTGAAGTTCACGGGTAAGTCGGTCAGCCATTTTCTGACGGTTGGCAAGGAACTGATCGAATACTTCAGATGCATAGTTTTGTTCTGCATTACCTGTTTTGGCAAAAGCAGTGGCAATTGAAATCTGTGTAATGTTATAGCTTCCGCTAAACGTGCGTGGCATACCCTCGAACATATACTGTATGCTAGTATTTTCAGCTTTGTAACGTTTAGCATTCAGCTCAATTTTCATTCCTGCAATAGGTTCAATGCTGGCTTTAATATCCAAATCAGATGTATTAGCCAAAGCAGCAGGGTTAACTAATTCAGGATTTTTATAAAGCCATCCATTTTCAGCCATATTGTCGATGGTATTGCCGTCGAAAAATCCGAAAGCAAAAGCATAGCCGGGAGCAAACATATTGTTTTGATCCTTTTGCTGACCGAGGAACCCCGGTTGAGGAGTGAACCCCGGAAGCGTCATACTATTTGTTCTACGATATGTAACAGATGCCCGGCGCACCATCATCAGGAAACGCGAAGTGAAGTCCACGGTTTTTTGCGCCGCAGTTCTGTAATTCGGATCTTTTGATACAATGGTCAGCTGTACGCTGTCCATATCAAAATCGGGTGTAAGCTCAATGGTAGTCGGGTTTACAGTCCGGTATTTCAGCATAATGGGTTTGCCGTTTTTATCTTTTGCTGCAAAGTCGAATTTTTCGGAGCCCAGACGATGATTGACAGTCAGTTTTTTGTTCTTTTCGAAAGTATATATCTGACTGAAGGTACGTGGTTGGAAACGCAAGTTTGCGGGTTGTTGCATTGCAAAACGTCGATTTACTTCTTTCAGATATTTTGATTTATTGTACAGGTTTTCGAAATTGAGCTGTCCGTCGCCACTCCAGGCGCCCATGGAAGTTGCAATATTGCCGACATTTACATCATCGATAAGTGCAGTGCGGTTCCAGCTATAGTTGGAGTTGTACGACACATTGGCTGTAATCCAGTCGAGCAAAGGAAGTTTGTTGATAGGAATAGCCCACGAAGCGGTGAAAACCTGGTTGTAAGCATATGGATTTCCGAGTTTTCGAATACTTGTTATTACCGAATCGCGCCACATATCGTAATGTTCGCGCCCGAATTCAGGAGTGTAGTAAGGTTCTTCGATATTTGCATTCATGGCCGTTTGCAGACTGAAGCGCAGCGAGCGTGTTAAATCCCAGTTTACAGAGAAATTGCGGTTCCACATAAAGTCCTTGCTAAAATTCAAATCGAAATTATCAGGGCCTGATGAGAAGCCTGTAAAGTCGCGCAACTCGGTTTTGCTGAATTGTCGGTTCATGTCGGTGTTATAGCTAATGGACGATGGAAGATAATTCAGATTCAGCTCTTTGATAATTTTCATAGCTGGTTTATCGAGTGCTTTTACATTTTTGAAAGGCTCCAAAGGCTGTCCTGTGAACGAATAGCTATAATTAATGGCAGCCCGTTCCTGTTTTATCAGGTTTTCCTTTACTTCAGGATTGTGCTGATTGTTTTCGCTATACGAATAAGTAAAGGTAACATTGGCCGGGTCGTAGAACTGTGGCTTTTTGCTTTTAATATTGACTCTTGCCGATGAGATGTTAAAGCTTCTGGTTGTACTAACCGTTTGCGATTGCATCATAAGAGTGTCGCGGTCTTCCTGCGTGTTATATACATCGAGGGCATCGTCGAGCAAAACATCCTGATCGAGCGGATTGTATTTAGGGGTAAGTGTTTCGTTGGTGTACGAGAAATAAGCCGGAAGCTGTATTTTGGCTTTTTCGGGCAGGAAGCGTCCGAGGTCGAGGCTTGTAGAGAAATTCATTTGATACAAATCGTCCATACGTCGGTCCATCACATTACTTTCTATACTACCATAGCCTGCTGTTTCGAGTCGCCCCGAAAAGTTCACCGAGCCAAGATCCGACAGTCCTACTGATAGATTAGCCATCGCTGCAGAACCTCCGGACTCATCAAATTCGGTCATCCTTAATTCGTTGACCCATATTTCGCCTGATTTTATTTCGCCACGACCAGAGTTGTTTCGAACACCAATCATGATATTCTGCACATCGGATAACGAAGGATTACCTATCACGCGGATTTTATTTTTACCATTATGATATACAGGTGTGAAGTCCGAAATTTGAGTTCCGTTTTGTTTGGCACGGTTGCGCTCGTTTTTGGCTTGTATAAGTACTTCGAACGGGAAATCGAACATATTTTCCTGTGGCCAAACAATTTCTCGGTCGGTGTCGGTGTCCTGATAAGTGCCGGCAGGAGTGAGACGCAATGGAATCTCATATTCATAATAATTATTCACCAAATCGCTACCCAAGCGAATAAAGCATGAAATCTCGTAATCGCTCAGAGAATTTACATCGTCGGCCATTTTTTCAGCGTGTACAAACATTTGCATACGTTTGTATTGTCGCATGTCGTACGATGTGTTTTTATAAACTGCACGGGCATCGGCCGGAGCAAGATTTGTCACTTTCATAACCATGGCCTGTTCGTTTAGTTTGATCATGGCAATCTGACCGGGGTCGGTTTCGCGGGTTATGCCCGGAGGTAATACATAGTTTACAGGTGTTTTAACCGAGTTTTCTTCGATATTTACAGCCTGAACATCGAGTTTTCCTGTTGAAACGGGTGCTGTGCCCGGTAAGTTTAGTGTTTTGTTGTAATTGCGCCATTCGCCTCTTACAAGTTCAAGTGTAGCAAAACGTAAATGTTTTTCTTTTTCGAAATTAGTCATAAACATACGAATAAATCTGATTGATTTAAAGTTACGTATGTTTCCTACTTTGTCCTGATGTTCGCGGATAGGAATTTTAAACTGATACCAGGTAACAGGCTCCACTATGCCATTGGCCAGGCTAACGTTCGAGGTGTAGCTGTCGGTAATAAAGTTTCGGCCAACCACCATAGAGTCTTTTTTGATGGCCACTTTATACTGGAAGTATTTTTCGTATTCGTTGAGCGTATTGTCAGTATTCACATCTTCCATGTCGGGCAATGAAGTAGCTGTAGTAGTATATTCTTCGGTTACTTCAGTGGCATCAGGCGAGTTGCCTTCGGTACCATTATAGCGTTTATAACGGGTCAGAATGTCGGCATCGGCGTTGTCGTAATCTGTGCTCTTGTAAAAATTATAATTGTCGCCCGCAGGGTCGTTGATGGGAGAAAACGGATCGTCTGCCATTCGCTGTAGTGCATCGGGTGTAAGTTTGCTTTTCACAGCATCCACATAATCTTTGTATGCAGGATAAATAAATTCCTGTTCGGTGCTAAGTCCGTTTAATCCCACATCCTGAAATTTTCGTGCACCGGGCGTATTGTCGAATGCTGTGATGGTCGATTGTGTTTTGGGTACTCGTCCCCACACTGTCGATTCGGTTTTGGTTTCGTCGCCATCTACGGGAAGGCCGTGTTCGAAGAATTTTTTTCCATCCTTCAGTACATCTTCGCTGATATCACCAAGGTTAAAGTATAAATCTCCTCCCGAATCTGTGCGGTTCTTGTCGTAAATAAACGGATCCATCATCCAAAATTCGATATATTCGATGTTGGAAGTTTCAAAATCGGTAGCATCAAGTTTACGCATGATACCTCCCCAACGATTTTTGGGATTTGTCAGATAGCCATTCTGGTCGATACCAGCTGCATCCAAATTGTAAGGACCACGTTCGGTAGGATAGTACGAAAGGTTCATTACTGTGAGTAACGCTCTTTCGGTAAGTAGCTGACTACGATTTGGGAATACCTCTTTAATCAATACATCGCGTGTATAATGGTTCGATTGAGATTCAACATTATTACGCAGGTTGATAGGTGTGGAACGACCGGGATTGAGCGAATTCAGAATCTGATCGACGTAATACCACGACAACAGTGCACGGTTTTTTCCTGATTCAATACCTTGTATGGCCGCTTCATTAAAATAGGCATCGCCCGGATTAGGATTTGGATTGTAGGGGGTGGAAGCCAGATACCAGTTTACAGGATAATGAATGTCGATTGAAGTTTTTGTTGATTCAAAATCGTCGAGATATGCCATTCCCTGACGTCCCACAATTTTTGAATGTCCCGGGATAAGTTGAGCAAACTCGGCATTCAGTGCAATTGTCGATGGTTTGGTGGCATTTACAAAAGGCAATTTGTCGAGCATATTGGTAAGCCATTGCGATTCGGTACGCCACGAGGTGTTTAAGCCCCAAATAGTATTTGAAATTGGTTCGTTGCCTGTATTCACTTTGGTTGTCAGTGGTTTCTCAGACAAATGCATAATGGTACCGCCAATGCTGAAATCCTTGCTGAACTGATATTCTAGATGTGTGCCAATAAGCGATTTACGCTGCATGCTGAACATTGACTGGTTTTCGAGTTTTACATCAATGTTAGTGCCCGATTCGAGTATGGATTGGTTCAGAATGGTTACTGTTCCCATAGTGTAATCCACAGTATAATCCACATTTTCGGTAAGTGTGGCGCCACCAGCTGTCACTGTAACCGAACCGCGTGGCACATTCATGGCGTTCAGTCGGATTTCTGAACCGCCCGACGATTTGTATTCGCCTACCAAACGGAATTTGTTTTTTTCGCTCAGTTCCTGAGCAACCACTAATGTAGAATCGTATAATTCCTGAAAAATGTATTTTTCGGCTATCGATTCAAAACCTGTTCCGAATTTATCTTTCAAATGTTTTCCAAATGGTTCGAGCACAGGAAACATTATTCTACCTGATGAGGAGAGTGCTGTCAGGCCTTCAATATAGTCGAAAATACCATCGGGGTTCGGGTTGTCTTTTACATCAAGTCGATCGAGATTCATAACCCTTAGCAGCAGTTTGTTTTTTACATCTATTCCGCCCTCGGTCAGATATTGCATATCTGTACCTATCGAGTCGTTGCGATAGACAATTCGTAAATTAAAGTTGTCTTTCTGAATCTGCATAGCTCCGAGATAGTATACGTTTTTCAACATCAAATCCCAAATAGCAAGCTGAGGTGATTGCGTGGTTCCTTTCAATAGTTTTACAATCAGGGCATTAGGTGCTTCGATGGCATCGGTCGAGAATTCACCTACCTGAAAAATTTTTCCACCATAATTGTATTCGTATGCTACACCCAGAATTTCGTCGGGATTGAGCGACGATTTTAAAGAAATGATACCCAGGCTGCTGTTGAGTGTGTATTCTGAAGGGTCGAGTTTGCGGGCGCTTTCAATTTTCTCGTAATCTTCGCCACCCGAAATGCCAAACGCTTCAAAATTATCGTTTAGCACCGAGTTGGTTAGCTGAATGTTGCGTACATTGTCGATTGCTGTTATTTCGCTGTAAAGTGAATTGGCACTATTACGGGGAATAAGCATTGCCGGATTTTTTGTCCAGTGTGGATTATCTGCTCTTTCAGCTTCGCCAAGGTCCATAAATGCTACGATATTACGCGCCTGATCGTAATTTGCTCTTTTGTTGGTAATCCATACTTCCACGCGATTGATGGTCACACCGGAAGTGACGACAGGCAATTTGCTCATCGATTTTTCAAAATTATCGCGAAAATAATGTCCGATAAAAAAGTGTCGGTTTTCGTCGTAATTGTCCGCATTTACTTCAAATTCTGTGGTTTGTGCTCCTCCTTTTGAACTTACCGTTTTTGTTTCCGATTCCTGTTGCGAGGCCACTGCCGATACACTTAGTTTTCCGAATTGAAGATCGGTTTTCACCCCGAAAAGTGCTGTGCTTCCACTGATAAGCGAACTGTTGAGTTGCATGCTCACATTACCGGCCTGTATGTTTTTGATAATGTCGTCTTCTTTGCCTTTGTAAGCCAGTTTCACCATTTGCTGGTCGAACTCGAACGACGATTCGGTATTGTAATTCATCCCAAAGTTCACTTTGTCGCCTACCGAACCCGTCACGTTCATCTGAATTTTCATATCAAACTGCGGCACAAAGTTCGAACGCTGACGTTCGGTAAGTGCCGGGTTTTCAACGCGGTTGTGTTTTACGCCGAGAATTATTTCCGACGAACCCTGAGTGCGCACCTGCACGCCACCCGGGCCGAAAACTTTATCGGCAGGTCCGATGTTGAATTTCATATCCGAAATAGAAAATTTATCTTCGTTGTTTACAGGTGCCGAACTGTTTTTTTCTTTCCAGTAATTCTGCATTTCCTGCTGTGCCGAGAACTTTTTATATTCTTCACCAGTCATCATAAAAGGTGTGGATATTTCCATGCTTCCAGCATAAGTTTTAAAAACATAATTGCCCGAAACAGGGTCATACTCCACTACCGATTTAATATTGTCTGGGTTTGCATCTTCAAGTGGAAATCGCGCACTGAGATCGGATGCCGAGTTCGTTTCGAAACTTTTTTGTTTGAATACAGGCACAGAATCGGGTGGGGCAGGCAATGATGCGGCAAGGTCCATTGCTGCTTCGTTCAGAGATAGCGCCGAATTGATGGCAAAAACCGATCCCGCAAGAATGATGGATATGAGAAGAAAAGGAATTATTCTTTTGATATTTAGCATAAAAAGTCGGAACAGCTGAGTTTAAATTTTCTATTAAAAAAAATAGAAGATTGCTTTAATTCATAAAAAAGTTCAAAGTATCTGTTTTTGTCAATGCGTTATTATAACATTTTCAGAGCTAATTTTATCAGTTGCTCTACTTTCAGAGCGGGTTCGTTTTTGAGAATGCTGTCGATGGCTTTTTGAGAGGTGTTGGCTGCAAAACCAAGCATTACAAGAGCCGATACAGCTTCGTCTTTTACCGGATTCGAAATGTTCGCAAACAATTTTTGCTCACTACTTTCCATGCCGGCAACTTTCATGATTTTATCTTTCAAATCTACAATTATACGCTGTGCAGTCTTTGCACCAATTCCTTTGATGGCGTTCAGTGCTGTAACGTTAGCTGTAGCTATCATTTCCTGTATCTCAGCAGCCGAATACGATGACATAATCATTCGTGCAGTATTTGCACCTACTCCCGAAACCGAAATAAGAAGCAAAAATAATTGTCGTTCGGCCTGATTTGTAAATCCGTAAAGCAGATGAGCATCCTCACGAATTACTTCATATACAAATAGTTTAGTTGATTTTTTAGTCTGTAGTACTGTGAAAGTTGGCAGGCTGATATGTATGCAATATCCCACTCCCGCAGTTTCAATAATAACTGTAGTGGGTGTGAGCTCTGCGATCTCGCCT
Source organism: Paludibacteraceae bacterium (assembly GCA_016937795.1). Taxonomy (GTDB): domain Bacteria; phylum Bacteroidota; class Bacteroidia; order Bacteroidales; family Paludibacteraceae; genus Paludibacter. The sequence continues at coordinate 14,839 of JAFGVV010000007.1, forward strand.
TTTATATAGTCTATCATTTTGAAAGTTCTGATTTTTAACCCGCAAATATACTTATTTTCTACCATTGACGCAATAAGTCAGGCGTTGATGCAGGTGTGCATTTTTACTGAAATCAATAACGTATAAAAGTGCCGAAAAGTACGATGCATTTCTTAAAAGCTGTAAAAAATCAATAGTTTGTTGTGAACAATGCATTTATACGCTTGTTATGCTTATTACATAACTTTCTAAAATTAAACATTTTTATCTGAATTGATATGAAACAAATAATTATTACAATTGCAGTATGGGTGGCAGCAATGTTTGCTTCCGCACAATTTTCTACACCTACGCTTGGTTTCGGTTATGGTGCACTTGAACCATATATCGACAGTACTACAATGTTTATTCACCTGAATAATCATCATGCGGCCTACGTTAATAATCTGAATAATGCGCTTTCAAAGTATCCTGATTTACAGAAAAAAAGTATTGAGGCGCTGATTTCCAATATTAATGCTTTGCCAGTCGATATCCGTACGGCAGTTCGCAACAATGGTGGTGGGCATTACAATCATACATTATTCTGGACATTGCTTGCTCCTGCAGGCAGCGCAAAAATGTCGGCAAAGCTTGAAAAAAAGCTTAATGATAATTTTGGAAGTGTAGATAAATTTAAAGCTGAATTCGAAAATGCAGCTGCCACACGTTTTGGATCGGGTTGGGCATGGATGCTTGTCGATAAAAATGGCAAACTGACAATCACGTCAACTCCGAATCAGGACAACCCACTGATGAAAGAAGTAGAAGCAAAGGGGAAAATAATACTTGCCATTGATGTGTGGGAACATGCATATTATCTTAAATATCAATCGAAACGAGCAGCTTATGTCAAATCGTTTTGGGAAGTAGTGAACTGGAAAGAAGTAGAAAAACTTATGTGTACTAAATAAACCTGTATTATTTGATTGTTCGTGATTTTAATTAAAGGATGGGCTAACTTTGTATTGTTACAAGGTTAGCCTTTTTCTTATGCATTGGCTGACTTTTGAACAGGAGTCACAGAACATTTTCGGTTTGTTTTTGTTTGCAATTTTAACACGCAAATTTTCTTGTAGCAGTTACATGCGAAAAATAATTACTTTTGCAGAATTTTTATAAATCATTTTATGACAAAAAACAATCCCTGGCTGCATTATTTTTTGCTCCTTTTTGGTGTGTTGTGTATTTCTTGGTCGGCAATATTCGTTAAGCTTGCGGGTGTGAGTGGTGTTAGTTCCGGTTTTTATCGCTTGCTCTTCGGTATGTTGGGTATTATTCCTGTCTGGCTCTATTTTCGCAAACCCATTCATGATAAATTTGGTGTGATGATAGCTGTGATTTGCGGAGTACTTTTTGCAGCCGATATTGTGCTGTGGAATACATCGATCATGCTTTCGAAAGCTACTATTTCTACCCTTTTAGCTAACCTGGCTCCTGTTTGGGTTGGTTTAGGAGCTTTGATATTTATGAAGGAGAAACCCCGGGGAACTTTTTGGTGGGGAACTGCACTTTCGTTAGTCGGCGTGGTACTCATTGTGGGGTTCGACGAAATTGTGCATGCAAAGCTCAACACCGGTAGTTTAGTTAGCTATTGCAGCAAGTGTTTTTTATGGTGCCTATTTGCTAACGGTGCGCAAAGGGAGGAATACACTTGATACTTTTAGTTTTACAGCAATCTCTATGTGTTCGAGTACTGTAGTGTTGGGAATTATAGCTATGTTTTCCCGGGCTCAACTCACAGGGTTCGAACCTCATACATGGTGGTATCTGGTAGCTCTGGGGCTTGTGCCACAAGTGTTAGGTTGGTTGTCCATTAATCAGGCATTGGGGCATATAAAACCAACAGTTGCATCGGTTGGCTTACTGAGTCAAACGGTATTTACGGCTCTGTTCTCGGCACCTGTGCTTGGCGAAATGCTGACATTTACTGAAATTACCGGTGGATTAGTTGTGCTGGCGGGTATTTATCTGGTGGGACGGAAGAGAAAAGCAAGTGCTTTGCTTGATTAGTTGACTGATTAATTAATTGGTTAATTTTTATACAAGAACCCGAAACGAAAAATAAATAACAAATAACGATGTTTATAATAAATCAAAATACAGAAAACCGATATTTGAATTACAATCAGGTATTGAAGAATGAGTTTAGCGAACGGGTACAGAAAATTTCGGTGAATGCCGGTTTTACTTGTCCTAACCGTGATGGTTCCCGTGGTATTGGTGGTTGTACATATTGCAATAATCAAACTTTTAGTCCGGAATATTGCAAGCCTACCAAAAGTATAACACAGCAAATAGAAGAGGGTATTCAGTTTTTTCATCATAAATACCAAAGCCAGATTTATCTGGCTTATTTTCAGTCCTACACCAATACTTATGATGCGCTTGATAAACTGAAAGCCATTTACGAAGAAGCTTTGCAACATCCTAAAGTAGTGGGAGTTGTAGTAGGTACACGCCCCGATTGTGTAAATGATGAAATTCTCGATTATTTTGCCGAGTTGTCGAAACGTTGTTATGTGATGATTGAATATGGTATTGAATCGACTGACGACCGCACATTGGAGTTTATCAATCGTGGTCACGATTATGCTTGTGCTGTGAATGCAATCAAAGCAACTACCATGCGCGGTATTCGAACAGGTGCACATTTAATACTGGGATTGCCCGGCGAAAATCGTCAGACAATTCTCGCGCATGCCGACCGAATATCTCAATTGCCACTAACAGCCATAAAGTTACATCAACTCCAATTAGTGAAACGTACTAAGATGGCGCAACAATTTGCCGAACAGCCTGAGTTATTTCAACTTTATACAGCCGACGAATATGTCGATTTAGTGATAGATTTTATTGAACGTCTGAATCCGAAAATAGCCATCGAACGAATGGTGTCGCAGTCGCCGCCTGCATTTCTGATTGCACCCGACTGGAAACTCAAAAATTTTGAGTTTATTGTAAAAGTGGAAAAGGAAATGCAACGACGTGATGCGCGTCAGGGAAAGTATTTTAAAAAGAAAAGAATTTTGTAAAATAAAAGAGGCTGTGCGAATGTACAGCCTCTTTTTTAATTATGCTTCTCCACCACCAAAACCCATTGGTACAGGTGGAGTAAAAGGATTATCCGGAATTTTAATTTTTCCGTGCTGGGCCTCGTATTTCGTGATGTTTTCCTGAAGTGCAAAAAGTAAACGCTTTGCATGCTCAGGGGTGAGAATCACGCGTGATTTTACGTTTGCCTTGGGTGTACCCGGCATGATACGTATAAAGTCAACCACAAATTCCGAAGTGGAATGCGATATAATAGCTAAATTCGAATATGTTCCTTCTGCAATTTCTTCCGAAAGTTGAATGTTAAGCTGATTGTCCTGTTGATCCATATTGTATTTATTGTTGTTTAATAGGTTGCGATAATTATTTCTGACGAATAAATATGTGCATTGGTGTGCCTGTAAAGTCGTATTTTGCACGAATTTTATTTTCGAGAAAACGCCGATAAGGCTCTTTTACATATTGTGGCAGATTGGCAAAAAATACAAATGTAGGTATTTGAGTGTTTGGAAGCTGCGTAATATATTTGATTTTAATGTATTTGCCTTTTATTGCCGGAGGTGGATAGTTTTCGATTACAGGCAACAGATATTCATTTAATTTAGCTGTCGCGATTTTTCGGAATTTGTTTTCGAAGACCTCCGAAGCTGTTTCAATTACTTTCAGAATACGCTGTTTGGTAGTGGCCGAAGTGAAAATTATTGGGAAATCAACAAATGGAGCTAAACGCTCACGAATGCTTTTTTCGATATTTTTTATATCGTTGGTTTGTTTGTTTTCAACTAAATCCCATTTGTTGACGCAGACTACAAGCCCTTTACGGTTTTTTTGTATCAACGAAAAGATGTTCAAATCCTGACTTTCGAGTCCGCGAGTGGCATCAATCATCAAAATACAAACATCCGAGTTTTCGATGGCTCTGATGGAGCGGACTACCGAATAGTATTCAATGTCTTCGTTTACCTTGGCTTTTTTACGAATACCGGCTGTGTCAACTAAATAAAAGTCGTGTCCGAATTTATTAAAGTGGGTGTAAATGGTGTCGCGTGTGGTACCTGCAATTTCTGTTACTATGGTTCGTTCTTCGCCAATAAATGCGTTGATAAGCGAAGATTTACCTGCGTTTGGACGGCCCACCACTGCAAAACGAGGTAGTTCATCATCCATTTCGTCAGCGCTGTCGGGGTGAAAGTGGGTAAGGAGATTATCGAGCAAATCGCCTGTTCCTAAGCCATTTATTGCTGATACAACAAGCGGTTCGCCAAGTCCTAATTTATAAAACTCAGCAGCGTTATATTGCCACTCGTGTGTGTCGGCTTTGTTCGATACTAATAATACCGGCTTTTTACTTCCGCGCAGGATTTGCGCTACTTCAAGGTCGTAGTCGGTAATGCCGTTTTGAATATCTACCAGAAACATTATTACATCGGCTTCATCAATAGCAAGCTTTACATGATGTTTAATTTGCTCTTCGAAGATATCGTTTGAGTTAATTACCCAACCACCTGTGTCAATCACAGAAAACTCACGCCCTTCCCACTCAGATTTTCCGTACTGTCGGTCGCGTGTGGTACCTGCCTGTTCGTTAACTATGGCTCTTCTGCTTTTGGTGAGCCTGTTGAAAAGGGTCGATTTACCTACATTCGGACGACCCACAATTGCTACAATATTTCCCATTGTTTTTTTATTATATCTATTAAAATTAGATATTTACATTCCATTCTATTTGTCAGCTACACTTTTCACAAAGTACGACTGTGGGTGCAAATATTTTAAGCAGCAAAGGTACGGAAATAAGTTGAAAGGATAAAATGATTATTTTTTATAGGAAATTCAAATATCATTGTTGCTAATACGTTTGCTATTTTTGTGCTTTTTTTTTCAGAATAATCGTTTTGATTGATATAATTGATATTTTTTTTCAAGCTAAAATATCTCACTTACAAGTAAAAACATTTTTCCGATAAAAATGTGTGACAATTATTTTTCAAAAACATTTGTTAGAAATAAAAAAAGCAGTATCTTTGCAACGCTTTTGGAGAAAGGCACTACAGAAATAATCGGGCGTTTAGCTCAGCTGGTTCAGAGCATCTGCCTTACAAGCAGAGGGTCGGCGGTTCGAATCCGTCAACGCCCACACCGATTAGATTTTTATAATGTAAACATTACGGGCGTTTAGCTCAGATGGTTCAGAGCATCCCGACCTTGAAGTCGGGAGAGTCTGCGGTTCGAATCCTCAACGCAAAAAGTACTGTAGTAAAATAATCGGGCGTTTAGCTCAGCTGGTTCAGAGCATCTGCCTTACAAGCAGAGGGTCGGCGGTTCGAATCCGTCAACGCCCACATCGCAAAGGTTGTACAAAAATATGCAACCTTTTTTTTATTTATAAAAATGTAC
>JAFGVV010000002.1 GCA_016937795.1 Paludibacteraceae bacterium
GAATATGAATGTGGATGAAAACGTTCAGAACCTGCTGGCGAGCGAAAAAACGCTGGAAGAATACAACAACGAAATTGTGAAATTCTTTTTGAACAAATACAATCAGAATGTTCGTTTGGTGGCAACCAAATTAGGGATCGGCAAATCGACGATTTATCGTATGCTCCAAAAAAGTATGAACTGATATTATTCTACAAAAAATGAATCCCGATGCTTCGACAGAAATACCGGGATTTTTTATTTTGAAGTGGTTTTTAACTATCCCTCGTAGGAATTTACACCCGAGGTTTGGACACTGCGGTCGACTTTCATAATCAAGCCCTGCAGTACTTTTCCCGGACCAACTTCAGTGAATGAAGTAGCACCACCGGCAATCATATTCTGAACAATCTGTGTCCATTTTACAGGTGCGGTCAACTGCGCAATCAGGTTTTCCTTGATCTCTTCCGGATCTGAAACTGGCAGTGCATTTACATTTTGATAAACCGGACAAGTAGGAATACTAAAGGTTGTTGCTTTAATTGCCGCGGCCAGTTCTTCGCGGGCAGGTTCCATAAATGGCGAGTGGAAAGCTCCTCCCACTACCAGTTTCAATGCACGTTTGGCGCCTTTTTCGGTTAACAGCGCACAGGCTTTATCGATGCCCGCTTCCGAACCCGAAATTACAAGTTGGCCGGGGCAATTGTAGTTGGCCGGAACTACCACATCGTCGATTGCAGCACAAATTTCTTCCACCGTTGCATCGTCTAACCCAACGATAGCGGCCATTGTTGAAGGCGCCATTTCGCAAGCTTTTTGCATGGCCTGGGCACGCTGCGACACCAATCTCAATCCATCTTCGAAAGTAAGCGTTCCGTTGGCAACCAGTGCCGAAAATTCACCCAGAGAATGACCAGCCACCATGTCGGGCGCGAAGTCTTTGAGTGTTTTTGCCAGCAATACCGAGTGCAGAAAAATGGCTGGTTGAGTTACTTTGGTTTGTTTAAGGTCTTCCACATCGCCTTCGAACATGATCTTGGTAATGTTGAAACCCAGAATATCGTTTGCTTTTTCGAACAAAGCTTTTGCTTCAGCAGAATTTTCGTACAAGTCTTTGCCCATTCCGGGGAACTGTGCTCCCTGACCGGGAAATACAAATGCCTTCATATTTTTTGAGTTTTGAAATTCGCGACAAAAATAATCGAAATTCAAAACATGGGCTTTAAATCGCTTTCTTTCGATCAGATTTGGTAATATTTAAGATTCGGCCTTCGAAATTTGCAGCGAATGGTTCGATTTTTAGGAAAGACTACTCCACGGTCACTTTTAGCCAGGTTCCACCGCTCCCGCACGATTGTACTTGTGGTTTCAATTTTTTAAACCCTAACGCGATAAAATCGCGCACCGAAAGGGCGATTTCACCTTAAATCCTCAAAAAGCCAACGCTTAAATCACAGCTACGATATATGCATTCATCGTTGTAAGTCACTTTGAAAAAATCTAATTTTCGACTATTTTTATGATACAATAACAAATAACCTATTAATAATTCGCACCATGAGGATAATCACTTTGACACTTGTTTCACTCTTTTGTATCATTACTTTACAGGCACAGACAACAGGAACTGTTTACGAAAACAAATCTCTTTCCAGCAACATATTGAAAATAGAAAGGAAATATTCCATCTATTTACCGGAAGGTTATGAGTCTTCCGATCGCACCTACCCGGTTCTTTACCTGTTACATCCGGCAGGTCCTGCAGGCACAATTCCTAACCATCAGTCATGGTTCCATTATGGAAACCTGAAACATTACCTCGATAAAGCGGTCGAAGAAGGTTATATCATACCTATGATTGTTGTAACTCCAGATGCCAACCTGGGAACAAAAAGGATTAGTTACTTTAATGACCCCGAAGGCGATTTTTATTTTGAAGACTACTTTTTTAAAGAATTTATACCCTTTATTGAACAGAATTACCGTTGCCGAACAGAAAAAGGGAGTAGAGCCATAGCAGGTGCTTCCCTGGGCGGAGCAGCTGCGTTGCAATATGCCATTCATCAGCCTGATTTATTTGCTGTAACATGTGCATTAAGTGCCGCTGTCAGAAGATACGACTCGCAATATCTTAAAAACCGGTACCCCAATATTAGTGATGAAGCTCTGATGGAGTGGTATAAACCCTATGATGTTTTTAGTTATTTTGAAAGCCTTCCGGATAAATCTGAGAGTAAAACCAATTGGTATATCGTATGTGGAGATGATGATCATTTATCAAGTAACAACGCTTTGTTGCATACGACAATGAAATCCAAAGGAATAGCACATGAATTCAGAATGCACAATGGAGCACATGATTGGCCCTACTGGCGCAGTATAACACATGAATTCCTGGTTTTCGTTTCAGACACATTTCGAAAATAAACAGATAAAGATGAAAAAATTCTATTATTTCCTCATCAGCTTTCTTTTTGTTTCAACCATTGTTTTTGCACAATCAAATGATGAAACAGAAATTAGGAGACTTGAAAGATATTGGACCGAATTACTGGA
>JAFGVV010000008.1 GCA_016937795.1 Paludibacteraceae bacterium
AACAATTCAAATCCACTTGTATGCATTAGTTTTTTTTTGCAAAACTAATACTTTATTGCTTTCCCCCCAACTTTTTGACTTGATCCATAGAGTGGGGTAGTATGATTCTGTCGAGCTTACATGATTATTTTTATGCAAAAAAAGGACTGTGAAGCTATCACAATCCTTTTTTTCTATGTTGCGGAGGCCCGACTCGAACGAACGACCTTTGGGTTATGAGCCCAACGAGCTACCACTGCTCCACTCCGCGATATTTTGTGACTGCAAAGGTAATGCTTTTTCCCCACTTTGCAAATGTTTTTGTAGAAATAATTCAGAAAATACGTCAAGTTGCAGATAGATAGCATTTTGTATGTTATTTAAAATTGGAAGTATTTTGTTGAGGTCATTAATTATTCTTTTTTGAGATAATTGTTGCATTTTATTTTAACCAAGAAATATGTGACTTTACAGAATATAATTATCTTTGCCTGTGCTTGATTATTTTGAGCCGGATCTAATTTATTCACAAAATATCTGATACTTATGGATTCAAATTCCAAAACTTCCCGTCGCGATTTCTTGCGACAACTTTCGCTTATAACTGCCGGTACAGCACTTACCACGCTTCCATTTCAGGATGTATCGGCCAAACGTCGCAAGTCACGTAAAATTGCTCCAACCGACAAAGTAAACCTTGCCTGTATTGGCATAGGCTATCGCGGAGCAGAGATTATCAATGAACTTTACAAAACAGGACAATGCAATATCGTAGCTTTGTGCGATGTGGATATGGGCGCTAAACATACGCTCGAAATTATGAATAAGTTCCCTGATGCAAAACGTTTTCACGATTTCAGGGATATGTTCGACAAAATGGGAGGGAAAATTGATGCAGTGTCTGTCGGAACGCCCGATTTTAGCCACTTTCCCGCAACTATGCTGGCGATGTCACTTGGAATACATGTGTATGTGGAAAAACCAATGGCGCATACTTTCAACGAAGTGGAATTGATGATAAAAGCTGCGCGAAAATATGGCGTGGTTACACAAATGGGTAATCAGGGACATTCCGAGGCCAATTATTTTCAGTTTAAAGCCTGGAAAGAGGCCGGAATTATCAAAGATGTAACGGCGATTACGGCACACATGAATAATCCACGTCGCTGGCACAGTTTTGATGCGAATATGAAAAGTATGCCGGGTGCTGAACCTGTTCCGCCTACTATGGATTGGGATACATGGCTCGGAACTGAGCAATTTCGCGATTACAACAAGGATTATGTAAATGGTCAGTGGCGTTGCTGGTACGACTACGGAATGGGTGCGCTTGGCGATTGGGGTGCACATATTCTGGATACGGCACACCGTTTTCTGGAACTTGGTTTGCCAACCGAAATCAATATGCTTTATGCCAAAGGTCACAATAAATTCTTTTTCCCGTATTCGTCAACTATTGAGTTCAAATTTCCGGAGCGAAAAGGTATGCCTGCCTGCAAAGTAACCTGGTACGACGGGCTCGACAATCTCCCTCCTGTGCCCGAGGGATATGGCAATGTGGTCCTCGATCCGAATATTCCGCCACCAAGCACCGGACAAATCATGCCATCGAAGCTGAATCCCGGAAAAATTATTTACAGCAAAGAACTTACTTTCAAAGGGGGTTCGCACGGAAGTACACTTTCGATTATTCCGGAAGAAAAGGCTAAAGATATGGCATCGAAACTTCCCGAAGTTCCCACAAGTACTTCAAACCATTTCAAAAACTTCCTGTTGGCTTGTAAAGGTCAGGAGCAGGCTCGCTCACCTTTCGAAGTGGCCGGACCTCTCAGTCAGGTTTTTTGTTTGGGCGTCATTGCCCAGCAGCTGAATGCAAAACTTAAATTCGACCCGAAATCGAAGAAGTTTACTAATAACGAACTCGCAAATCAGCTTCTGAAAGGTGCTGAGCCGCGCAAAGACTGGAAGTATTTTTATAAACTGTAAAAACGCCTAACCCCTAAAGGGGGGTAAGAAATAAAACAATAGAGTATTTCATTTTTAGAAATTAAATCTAACGAGACTAACTTTACTCCCCTTTAGGGGTTGGGGGTTGGTTTATAATGATATCAAATGACAAATATAGACCGACGACAATTTCTGAAAAACATGGGACTCATTGGAGGTGGCGTTCTGCTGGCTACAAGTCCGTGGTTTTCGGCTTTTTCGGAACAAAAACATACTACAGGGCAACTCGCCCGTATCGGAATTATTGGCCCGGGTTCGCGTGGGCAGTTTCTGATGTCGTTTCTGGCGCAAAATCCAAAAGTGGAAATTGTAGCCATTGCCGACATTTATCAACCTTCGATTGATGCGGCGCTTGCCATAGCTCCTAATGCAAAGGTCTACAAAGATTACCGAAAGTTGCTCGACGATAAAAGCATTGATGCAGTAGTGATTGCCACACCGCTGGATGTCCACTATCAAATGGTATTGGATGCTTTTGATGCCGGAAAACATGTGTTTTGCGAAAAATCCATTGCTTACTCGCTCGAAGAAACGCACAATGTGTATCAAAAATATCTTCAGTCGGGAAAAGTGTTTTTTGTGGGTCAGCAACGGCTTTTCGATCCGAGGTATATTCGTGCTGTGGAGCTTGTGCATGCCGGTACTTTTGGAGAAATAAGCGGTTTTCGTACTTTCTGGCATCGTAACAACGATTGGCGACGTCCGATTCCTTCGCCCGAACTCGACGAACATATCAACTGGCGCCTTTACAAAAAACATTCGAAAGGAATAATGACCGAACTGGCCTGTCATCAGCTTCAGATTGGCACATGGGCCATGCGACAAATCCCTGACAAGGTAATGGGTCATGGTGCTATCACATTCTGGAAAGAAAAACGTGAGGTGTACGACAATGTGAGCTGTATTTACATGTTCGATAATGGCGTAAAAATGAATTATGATTCGGTGCTGTCGAGCAAATTCTACGGACTCGAAGAGCAGATTATGTGTAACAAAGGCACTGTGGAGCCCGAAAAAAGCAAGTATTATTTCGAGGAAATTCCGCCTGCACCCGCATTTCTACAATTGGTCAACGACATGGAAAATGCCATGTTTGGCTCGTTGCCTTTTGCCGGAACAAGCTGGGTGCCCGAAACTGCCAATCAAAACAAAGGACATTACCTGCTCGACCATAAACCCGAAGGCGATGGCACTTCACTTTTGCTCGAAGCATTTGCCGAGGCTGTGATCACGCAAAAACAACCGCCTCTGATTGCCGAAGAAGGATATTACGCCACGCAACTTAGCTTGTTGGGTCATCAAGCCATGGAAGAAGAGCGCACCCTTGTTTTTCCCGATCAGTTTAAACTCAATTATCTCAATCATAAAGCGCTCTCAACTCCCCTTTAGGGACCGGGGGTAGATTATACAATTAAATGAAAGACATTATAATTTCCGCCAAACGTATAAAAACAGAGCTTATCACGCTGGCTGTTTGCTTTCTGATCGCATTTGCGGCCAATGTGGGCGCTGTAATTGCCTACAAATCGCCGGCCATTGAGATTCTCTCTTCGTTGCATTATGTACTGATAGCTACTGTAGTGCTTTATACCTTTGTGGCAGTAATTCGGGTGATATTGGCGTTGGCATTTGGTTGGTTCAGGAATTCAAAAAAGTAACCCGAAATGCAGTTTTCGCACAAAACACTTCCCGACGGACGAAACTTTCTGTATGCCTGGTTTAGTGCCATGTTTACACGTATTGATCTGATAATGATCACGAACGCGTGCGAACATGATTTAGAGAAAATTGCAAAAAGGATTGAAAATAAGGTGCTCAGAATTGAAGTTTTTGCGAATAAGTTTAATCCCGAAAGTGAGCTGAGCTTGATAAACCGTTTGGCTGGCGTGCAGGAAGTGGCTATTTCGGACGAAATGATGCAGATATTGCAGGAGTGTAACAACTATCATCAGAAAACGCTCGGATATTTTGATATTACGGCAGGTTCTGATACTTATATTTTGCATGAGAAATACTTGTTGGACAATGAAAAAACAACTGTAAAATTTGCAGATTCCAATGTGAAACTCGATTTATCAGGCTTTATAAAAGGGTATGCATTGCGAAAAGTAATTGAAATTCTGAATAATGAGGAAATTACAGATGCGTTAATTAATATTGGTAATAGTTCAGTAGGCGCCAAAGGAAATCATCCTTTTGGCGAAGGCTGGAAAATTCAGGTGCCCGACACGCAGACTGAATGTGTTTTGCACAACGAATGTTTGACCACTTCGGGCAATCGTCCGGATACAAAATGGCCTGTTGTAATGCCCGATTCAGGATTGCCGGGGACAAAAAGTTCAGCCGCTTCTGTAATTACAATCGATGGATCCGAAGGTGAGGCTTTGTCGACAGCTATTTATCTGGCAAAGGAAAATGAAGTGGGTTTAATACTTAAAAAATTCAATGCACGAATGTTGTAAGCGGACAAAGAATCTGAATATTTTAAAATACATAAAAATACATATAAATGAAAACACGCAATTTAATTTTATCTATCCTGATGTTTGCCTCGCTCACGGCATTTTCGCAGGAAAAATGGGAAATGCTTTTCAATGGAAAAAATCTGAAAGGCTGGAAGAAAATCAACGGAACTGCTGATTATGTGGTGAAGGATGGTATTATTACCGGAGTTTCGAAAATGAATACGCCCAACACTTTTCTGGCTACCACCAAAATGTACGGCGATTTTATTCTCGAACTGGAATTTAAAGTGGAGGATGGTCTCAATTCGGGTATTCAGTTTCGCAGCAATAGTCTGAAAGAATATCAAAACGGACGTGTTCACGGTTATCAGTACGAAATTGATCCTTCAACGCGTGCATGGTCGGCCGGAATTTACGACGAATCCCGTCGCGGCTGGTTGTATCCGCTCGACAAAAATCCTGTGGCTAAAAAGGTATTTAAAGCCAATGCTTGGAATAAAGTCCGCATCGAGGCGATTGGTACAAGCCTGCGTACATGGCTCAACGATATTCCCTGTGCCAATGTGCTCGACGATATGACTGCTTCGGGTTTTATTGCGCTTCAGGTGCATTCCATTGGCGATGCTAAAATGGCCGGAAAAACCATTCAGTGGAAAAATATCCGCATTTGCACGCAGGATCTGGAAAATGTGCGTCGTCCGTACAGCCGCGAAATTCCGCAGGTCAATTGCATAGCCAATACCATTTCTGAAGAAGAAAAAGCTCAGGGTTGGAAATTACTTTGGGATGGAAAAACAACCGAAGGATGGCGTGGCGCAAAACTTAAAACTTTCCCCGCAAATGGCTGGAAAATTGAAAACGGAGTGTTGAAAGTGTTGAAATCTGGCGGCGGCGAATCGACCAATGGGGGCGATATTGTAACCACACGTAAATACAAAAACTTCGAACTCAGTGTCGATTTTATGATTACCAAAGGGGCTAACAGCGGAATTAAATACTTTGTGGATACCGAGTTGAACAAAGGCGAAGGCTCATCGATTGGTTGCGAATTTCAGATTCTCGACGACAACAATCACCCCGATGCCAAACTGGGTGTAAAAGGCAACCGCAAACTGGGTTCGCTTTACGACCTTATTCCCGCACCTGCCAACAAACCATTCAGAGGCGGATTTTTCAACAATGCACGTATTGTTGTGAATGACAGCAAGGTGGAGCATTACCTGAACGATATTAAAATTGTGGAATACGAACGTGGTACACAAATGTGGCAGGCTTTGGTGAACTACAGCAAATACAGCGTTTGGCCGGGCTTTGGCGAGGCTGCCGAAGGTAATATCCTTTTGCAGGATCATGGCGACGAAGTTTGGTTCAAAAACATAAAAATCAAAGAATTGTAAACGTTATTTTGCATTCTTGATATATAAGAAAAGGTTCAACCCACCGCTGTGGGAGAACCTTTTCGCAACAATAAAACTAAAAAACAAACTGATTTCTCAGTTAAATCTCACCCTGACATCTGAGGCTTCTTCGCCATGTTGCGTCAGGTCGAGACCTTTTTCTTCCTGCTCAGCGCTTACACGCATCGGCAGCATAAGGTCGGTAAGTTTGTACAGCAGGTACGAACCCCCGAAAGTAAATATACTTACAATTACTAAAGCCAGTAAATGATAAAGGAAAGTGGTTGTTCCACCATAAATCAGACCCACATCTTTTGCAAAAATGCCCGTAAGCAGCATTCCCACAATACCACCTAATCCGTGACAGGGAAAGACATCGAGCGTATCGTCGATACTTGTGCGCGATTTAAGTCTTACAGCAATGTAACTCACCAATGAGGCTACAAAACCAAAGAAAATACTCTGTCCCACGGTAACAAAACCTGCAGCAGGAGTAATAGCCACCAGTCCGACCACTGCGCCGACAGCTGCACCGACAGCAGAGCGCTTTTTACCCGAAGCACTGTCGATAAGCAGCCATGTGAGCATGGCGGTAGCCGAGGCAATATTGGTGTTTACAAATGCTGTAACAGCCAGCCCATCGGCTGCCAGTGCCGATCCGGCATTGAATCCAAACCATCCAAACCAAAGCAGACCTGTACCAAGTAAAATATAGGGAATATTTGTTGGCTGCGTTTCTTTTACTCCTTTTCTTCGTCCCAGAAATATCGCACCACTCAGAGCCGCAAATCCGGCAGAAATATGCACTACAGTACCGCCTGCAAAGTCGAGCACGCCCCATTTCCGGAGAAAACCTTCAGGATGCCATGTCCAGTGCGCCAAAGGAGAATAAATAAAGAGCGAAAACAATACTAGGAAAAGCATTAGCGAAGAGAAGCGAACACGTTCGGCCAAACCACCTGTAATAAGTGCAGGAGTAATAATGGCAAATTTTAGCTGAAACATAGCAAAAAGCGCAAAAGGAATAGTTGCTGCAAAGGCATCATTCGGCTCGATGCCTACATTTTTAAACATGGCAAAAGTAAGGGGATTACCAATAATACCACCAATACTATCACCAAAAGCAAGACTAAAACCCACCACTATCCATAATACGCTGATAATGCCCAGCGCCACAAAACTCTGAAGCAGCGTGGACACAAGGTTTTTATATCGTACCATACCTCCGTAGAAGAATGCAAGTCCCGGAGTCATAAGCAACACAAGCGCCGACGCCATAAGCAGCCACGCAGTATCGGCATGATTAATCTCAAGACCTGAAGGAATCAGATTTTGATGATTTACCGGCACAAGAGATAAAATTGCAATAACGGCCAGCACTATAAACGGAATTTTATACTTCCAGCTTACTTTTTCAGTTTTCATTTTTCTAACAGATGATCAGTAATTCGTGTGTTTTTGAAACCAAATATAAAAAATAGGTTTCAATTTGTTTTATTTCGAATGCAAAGATATACATTATGCTTACCCAAACCTTCTTTTCATATCATAATGTTATCACAAAACATTACATAGTTTCATAATGAAGTAAAAACTACAAAGTAAGCGTCATATCGAAATATATCACAAATAAAAAGTATCAATGTGATATTCTTACGCTCCCGTATTTTATTGAAATGTCACAAAAAAAAGGCTGCCCGCATTTGCCGGACAGCCTGATTCAATAAAAAAATTCGATTTAGTTTCCCGTTCCCGAAAGCTGTATCACTTTAGCCGGATTAAGTCCACCACCCGAAATTGTGAGTGTCGCACTGTGACTACCTGCACTTGTGGGTTTGTAAACAATATTGATGTTTGTTCCGCCTAATGCATTTGCATTATCTTTCGAAACCGACGATGAAGATACGGTAAACATCGATGCATTCGCTCCTGTAACAGCAATGGTCAAGCTACCTGAAAGATCTGTAGTTTTCACATTCAACAGCTTTGTATTGGTACCATTCAGTTTTGTAGGACCGAGAGTCAACTCGCTACCTACAACACCCACAGCCACATAAGGCACACCCGGAATAACCGGAGCAGTCGATGTACCGGCCACCGAAATGATTTTCGTTGCCACTCCGACAGACGACAAAGTTAGTTCTGAGTTGTGAGTTCCTGCGTTCGCAGGATTATAGCGAATCTGAAGCGTTTCACTTACACTACCTGACACCGGAGTTATAACCAGAGTCTTTGACCATTCAGAAGCCGAAGATAGCTTCATTTCAAAATGATCGTCATTGCTAAAGTTTATTGTAATAACGTTCGTAAGCATTGCTCCCGAAACCACAACCGACTGAATAGCCGATGGAGTTCCCGTCACCGTGCCAAAATTATTTACAGATCCTGCAATAGTAATCCCCGGCTGCGGCGCACCACCCATAAGTTTAAAACTCATGCTTTCGTCAGATTTAGTTATACCTGTGATCGCACGGTTAATAGCGGTTCCCGACCATGTGGTGGGCGTAAACGAACCTGAAGTAAAAGCAGTTCCCGGTGTTGATGTCGAACCACTTAAAGGCTGCAGATAAACCCGCATATGCGAACTTGCCGTCTGAGTTGATCCGGTATAGTTGTTTGGGGTATTATCGTCCCAAGCCGACTGATCATAATCAATATGCCAAATCAACATTCCTTCTTTTGGAATATAGGCATCCCAACCGGTTTTTTTCCGATACTCGAGCATAAAAAACTCTTTGGGGTTCGGATCATTACCCAGCAAATTGTGATTAGCAGCCGATAGCAAATACGATTGCTGCGCCGTACTTACAGGAGGCGTCGTTCCCTGAGAAAGTGGCAAAAGTGTATTATCCGAAGGCATACTGATTTGTTGCGGAGTAGACCAACCCAGAAAAAATCTATCGTACGATGAATAAACGGGAGGCGTGCGTCCCTGATTGAGATACCCACCGGCATCCATAATGCTCCAGTTGTTTAGCGTATTTTTATCATCTTTGGTATGATAATAATCAGGCAAGCCAAGCACATGCCCGAACTCATGGCAGAAAGTGCCAATTCCGCACATATTTGAACCTGACAAACCTTTGAGCTCTGAAGTACATGCATAGTCAAAAACACGTTTTTCATCAAAAGTCACTTCTGCAACCGTACCCTCAAAGCTATAATCCGAAGCCGATTCCTCACTTGTGTAAACAACCCATCGATGCGGCCATATAGTAGTCAATTCAGCGCCTTCAGCCTCATTAAAGCCAGCATAATACACAAACACATTATCAACAACGCCATCATCATCAGTATCGTATTGCGAAAAATCAAGTCCGGCAGCATCAGCAGCCTTACAGGCATCCACCACCATTCGAGCGGGATCCACATCCCAACCATCCACATTGGCACCATAGGCATCCATCGTTTTAGGAAGATTATAAGGCCCAACTACATCGAACTGAGGAGCAAATTGTCCGTACGACGAAGCCATAAAATAATCCTTTGCCGACCCTGTAGCTCCATTAGCACTGTAGCCCGACTGATTCAGGAGATTATTAAATGCTGTCTGAACATCGGGTACCACAAAACTTTTATCGCTGAAATTTACCAGAATCACTAAGGTTTTAGGAGAGCCGTTCAGCGGAAATCCTGCCTGAATTGCATTCATCGCTTTCGCACGTGGATTTACACTACCTGCAGCCTTTTGGCGTTGAATAACAGCTGTATTTGCTTCACGAATATTTTCGAGCAACGTAATTTCCCGTAAAGTTCGTGCCGAAGGATTTCGCGCAACCACCTCCTCGGTGGTTATGGCTGAATACACAAAATAGCCACGTGCGTTTTTATGCAATGCGTAACCATCTTCAGTTGTATAATACCTGCGAAATTCATCACCATTGAGCTTTACAGTAATCGTTTTACCATCGGGCTGTTTCACTTCCACAGCATGTGGATATGCTTTTATTGCATTAAGTTGCATTGGAATTACCAACATTACAACAAGTGTGGCAATAGATAAGATTTTCTTAATCATAAAAATAACAATTTTTCTTTTAACAGGGCGACAAATGTAATGATAAATACTTCAACAGACAAGAATCGTTGCACCTTTAACTAATTTGTAATCATTTTACATAAAAATCTCTGACATTATTACAGATTCGCAACTACACATGAAATAATGTTCATTTGTTTGATTTTCAAACATTTTTATTACTCCTGAATGAAATCAGCAATTTAAATCGTGAAATAATGTCACTAGATATCAATACAATAGCGACATTTTGTCCACAAAACAGCAGTGGTATTGAGTTTGCAATATGTTGGTCAGAAACACAAAAAACATAATGTATAACTATAAAAATTTTGGAGGACAAAACTATGTTAGTATTAAGAAATTCAAATCAGGTTCCATCGTTGTTCGATCGTTTTTTTGATGGAGATATGTTCGATTGGTCGAACCGTAATTTTTCGAACACCAACACTA
>JAFGVV010000009.1 GCA_016937795.1 Paludibacteraceae bacterium
AACGGCCGTATCGTAACGCGAAATATTGAACCGAATAGTATTCCGGTGCTTTTCATCGAAAGCAATGGCTTCGGCAGCCTGCGTAAATTTTGAACCTTGCGACATTTATACTACTACTCAGAATTTTTATTTTATAGGGAAATCAAAACTTCCCACAAGATTACCATCGGTAAAGAAATCAGCTCTGTAAGTTCCCTTTTCGAGTACTTCCTCCACTTTCCAATAAATCTCATCAGCAAGCGCTTCCCCTTCATATTCGTAAGTTTTTTTAGCTGAATAAACAATATCTTTGTTTTCAAACGGAAAAACATTCGAAGTACTTTTAGTCAACACATCGCCATTTGGTTTTGTGATACGCAGATACATGGTTTTGCGTCCGGGTTCTGCAGTAATATTTTTAGCAACAGTATAATTAAACTGAAGATTAGCCAGCTGTGAAAACCAGGTTGTCTTTCGTCCTTTACTGTTAAGTTTGGCTACACTAAAATTGACCACATCGAGTTTCGAAGCACGCGTTACCACTTCATTGAGCGTTTCCTTTTCCTTTGTAAGCTTTTCGGCCACCTGAGTTACCTCGTTGTAGCGACGTTTCACTTCCACATTTTCGATCTTAAGCACCTTGTTTTCAGCATTCAGTGAGTCAATCTGGTTCACATAATGAATCATGACCGAACGAACAGTAGCAAGCTCCTTTTTAAGTTCAGTAATTCTACGGGCATTTGTAGCTTTAGTCACTCTCAGCTCTTCGAGCAGTTGCTGCACTTTTACCTTTTCGGTTTCGAGCAGTTTAAAGAGTGAATCGTTTTTTATATTGACAGTATAACCCGAAAGTTCATAATTAAGATCCTGAAATTCCTGTTCCACCTGTTCCTTTTCGAAAGTCATCATTTCCACCACTTCGGCAATCTCAGCTTCTTTCTGTTTGGCTTTGTTCATGTAAAACAGCACAGCTCCGATAAGTGCCAATATTACAACAGATAAAGCCATCAAAATAGTCACATTTTGTTTTTTCATTCCTAAAAATAATATATTTAACTATAATAATTCTATTAATTTTTCGAGCTTAATACCTCTCGAACCTTTTATAAGCACATAATATGCTTCAATGGGATTGTTTTCCAAAAACACACGCGCCTCTTCAACTTTCTCAAAAGTATGAAAAACGCTCTTACAAGCCACAAATTCCGGGCCAACAAGCACTACCTGTTCGAAACCGGCTTTTTCCAGTTCACTTACAATTGCCTGATGTTCGTCAGCCGAATATTCGCCCAACTCAAGCATATCGCCCAAAATAGCAGCTTTAGGACTTACCTGCATAGTTGCAAAATTGCCAATAGCAGCCTTCATGCTTGTAGGATTGGCATTGTAAGCATCCACAATCAGCTTGTTTTTATCAGTTACCATCAACTGCGAACGATTGTTTTTGGGCTCGTACGTTTCAAGTCCGCGTTTTATTTCTTCGTTACTCAGTCCGAAATAATTGCCAATAGTAGCAGCTGCAAGTATATTTTCGGCATTGTAATCGCCTATCAATCTTGTATCAGCATTAAATTCACCCTGATTTGTAACACAACTCAACGATACAAAAGGAGCGCTTGCAGTTACTTTTCCGTTCACATTGGCAGCCGAACCATTCAGATTATATTTTATCAGATGCTTATCATCTGCTTCGAAACCGGCCTTTTGAACCATTTCCATTAAAAAATGATTGCCGCTGTTGATAAACAATCCGGCTCCGTGGGTGCGCGCGTAATCGTACAATTCGCCTTTCGTTTTCTTCACTCCTTCGAACGAACCGAAACCCTCAAGATGTGCTTTTCCCACGTTGGTGATTATACCAAAATCGGGACATGCAATTTCCGACAAGATTTTTATTTCGCCGGGATGATTGGCACCCATTTCAATAACTGCCATTTCGTGGGCAGCTGTAAGCTGTAGCAAAGTGAGCGGCACTCCAATGTGATTGTTGAGATTGCCCTGCGTGAAATGCACATTAAACTTTTGTTTCAGCACCGAAGCAATCAGCTCTTTGGTCGTCGTTTTACCGTTTGTGCCGGTGATTCCTACAATTTTTGTCCCCAATGCCTGTCGGTGTTCGCGCGCAAGTTGCTGCAATGCTTCGAGCACATTTTCAACCAGAATATAGCGTTCGTCGGTCACAACTTCGGGGTTATCCACCACAGCAAAAGCGCAACCATTCTGTAAAGCTTTGGCTGCAAATAAATTGGCATCAAAATTATCGCCACGCAGCGCAAAAAAAACTGAACCTTCAGGACAATTGCGGCTATCGGTGCAAACCACAGGGTGTTGCTGAAAAACAGAATACAAATTCATGCTTGTTTCAAAAATTTATTTTGGGAATTAAATGCAAAAATAAGCATAAAATCACGACCTTAGGGTATATGACTTATAATAATCAAAAAAAAAAGCTAAACACAAAGATTTCGTGAATAGCTTTTACTTTGTTTTATGGATTTATCAGAATTCGTACACCAACGACACATACCAACCGCTGTGGCGCAATATACGGTTCGAATCTACTTTATTGATACTGTTGATTCCGAAATCGTATCCACCTTTCAGCTGATAATTTTTCCACTGAATACCGGCTCCGGCTCCAAGTTGAAAATTAAGTCGGCTGATTTTGGCCATTTTATAAAGATCGTTTTTAGAATAATCCATTGATTCGATACCTGTAAATTTCCCCATTTCTTCCGAAAGCGCCGAAATGATTTTCTGAGGTTGTGCAAGACCAAAATTGATATTGGGCCCGGCAAAAGCAAAAAGTTTGAAGTCTTTTTTGAGCTTCAGATTATATTGAATACGTAAAGGCACATCCACATAATGTCCCCATGTTTTGTATGTCACCGAATCGGAAGTAACGCCGAAACGCTGTACTTTGCTGTCGTATACCGCCGAATAAAGAGCTCCGGTTAGGAAACTGAAGTTATATTTCAGATCGAACTCGGCTGTGGCACCTAATCGAACACCATTGAAAATGTTTGTACTCGAATTTTTGCCCGACTGACGAGCCTGCACATTACCAATTTCGACACGATAAGTTTGTGCTACGAGGGTTGAAACCGCAAAAACAAGGAGCAGCAATGTAACGCCGCATTTCATTTTAATATTCATTCGGAAAAGATTTTTTCGTAAAATATGAGCTGCAAAGATAGCCTTTTTTAATACAATCCTCATTTATTAAAACTGTCTTTTTGCTCAAAAATTGCAAAACAAAGGATAATTCACAAACTTTATAATTTGAGTTCGAGCGCAATCGCAATCGTTAACATTAAACACAATCCAGCGCTCAGACCATATGAATCACGAGCAAAACTTCTGAACATCGCCCTTAGGCACACTCAGCTTTTGCGAACTGTAAATACCCGAATGTCCGCTGAAATAATATGCCACAAAGCACGCCACTGCAAAATACAACATATATTCGCCTCCAAAAAGCTCCACACCCATAATGGTGCAGGCAAGCGGCGTATTTGTAGCTCCGGCAAAAACTGCAATAAAACCCATTCCGGCGAATAAATCAACCGGCATTCCTGTATGAAAAGCAAAAACACTACCAAGGGTGGCACCAATAAAGAACAAAGGCGTTACCTCACCCCCTTTAAAGCCTGTACTCAGAGTAATAACTGTAAAAATCAGTTTCCAAAGCCAGCTGAAATTGTCCACTTCCCCTGCTCTGAATGCATTCACAATGGAATTTCCCGCACCCGAAGCTGTTTCCACTCCAAGACCAAGATAGTCGTTTGTACCAAGAATAAAAGTCAGTGCAATAATCGATAATCCACCCAAAACAGGAATTAAAAGTTTCCATTTAATATATTTATGAAAAACCTGCTTCAGACTCTTTATTGAAAATGCAAACAAATGACTTGTAAGTCCGAAAAGCATACCTGCCAAAACGCCAAAAATCAGAATTTTATAATCGACGTGGAAATTCAGAAAACCTGCAGCTGCCTGTAGTTGAGAAGAAATATGATAATGCGTATGCGTAATTCCATAAGCAGAACAAACCATGTCGGCCATCACAGCAGCCATCAATGCAGGTAGTAAGGCATCGTATTTTATCCTGCCAATGGCCAACACTTCGAGCGCAAATATTGCTCCTGCCACAGGAGTGCCAAACACCGCTCCAAAACCTGCTGCCACACCCGTCATCAGCAAAATACGCATATCTTCGGGCTTCAGTTTCAGTAATTTTCCAATATAATTCGAAATGCTGCCTCCTATTTGCACCGCTGTACCTTCACGACCGGCTGAACCACCAAATAAATGCGTCATTACTGTGGAAATAAGCACAAATGGTGTCATTCGAAACGGCACACCGCCCCCGGGCTTATGAATTTCATCCATCACCAGATTGTTGCCCGCTTCCGAATTTTTGCCTTTAAATTTATACGCAGCTACAATAACCACCCCAATCACCGGAAGCAGATACAGCAACCATTCGTTGGCAAAACGCAATTCGGTAGCCTTTTCGAGTAACCACAGAAATAATGCAATAAGCGAACCTACCACTATTGAAACAGGCAGCACATAAAGAAACCACCTGAAAACATATCTCAGAACACGAAACTGATTAAAAATACGAAAACTGTTTTTATCCATACTAATTCAGCATTATAAAATAGTGTCATGACTTTTCAAAAACAATCTAATTTCGCTCCCAACGGAGCTCGGAAAATACATAACAATCATTATTCTACCATAATAACGCTTCTCCGAAGCCAAGCAATTGCTCCGTTAGGAGTATAATTATGGTAGTTATTATTGGTTCTTTGTGCAAAATAGCCCTGTAGGAGCAACATTACAAAAAAGTCAGGACAACCATATGTTCAACAGTACCGAAAACTAATGTTTAACAACTGATGACAGACATATATTTACAAGAATACCTGCATTTTAGTACAATTCTTTAACCACGGGGCAAGTATTGTACTAAAACACAGGTATTATCAGCCTTTGAAGGCGGTTCAGGGTGAATACCATCACCAAAAAAAATCAATTCCATCAATACGGAACTTTTCATTTTGTGGAGCTGGAGGGAGTCGAACCCTCGTCCAAACAAGGAAATAATAGGCTTTCTACATGTTTATCTTCGCTTTGATTTTCGAGTGCAGACAAGACCGAAGCCACCAATCTACACCTTATCCTTTTTGTTTCATTGTACCCCCAAGGCTGAGCACAACTATCTTCGATTTATCCACACTTCCTGATCATCGGCCTCGAAGCGACGGCCTTTGGGAAGTGTCTCGTTCTGGTACCTGGTACCTGAATTAAGTTTAATCTACTTTATTCGATTAAGCAGCAAGAGCGTAGTTTTCTTCGCCAGTTATAATTTTAAGAACCTGGATTTACGAGCTGTTTTCTCAAAGCTCGACATGCTTACATATCAGTTCTGCCTGCTGTCAAAACCAAACAGCCCCTTTGTATTCGAAATATACAACCGTTGTTGGTATTTTTCGCTACAAAGATAAAGCTAATAATTGAACTGAAAAAATCGACCGGACAATTATTCTCAACGAAATCTGTTTTTTGAAATTTATCAGTAAAAAACAATAAGCAATTGCCTTTACACCTCACTTCCACTTTGCGCACATTTTCAGCAATTCACAGCCGCTATAATACGTCGTATTTTCTCCTCCGAACTAATAGTAAGTCCGTGTTCGGCAGGGCATTTACTGGCACCCAGCAATACGCGGTTTATCCTGGCATCAAAATCACTTTCCACCTTAATGCCTGCACTAAAATGAAATTCAGTAACATTTGTACTCGCGGCAATACATTGAATATTATGCTCATTAATTCCTGCCCCAGCCATAATACTAATTCTGCCCGCTGCCTGTTGCTGCAATTTTCTAATCTGATCCATTCCCTGTTCGGCAGTAGAACTCAGACCTGATGTGAGCACACGATCACAACCCAGGCCGATAATATCTTCGAGAGCCTGTTCTGGCACAGAACACAAATCAAAGGCACGATGAAAAGTCACCGACATTCCTTCCGCAGCGGCCATAAGCATGTTCATTGTGTCAACATCCACCGTTCCGTCATTACGCAGACAGCCCGTTACCACACCATCTACACCTGCCTTTTTGCACAATTCTATATCTTTCAGCATACTTTTAAGCTCGTACATATCATAAGTAAAATCTCCGGCGCGCGGTCTTATCAGAACATGTAATTTAATCTGCAGAAGTTCACGCGCAAGTAAAATCTCGCCGCACGAAGGCGTAAGACCTCCCACCGACAATGCGCTACACAGCTCCACCCTGTGTGCTCCTGCCAACTGAGCTGCGAGAGCACTTTTTACCGAATTGCAACACACTTCAAATGTCATCATATTGTCAACTTTAAAAATAACTGACTTGTTTCAATCTGGTAAATGTATACTTTTATTTTGAATTGAACGAAAAATAAAAGTATCTCTAAGAAAAAAAAAGAACCACCATCACGGTGATTCTTTTCTCAATTCTAAAAAAAGTGTCCTGAAAATCCAGGCATATTTTATGATAAAGCTTCCTGATATCTTTTGCTTACCACATCCCAGTTAATCAAACTGAAAAATGCTTCCACATAGTCGGGACGTTTGTTCTGATATTTGAGGTAATAAGCATGTTCCCATACATCCATACCCAAAATCGGAGTTCCCTGTTTCTCGGCTACGTCCATGTAAGGATTATCCTGATTTGGAGTTGAGCTTACAAACAGTTTTCCTTCAGCATCCACACTCAACCATGCCCAACCGCTACCAAAACGGGTTTTACCTGCATCGCTGAACTGAGTTTTGAAAGCTTCGAACGAACCAAAAGTTTTGTCGATAGCTTCGGCCAATGCGCCCGAAGGTGTACCACCGCCATTGGCTTTCATATTTTCCCAATAAAGTACGTGATTGATATAACCACCACCATTGTTACGAACCGCAGCAGGATATTTGCTTATGTTTTTGAACAACGAAATAAAATCGAGATTCTCAGTTTCGGTTCCTTTAACCGCATTCTGCACATTGTCGAAATATGCTTTGTGGTGACGGCTGTAGTGGATTTCTACTGTAAGTGCATCGATAAATGGTTCGAGTGCGTTGTATGCGTAAGGCAAAGCCTGAAATTCGGTGTTTTTAATTGCAGCCATAATCTTATATATTTTATAGTTTGTATTAATTTTTAATTACAATGCAAAGGTACATTCGTACGATTTTAAAAACAACTGATACAATCTATAGGCTTATAGAAACTAACAATTAAAAACAAAACAGGTGATTGTACATTTGTACAACCACCTGCATTTATTGAGCTTAACGACAATTACTTGGCGTAACTTACAGCACGTGTTTCACGTATTACTGTAATCTTCACCTGACCGGGATAAGTCATTTCGTCCTGAATTTTTTTAGCAATATCGAACGACAGCAATTCGGTTTCTTTATCGTCAATCTTATCAGCACCCACAATTACGCGCAACTCGCGACCAGCCTGAATGGCGTAGGTTTTAAGTACACCGGGATACGAAAGGGCAAGATTTTCGAGATCGTTAAGACGTTTGATATAAGCTTCCACAATTTCGCGACGGGCACCGGGACGCGCACCTGAAATTGCATCGCAAACCTGCACAATGGGCGCAATAAGCGTTTCCATTTCCACTTCGTCGTGGTGAGCACCAATGGCATTGCAAATGTCTGGTTTTTCTTTGTATTTTTCGGCCAGACGCATACCCAGAATAGCATGTGGCAATTCCGGTTCATCATCGGGCACTTTACCAATATCGTGCAACAGTCCGGCACGTTTGGCTTTTTTAGGGTTCAAACCAAGTTCCGAAGCCATAGTAGCACAAAGATTTGCCACCTCACGCGAGTGTTGCAGCAGATTTTGACCATACGACGAACGGTATTTCATTTTTCCCACCATACGAATCAGCTCAGGATGCAATCCGTGAATTCCAAGGTCGATAGTAGTGCGTTTACCAATTTCAATAATTTCTTCTTCCACCTGTTTGCGGACTTTGTTTACCACTTCCTCAATGCGGGCAGGGTGAATACGTCCGTCGGTTACAAGCTGGTGAAGCGACAAGCGGGCAATTTCGCGACGCACAGGATCGAAAGCTGAAAGCACAATGGCTTCCGGGGTATCGTCCACAATAATTTCAACACCCGTAGCAGCTTCGAGCGCACGAATGTTACGACCTTCGCGACCAATAATACGGCCTTTGATTTCGTCGGATTCGATATGAAACACAGTCACAGAGTTTTCAATTGCTGTTTCGGTAGCCACACGCTGAATGCTCTGCACCACAATTTTCTTAGCCTCTTTGTTGGCTGTCATTTTGGCCTCCTCCATTATATCGTTCACATACGACATTGCTTCGGTTTTAGCTTCTTCTTTCAGCGCTTCAATTAGTCGTTCTTTGGCTTGTTCGGCCGAAAGACCTGAGATTGTTTCGAGTTGTTCGTGTGCCTGACGACTCAGGTGATCGAGTTCTTTACGTTTTGCTTCACAAACTGTGAGTTGTTGTTCATGTGTTTCGCGCAACACATCAAGTTCGTTCATTTTGCGTTGCAATTCTCCCTGACGTTGGTTAATCTGCATTTCGCGTTGCTGAAGTTTCACTTCGCGCTCCTGTACTTTTGAATTACGCTGCTGTACCTGTTGTTCGTGTTCGGCTTTCAGAGCAATAAATTTCTCTTTAGCCTCTATCATTTTGTTTTTCTTGAGTAGTTCGGCTTCTGCTTCTGCTTCCATGAGGGCTTTCTTGTTCAGCACTCTGAACACGAAGAAAGTTCCACCCACACCCAGCACAAAAGCCACAACTCCTATGATGATACTTACCATATTATGAATTGATTATTAAGTGAATGATTAGAATTTAATTATGTATGTTTTGTTAGTTTTTAATATAAAAAAAATCGCATTACGAAGACAGAAGCGCAGGCATCGCCCCGAAGGGAAAAGCACAACACATTCATCGTCGACGAAATGCGGTCAATAACAATCGATAAAAACAAGCTCTGACTTACACAGCAAGCAGGGTTTTCAGTTCCTCATCCAGATTTTTAATCTTTTCGGCCAACGGCACCAGATCGCGATCTAATTCCTGCTTCGAGAGGGCTACAGCTAACCTGAAAGCCACCAATATCAGCAGCTCTTCCGAAGCCCGTTGATTGTAAACTCTCTGATATTCATCAAGATATTTCACAACCAGTCTCTCGGCTTTTCGATATACTTCCTCGTCCTTACGGTTTATATTCATTGGAATACGGAAACCGCTTATTTGTACGTGGATTTTTAATTTATCGTGTTCACTCATATGCTCTATTCATCCAAAAGAGCCAGACATTTATCGATTTCCCGCACCATTTTATCAATACGCTTCTTCGACTCGGCTTTTTCCGCGTCGGTTGCAGCTAATGTACGCGCCATGCGCAAATGGTCGTAATTTTGGCGAAGTTCAAGAATCTCCCTGTGTGCCAGCATTAAATCGTTCTGCCGGCGTTCCAGTTCCGACACCAAAATGGCGTTTTTTTCCTGTAATGACTTGTAGCCCGAAATAAGAGTTCTCAGTCTTAATTCAAAGCCTTTTATTAAATCTTCGTAATTGTGAGTCATTTTATCGCTAAATTGCTTACAAAAATACACTTTTGCTTTGAATTGATAAAATGAAATGAGGCTTTTTCGATGAAAAATATAATTTTTATAGCTAATTGTTTTGTTGCTCAGTCACAAACCTGCACAAATTCTTTGTTTTATGTTTCAGATATTTTCCTCCCTGAATAAAAATCAGACAAAATGTAAGTTTTGAGAAAGTGTTTTTTGGAATTTATAAGAATGCAACAGATCGCTTATCAAAACAAAACGCCCTCTACTCAAACACAGAGCAAAGGGTGCTTATATTTTACAATTCCACACGAAGTGGTTTTTCTGAATTATACTACATAAGTAGTTGAAGCAGTATCGCCACCACGACCGGTCCAGTTAGTGTGGAAGAATTTGCCACGTGGTTTGTCGATACGTTCGTAGGTATGCGCTCCGAAGTAGTCTCGCTGGGCCTGAAGCAGGTTAGCAGGCAGACGTTCGCTGCGGAAGCCGTCGAAATAGCAAAGCGCCGAAGTAAGTGCAGGCACCGGAATTCCGTTGGTAAGTGCGGCTGCACAAACCCTGCGCCATCCGGCCTGAGCTTTTTCTACAATATTTTTGAAATGCGGGTCGAGCAGCAGATTTTCGAGTC
This sequence comes from Paludibacteraceae bacterium, assembly GCA_016937795.1. Classification (GTDB taxonomy): domain Bacteria; phylum Bacteroidota; class Bacteroidia; order Bacteroidales; family Paludibacteraceae; genus Paludibacter. Next base: position 10,237 of record JAFGVV010000009.1, read on the forward strand.
CCGGATTTACATCGAATGCTTTTTTGATATCGCCCAAGAAAGTGGAACGAATAATACAACCGCCACGCCACATAAGGGCAATGCCACCGTAATTCAAATTCCAACCATATTCTTTGGCGGCTTCCATCATCAGGTTATAGCCCTGCGCATACGAAATAATTTTAGCTCCGAAAAGGGCATCTTTCAGGTCGTCGATCATTTGTTTTTTGTCGCCTGTGAAGTTTACAGCAGGTCCGCTGATTACTTTCGAAGCTTTAACACGAATGTCCTTCTGAGCCGACAAACAGCGTGAGAATACCGATTCGCCAATCAGCGTCAAAGGCACACCAAGATCGAGGGCTGAAACGCCTGTCCATTTTCCGGTGCCTTTTTGTCCGGCTGTATCCAGAATTTTGTCCACCAAAGGCTGACCATCTTCGTCCTTCACCGCCAAAATATCGCGGGTAATTTCAATCAGATACGAATCGAGATCGCCTTTATTCCATTCTTTAAACACTTCGTGCATTTCGTCGGCACTCATACCCATCATATCTTTCATTACCTGATAGGCTTCGTTGATAATCTGCATATCGCCGTATTCGATACCATTGTGCACCATTTTCACAAAATGTCCGGCACCACCTTCGCCTACCCAGTCGCAACATGGTGAACCATCTTCCACTTTAGCTGCTACAGCCTGGAAAATATCTTTTACATAGGGCCATGCTTCGGGCGAACCGCCGGGCATCATCGAAGGACCCAGCAAGGCACCTTCCTCGCCACCCGACACACCTGTTCCCACATAAAGCAATCCTTTGCTTTCCACATATTTGGCACGACGAACTGTATCGGGGAAGTGTGTATTTCCACCATCGATAATAATATCGCCCGGCTCGAGATGCGGAATAAGCTGTTCGATAAAATCGTCCACAGCCTGTCCGGCTTTTACCAGCATCATCACTTTGCGCGGACGCTCCAGCGAGTCGCAAAGTTCTTTTACCGAATGTGCTCCTATAAAGTTTTTGTTGGCACCACGTCCGGTAATAAATTTGTCCACTTTTTCTACTGAACGGTTGAAAACAGCCACAGTAAATCCTTTGCTTTCCATGTTCAGCACCAGGTTTTCGCCCATCACGGCCAAACCTATTAACCCAATATCAGCTTTTTGTTTCATTTTATTGTTTTTTTGAACCACATAGGCACATAGAACACAGTAGTATTTTATGGCATGTGTTTAATTATTTTGTTTATATTATTTTTTTGAACCACATAGGCACATAGAACACAGTAGTATTTTATGGCACGTGTTTAATTATTTTGTTTATATTATTTTTTTGAACCACATAGACACATAGAACACAGTAGTTTTTTTCTCACATTATCCTATGTGAACTATGTACCTATGTGGTTAGATATCTATGTGGTTCAGATATCTTAAACCGGTAAATCCCTATAAAGCTCTGTCACAAAAGTTCGCTGTCCTTCTTTAAAGATATTTGTGCAATTAAAATTAATCAAAATCCCTTTTGGCTTTTTCAATAATTTCAGATATGTGAGCAATTGAGCCTCGTGAATTGGAATAAGTTCCTCAACTGTCTTCAGCTCGACTACGATGATATCATTCACTAACAAATCGTATCTCAATTCACAATCCAACTCCAAACCTCTGAAATTTAAAGGAACAGTTTGCTGTCTTGTTACTTTATATCCGTTTTGAATAAGCAAATGGGCCAGACATTTTTCGTAGATACTTTCTAACAACCCGGGTCCCAACTCTTTGTGAACCTCAATTGCGTATCCAATAATATCATAACTAAGGCGGTTAACTTCCTTTTGCGTCATAGTATTTATTTTTTTTAGGTTTAATATTTTTTCAACCACATAGGCACATAGAACACATAGTATTTCTATTTTCTGTGATTAATTATTTATTTTGTTATATTTCTTGTTATTCGAACTTAT
>JAFGVV010000010.1 GCA_016937795.1 Paludibacteraceae bacterium
AATACCAAACCCATTTCCATCCAAAATATTCCGATAGGTTTCGGTGTGTAGTTCGGTAAACCCTTCACTAAACTCTAATTCGCTTTTGTTTATTTTAATGGACCGAAATGTTCTTTTTCCCATTCGAATAATTTCTTCCGGTAAGTCTTTTTCATCAGTACTTAATAACCAATTGACTTTCGCTTTATTGAGAAATAGGGCTCCACTTGCCTTTGTGGAGGTCAACTCATGAAGAAGACTCTTTTCAACATCGCCAAATAGCCAGATCAGCAAATCAAATAAATGGATCCCAATATTGGTAGCAATACCCCCTGATTTTTGTATATCACCTTTCCAGCTTTTCATATACCAGCGCCCTCTTGTGGTGATGTATCTCAGATCAACCTCATGATATTTTTGTGTATTTAAGCCAAGTTCTTCTCTCAGTTTTAAAATTACAGGATGGTATCGAAGCTGCAAAACCGTTTTTACCGAACATCCGGTTTCTGATTCCAATTCCGCTATTCTGTTCAGATGTTCTGTGTCAATAACCAACGGTTTTTCACAGATTACATTACAATGATTTTCAAGCGCAAGTTTGATATGCTGAAAATGAAGATGATTGGGTGAACAGATGCTGACAAAATCAACGGGTTTTCCAAGCTTCCCTGATTCATGCAAAAAAGCGATGAGTTCGCTTTCCGACTGTAAATATTCAGCTTCGGGAAAATAGCTGTCCATCCGTCCCATCACATCGAAAGGATCGAGGGCACAAACCAGATCATTCCCGGTTTCCTTTATCGCCCTGATATGTCGCTCGGCAACATAGCCAGCCGCACCAATTAATGCAAATCGTTTCATTTATTTCTATTTCACCGCTGAGGCGCTAAGATGCTGAGTTATTTCTTTGCGCCTCTCCGTCTTTACGGTTAAATTATAATTTGTACACTTTTTCCGATGCTTCTTCAATTACATTGCGCATATCGACAACCAGTTTTGAATGTGCTTGTATAAATTCGGCATCAAACACCGAATGATTCGTGGTAATAACCACACAATCTGCTCCTTCCAAAGTATCGGCGTTTAACTCAACCGACTGTAAGTTATTCCCATTTTCAGTTTTTATGGAAGGAATAAAAGGATCATGATAACTCACTTCTCCTCCTTTTAATAAAACTGTATCAATAATTGTTAAAGCAGGTGATTCGCGTTCGTCATCGATGTTGGGTTTATAGGCTACCCCAAGGAATAAAACCTTGCTCCCATTTATCGCTTTTTTATGCCGGTTTAATGCTGTCGTAATTTTTATATACATATAATGGGGCATCCGCATGTTGATATGGCCTGCGGTATGGATCATACTCAAATCGAAATCGAATTTTTTTGCAATATGCTCTAAATAAAACGGATCGAGCGGAATACAATGACCGCCAACCCCCGGCCCCGGATAGAAAGCCTGAAACCCGAACGGTTTTGTTTTGGCAGCCTCAATTACTTCCCAAATGCTGATATCCATTTTCCCAGCCAAAAGAGCCAATTCGTTAATTAAACTGATATTGATTAAACGATAAGTGTTTTCAAGGATTTTCACCATTTCGGCTACCCGCGGAGAACTTACCGCATGAAGCTTGTCGATAGCAAAACTGTAAATAGCCTTACCCACTTCTAACCCATCCTCAGTAAGAGCTCCAATCACCTTGGGTGTATTTTTGGTGACAAAATTTTTGTTGCCGGGATCTACGCGTTCGGGCGAATAGGCCAGCCAAAAATCGATGCCATGTTTCAACCCCGACTCACGTTCAATAATAGGAAGCATAAAATCCTCTGTTGTGGTAGGATAGGTTGTACTCTCGAGACTAATAAAAGTACCTGGTTTAAGGTTACGGCCAATTTCTTCGCAAGCTGCCTGAATGTAGCTCATGTCCGGTTTTTTGAAATGGTCGAGCGGCGTGGGAACACAGATTAAAAGGGCATCGCATTTACTCATTTCAGAGAAATCGGTAGTAGCATGAAAAGTCACATTCTCAACTACCTCTCTCAATGCAGCATCGCGCACATCTTTTATGTAATTTTCACCGTGGTTAATCTTATCTACTTTTTGCTGGCTTTTATCGAAACCCAGGACTTTTATTCCGGCTTCAGCAAAACCCACTGCAAGTGGCAGCCCCACATAACCCAAGCCAATAATTCCTATAACTACTTCTTTCTGTTGTGCTTTTAGTAAAATCGTTTCTTTATGTTTCATTTTCAATCGGCATTAAATATTCGCCTGCTAATTTATACTTTTCTCCGGTTTCAGGGCATACAAGATCATTTCCCAATACATTTCCTGCCCTGCTTACCCAGCCTGTTTGCTTTGCCGGCACTCCTGTAACCAATGCAAAGGGTTTAACATTTTTTGTTACAACTGCCCCGGCTCCAATCATGCAATATTCTCCTAACGTTACGCCACAAATAATAGTGGCATTGGCACCGATGGTGGCACCCTTTTTAATCCGGGTTGGCTTAAACTCATCTTTTCGTTCGATTGCACTTCGTGGGTTGATTACATTGGTAAACACCAT
>JAFGVV010000011.1 GCA_016937795.1 Paludibacteraceae bacterium
AGGCGTAAGAGATATTCCTTTCTTCCTTTTTAGACTATCTAAAATATATGCTTAACTTTTATTCCCCCCAACTTTTTGACTTGATCCGTTTTTTTTCTGTGTAATTTGTTTTTATGGTTCAGAGTTTTGTATAAAAAAAATCGCCTTGTATAAGGCGATTTTTTTTATATAGTGTATGTGTGATTGCAGTTAATCTTCTTTTACCTGAGGAGTGATAAGTTTGTATCCTTTTCCGTGAATATTGATAATTGCAACATTCTGGTCTTCTTTCAGGAGTTTACGCAGTTTGGTAATATATACGTCCATGCTTCGGGCATTGAAGTAATTGTCGTCAACCCAAATTGTTTTGAGTGCAAAATTACGTTCAAGAATATTGTTGGCATTAGCAGCCAAAAGATTGAGTAGCTCAGATTCTTTGGTTGTGAGTTTCTTAGATTCGCCCTGGAATGTAAGGAGTTGTTTCTGAGCATCGAATGTAAATTGCCCGATATTGTAAACAACTACGTCTTTTGCCTTTTTTCCTTTTACACGACGTAAAATTGACTCAATGCGATAAAGCAGTTCTTCCATGCTGAAAGGCTTTGACAAATAATCGTCGGCTCCGAGTTTGAATCCTTGAAGGATATCTTCTTTCATTGATTTGGCTGTAAGGAAAATGATGGGTACTTCGGAGTTCATTGAGCGAACATCCGAAGCTAATGCAAATCCGTCTTTTTTTGGCATCATTACATCAAATACGCACAAATCATATTTATTTCGGCTGAAAGCCTTGAAACCAGCTTCGCCATCTGGTTGAAGATCTGCATCGTAACCTTTGGTCTGGAGGTACTCTCTGAGAAGCATGCCAAGATTTTCGTCATCTTCGCATAACAGGATTTTTACTTTTTCGTCTGTCATAATTCGTAATTTTTTAGTGTTGGTATTGTGATAGTGAATTTTGTTCCGATATTGATTTCGCTTTCTACTTTAATATTTCCCCGGTGTTCGTTTATGATTTTTTTTACATAAGCCAATCCTAGTCCAAAGCCTTTTACATTGTGGAGATTTCCGGTGGAAACCCTATAGAACTTTTCAAATACTCGTTTTAAATCTTCTTTATGTATGCCAATGCCATTGTCTTCGATGCTAATCAGGAGATTGTCTTTTTCATTCCATGTTTCGAGAGTAAGCAGCAATGGCTTGTCACAGTATTTCAGGGCATTGTCCATTAGGTTGAAAATCACATTTGTGAAATGCACTTCGTCGACAAGTGCGATATCATGTTCGGCATTTAGTTTGGTTGTGATTTGCCCACCTTTGTTTGTAACCTTGAGTGAGAAATTTTTGGCTATTTCGTGTATCAGGTTATTTATATTTATTTCATTTAGCTTTAGTATCGATTTGTCTTTTTCAAAAATAGCCATTTGTAATACTTTTTCGACCATGAAACTGAGTCTTTTTGTTTCGTCTCTAATTACATTGGAAATGTGCGTCAGAGTTTGTGGCGTTTTTCCCACGCTCGGATCCTGAAGCATTTGTGATGCCAGTGAAATGCTTGAAATTGGTGTTTTGAACTCATGTGTCATGTTGTTGACAAAATCATTTTTCATATTGTTCAGTTGTTTCTGACGGAATATAATGATGATAGCGACAATGAAAATAACCAGTACCAGAATAACAAGTAACATTGATGGCAGCAAAAGATGCATCGAATTAAGTATATAATTTTGCTTTGTAGGAAAAGTAACTTGAAGATATGCACTACGTCCCGAGTCTTCGGAAGGGAAGAGTTTTTGTGTATACACATTTCTCGATTTTGACAAATGGTCGTGATGGAACTCTTTGTTGCATTTGTAAATTATTTTCCCTTGTTTGTCGACTATTGAGTAGAAAAACGGAAGTTCTACTCCGTTGTTGGCGAATACTTTCTCGAGTATCAGGTCGAGTTCTTCGAAATTTAACCTGTCGGAGATTTCTTTGTTGTCAGATTCTTTAAGCCAGCGAAATACGGCCTGATCGAGAATTGTCTTCGACCGCGAAAAGTTTTGTTTGAATCTTTCCTGTAAATAGCGTGAAGTTTCCTCGATTGTTGCTTTCCCATGTCGCGTTGAAAGCCTGATAGCAGGGCGTTTAAGATTTTCATCGGTGAGTTTAAGCTTGTTGCTTACACTGTCTATGGTGTTAAATTTGTCGCTATTGGGATCGAGTGTTAGCAATTTGTTTTTGTTACCTTTGTAATCGATTCCTTCAAGTGTTTGTCCCAGGTACTCGAGGGCTTCGTTTTCTTCTACAAGAATTACAGTTTGGAAAAGACTTCGTTTAACGCTCTCGTTAAACTGATTTTCTATCATCTCGGCGTTGATATGTACATAACGAATTTGCAGGATGATAAGACCTACAAATGTTACAATCATTGAGATAATCAATATTAATATAGTCGAGCGTTTCATTATTTTGCAAAGTTACATTAAAATTAATTGTTAAACTACGAATTAATATAAATTAACTCAATAAAAAAGATTAATTTCTATTACTCTTGTCAAATTTTTGTTTTTGTCTTGCTTTTATTTAACTTAAAACGTTTTGGCCGCTAATTTAGTTTACGAGACATGAATTTTTTTTTGTGAATTGCTGCAAATAAATTACTTTTGTAACTCCAAGCATTTTTTACGTTTCTTGTTTTTGACATAAATTATTATAATGAAACGTTTTAGTACAAAAATTAGTCATGCTTTTAAGCAAAGATTTCTCTTTGGTTCAGTTTTATGTGACTTAAGTAGCTGCAAATTTTGTGCCCTGTTCTGAATATTACTATTTTGTTTTATAAAATTTTTTGCTAAGTGAATTTTTGTGGGTTTTTGCTTATTCATTGAATGCAATAATGCACAATTTCTTTATTTATAGATGAAGAATTTAAAATCCTCCAAAGTATCTTGGACTGCTCTGTTTATGAGTAATTTTTTTGGTGTTTATATCGATAATTTGTTGAAAAACGCTATAATTTTCATATCTGTTGCATGGTCGATGCCCTATTGGTTGAATCAATCTCAGTTGATCTCGCTGGTGTCGGCTGCGCTGGTGGTCCCCTATTTGATACTTTCGCCATTGGCGGGAAGGCTTGCTATACGTTATTCCAAACTAAGTATATATCGTCTTTTTAAGCTACTGGAGTTCCCTATTGTCTTTATTGCCTCGCTTGCATTTTTGTTCGAATCAGTTTTTCCGGCTATACTTGCTGTTTTTTTAATGGGCATTCAAAGTTGTTTGTATTCGCCATCGAAATATAGTTTGATCAGGGATATTGGAGGCGAAGACGGAGTATCGTACGGAAGTGGTGTGTTTGAAACAATGGCTTTTCTGGGGATTCTACTGGGTGCTGTAACGGCTTCACTCATTTCCGATTTCTTTGGCTCCTGTTTGTTGGTAGTGCTGATGTGGTTTGTGTCTTTAGCAGGTTATTTTTCCACAAGAGCAATTAAGGCAAAAGAGTTACCGGTGCTGTCTCCTTCATCCGAGTTGAATCCATTCAGGTTTTTAAAATTGTCGTATTGTAGTGTTCGTGGTTTTGGTAGGGTGAATCTTGCAGTGTTTGGTTCTTCCGCTTTTTGGATGATTGGCGGTATGTTGCAAATGAATTTAGTGATACACAGTAAGCAAGTGTACGAGCTTTCGAATACTGCTACTGGTATTGTGATGTCGCTTGCCGCCATTGGAATTGCAATTGGGACAAGTTTGGCTGGTGTGTCTTCCGGTAAAGTCACTCGTGTTGCTTTTGTATTGCCGGGTTTGTTTGCTATGATTGGCTTTTTACTGATACTTGCTTTTGTACATTTACCGGTTTGGCTTTATGCTATTTCGGTTTTTTTACTTGCATTTGCGGGTGGTTTTTTTCATGTGCCTTTGTTGGCTACAATACAGCAGTCGGATGTCGGCAGACGACTAGGTGATGTGATTGCTTATCTTAATCTGGTGACATTTATTTTTGTACTTATTGGTACAGCTTTTTTTTCGCTCACCACAATGCTTAGCAATGAAAATAGTTTTGTGGTATTTGGGGTAATAGCCGCGATAAGTATTTTGGTAATGACTGTGTTTATACGCAAAGCACCTGAGTTCGTAAGTGAATCAGGTGCTTTGTTGTCAAAACTTTTGCGTAAAGGTAATTATCAGAAATTGTAGAAATTTTCGTAGCCGATACCTACATCAAAACGACCATTCGATATGGCTACAGGCTCATTGCGAAAGAATGTGCGAAATCTGAATTCGCCCGAAAGTATGGTTTTATTGGCCACTTTATCCACATACAGCAACTGAGCACGTTTGAAATATATTTGTCCATCAATAATATTCAGAACAGAAATTGTATCGTTTTTATTCATTTCTACTTTACATGCAATGTTTTTCAGATTAATTACAGTGTCGTTGAGCATGGTGAGTTCTGTATATTCGGCTGGCGAAAGCCCTTTTATAGAGAACAAAAAACTTGTTTTTGAATTTCTATAGATTCCTTTCAGAAAGAAATGCAGCGTATCGGAGTTTACATAAATTTTAGCTGGCTCCTCTTCGCCCGACACAAAAGGAACTCTGTCGATATAAGCTCCGAAAGTGTTGTAGCCCCATTCTGAATATTCTGGAAGGCCGGGACTTGTGCGGTCTTGTATAAATACCGATCTCGATAATTCAACATCGTCCATTGAGCAGGATGCCATAAATGCAGTTTGCAGTATGATAACTACGGAAATGGCTATTCTATATATAATGTTTTTCATATAATTTCAATTTAATAATAGTGTTGGTTTGAATTGATTCTGACTTTATTTTGAAGTTCTTAACTCAGAAAGCGGTATTTTCAGCGAAAAGCGAAATCCACTGAACTCATTTGCTTCGAGCAGTGAGGAATTTTTATCGGTCAGGAAAAATGAGGGCAATAGAATTTCGAAATTGTAATTTATTTTCCCTGCAGCACCGAGGCTTAAACCAACTGATGAGTTTAATGTGGCAAAAATGCTTTGAGGCACAAAACCATATTGTTGCATTATATCGTCAGCATATATTTCCATCGATTCGGTGTAAAATTTAATCGCATTTGACGACGAAAGCCTGAACCCGACTTCGGAACCAATGCGCAGATAAGGAGCCAGCTTGTAAAACCGAAAAGGTGTGATCTGAAATTCGAGTGGCACGCCGAGGTATGCAGTTTCTTCCGTAATAGAGTTAATGCGTGCATATTCGGTGTTTGTAGGGTCGGATTCGTAACGAAGAAAAAAATAGCCTCCGTTTTCTGAATCGTATTTACTCACCTCGCTTTGTAAATGTGTAAACCTGATTCCGGTGCTTACCGACAATTTGTTGTGGATTAATTGGTATTCGGGTCGGATGCTGATCTGGGAAAAATTCATGTCAGCTGTTACACGATTCGAACTGTAGAAATAGTAATCGTAATAACTGGCACCCACATCCTGCCTTATTGGCCAGTTGTCGCGCAGGTTTCCGTTTGTCAGATTGGAATTCAGATCGATGCTTAACGACCATGCTCCGGCATTTTGAGCGAATGTGTTCGCCGTTATAAACAATAATAATAGCAGAAAGAGTTTGTGAAATCTCATAGAACTACAGCATTTAAGGGTTAATAATAATTCCAAAAATCAGAAAAGTGATTTAAATCAGGATGCTGATTTCGGATGCTTTGTTGCAAGGTGAGTGAAAATATTTTACAAAGATAATGTGGGGAAGTCGAAAATGTTCATATTTGCAGCGTTATTGCTATTTATTGGAACAACAGTTACTTTTTGTCATGCTGATTGTAGGTAATTTTGGCTAGTTGTTTCGTGTTGCCCTCAGGTTTCCGGAACTCACCGTAAAAATTTCAAAGTTATTATTATGAAAATCACAAATGCTTTCGTTCTCCGCACTGTTGTTGCTATTGTTTTGCTTGTTGCAATACAAAATGTAAGTTCACAAAACAATAAATATAAGGATGCCGGTTTTGAGTTACTCGACCAGCTGAATACAAAATTTTACAATGCTTCCACGGGTTTGTATGTGGAGGAAATTACGACAGCCAATAATCTAAAATCAGGTCCGGCGTTTCTGTGGCCGGCCGGGCATATGATCCGTGCATTGCTTTGGGGTGCTATGATCGATTCGAAATACGATGCGCGTTTGTATGCTTATACCAATAAAATGAGTTGGTACACAAATGGTCAGGGTTATGGTTGTATTCAGAATGGTGAACGTTTTTTCGACGATAACGGACTTATTGGAGATGTAATAATGGATGTGTATCTGCATAAATTCCGTTCTGCACTGGTGTTGAACAGAGGACTTTTTGCACTGAATTATTGTCTGAAATACCGCGATGCACAATGGGGAATTCCACAAACCGAAAGTGGATTGAATAAAGGCATTTTTTATATGGGACCTGTCGATCCGTTAGCAAATGCTTATGCCAAGTATTTCACAATAACGGGCGATTCGGCTCATTTGGATATTGCTAAAACATATTATGATAAATTCAACGATTATACTCTTAAGTTAAAGGATCCGGTGACCTTGCTTTTTTTGAGCGGCTCGACTTATGCAAATGGAGTCTGGACAAAGCCGAACGAAGGTCCCAGAGCCTGCAATACTGCTGCGGTTGTTTTGCTCGGCATACGGCTTTACAAAATTACCGGCGACGAAAGATATCTGAACGAAGCCCGCGCAATGGCCGATGCTATTCTGAAACGTTATTATACTTATAATGCTGGATTTGGCGAAATTTCATACTGGGGAGGAAATTATTCGGTAGAAATGCTTTGCGAAATGTATGAAATTGATCGTGATCTGAAATGGTATTATGCCGCGAAAAATATTTGCGATTTTTTGATTGATAAATCCAGAGACAAAGCCGGATATTACCCCGATGGCGCTTCGGGCAGTGGAAACTGGAATGTGGTGCGCACAAACGACGCTCCGAACGAAAAAGTGGGAATGATGTCGCAGGCTTGTGCTGCAAATGCGCTTCTGCGGTTTGCTTACGTGGATTTGAATATGCCATTGTCGAAAGGAATGTACCGGATTACAAATCAGGCTAATGGAAAAGTTGTTTCGCAACTGAGTTCCGAAAATGCGAACGGAGGAAGATATGTGGCTTTAAGTACTGATGAAAAACTTAAATCGCAAAAATGGCTGCTTTCTGTTGATCATTCAGGAAAATATACGCTTATTTCTGTTGAAAATAGCGCGAGTGTTTCAGTAGAAAACTGTGAATACAACAATGCCGCCCGCATCGAAACCAACACGCTTGCCGGAGGCGATTGTGTGAAATTCAGTATTGAGAAGGCTGATGATGGATTTTATAAAATTCTTCATAAAAGCGGAAAAGCGCTTGCATTCGATGCTACTGCAAATGATGCACTTGTGTTGGCTGATCCGACTGAAACTGAATTGCAAAAATGGAAAGTGGAACGCTTGGAACCCAAAGCTGAGTGGCTCTCGCCAACTGCTGATACCACAGTGTTTACGTCGAAAAGTACTGTGCTGAAAATGAATGCAGTCAGCGAAGCGGATGATTTGCAAAAGGTTGAATATTATGTGAATGGTGTTCTGACAGGCATTTCAACAGTGGCTCCGTTTCAATATAACTGGAGTCAGAAAACAACGGGTATTTACGCACTTTTTGCCCGGGCATACGATAAATCAGGAAATACCGGATATTCAACGACCATTAAAGTGAAAGTGTTGGCAGTGGACGAGGGTGTTTACAGCATAGCGAATGTAGGAAACAAAAAAAATCTAAGCATTATTTCGGACAATGCAAACGCTGATGGCGCATTGGCTGTGACTTCTAATTATGAAAGTCGTACTGATCAACATTGGGTGTTGCAAACCGATGCGCAGGGTTTTTATTCGTTTGCGCCGTTGAGCAGCGAGTTTAAAATTGCCCCTGCCGATTGCAAACGGGATAATGGCACGCAAATAAAGCAATATTCAGTCGATCCGGTTGAATGTCGGCAGTTTTCTATGATTGATGTAGGTTTGGGACAATTTCAGATTATTTACAAAAGCAGCAATAAAGCACTTATGGCAGTTCCGAATAACGCAAATGATATTCCTGTGTATTTGTGGGACAAGAGTATAAATAATTATCAGAAATGGAAGTTTACAGCTTTTACAACGAATAATGAGGTCATTCAGAGTGATGATCTGATAAAAGTATATCCAAATCCGGTGAAATCGGTTCTGAATATTGATTCAAAATATCATGATACAACAAAGGAAATCTTTACTGCCACAGGTCGGACTTTATTGAAAACGAAGGATAATCAGATTGATATGTCGGCTTATCCTCCGGGATTGTATGTTTTGTTGGTTCGTAGCGGTGCTGTTGTAAACAGAGTTAAGTTTATAAAAGAGTAGCCGCAAGGTTTCTTTCGTAAGAGTTTCTGAAGCTGATGTAGTATATGTGAATCATATATTGTATCAGCTTTTCTTTTAGAAATAATTATTCACAGCCCCAAAAAATCTTTAAATTGAATCTTTTAATGAACGATTTCGAATGATTTACATTCTAACAGTACGATTTCGAATTGCGAACAGACCTGTGCTTGTGTTTTCGAATAATTATGTGTATTTTTGAAACCTTTAAATTGAAGTTCAGGAGATAACTATTTTAATGATTAATAATATATTAAGGCTGGGTTTTGTGTGGAGCATACTGATTGTGTTTTCAATCAATATGCTTTTTGCTTCTCCCGACAGACTTGTTACTGAAATTCTTTTATATCAATCCGATTCTGTTTTCCGTCACACATTTCTTTACGATCAGCAAAAAAGAGTTTTACTTGATACCCGCTCCTTCCAAAAGGGATCTGAATGGATAAACGCCGACCAGACGGAATGGGTTTACTACGAAAATAAGCCGGAAATTCAGATTGGCCGAAAATGGAAAGAAAATAAGTGGGTTGACGACTATGTGATAAAAGAGAGCCGTCGGGGAGATATATTGACTGAAGAGCATTTTGCAGGAACAGCTATTGCCGAAAATTTAAATAAAACCACCACAAGTCTTTTTGAAGATGGTTTGCTGAAAAGCAAAACAAGCTGCCGGATTGTGAATGGAAATACTGCCTTGATTGATTCGGTTATGTACAATTATACTTTAGGGAAACTTTCGACCGAAACACATCATATCCAAAAGCCAAATGGGATGTATTCAAGGTATATGTTTGATTACAAATATAATGAAGCCGGAAGTCCTGTGTCGATGATAGAAAAAGCATACGTGAACGATACACTCTGGCAGACAAAAACCGAAGTGCAATGGTTTTATAAACCGGGAACTACGCTGGTGTCGTCGGAGCGATTCAGGAAATGCGATACTGTGACCGGAGTGTGGGAAAATTCTAAAATGCAAATATATCGTTACGACGAAGCAATGCGAATTGTCGAAGAGGTTTATTTCTATTGGAATTCAATGGTTTGGGAGAAAAATCTGCGGTATGCGTATAAGTATGATGACCGGGATGTGCTGTTAGCAAAGCATTTATCGATGCCTGTGTATAGTGAATGGCGAAATACAGTCAATATCAGATATCTGACAACTGCAAATCCCGATGTGGAAGAAATAGAATCGGTGTATGGCTTTTGGGGCGGAAACGCGGGCGATCCTGTAAATTCCAGAATTCCTTACAATTTCAATGGAGAAATGCAGATAGCTTACGGGCAGAAAATGCAGATCACCTATTCGGAAGTTAACGATTTAAAAGATGTAGCAAAAGCCAATCAGGTTGTTTTAAAAGTATTTCCCAACCCTTCGTCGGGTATTTTCTATTATAATCCCACCGAAATTAAACCGGATAGTTGGACTGTTTACGATGTAAGTGGGAGTGTGGTTAAAACACAAATGAACGGAGCAACGACTGGTGTGATTGACTTGTCGGACCAGCCAAATGCTATTTATTTTCTCAGAGCCAGGGCTGGTGAAATTTTCCTGAATATAAAACTAATTAAATACGAATAAATACAGATCATTTTTAATTGAAGACTTGAATGAAAACAAAATTATTATTACTTATGACAGCAATTTCTGTAGCAGGGGCTGCACTGGCGGCTAATCCGCTGCTTTCGCCTTACAAAACAATTCATCAAACCATACCTTTCGATCAGATTAAAACCGAGCATTATGTGCCTGCTTTCGAGGAAGCCATGAAGCAGCACATGAACGAAATAAACGAGATTGTAAACAATCCGAAAGCGCCTACTTTCGAAAACACAATTGTGGCGCTCGACAAAGCCGGAAGTTTGCTGAATAAAGTGAGTTCGCCTTTTTTCAATCTGCTGGGCTCTGAAACAAACGACGAATTGCAGACTATTGCGCAAAAAATGTCACCACTGTTAACTGAACATTCCAACAGCATTCGCCTGAACGAGAAACTTTTCGAAAGAGTGAAAGTGGTTTACGAAGGACGCGATAAACTGAAACTGACTCCCGAGCAGAGTACTTTGCTGAAAAAAACGTACGATGGTTTTGCCGACAACGGTGCTAATCTTTCGGAAAATGACAAAGTGAAATATCGCAAACTCTCGAAAGAGTTGAGTATGCTTACGCTGAATTTCGGACAGAATGTGTTGAAAGAAACCAACAACTGGAATATGCACATTACCGATAAAAATCTGTTGGCCGGATTGCCTGCTGATGTGCTCGAAATGTTGGCGTTGAATGCTAAAAAAGCCGGAAAAGCCGGTTGGGTGCTCGACCTTAAAGCCACTACTTATGTGCCTGTCATGAAATATGCCGACAACCGCGATCTTCGTCGCGAATTGTATATGGCTTATGCTACCCGCAATATGCAGGGCGGTGAATTTGATAACCTTGAGAATATCCGTAAAATTGCAAATACCCGTCTCGAGATTGCCAAACTGCTCGGAAAAAACAGTTATGCCGATCAGGCTTTGGTGCAACGCATGGCCGAAAACAAGGAAAATGTGTACGACCTGCTGAATAAATTGCTCGTGGCTTACAAGCCTGCTGCTCAGAAAGAATACGACGAGGTACAGGCTTATGCCAATAAAAACGGTGCTTACTTCAAAGTACAATCGTGGGATTGGTCGTATTATTCGGAGAAACTGAAAGCTGAGAAATTTGACCTGACCGATGAAATGCTAAAACCTTATTTTGAACTTGAAAATGTAAAAAAAGGAGTTTTCGGATTAGCAACTAAATTGTTCGGCGTTCGTTTTGTGAAAAATACAAATATCAAAGTATATCACCCTGAAGTGGATGCTTACGAGGTTTTCGACGAAAAGGGCAAATTCCTTTCGGTGCTTTATACCGATTTTCACCCGCGTGAAGGCAAACGTGCCGGTGCATGGATGAGCGAGTTCAAAGGGCAGTGGATGGAAGCTAAAACGGATAGTCGTCCGCAGATTACCATTGTGATGAACTTTACACGTCCTACCGAAACCAAGCCTGCATTGCTCACTTACGATGAGCTTACTACTTTCCTGCACGAGTTTGGACATGCATTGCACGGAATGTTGACCAAATGTACTTACGAGTCGCTTTCGGGCACAAGTGTGTATCGCGATTTTGTGGAACTTCCTTCGCAAATAATGGAAAACTGGGCTTCGGAAAAAGCGTTTCTCGATGGTTTCGCTGTGCATTATCAGACCGGCGAAAAAATTCCGGCAGCGCTGATTCAGAAAATCAAGGATTCGGAAAACTTCAATACAGCGAACTTTACACTTCGTCAGTTAAGCTTCGGGTTCCTCGATATGGCCTGGCATTCTATCGAAAAACCATACAAAGGCGATGTGATAAAAATGGAAAAAGAGGCTATGGCTTCCACTCAGATTTTGCCAGTGGTATCGGATGCAGCCATGAGTCCGACTTTCAGTCATATTTTCTCAGGAGGTTATGCGGCAGGATATTACAGTTACAAATGGGCAGAAGTGCTCGATGCCGATGCGTATTCGGTATTTGTGAAAAATGGTATATTCGACAAAAAAACAGCAGCCTCTTTCCGTCAACATGTACTTGTTCCGGGCGGTACCGAACATCCGATGGTGCTTTACAAACGCTTCCGCGGACAGGAACCGACGATTGATGCCTTGTTGAAACGACACGGAATTCAGTAAATCTCAGGAAATAAATATATTTATCGGAAACGATTGCAGGCCATCTGTAATCGTTTCTGTTGTTTTATAATAGTGACATTCACAGAATTTTATATTTTTGTTAGCTGAATAAGCCGACAAAAAACAATTAAATTCAATATAGTGTTTTATACACAATCAATACTGTTTGAACAGACTTTTATTTGCAACTAAAAAACACAAAATAAACAGATGAAAAAACTACAAATCTTTATGATTTTATCCACAGCATTGCTTTTTGCCTGTCAGAAGCCTGCAAGTTACAGTTCGTTCGACGAATATCCGGTTTACGAAGGCGATGATTTGGAATTGACTTTTACGCCTGAAAAATCGAAATTCAGAGTATGGGCACCCACAGCTTCCGAAGTGAAACTTTTGCTTTATAACGATGGTTACGAAGGTGCTGCCTACGAAATGCACGACATGAAACGTTCGGAAAAAGGGACATGGATACTGACGATTAAGGAAAATCTGGAAGGGAAATTTTATACTTTTCAGGCAAAAGTGGGAGAGGAGTGGCTCGACGAAACGCCGGGTATGTGGGTGAAAGCAACAGGCGTAAACGGAAAGCGTGCGGCAATTATTGATTTTGCCAAAACAAATCCCGAAGGCTGGGTAAATGATGTGCGCCCGCCGCTGAAAAACTTTACCGATATTGTAATTTACGAAGTGCATATGCGTGATTTTTCTGTTGCGCCAAATTCAGGTATGAAGAACAAAGGAAAATTCCTTGCCTTTACCGAACACGGCACAAAAAACACGGCCGGCGAATCTACGGGAATCGATCATTTGGTGGATTTAGGCGTTACTCATGTGCATCTTCTGCCTTCGTACGATTATGCTTCGATCGACGAAACCAAACTGAACCAAAACAAATACAACTGGGGTTACGATCCGCAAAACTACAATGTGCCTGAAGGTGGATATTCCACCAATCCTTACGATCCGGCCACGCGCGTTCGTGAGTTTAAACAAATGGTGCAATCGCTGCATAAATCCGGTATTCGTGTCATTATGGATGTGGTTTACAATCATACTTTTGTAGGCGGAGAATCTCATCTCAATCAGTTGGTTCCGGACTATTTTTATCGTTTCCGTCAGGATTCAACATGGTCAAATGCCTCGGGTTGTGGAAACGAAACTGCTTCGGAACGTGCCATGATGCGTAAATTTATCATCGAATCAGTAGTTTACTGGGCTACCGAATACAAAGTGGATGGTTTCCGTTTCGACCTCATGGGCATTCATGATATCGAAACAATGAATGCGATACGTGCAGCACTCGACAAAGTTGATCCGACCATTTATGTGTATGGCGAAGGCTGGACAGCCGACAGCTCGCCGCTGCCCGAAGAAAAACGTGCAGTGAAGAAAAATGCAAAATTGCTTGACAACATCGGCGTGTTCAGCGACGATTTGCGCGATGCATTGAAAGGTAGCTGGATGAACAAGGAAATTCCCGGGTTCGCCTCGGGTGTGGACAGCCTCGAAGAAAGTGTGAAATTTGGCATCACTGCCGCTGCTTTCCATCCGCAGTTAGACTATACAAAACCGATTTATTCGAAAGAACCTTATACCAACAATCCGACACAAATTATCAACTATGTATCGTGTCATGACGATATGTGTCTGGTGGATAAACTCAATTTGTCGAAACCGGCCGGAACAACTCCTGAAGAGCTTGTGCGTTTCAATAAACTGGCACAATCTGTCGTGTTTACGTCGATGGGTGTACCATTTATGTATGCCGGTGAGGAAGTGTATCGCAACAAAAAAGGTGTGAACAATACTTATCAGTCGCCCGACTCAATCAATCAAATCGACTGGGATAATAAAACCACTTATCGACATGTGTACGATTATTACAAAGGGTTGATAGCTTTGCGTAAAGCACATCCCGCTTTCCGTATTCCAACACAGAAAATGATGGAAAAACATTTGAAATTCAACGACCTGAAAACACCAAATGTAGTGGCATTTACACTTGGCGAAAATGCCAATGGTGACGAATGGAAAAACATTCTGATTATCCATAACGGAAACCGAAAAGCAGTAGAAGTTGAAATTCCTGCTGACAAATGGACTATTGTAGCCCACGATGCAGTGATTAATCTCAACGGAATAAAAACGCACGCTGGTGGAATACTGCAACTTGCACCTTCGTCGATGACTGTGCTTTATACAAAATAGTTGTTTAAGAGCAAAGAATATTGCCCGCTAAAATATTTCAAAAAACCTTTGATGAATTTTTTTCATCAAAGGTTTTTTTCAATAAAAATGATTACTTTCGGTACGTTTTTTTTCATTATGAATTTTATTAGACAAAAACATTAAAACTAAATAATTGAAATACTCCTAAACTCCTCCTTTGTTCCCCTTTAGGGGTTAGGGGTAGAGTTAGGTTGATTTCAAATTAAATCAATTAATACCCTGTAGGAATGAAAGTTTATAAATTTGGTGGTGCTTCGGTTCGTTCGGCCGAAGGAATCCGCAACATCGTATCGATTGTATCGCGTGTAAACGAACCTTTGTTTATGGTTGTGTCGGCAATGGGCAAAACAACCAATGCAATGGAGGAAGTGCTCGAGCATTTTATGAAAGCAAACCGCGAGGCCGCTTTTGAAAAATTAGCCGAAGTGGAGACGTATCATGCCGGCATTGTGCAGGAACTTTTTGGAGACTCGCCCGAAGGACAGCAAGCCATGAAACCTTTGTTCGACGAGATAAAAGCTGCTATTACGAATGGAGTGGGCGACGATTACGATCGCTGGTACGACCGCTTGGTGTCGTATGGCGAGCTGTTTTCTACCAAAGTGGTTTCGGCTTATTTGCAAAAAACGGGTGTCGATAACCGTTGGCTCGATATGCGCGGTTTAATAGTGACCGACAGTAATTTTCGCGAAGCTAATGTGAAAATGGAAGAGTCGCAGAAGCAACTCATGAAAGTTGCTGATTTCTCGGATGCCAAAGTCTATATCGGACAGGGTTTTATTGGTGCCAATATAAAAGGCGACCCCACCACGCTTGGACGCGAAGGTTCAGATTATACAGCTGCTGTGGTGGGCAATTTGCTCGATGCCGAAAGCGTTAGTATCTGGAAAGATGTACCGGGGATTTTGAATGCCGACCCACGTATTTTCAAGGATACTGTGCATATTCCCGAACTGACATATCTCGATGCAGTGGAATTAGCTTACAGTGGTGCGCAAATTATTCATCCTAAAACTATTAAACCGCTCGAAAATAAAAACATCCCGCTTTATGTGCGTCCGTTCGGAAGTCCCGACGAGGCTGGCTCGGTGATAAAAGCCGAAGTGCAAAATCCGGTGGATGTGCCTGTGTATATTTTGCGAAAAAATCAGGTGTTGGTTACCATTCGTCCGCGCGACTTTTCGTTTGTGCTCGAGGAAAGTCTTTCGAAAGCGTTTACAGTTATGAGCAAGCATCGTCTCAAAATATCACTTATACAATCGTCGGCAATTAGTATTTCGGTGTGTGTGGATAATAACCGCTACTTAGCAGGAGCGCTCGACGAACTGGGCAACGATTTTAAAGTGAACTATAACGAAAAACTCGAACTGCTCACCATTCGCTCGGTAAACGACAAAATGGCCGACGAAACCACAGCCGGACGAACCATTCTGCTCTCGCAACGCACACGTCGTAGTGCACGCTTTTTAATGAAAGAAGAGTAAGGTGGATTTTTGAATTTTCGAAATAAAATGACTGTTTTTTTGATAAATGAGCGATTGATTTGAAGTCAATCGCTCATTGTTTTAATACACATTATGATTAGATTTTGGTTGTAGATGAGTGAATTTTCTTCAAATTGGTTTACTTTTCATTCACAAAATTTATTTGTATGACTAATTATATTGCTTTGCGAATTAATTCTTTACATTTGTTGTGAATATTTCTGAATGAATCATTTCCAGTAATTTTTTATTCCCGACTCACTTAGATTGTAAAACCTTATAGCTATTTTATAAATGAAAAAATTGACAGTCTTTATTTGCTTTTTTATATTGATTGTGAGTGAATGTGCTGCTTTGTCTGAAAGTCAATCTTTTGTTTCTGTGCGGAGTGAAGCGGGGGATGTGGACGGTGAAGTAACTTATCACCCTTTTCTCAATAATTCA
This sequence comes from Paludibacteraceae bacterium, assembly GCA_016937795.1. Lineage (GTDB taxonomy): Bacteria > Bacteroidota > Bacteroidia > Bacteroidales > Paludibacteraceae > Paludibacter. The sequence goes on from JAFGVV010000011.1 coordinate 16,257, forward strand.
AAATGGTTTAAAACATATATTGCTGAAGGAGTTCACAGTACATTTTATTTTATGTCGGGGGATACGATAATAGACAGTATGTTATATTATAAAATTAATCAGCGAAATATTAAGCTCCCCGGAGTCCTCAACAATCCCAATATCAGACTTTGGAATATAAACTTTAACTATCCCTATCTTTTCAGGGAGGATATTGAGAACAAAAAGGTATTTGTTCGGTCTGGAAAGAGCGAAAGTCTGCTATATGATTTTAATCTCAAGGTAGGAGACATAATGCCTGATAACTGTTCCTTCAGACTGATAAAAATTGACTCGGTGGAAATTAATTCCGGAATTCGGAAAAGATTCACATTCCAATCAACATTTGCGGATTATACTGCTGTTTGGATTGAAGGAGTAGGTAATACAGCACACCCTTTTATTAATTACATGTATGTGCTTGGACAACAGGATATAAATCAGCTGTTGTGCGCTTATCAGAATGATAACGACCGAGGCTATGGGCTTTGGCGGTCTGCGGGCGAATTTCCTGTCGTGGAACGACAAGGGAAATGCGGGCGCAAAGACTGCA
>JAFGVV010000012.1 GCA_016937795.1 Paludibacteraceae bacterium
GGGTATTAGCAGCACGTCGTGCCAAAGGTAGAGCAAAGCTTACAGTTGCCGATGAAGGTCGTCACAAAAGGTAACGAATCTGCTGAAAAAACAGTATAAAGAAAGTAAAAACCTCTCAGGAAGTTTTTACTTTTTTTGTTTATAGGAAATTCGAAAAAAGCTACAACAAAGCAATTGCACCATAATTAGCAGAGCTAATTTTCCCGCTTTACTGTCATAAGTCGTTTTTTTTCATTATTTTTGGCAATTAATTTTCAACCCAATACCGTAACTGCATTTTAAGTAACAGCTATCGATTAATTTCGACATTATAAGCTTCAATAGTCCGTTAGGAAAAATTTAATATTAAGCGGCTTTAGTGCCGAAATACAGTAGTTCTTTGACATGGTGGTGACTTTTTAGGGTTTTCGTTTTTATACCGAAAGCCTTAATAAATCGATTTAATAGAAATGCATTGTGATACATTAGTTTATAATCAGCAATTGAGAATGGTTTGCCTACTTTGTTTTTATCCTTTAGGTGAATAATTTTGATAATATTGGCAGTTGTAAGTGATGAGTTGAAGTGGAAATCGAGTTTATCTAAATCTCTGGCTAGGCAATGATTTAATCATGTAGCCTGTTTGGCATCTCTGAAATTGAATTCCATTTGAAATCGACAGTGATAATACTCTAAAACTTCAATTGCATTCATTTTGATGTCGGTCGAGAATATCAAACGTTGAATTGTTTTTCCGCTTTCGTCGGTTTTTCGTTCGACAACGAGCAAAATATCTGTTTTCAGTGATTTGGAGTTTATAATAGCATAAAATGCTTGGGTTGTATCATTGATTTGAATTTGAGTAAATATATCCATATTCAAATTATCCAAATCAATTCTGCCTGCCAAATGGGGTGGTCTTCCTTTTCCGGAGTATTCACCCTTAAATTTATAACGTAGGTTTGCATCATCTCTGAGTTTGGATATAACATGAAAACCCTCATTTATAAGTGGTTGAATAAATGTTATCTTTGAAAAGAATGCATCTGCTACAACTATTTTGGAAAATTTTTGCAATTCTTGTTTTCGAGAAATGATTGAATGAGCATACCAATCAGCTAAAGACAAGTCAGCTTGTTTTAATGTTTTTACTGGCACTGTTTGTACAGCCTCTAAATGAAAGCTTTGGTTTAAGTCAATATCAATTAAGGCGATTTGAGCAATCTCAAGACCCTTTTTGGTACATTGGTCTGAACCGGACCAAAACGAACCCATGTAGGGTGTCTTTTTGCCCGATTTTTCTATGTAACTCGGGTCGAATGAAATAGCTGTACGAGAACCAACAACTGGCGTTATAAGAGAGGTATTGTAGTTCATAAAATCAAATTTTTGTTTGAATTGATTCCGAAATCGCTGTTCGCAGTATTTACTGTATCGACTCATTTGTGTAAAATTGATACGACCTGGAATTACCATGTACAACATAAAGATTTCTATTAAAAAGTCACGTCGCCATTTATTGAGTGATAAACCATTAAAAGCACTACTGACAACCAAAATGAAAGTGTTAACTTCTGTGAAAATCATACTTTATAAATTAGTGGGATAGTCTATAAAGATACTGATTTTCAAGGAGTTAACCAACTTTAAATACAGGTTAATTAGTCGATTTGCAATTATTTAACTGTAAACATAACACACTATTGAAGCTCACAATTACTTATATGCTTACAAAGCAATAAATTTATTACTGAAAAATGAATTTCAAACAGTTCTGGAATAATAGTTTTGCAGGTTTTATTCTAAAAAGGCTTATACTGGCCTTAACGATATTTGTAGCACTTGCATGGTTTACCTTGTTTTTTGTCGATCGCTATACCAATCACGGACAATTCGAAGTAGTTCCCGATCTCAGGGGAATGTATATCGAAGAAGCTGAACTGGTGCTTGCTAATCATGGCTTACACACACAAATCATCGATTCAGTTTACATACGCACAAAAAAATTAGGCACGATAATAGAGCAAACACCTGTACCTCAATCAACAGTCAAAAAAAACCGCCCCATTTACATAATAGTAAATTCAAAACAGGTACGCCAGATACCGATGCCCGATGTCACAGACGTATCGTTTCGACAAGCCGATGCCATGCTGAAAGCCATCGGCATCAATGTATCGGGCGTTGAATACAAACCCTCGGAATATAAAGACCTCGTGATCGATGTAAAATATCGTGGACGAAGCCTTGAAGCAGGCACCCGAATTCCGGAAAATAGCTATATAACACTCGTTGTTGGCAGCGGGAATGGTGGAGAAACCGTGACTACACCAAACCTAAAGGGCCTCACAGCAGAAGATGCCCACAACGAAGCTATCGCATCATCAGTAATTATCGGTTCGGTTCAATACGACACCGAGCCTGCCGGAAACGAAAATGAATACTTTGTGTACCGACAAAAACCAGCCGCAGGAAATAATGCAGAAGCAGGCACCCGCGTTGACATATGGCTATCGAAAGACAAATCGCTGCAAAACAAAAGATATGAGGAAGAAGAGAATACAGAAGATGAAAAGTTCTTCTGATAATCCCTTTATTTAGAATGGAAAACAACGAATATTTTGAAGATATAGAAGATGCTGATGTAGAAGAAATCGTCGATCAGGAACAGGACATTTATGAGCACTTTAGGTTTGTGGTAGACAAAGGACAAACATTGGTGCGAATTGACAAATATCTTGTAAACTGCATGGCTGCCACTTCGCGCAACAGAATACAGGAAGCTGCTGATGTGGGCCATATCAGAGTAAACGATAAACCGGTAAAATCGAACTACAGGGTTAAGCCTTTCGATGTAATCACTATACATCTGGCTTACCCTCCATCACATTTCGAGATAATCCCTCAGGACATACCAATCGACATTGTATATGAAGATGAAGATATTATTCTTGTCAACAAACAACCGGGACTTGTAGTACATCCCGGCTTTGGAAATTTCGATGGTACACTTCTGAATGCAATAGCATGGCATCTGAAAGACATACCGGGATTTGACCCCAACGACTCAAGAGTGGGGCTTGTGCATCGTATCGACAAAGATACCTCCGGACTTATTCTGATTGCTAAAACCGAATACGCCAAGATGCATTTGGGCAAACAATTTTTCGACAAAACAACTCACCGCAGATATTATGCAATGGTCTGGGGCAATGTAAAAGAAGACGAAGGAACCATCACGGGCGATTTGGCCCGAGATCCACGTGACCGAATGCAGTTTACCGTTTTTCCCGAAGGCCAAAATCCTTATGCAAAACATGCAGTAACACATTATAAAGTAGTTGAACGACTTGGTTTTGTCACATTAGTTGAATGTCGTCTCGAAACAGGGCGTACGCATCAAATACGCGTACACATGAAGCATATAGGGCACACATTATTTAACGATGAGCGTTACGGTGGGAACGTGATTTTACGTGGCAGCACCTCGGCCTATTACAAACTATTTGTAAAAAATTGTTTTTTTGCATGTCCGCGACAAGCTCTGCATGCAAAAACCTTGGGATTTGTACATCCAACCACAGGTGAATATATGCACTTCGACAGCGAACTGCCAACCGACCTGCAGGAACTGATAAGGATGTGGCGCGAATACGGAAAAGAACATTTAGGTTTATAATTTCTTTAGAATCGCCTTTTAGAAAGATTTGAAGATTACAAATCACGATTATCAGATGTAAATAATAAAAATAATTTATTTAAAGCACAACTAACTTTCCTTCTACTGAATATGAAGAAGAATATTGCTATCGTAGCCGGTGGCGACTCATCAGAGGTCGTTGTTTCGCTCAAAAGCGCAGCAGGGCTTTATTCGTTTATGGACAAAGATCGGTATAATCTTTTTATAATCACCATTTCGGGGCGAACATGGCAGGTCGAATGGTCGGAAAAAGAGAAAATAAACATTGACCGCAACGACTTCAGTTTTACACGAGATGGACAAAAAACCACTTTCGATTTTGCATACATTACCATACACGGCACTCCGGGCGAGAATGGCATTCTTCAGGGCTATTTCGAGCTTATCGGTCTTCCTTACTCCTGTTGCGACGTACTTTCGGCAGCCATTACTTTCAATAAATACACCTGCAATCAGTACCTGAAAGGCTTTGGCATAAATGTATCAGAATCCATAGTGTTGCGTCAGGGACAGAGCATCGAAACCAAAGAAGTGAGCAACAAAATAGCTTATCCCTGTTTTGTAAAACCCAACGTAGGAGGCAGCAGCTTTGGAGTTACAAAAGTAAAATCCGACTCCGAATTGCAACCAGCCATTTTAAAAGCATTTGCAGAAGGCAGCGAAGTAATGATTGAAGCATTTATGCAGGGAACAGAAATAACCTGCGGAATGTATAAAATCAGTGAAAAAACAGTGGTTTTTCCTGTCACCGAAGTAGTACCTGAAAACGAGTTCTTCGACTTTGATGCTAAATATAAAGGTCAGGTACAGGAAATAACACCGGCTCGCATCAGCAATGAACTTACCCTAAAAGTACAAGCAATCACTACAGATATTTATAATATTCTAGGCTGTAAAGGCATTGTGCGAATCGACTACATCATTTCCGAAGGCGATATCATCAATCTGCTCGAAGTAAATACCACACCCGGAATGACCCCCACAAGTTTTATTCCTCAACAGGTAAAAGCAGCCGGACTCGACATAAAAGATGTAATGACCGAAATTATCGAAAATGAAATTCTTAACAAAACAGCAATTTAAACACCTAAGAATCAGAACAAATGAAAACTTTTGAAGAAATTACCGAAATTGTAAGCAACGAGATCGATAAGCTTAATTGGAAGAAAAAACCACACGGGCTTTACGAGCCAATAGCCTATGTGCTTTCGTTGGGTGGAAAAAGAATTCGTCCGGCTCTGACACTTATGGCTTGCAATTTATACTCCGAAAATATTAATGCAGCTATTGCACCAGCTTTAGGCATCGAGGTATTTCATAATTTCACCCTATTGCACGATGATATAATGGATAAAGCGCCTATCCGAAGGGGCAAACCAACAGTACATATTAAATGGGATGATAACACAGCTATCCTTTCGGGCGATGTAATGCAAATCACAGCTTATCAACTAATTACAAAAAGCCCTGCGAATATACTGAAGGAAATTCTCGACCTTTTTTCGATCACTGCGGTGGAAATATGCGAAGGACAACAGCACGATGTGGATTTTGAGCAGCGAAATACGGTGACTGCCGACGAATACATAGAAATGATCCGCCTGAAGACAGCTGTACTTTTGGGCTGTGCTTTAAAAATCGGCGCCATTGTCGGTGGGGCAGGAAATGCCGATGCTGATGCACTTTACGATTTTGGCATCAATATTGGCCTTGCATTTCAACTAAAGGACGACTTACTCGATGTATATGGCGATGAAGCCAATTTTGGTAAAAAAATCGGTGGTGATATACTTTCAAACAAAAAAACATATCTGCTAATCCACGCTCTCAACTTAGCTGAAGACGCTCATAAAAAAGAACTTACACAGTGGTTGACTACAAAAGAGTTTAAGGACGAAGAAAAAATTACAGCCGTCACATCAATATTCAACACACTGGGAGTTAAGAGAATTTGCGAAGACAAGATGCAGTTTTTCTACCACAAGGCAATCGCATCGCTCGACAAAGTGAACGTAGATGTAAATAAAAAGCAAGAATTGAGAAAATTAGCTGAAAATTTAATGTACCGAAACGATTAATTTTTTTATCTTTGTAGGCAGATAATATTTTTTCCGTTATTAAGCTGCAATTATTCAGCATAAAATATTCATCTTTGCGAATTAAATCACGGAAAAATCCTAACTCTGAATATTATGCCTTATCGTCGTTTGCCAAATACCGACCAGGCCCGTTTAAGGGCTCTACGCGCTGCAGTACAACTTGCGGAGAAACAAAACTTTGCCGATCAAATTGTTTCGTTCAAAACCATTCACGAAGCCAAAAGCTATCTGTCGGTTTTTGAAAAACAACTATACCACTACCAGCAAACACTTGACAATCAGGTAACAGCCAACAAAAGATACCAGCAAATAGTTCATAATGCACGTCTGTATATTTCCCATTTTATTCAGGTACTCAATCTTGCAGTTATCAGAGGCGATATAAAAAAAGACCACAAGCTTTTTTACCAACTTGACCCAGCTGTACACACAGTGCCCGATCTCACCACCGAGACCTCACTGCTCCATTGGGGAAAATGTATAATCGATGGCGAAAACGAAAGAGTTCGGAATGGTGGATTCCCAATCTACAACCCCGCCATTGCAAAAGTACAGGTACACTACGAGGTTTTTAAGGAATATAAATCGACACAAAAAATTCATCAAACCACAACTGCACGTAGCTGGGAGGAATTAGTATCGATACGTGAAAAGGGAGATGCTATCATCCTCGACATCTGGAACCAGGTGGAAGCGCGCTTTAAAGAAGAAAAGCCCTTCACACGTTTGCAAAAATGCAAACAGTTCGGGCTTATATATTACTATCGAAAAGGAGAAGCCGAACTTACTCCGGCTGATGACTTGAAGCCATAATTTCTACTCAATATCGAAGGATGGAGTGATAATCTTATCCATTTTGATATCGTACTGATGTGTTGGTATACTTTCGAGCAACTGAAAATCAAAACCTACTCCTATCTTTACTATTCGTTTATTCACAAAAAACCTGTCGTAATAACCCTTTCCACGCCCGAGACGACTCCTGCGGCGATCAAACGCAATACCCGGCGCAATCACCAAATCGATTTTATTCATAAACTCCTTCTGTGAATCGGGCTCCCAAATACCAAAAGTACTTCTTTTCAGATCATCCTTTCCGGAGAAAGGCCTGATAAGCATATCGTCATCCTTCACTACAGGCAACAGAATTTGCTTACGTTTACTCCATTTGACAATAAAATTATGAGTAGGGAGCTCGTCAGGCATCGACCAGTACAACAAAATTGTCTGAGCATCTTCAAATTCGGGCATCAATTCTATTTTATCAAAAAGCTTCTGAGCCTCAATCGCTTTGTCTGTTTCGGTTAAAAGTTCTTTACGTTGACGAATATAATTCCTGATTTTTTGTTTTTCCGAAACTACATTCTTCCTTTTTGCCCCTGTCAGCGAACTCAGAATTGTACCTAATCTATTCATTCAATATACTTTTGAGTTAATAATAATGTGACCCCGCATTTAGAAATCCAAACAGCTAACTATAACTGCCCTGCTTCCACCAGTAAAATCACACGTTCGAGTACCTTATCGTCTTTTTGAGCATTGTATTCCGACTTGAGATTTGATCCGAAAATCTTAGCAATACCCTGCCAGAAAAAAGCAGACACACCGCCGCGATAGTTTTTTATCAGGTCATACGATGTTCTCTCACATTCTCGGTCAATTAGTTTCATTAGCAAACGACCCTGATTGATTGTCATTCGTCGCAATTCGCGTTCGTGCTTTTTGAAAAGAGCCTTTTCGTATTCACTTAAATATTTCTTTCGTTCGCGTTCGCTTTTTATATCGACGAGTTTCATATTCACCATATTCAACTCTGAAGCTACAAGCTTGGCATAAGGCAATGTTTTCTTTACATCGCGTACTGTTCGCCAAAAATACTGCTCCTGTCGTTTGTTTTTAAACGTACTACGTGGAAAAACCCACAAGTCATGAAGAAACGCCAACAAAATTGTATCACTTCCGTTCACCTGAGCCATCAAACGAGCCCCTCCGTGAGGTACAAATTCCACAGACCCATCATTCTGCGCTAATAAATTGTTTGAAAACAATGATACAAGTACAATAGCAATTATATAAAAACGGGTTTTCATTTTTTACAAAAATAATAAATTAATTCTAATAGTAATGTAATATCTCAACACAATTTTAAGCAAGATATGATATTTATCACATAAAATCTCTGCGGGTAAAAGCTCTTACAGGTAACAGATTAGCGTCTGTAGTATTTTTTATCTCACAAATCAAAAATAATTATGTCGTAATAATAATTTATGTAAAATTTTATCTATATTTGAGGCGGTTTATTGATTGTTGTTTTTATCATTTGTGAAATTAAAAAACAACCTGAATATGAAAAAAATCATTTTTTTTGTTTTACTCATTCTCCAATACATCGAATCAGGAGCCCAAATATCAAATGTCGTACCAAGTTCGCAGAGTACAGCCAATGCCTTTGTTTCTGACATGCAACGCTGGTCGGCATTTGGCAACCCTGCCGCATTGGCATCGCTAACCAAAGCCGAGGCTGGCATTGCGTTCGAAAACCGATTTCTACTCAAAGAACTTTCCACAAAAAGCATTGACGCAGCATTTCCACTGAAGTATTTTCACAGCGGCATTTCTGCCTCACATTTTGGGTATGCCAAATATCACGAAATGATGGTAGGACTTGGATTTGCCCGTGATTTTTCATCCCGCTTTTCAATGGGCGTTCAGTTTAATTATTTCAGCACATTTTTTGCCGAATCAAACTGCTATTTCGGCATTCTATTTCCTCAAATTGGCATACAAACAAAATTATCACCTGCCATACATCTTGGATTCTCGGTTTTCAATCCTTTTCAGTCGCATATCGTATATCAACAAAATATTAAACGTCTACCCTCTGTTTTTAGTTTGGGCAGCTCATATTTTTTCAGCGATCATTTAGCGCTCCGTATTCAGGCCGATAAAGAAATCAGCAGTCATTATCGTTTTGCTGCGGGTATAGAGTATTGTATGCTCGAGAAAATTACTTTCAAAGCCGGCATCCAAGATGCAGGATTTCTGATTCCGGGACTTGGCTTCTCCGTTAAGAACAAAAACCTCCGCCTCGACCTTACCACATCACTTCATCCTTTGCTCGGACTTCAAAGTTCAGCATCTGTACGTTTTTGCTTCTGTAAACCCTAATATTCGGCTGTATTAACATGAAAAGATTTATCTATTATATCGCAATCACTCATCTGTTTATCGTATCGGCAAGAGCTCAACAACTAACAACAGAGACCGAACAACTGATTGCAGATATTTTCGAACAATACACAGCAGAGTCGGGGGATGAAATTGATTATGAAACTTTTTATAATGAATTACAGGCCGTTGCCGAGAAACCCATAAATATAAACACAGCATCGAAAGAAGATCTGGAAAAATTATTATTCCTGAACGACATTCAAATCGAAAATATTCTTTACTATATTTACAAATTTGGAGCCCTCCAAACTGTTTATGAACTTCAACTGATTGAAGGTCTTGACATGACGGATATCAGAAGAATATTAGCTTTTACAATACTCGAGACAAAAGAAGATGATTACCCTACGCTCAACAAACACGACATACTAAAGTATGGCAAAAGTGACTTACTCTTACGCATGGATTTCAACATCCCTCTTAAATCGGGCTACAGAATCAATGATAATAGCTCAGTTAATTCAAAAGCTTACGAAGGAACACCTTTTTATAACTCTCTCAGATACAAGTTTCATTTTAAAGACAGAATGTATGCAGGCTTTACAATGGAGAAAGATGCAGGCGAGGCATTTTTCGGGGGTTCGAACAAAACATATGACTTTTTGTCAGCGCATATACAACTAAACAAAACAGGAAATTTCAAAACAATTGTATTGGGCGATTACAGAGCCTCTTTTGGCCAAGGTCTGGTATTTGGCTCATCGTTTGGTTCAGGAAAATCATCGTTAGTTACCAATGTAAATAGCAGAAGCACCGGTCTGAAAAAGTACAGCTCGACAAATGAATATGATTTCTTCAGAGGGGTCGGATGCACAGTAAAACTTAAAAAAATTGACATATCAGCATTTGTTTCGGCAAAAAAAATAGATGGTGATACTACAGCAGGCAGCATAAGATCGATAAACAAAACGGGATTACACCGCACTCAAAGTGAAGTTGCTAAAGAAAAAAACGCAACTCAAACCACATTCGGGTTAAACAGCGAATACACCGGTACATATTTACGGGCAGGTATCGTGCTTGCACATACAAGCCTGAGTGAACTATTAAGCCCCGAACCCTCAACATACAATCAAAACTATTTTAGAGGCCGTAAACAAACCAGTAGCAGCATATACTACCGTACACGTTACGATAAATTCTACTTTTCGGGTGAAATGGCAGTGAATCAGAATATGGCCATAGCCACGAATCATAGTTTAAGTTTCAGCCCACACTCACTTGTAAATATGGTGATTCTATATCGTTATTATTCTCCTGCTTACGATACATTCTATGCAGGCTCATTTTCGGAAAACACACGCATCAACAACGAAACAGGTGTATATACGGGCATCGAAATCAGGCCCTACCGCAAATGGCGCATTTCAGCATATGCCGATAGTTATCGCTTTCCTCACGCACGCTTCAACATACAAAGTCCATCGTGGGGACGCGACTATTTACTACAGGCCGACTATCAGTACAGCCGGACATTACACATGTTTTTGCGCGGAAAATTCGAAGAAAAACAGGAAGAATTCAGGAGCGAAACTGCACAAATCCCAACAATATTTTCGAACAAAACAGCTATGATACGTTATCAGTTGAATTTCGCACACGGCTGGGTCGCGACCAAAAGTATGATTGAATTTAGACTAAATACTGGTATTCAACAAAGTTTTGGCGCTGCAGCCTTGCAGGACATAAGCTTTGCTTTTAAAAAGATTCCATTGAAAATTGACCTCAGATATATGATGTTCGATGCTATAGATTACGAAAACAGGTTTTATACATACGAAAAGGACATTCTGTATGCTTTTGCGATTCCTTCGTTTTACGGACAGGGGAGCAGATATTATATAAACATGAAATACGAACTCAACAGGAATTTCTCGTTATGGTTGAAATATGCACAAACAATTTATGCCGACGAACGCGAAAGCATTGGCACAGGACACGAAAGTGCATCGGGCAATAAACGCTCGGATATAAGATTACTTTTAAAATGGAATTTCTGAAAACAGCGTTAATGCATACGTTCAAGCCGCGATGCATCGAGTCGCAAGAGTATAAACAACAAAATTGTGAAACCCCACAATGAAGAACCACCATAACTAAAAAAGGGTAATGGAATACCAATCACCGGCATAATTCCAAGCACCATCCCTATATTTATCATAAGATGAAAAAAGAAAATACTGGTCACGCAATAAGCATAAATACGATTAAAAGTTTCGCGCTGACGTTCGGCAATAGTGAGTAATCGCATAAGCAAAAGCCAATAAATAACCAGCACGAGTGTGGAACCCCAAAAACCATGTTCCTCACCTACTGTACAAAAGATAAAGTCGGTATCCTGTTCGGGAACATATTTAAGTTTTGTTTGAGTACCATTCAGAAAACCTTTGCCCCATAGCCCGCCCGAACCTATGGCGATTTTCGACTGATTTACATTATAACCAGCTCCAGTGAGATCATCTTCCATATTCAGCAACACCTTGATACGAATTTGCTGATGCGGTTCGAGCACTTTTTCAAAAAGATAATCGGAAGAATAACTGAAAACGATTGCCCCTACACTAACAGCTGCCAGCATCCAAAACTTACGAAACCTCCTGAAAAGTGCCATATAAACCCAGTAAAAACCTGAAGCAATGACCACAAAAACCGAGACATAATCGAAATTAACTCTATACCATACATTGATCAACAATGTCAACCCAACTGTTGCTACAACACCTGCGATCAAATACAACGATTCGCGCCTGTGTTTTGTGTATAAAAGCGCATAACCAAACTGAATGAGCAGTAGAGTAACAGCAGCAATCAACATTCCAAGCGAACCCTGATCAACACCAACAAGCACTTCACTGTATTTGACAACCACCACGAACAAGAATATGGCAAGTACTCCGAGCAGCAGAATGATACCATTCATTCCTTCGCGGTAAAGCATAAGGGTAAATGCAAGGAAAACGAGAGCAGAACCTGTTTCCTTTTGCAAAATGATAAGAGCAAATGGGAGCAAAATAAATAATGAGAGCGGGAGTAAATCTCTCCAACCTTTTACTTTATAGTTGTAAGCGCTCATAAAACGCGACAATGCCAAAGCTGTAGCCATTTTAGCGAGTTCGGCAGGCTGAAAGCTAATCGGGCCCATAACAAGCCACGAGCGCGACCCTTTTATATCGGGTGCCACAAAAATGGTAACTATCAATAAAAGGATCACTACTGCATAAATTACATACGCAAAAAAGTTATACATCTTATAATCCACCAACAAAAGCATTCCTCCGAGGCCAAAAGCAGTTAGTATCCATACAAACTGCTTCCCGGCACGCTGTTCCCAATCGAGTATGCCCGTCTGGTCGAAATCGTAACTAGCCCCGTAAATACTGATCCACCCCATGAAAACCAACAGGACAAAATATACCACCGTAGTCCAATCGATCGCGTATTTTATACTAACGTTTTTTGACATTGGCATTTGTTATTGATGTAGTAATGTGATTGTACAACTCGGCTCGTTCCACTTTCCCCGTTAGATACTGCTCCATGAGCAGACTCGATATAGGAGCAGCCCATGTGGCACCAAAACCGGCATTCTCGACCACAACAGCGATAGCTATTTTGGGATTTTCGCGTGGTGCAAAACCTACAAAAAGTGAGTGGTCCTTGCCATGGTTATTCTGTACGGTTCCGGTTTTTCCACACATAGAAATATCAGGGATTTTCGTACGTCGCCCTGTACCGTACTCAAACACCCGCCACATTCCCTCGTTAACGATTGAGAAATGCTTTTTATCTACCGACAGGCGGTGAACACGTTTCTGCATTGTGTCGTTTTTATTAAGATGAGGTGTGATATAATAACCTTCATTTGCTAAAGCAGCCATTGAGTTGGCTAACTGAAGTGGTGTCACCAAAATTTCTCCCTGACCAATCGAAAGCGAACGAATGGTCATAGCCCGCCAACCAGTTTCACCAAAATAACGATTGTAAAATTTTTCAGTGGGGATATTTCCACGCGATTGTTCATATACATCACTATCTTCAAATCGATGACCAAAGCCGAAACTCATTACTGTCTGGCGCCATTGATCGAAGCTATGCTTAAAATCGGTATTTTTGTCCCCATACCCATCTTTTTCAATTGTCGAACGGAAAGCATGCCAGAAATAGGGATTACAACTTTGCTCAATTGCATTCAGCAAATCCACCGGAGAGCCATGCGAGTGTGTACATTTTATCGGTGATGAACCCTTTCCATTGCATGTAAATCGCGTATGTTCATTAATTCCACCAAGTTCAAGCGCTACCAGAGCCTGAACAGGCTTAAAAGTAGAACCGGGTGAATACTGCGCCTGAGTAGCACGGTTCATCAATGGTTTTGTAGGATCACGCACCAACGCAGCATAATTTTTTGAACGCTGTCGCCCTACAAGTGTTGATGGGTCAAATCCAGGATTTGATATCATAGCCAATATTTCTCCCGTTTTAGGCTCGATAGCTACCACACTACCAATTTTTCCCTCGAGCAACTTTTCGCCAAGTATTTGCAATTGAATATCGAGTGTAAGGATCAGATTATCTCCGGCTTTGGGAGCCACATCCATCTTTCCATCCTCATATTTACCTTTGATACGACCTTTCGCATCGCGCAAAAGAATCTCCACTCCTTTTTCACCTCTCAGAGCATTTTCGTATGTATATTCCACACCATCGCGCCCGGCATAATCGCCTGAACTGTAATAAGCATCCTTCTCAATACGTTTTTGCGAAACCTCGCCTATACTTCCTAACACATGTGCTGCATGTGGGTAAGCATATTCGCGCAAGGTTCGGTTTTGTATGTAAAAGCCCGGATATTTATACAACGATTGTTGGATAGTTGCCACATCTTCAATATCCAATTGTGTCATAAACAATTGTGGCGTATAGGATGAGTACCCATAATTTCGCCGGCGATCTTTAATCTCTGCAATACGCTTAATAAAATATGCCTTATCGATATTGAGTGCACGACAAAACGACAAAGTGTCGAGATCACTGATTTCACGCATAATAAGCGTAATATCGTATGCAGGTTTATTATAAGCCAGTAAAGTATTATTACGATCGTAAATAAGGCCACGTGGCGGGTATTGAGTCTTCTTTAAAAAAGCGTTACTATCAGCGCCTTCTTTGTATTTATCGTCGAGAATCTGTAACGAAAAAAGACGCACAATATACAACAGAACAATAGCAGTAATTACTCCGGCTATCACATATCTTCTGCTGTGTAGTGTATCATTAATCATTTTAATTTACTATGTAAGAATCAATTAATCCCTTTTATCGTTTATAAAATGAACGAATTCCGAGCATGATAAGTATGCTGACTATGGAACTGAGTAGAATTTTAAACAAAACTACCCAAAAAAGTGAAAACGAGAATGCTTCGATAAAAAACAGTGCAAAATGGTGTATAAGAGTCAATAGTATCACATATTTCACATAAGCAGCTACACCAAAACTATAAAACGAGGGCATTGGATTACTTCCCTCTTCAATGGATGTAAAAAGATGAACAACACCACTTCGAACAAAGGCAATAAGTACGGTAGCAAAAGCATGAGTACCCATTGTATTCGAAAAAGCATCAATGGTAAGTCCAAGTACAAAACCAAGCAGCAATACAATCCATTGTGGCAAACGAACAGGCAACGAAAGAATGAACAGGATGTAAATATATGGATTGATATAGCCCAAAAATTGCACATTATTCAGCGCAAGCACCTGTACAAGTACCAGCAACACGAAGGACATTATATTCTGTAAAACTACTATCATAAGTTATTTTAAAGCCTCATTTTCCAGACTTCGCTGTTCGTTGTAATTAAGATAATTAATCACTTTTACATGCGACAATGTACGGAAATTTACCGCCAGCTTCACTTCGATATTATAGTAAGGATCACTTTCCTTAATATTAAAATCATTGATTATCCCCACGGGTATTCCTTCAGGAAAGGTATTTGTAAAACCACTCGTAATCAGCGTATCGCCAAGCGAGAACTCTACATGTCGGGCTATATCACTTAGCGAGGCATAACGATAGTCGCGCCCCTTCCAAACCAGAGGACCGCTGTAATTATTTTTTTTAAATTTAGAATTAATCTTAATGTTCTGATTGAGCACAGGAATTACAACCGAAAACCTTTCGGAAACAGTCTTCACAATGCCCACCACACCTTCCTCGCTGATCACACCCATATCGGGCTGCACACCATCGCGCGCTCCTTTGTTAAGGGTTATGTAGTTCTGAAGTTTATTGGTGGAATTATTAATCACTTTGGCTGAAATAAGACGGTAATCCATTTCAGCCGGAATTTTATAATTCAGGCTGTCTGTCAGCTCCGGGCTGAGGGCAGACAACTGATTTTGCAGCAAAATTATTTCGTTTTTCAAAGCAGTATTTTCTTCCGAAAGACTTTCGTTCGCTGCACTGAGCTTAAAAAACTCTACAACCGAATTGCTTACCTGGTACAACCCTGACACAACAGAGTTGCTCGAGGATAAAAAAACACTTCTTTGATAATCCTGATTTTTTACCACCAAAGTAAAGGAAATTATTTCCAGTAAAAGAAATAAAAACACAACACTATACTGAATTAAAAAATTTATCAGGTTTCTCATAAAGAAAATTCTGTACAAAGACAAAAATCGGCAGGTACAAGCTGAGAACTTCAGTACTCAGCTTACACCCACCGAAAATTATAATAATGATTATCGAATCAGGAACGAGAATTTATCTACGTTTTTCAACGCGATACCAGTACCACGTGCCACAGCACGCAACGGATCGTCGGCAATGTGGAACTGTATATTCAGCTTATCCGTCAGACGTTTGTCGAGTCCGCGCAATAATGCGCCACCACCAGCCAAATAAATACCTTTCTCCACAATATCGGCATACAATTCGGGAGGCGTTTGTTCTAGAGCACTCAGAATGGCTGCTTCGATTTTCGAAATAGATTTTTCGAGGCAATGGGCAATTTCCTGATACGACACAGGTACTTCCATTGGGAGTGCGGTCATACGATTTGGACCACGCACAATAAAATCTTCAGGTGCATCTTCCAAATCGGTAAGTGCTGCTCCTACGTTGATCTTAATTAGTTCAGCTGTACGTTCGCCTACTTTAATATTATGCATTCGTCCCATATACTCCACAATATCGAGTGTAAGGTCGTCACCGGCAATACGAATTGATTTGTTCGACACAATACCACCCAGCGAAATTACAGCAATTTCAGTTGTACCACCACCTATATCCACAATCATACATCCTGTAGGTGCTTCCACATCAATGCCAATACCAATAGCAGCAGCCATCGGTTCGTAAATCATATACACTTCACGCCCTCCCGCATGTTCCGAGGAGTCGCGAACAGCACGAATTTCAACCTCAGTGCTACCCGATGGAATACACACTACCATTTTGAGTGAAGGAGAAAAAAGCTGACTTTTAGTGGGAATCATTTTTATCATTCCACGAATCATAAGCTCGGCAGCATAAAAGTCGGCAATCACACCATCGCGCAACGGACGGACAGTACGAATACCTTCATTTTCCTTCCCCTGCATTTGACGTGCTTTTTCGCCGATGGCAATCAATTTATCGGTACGACGATCGAGTGCCACTACTGAAGGTTCATCAACTACAATTTTATCGTTGTGTATGATAATAGTGTTGGCTGTTCCTAAGTCAATCGCTATTTCCTGCGTAAATGAAAATAATCCCATGTTTGTATTTCGTGTTTCGTGTTTCGTGTTTCGTGTTTCGTGTTTCGTGTTATTACCACGTCAAACCATTATCACATCATCACATTAATTAATGTTTAAAATGTCTGAATCCGGTTGTCACCATCGATAGCCCTTTTTCGTTACAGGTATCAATTGATTTTTGATCGTTGATCGATCCTCCGGGCTGGACAACAGCGGTAACTCCAGCCTCAGCCGCTATTTGCACACAATCGGGGAAAGGAAAAAATGCATCCGAAGCCATGACTGCACCCTTAAGATCAAAATTGAACGATTCTGCTTTTTCGATGGCATGCACCAAAGCATCTACGCGTGAGGTTTGCCCTACTCCACTAGCGCACATCTGTTTGTTTTTTGCAAGGACAATGGCGTTCGACTTAGTGTGTTTTACAATTTTATTTGCAAAAATAAGATCTTCCACTTCCTGTTCTGATGGACTTACTTCAGTCACCACTTTCAGTTCGCCGGCCACCTCGGTATGCAAATCTTTATCCTGCATCAACACTCCGTTGAGTAAAGTGCGCATTTGCTGCTTTTGTAATTTTGCATTTTTAAGAATCAGAATAATTCTGTTCTTCTTCTGACTTAGTATTTCGATAGCCTCCAAATCATAATCGGGAGCAATTACTACTTCGAAGAATATTTTATTCATTTCTTCAGCAGTAGCTTTATCAATGATAGCATTGGTAATAAGTACTCCGCCAAAAGCCGATACAGGGTCACCGGCAAGAGCAGCATTCCAGGCATCCACCAACACCGGACGTGAGGCAATACCACAGGCATTATTATGCTTAAGTACTGCAAAAGTTATATCATCAAAATCGTTGATCAGATTTACCGCTGCGTCAATATCGAGCAGGTTGTTGTACGAAATCTCTTTACCCTGAAGCTGTTCGAACATATCTTCGAATTTACCAAAAAACACACCTCGCTGATGTGGATTTTCGCCATAACGAAGTGTTTTGGAATTGTTCTGAGTCAAACGAAAGTGCGATTTGTCATCTCCATCGAAATAATTAAAAATGGCTGCATCATAATGCGATGAAACAGCAAAAGCCTCTTTAGCAAACCAACGACGCTCTTCTACAGTACTGTAAGCACCATTTGCATTAAGCACTTCGAGCAAGGGTTGATACTGATCCTGCGAAGCAACGATTATCACATCCTTAAAATTTTTTGCTGCAGCACGAATAAGAGAAATACCACCGATATCAATTTTCTCGATAGTGGTGGGTTCATCAGCTCCGGCAGCTACGGTAGCTTCAAATGGATAAAGGTCAACTATCACAAGGTCGATTTCAGGAATTTGGTATTCGGCAAGTTGCTCATTATCCTGTTCCAAATCCCGGCGCGAAAGTATCCCCCCGAACACTTTCGGGTGCAGGGTTTTTACCCGTCCACCCAAAATGGAAGGATAACCGGTCAAATCTTCGACTGCAGCACACGGAATATCAAGTGATTCAATAAAAGTTTGCGTTCCGCCTGTTGAAATAAACTCAACACCTTCGGCATGAAGTTTTTTAATTATTATATCGAGTTTATCCTTTTGATAAACAGACACTAAAGCTTTTTTGATTAATTTGCGTTCCATATACCGTTTTTACGTTTGATTATGGGATGCAAAACTACAAAAAAACATTGGTTTATTCAAGCTATAAAGAATGTCATTTTTCACTCAATTGTTTCTTTTACCCTACGAAATGCTTTTTCGAGTTTGAGCATTTCGTCCACCATAAATTTATAAAATTCCATCCATTGAATGCGACGATGTATGTCGATGCCTTGTTTGTGGGTATAAATTCTGCAAACCTCTGTTCCACACTCGCGAACATAGGCAAAATTCCACATTAAACCACAGGGAAAATCCTTTTCCATGATGGTTTTGTAGGTCTCAAATTTTTCGTAAAGCTCAAAACGTTTTGTGGCATCGTTGTGATTTATTTCAAGAATTACATAAGCACCATCCCGTGTAGCATCGAATTTCAACTCCACACCTTTCATCTTGGTATTATAGAGCATAAACTTGCTTTTGCGTTTTTTCATAGCAGGTACTTCGCTACAATAAATACCGAAGCCTTCCCAAAATTCTTTTTTAAGCTGTTTTAATTCGTCTTTTGAATACATTTTGATCTCTCCATTAAGGATTAGGGGTTTATTTTACAATTTTATATACATTTCCGGGAAGGCATTTGACCATTCCTTTAAATTCCAGCTCGAGCAACATAGCCGATGTTTTGCTGACCGATTGATTTGTTTTCAGCGACAGCTCGTTCATTTGCAACCCATTAGCCTGCTGCCGCAAGATGCCTACCAGTATTTGCTCCTCATCAGTCAAATCCATAAAGAGAGATGTCTGCACAGGTTGTATTTTGTTTTCGCAAGTATTCTCCCACGACATAAATTTCACCAAATCGTCCGTTGATTCAATAAGTGCGGCTTTATTATTTTTAATCAATGTATTACATCC
This sequence comes from Paludibacteraceae bacterium, assembly GCA_016937795.1. Classification (GTDB taxonomy): domain Bacteria; phylum Bacteroidota; class Bacteroidia; order Bacteroidales; family Paludibacteraceae; genus Paludibacter. The sequence goes on from JAFGVV010000012.1 coordinate 19,268, forward strand.
GGCCGAGTACAGATCAGTAACCCGTCCGGGGAATGCAAACACATCGCGGTTATATTCATTTGCAGCTTCGGCAGTTATAAGTGCACCACCACGCGAAGCCGATTCGACAACAATTGTGACATCACTTAAGCCTGCAATAATTCTGTTGCGTTGTACAAAATTTGGTCTATCGGGATTTGTCCCACTGATATATTCGGTGAGCAACATGCCATTGTCAATCAGTCGGGCAGCAGTAGGTCGGTGTGCCGAAGGATAAATACGGTCGAGCCCGTGACCCACTACAGCTATGGTTGGCATTCCGGCATCGAGGGCAGCTTTGTGTGCACAGATATCCACGCCATAAGCCAGACCACTTACAATCACACAAGGTGGTTCGAGAGTTGCAAGCCCGGACACAAGTTTCCTGCAATTTTCTTTTCCCTCATCAGTCGCATTTCGCGTACCTACTATGGCTACAAATCGCGCCTGATTCAAATTACAATTACCTCTACTGTAAAGCATTATTGGCGAATCGGCACATTCCTTAAGACGATAAGGATATTCACGATCGGTAAAATAGAGAGCTTGAACATTATTCTTTATAATAAAATCAACTTCGTCGTGTGCCCGTTGCAAAACATCTTGTTGTACTATTTCTTTCGAGATAATATCTCCGATACCGGGGATTTTTGCCAGATTCTGAGCCTTTTCGGTAAAAATTGCTTCTTCGTTGCCCAGATAAGCAATCAGATTTTTGGCCAAAGCAGGTCCTACGCCTTTGATTAGTGTAAGTCCAATACGGTAAACAATTGGATCGTAATTCATATATGGCTGATTTTCTTTCTAAAAAACATGCTAAAGCTCACAGCCACTACAATTCCAGTAATGTCGGCAAACCAGTCGGCCCACTCAGCCGAACGAGGATAAAACCATGACTGCTGCACTATTTCGATAATTCCACCCAGCAAAACCGGATATACCAAACAAAAAAGATAAAAATGCGATTCCTTATAGCCTTTGAACCTATGAGCTCGAAAAAAATCGATACACAATGCCAGCCCTAACACAAAAAACATCATAAAATGAACCAACTTATCGGCATGAGGGATCTCAGCTACAGGCATTCTCCGAAACTCAGATGGAGAAGCAAATGAAAGATAAAACACTCCCAATGTTGTAATAATTGACTTTAGATATTTGTATATAAATTTGAACATTACAAAATGTATGACTCCTAAGCCGATTTTTTCAGTTTAAAATGCAATTTAAAGAAACGATTTTATATCTTTGCAAAGATAAATTTTTGAATACAATTATCACTCAATTGTAGCTTTTATTTTTTTATCACTTCTGAATTTATGCATTAAACACCTCAAAAAAAGCACATTCAGACAGTACTAAGAAACATGTGAACAATAAAACAAACTAATAGTTATAAAAAAATTAAAGTCATGAAACGAATTGCATTATTCCTTGGCATTGTACTTTTCCTTGGAGCCTGTTCGAGTGTTATGATAACAGGTCGCCGTCAACTTTTACTGGTTTCGGATGCCGAAGTACTAAGCATGAGTGCTACAGCTTACAAACAGTTTATCGACTCGGTACCTGCATCGAAAGACCTGCAAAACTCTGCATTAGTAAGCAAAGTGGGCGATAATATTGCTAATGCAGTATTTACTTACATGAAAAACAACAATCTTGCTGCTGACACCTCAAATTATGCATGGGAATTTCGTTTGGTGCAGGACACTACAGTGAATGCATTTTGTATGCCTGGTGGAAAAGTGGTTTTCTTCGAAGGAATATTGCCAATGACACAGACCGAAGCCGGAATGGCCGTGGTTATGGGACATGAAATTGCACACGCCGTGGCTAAGCACAGCAACGAGCGACTAAGTCAGCAAATGGTGGCTTCGTTTGGTGCCGGACTTGCCGATATGCTTTTGGCCAATCGTTCGGCTGCAACGCGTCAGACCATTAATATTTTGTACGGAATTGGTGCTCAGGTGGGTGTTATTTTGCCTTACTCGCGCAAACACGAATACGAAGCCGACCGCCTGGGACTGATTTTTATGGCTATGGCCGGTTACGATCCTAACGAAGCTGTGACTTTTTGGCAACGAATGGCGGGCGATGGCACGGGCTCGACTCTTGAGTTTATGAGCACTCACCCTTCGGACGGAAACAGAATTGCTAAAATGAAAGAAGTGATTCCCGAAGCAATGAAGTATTACAACAAACAATAACTAAAAAATCGAAGACAAAGGACGCAGGTAGAAATTTTCACCTGCGTCCTTTGTTTCGTGAAGAAGCATTACGGCTTCCTCCATACGGTTTGCCTTTCGCCCCTGCACCCGATTGCTTGTCGCGCAATTCGCGCGATTTGGGATTTACGTGAGGCTGCTTTTCAGCTTTCTTATTTGACCTTGTGCTCGTTTTGGCAACCTTATCAAAAGTAGTTCCGGAGCTCCCGGGCTGTTCACTTTTCAATGCATTTGGCCGCTTGGGTTCCTTTGTGGTCTGCATTTTCAAATCGTCGGACGACGAATTGGCAATCGCCTCCATAATCTGCGCAATTTCTTTATCCTCAAGCAAACGCCATTCGCCTACAGGAAGTCCTTTGAGCGTGACATTCATAATGCGAACTCTCTCAAGCTTTACAACTTCGTAGCCAAAATACTCGCACATACGACGAATCTGACGATTAAGTCCCTGAATAAGTGTAATGCGAAAGATATTGGTGGTTTCCTTTGTCACTTTACACTTTTTGGTAACTTCGCCCAGAATTGGAACTCCGTTACTCATGCGCTGAATAAATTCTTCGGTAATGGGCTTGTCAACCGTCACCACATATTCTTTTTCGTGCTGATTGCCGGCACGTAGAATTTTATTTACAATATTCCCGTCGTTGGTAAGAAACAGAAGCCCCTGCGAATCTTTGTCGAGACGACCAATAGGGAAAATACGTTCGTGAAAACCAATATAACTTACCACTGAATCTTTTGCACCAATTTCGGTGGTAGTTACCAATCCCACAGGCTTGTTGAAGGCCAACAACACAAAACTTTCGGCATCGCGTGCTTCCACTAAGTTTCCACTAAGCAAAACCTTGTCGAATGCCGGCGAAACCATATCGCCAATTTTGGCACGACGACCATTAATGGTCACATGTCCGGTTTCGATGTACTTGTCGGCTTCGCGACGCGAACAAACTCCGCTATCGCTTATAAATTTATTTAAACGTGTTTTTTCGCTCATAAGAAGCTTGTTTTTTTTGCAAAGATACTATCTTATTCGGTATTCAATACATCAATCAGCTCTGTAACCACCATTGCACTTGCGCCCCAAAGGTCGGCATTGGGCAATTTATAATAATGCGCCCGAACCGTTTCCGTAGTGGAAGGCACCTGAAAATCTTTTTCTCCCACCACATTTGGCTGCAAAAATTCGTCGAAATCGAATTCCAGAATCTCAGCAACCTCCCGCTCATCAATTTTATACCGAGGCCTTTGGGGCAGATAACCCACAAAAATACTGATCAGAAAATTGCTGGGTGGCACATAAATATCGGTAAGCCGCCCGAGCAATTCAATTTTACCACGCGTAATGCCAATTTCTTCTTCTATTTCGCGAAAAGCTGTATTCTCCACAGTTATATCAAAATCTTCGAATCGCCCACCCGGAAAAGCAATTTGTCCTGCATGAATGCCTACATACATACCACGACGAATGAAAACGATTTTTAATTTATCATTTTCATGAAAAAACAATATCATCACAGCACTTTTCTTTGCTTCCTGTTTAGTTTTGAGGTACGAAGCAATTTCCTCTGCACGACTATCGGGTGCTAACTTCAGGTGCGACAACAAGCCGGGCAGTTTGCCACTTAACTTTCGACGAATATAGTCAGGAGTCATTGTCATTTCTTTTCGAATAATTATTACAAAGTGAAAAAGGATTTTCAGAAAGCATAGCTATTTTCTGAAAATCCCTTATTGTTTTTAGCATTGAGCCATTTGAATCTGATTACTGACAAATCACGCAGCCTTCGCATTTCGAAAGTTCACCACGCAAACGCTTTTCAACCAACATTTTCATTCTATCCTGCAAAGCATCGATACGGATATGCTCCATCACGTCGGCAGTAAAAGCAAACATCAGCAGCAATCGAGCTTCTTTTTCAGGAATTCCGCGCTGACGCATGTAGAACATGGCCGATTCGTCGAGTTGACCAATGGTGGCTCCATGCGAACATTTCACATCGTCGGCATAAATTTCGAGCTGTGGTTTGGTGCGCATTTTGGCTGTACGGTTTAGCAGAATATTTTTATTAGTCTGGTAAGCCTGCGTTTTTTGCGCATCGCGTGCCACATACAATTCGCCTGTAAATCCACCTTTCGACACATCGTCGAGCACATATTTAAACAACTCTGTACTGTGACAGTTGGGTTTATTGTGCCGTATAGAAGTGTAATTATCCACCTGCTGATTTTTGTCGCCCACCACCATACCGCAAAGTGTGGTTTCGCAATGCTCGCCATTGATACCTATTTCGATGGTATTGCGCGTCACTCCATTGTGCAGCGTCATTATGTTTCCAAGCACAATCGACGACGCTTTCTGGTCGATAAGCAAAGTAGAAAGATTGGTGGTTCTGTTGTGCGTATTTTCGAGCTTGTAATGTTCGTAAGTAGCATATTCGTTCACAAAAACCTCAGTCACGCGGTTGGTCACAAAACGCACATCGTCCATTGTGTGGTCGCACACCAGCAACTGCGCTTTGGCATTTTTCTCCAGAATAATCAGATTATGACTATTAGCCATAAAATCCACATCCGAACGCATGATGTTGATCAACTGCACAGGGCGGTCGAGTTGGATATTTTCAGGCACATACATAAAAAATCCATCCTGCGCAAAAGCACCGTTAAAGGCTACAAGACCATCGTTTTTTGTGGCCGTAAGCTTTCCGTAATACTTTTCGACCAAAGCCGGATATTTCTCCGCAGCTTCACGAAGGGAGCAAATAATCACACTTTCGGGCAATTCATCATTGCGTTTATCATTCACCGGATAAAAACCATCATTCAGCACAAAATATAAATAGGACTGAATACCGGGCACATCGCATTTGAAAACCTGATAAGGATTTACCGGTATATCCAAACGATTAATATTCAAACCATAATCGTACGAAAGCGCATCAGTCAGGTCGGTATATTTGTACTTTTCGAGCTTAGTTGTGGGAAATCCCAGCTTCTCGAAAAGCGCAAATGAAGCATCACGACTCACATTCATCAACGATGACGAATGTTTTTTGATGGTTTCGTGATACTGTTTATATAAGTTGATATATTGTTTTTCCATATTTTTTACCATATTTTTTACCACTAAGGCACTAAGAATACACTAAGTTTCACCAAGATATTTTTTTGTTTTCTATCACTAAGCCACTAAGAATACACTAAGCTACACTAAATTGCTCGTTAATTTACAGCTTAATCTACCAAAACCCTTAGTGTCTCTAAGTGAACTAAGTGCCTTAGTGGTTAATAATAAGTTACACTTCTTTGATAGTTTATTTCAACCAGAACTCTTAGTGTTTCTTAATGAACTTAGTGCCTTAGTGGTGAAAATCTTACCCTACCATAATTATCAATTACTCTTTTTTTAGTTCTGCAAATTTATCTGTTACTAATGGAACGAGTCCCGATTTTACTATATTATCGCAATTGAAATTTATAAGCAAACCTTTTGCAATTCCAGTCAGTTTCAGATATGTCAGCAATTGTGCTTTATGAACTGGATGAATTGCTTCAACAGATTTTAACTCTACAATTATGCAATTATTTACTACAATATCTAATTTCAATTCAGTATTAAGAAGTTTCCCCTTGTAAATTAATGGAATTTTTTCCTGAGACTCAACCAACATTCCATTTCTTTTAATTTCTTCAATAAGACACTCTTCGTAAACTGATTCAAGCAGCCCCGGTCCTAATTGTTTGTGAACCTCAATGGCACAACCAACAATATCATAAGCTATATCATTCAGTTCTTTTTGCGTCATATAATAATAGTTTTTTTACCACTAAGGCACTAAGAATACACTAAGTTTCACTAAATTAATTTGTTGATATTTTAACCATAAAGGTATTAAGAAGGCACTAAATTATTTATTGTTTTTTGTCACTAAAAAAAGATAATTTCCACACAAAAGACAAACTATTTTAACCATACCTCTTAGTGTATCTTTGTGCACTTAGTGCCTTAGTGGTTAAATACTACCCACTTCCTGTTTAATCCAGTCGTACCCTTTTTCTTCGAGTTCGAGTGCCAGGTTCTTGTCTCCGGTTTTTACAATGCGACCATCATAAAGCACATGCACAAAATCGGGTACAATATAATCGAGCAAACGCTGATAGTGAGTAATCACGATAGTGGCATTGTCGGGACGTTTGAGTTTATTTACACCATTGGCTACAATACGAAGTGCATCAATGTCGAGACCCGAATCAGTTTCGTCGAGAATGCTGAGCTTCGGATCGAGCATAGCCATTTGAAAAATCTCGTTGCGCTTTTTCTCACCACCCGAGAAACCTTCGTTAACCGAACGGTTGGTGAGTTTGTTGTCCATTTCCACGAGTTCCTTTTTCTCGCGCATCAAACGCAGGAAATCTGTTGCCGAAATTGGATCCTGACCACGATATTTACGCTGCTCGTTGATAGCAGTACGCATAAAGTTCACCATGCTTACGCCGGGTATTTCAACGGGATACTGAAAACTAAGGAAAATACCCTCGTTGGCACGTTCTTCCGGGGCCAGTTCCAGCAGGTCTTTTCCGTGAAAGCTCACTTCACCATGCGTTACTTCGAACGATGGATGCCCCGTAAGTACCGATGCAAGTGTTGATTTTCCGGCTCCGTTCGGACCCATAATAGCGTGAATTTCGCCCGGACGAACTTCCAGGCTCAGTCCTTTTAATATTTCTTTGCCATCAATATTGGCATGTAAGTTTTTAATTTCAAGCATAACCCCTACCCCCTAAAGGGGAATTAAATTAGTTTTGTTTTGTATATTTTTGATTATTCATAAATGTCAGTCGTATTTCCCTTTCTCCCCTTTAGGGGTTGGGGGTTATCCCACTGATCCTTCCAGCGTTATTTGCAGCAGTTTTTGTGCTTCTACCGCAAATTCCATTGGTAATTTATTTAGTACTTCCTTCGCATATCCGTTCACAATAAGCCCCACCGCATCTTCAGTTGAAATACCGCGCTGATTGCAATAAAAAATCTGATCCTCACTGATTTTCGAGGTAGTTGCTTCGTGTTCCACAATGGCTGTTTCGTTATTTACTTCCATGTATGGAAAAGTATGCGCTCCGCATTTATCACTTAATAAAAGGCTGTCGCACTGCGAGAAGTTGCGGGCATTTTCGGCCTTTGCTCCTACGCGAACCAAACCACGATAACTGTTGTTGCTTACGCCTGCCGAAATACCTTTCGACAAAATATGACTACGCGTATTACGTCCCAAATGAATCATTTTTGTGCCTGTGTCGGCCTGCTGATGATGGTTGGTTACCGCTACTGAATAAAATTCAGCCGACGAGTTGTCGCCCTGAAGTATGCAACTCGGGTATTTCCAGGTAATGGCCGAACCTGTTTCTACCTGCGTCCACGATACTTTTGAATTTTCGCCTTTACAAATAGCACGTTTGGTCACAAAGTTATATACTCCTCCACTGCCGTTTTTGTCGCCGGGATACCAGTTTTGTACAGTTGAATATTTTACTTCTGCATTTTTCATAAGTACAATTTCAACAATGGCGGCATGCAGCTGATTCTCATCGCGACTTGGAGCTGTACAACCTTCGAGATAGGACACATAGCTGTCTTCGTCGGCCACGATCAACGTGCGTTCAAACTGTCCGGTATTCACAGCGTTGATACGGAAATAAGTAGAGAGCTCCATCGGGCAACGAACACCTTTGGGAATATACACAAACGATCCATCGCTGAAAACAGCCGAGTTGAGCGCTGCAAAAAAATTATCGGTCACCGGCACTACCGACGACATATATTTCTGAATCAAATCAGGGTGATGTTCCACCGCATCGCTGAACGAACAAAAAATGATACCTTTTTCGGCCAATGTTTCTTTAAAAGTTGTTTTCACCGAAACACTGTCCATAACCGCATCCACAGCAATGCCCGAAAGAGCCATTTGTTCTTCGAGCGGAATGCCGAGTTTGTTGAAAGTATTCAACAATTCAGGGTCGACCTCGTCGAGACTTTTTGGTCCGTTAGTACGCGGTGCAGCATAGTACGAAATTGACTGATAATCTATTTCCGGTATTTTGAGATGAGCCCATTCGGGCATTTTCATTTCTTTCCATTTGCGAAATGCATTGAGACGATAGTCAAGCATCCATTCCGGCTCATTTTTCTTGGCCGAAATAAGACGAACTACATTCTCATCTAGACCTATTGGGATAATATCAGTCTCAATTTCAGTAGTAAATCCGTATTTATATTCGCTTTGGGTTACTTCGTGTAATATATCTTCTGCCATAATTATTTAAATTCATTTTTTCAATTCACTCTAACTTGCAGGAGCTGATTGAAACAATTTGCAAAAATACAAAAAAATGCACTCACTCATATTTTTTTGATGAGCGAATGTACGCAGATAACAGTCGGTTTGTGGTTTTTGTTTTAGCGGGCAGCTAAATTTGACAGTTTTTTGTATTTAAAAATATGCCTACAATACCAATAAATGACGGGAAAAATTGATCAAAAAAATAAAACTCAGATACACTTAATAAAAGAAATTCAGATTAATAGGCAAGCATACAGAAATCTTTTGTAAAAAACACATATCTTTGTGTTCCAAAATTATTACCAAACAGAAACATAGTATTTTATGTCGGACGAACTGGATAAAAAAAAAAGAAACAGAAGAACCAAGGCAGCCATAGAACGCGATGTGATGCAGGCTGTTGACTCACTGATTGAAGAAGTGGGTTTCCGGAACCTTACCCTCACGGGGGTAGCCAACAGAGCAAAAATTGAACCTGCAGTTTTCTATCGAAGATTTGCAAACCTCGAAGAGCTTTTCGATGTGTATACCCGCAAGTACGACTACTGGCTCGGCACAATTCTGGCAGGAATGCCTGCTGATATGGACGAAGAAGAAAATCTTCACTGGATACTGCAAACCCTTATCCAGTCGCTTTTACGCAACAAAGGCATGCAACAGTTGCTTATTTGGGAACTTTCGGACAACAATCCCACGACCCGACGCACAGCGCAACTCCGCGAATCGATAAATGAACCGCTCATTCGTCTGCTCGAGCATAAATTCAAAGACAGCAAGCTGGATATCAACGTCATATCAGCAGTCATAATTTCAGGAATTTACTATCTGATTTTACACAGAAAGCGTTCTCCTTTCTGCGATGTGGATTACAACAGTCGCGCCGGAAAAGACCGATTTAAAGAGGGCGTTCGTCAGCTTACAAATCTGCTGTTCGAAAAACTAAAAGAAGAGGAACGCATTGAAAGCATAAAAAATAAACTTCGTTCCGAAGGCGTAAGCGAAGATATCATTGCCAAATGCTTCTGAGAAATACGTTTTATCTCATAAAAAAATCCTGTTACATTTACGACAGGATTTTTTTATATGATTATTTTCAATGACTTTTCTTTAAAACACCCCCAACTAAACGGATATGCTATTTTAAAGCACCAAGCTCCGCATACGTTCGACAGGATTATTTGCTAAATTACAGGACACATCAGTGAGGAATGGGTTTCATATTTCGATACAAAGTTTTCTGCTTTTACCCAAATGATTTCGGGTAAAAACAGAAAGATGTCTATTTCAACCCGAATGATGTCATGTTTTTAAAGAAAGATTTCTACTAAAACATAAATGATCAATTCTTTTTATAGACATTTATCTATTCACACCCGAATGTTTTCTACTTCAAACAGAAATCTTTCGGGTATGACCCAAAAGATTTCATATTTCGATACAAAGTTTTCGGCTTTTACCCAAATGATTTCGGGTAAAAACAGAAAGATATCTATTTCAACCCGAATGATGTCATGTTTTAATAGAAAGATTTCTACTAAAACATAAATGATCAATTCTTTTTATAGACATTTATCTATTCATACCCGAATGTTTTCTACTTCGGACAGAAATCTTTCGGCTATGACCCAAAAGATTTCATGTTTCTATAGAAAGTTTTCTGTTTTTACCCAAATGATTTCGGGTGAAAATAGAAAGATGTCTATTTCGACCCGAATGATGTCATGTTTTAATAGAAAAATGTCTGTTTTTAATTCGAGTTCAAAGCTTTTTCATTCAGCGCTGCCGCACGATGGCATCATAAATAAAAAAAATCCTGTTGCATTATTGCGACAGGATTTTTTTTATTTATGTTCAATGGCTTTTCTCTAAAATACTTACCAACCATTTCCAGCATTTCTGGGTAGAACTAATACTGAGTCTTTCGTCGGGCGAGTGCACACCGTACATTTGTGGCCCAATGGAAATCATATCCAGATACGGATATTTTTCGAGAAATAATCCGCACTCAAGTCCGGCGTGAATGGCCCGCACTGAGGCTTTTTCATTGAAAAGTTCGCTGTAGCTTTGCTCTGCAATTTTCAGAATGTCCGATTTCACATTAGGCTTCCAACCGGGATAACCATCGCCATGCGTTACCGAAGCGCCTGCCAGCAAAAGCACAGATTCCACCTGATTCGCAATGTCGTATTTCGATGATTCCACAGAACTACGTTGACTGGTTGTAATCAGAATCTGACCTTTCTCCTTCATTTTAATCGATGCCAGATTTGTGGAGGTTTCCACGAGCCCGGGCATATCGCGATTCATAGCTTTCACACCATGCGGACAAGCATAAAGCACGTTCAGAAGGGCATCGGAGGCCTTTTTACCAATCACCGTAGCCGGAAGTTTCTCAGACTCGAGCGTCATGACAAAACCAGGCTCTGTGTCTCCGATTTCCTTTTCCACATCGGCAATATAATAGTTGAGCAATACGCGCACACGTTCCTTTTCGGACCATGGCACACAAACAGTGGCCGAAGCTTCACGCGGAATGGCATTTCGTAGATTTCCACCATCAATCTTACTGATTCGCAGGTCAGTTTCTTTGTTGACAGTCCATAAATAGCGATTCAGAATTTTATTTGCATTGCCAAGCCCTTTGTTAATATCGTCGCCGGAGTGTCCGCCTTTCAAGCCTTTTACTGCTACTGTAAACGCAAAATAACCTTCGGGAGCTTTTTCTTCGGCATATGGCAATGTAGCTGTGGTGTCAATTCCGCCCGCACAACCAATAAAAATAACGCCATCATCTTCCGAATCGAGATTTATCAACACTTTTCCGGTCATAAAATCGTTTCCAAGTGCAAAAGCACCTGTCAGTCCGGTTTCTTCATCAACTGTAAAAAGGCATTCGATAGCCGGATGTTTCAGATCAGCAGAAGCCAGCACAGCCAGCATCATAGCCATTCCAATACCATTATCGCCACCAAGCGTAGTGCCTTTTGCACGCACAAAATCGCCATCGATAAAATACTGAATAGCATCAGTATCGAAATTAAATTTCACCTCATTGTTTTTTTCGCAAACCATGTCCATGTGCGCCTGCAAAATCACGGTTTTGGCATTTTCGAAGCCAGTCGTAGCAGGTTTAAGAATCAGCACATTGCCAGCATCATCAGTTTTAAAACCAAGATTTTGCTGCTGTGCAAAGTTTTTGAGATAAGCAATCACCTTTTCTTCTTTTTTCGAAGGACGTGGTATTTGAGTAATGTCGTGAAAGAAATTCCACAACAATTTCGGTTCGAGTGTTTTCATCTGTTTATAATTTAGCCCTGACCCCAACCTCTATCCCCTTTCAGATACTTTCTCCAACCTCTATCCCCCTTTCGGATACTTTCTCCAGAAGGAGAAAGAAATAGGATATTTTATTTTATGGAGAAAGAAATAGGAATAAATAGTTGTTGGGAACAGAGAGTGGTTTATGAATTTTAATTATTTCAAAGTAAGTTCAAAAAAGCTCAACTAATTCGTTTTCAATAAAAGAACCAACTACAAAAGAGCAGCAGCCTGATTATCAAGATAGAAATCGGCAATTCCACTGCTGGCCCATACCTGCGATGCAGGATATTTTGCCGCCACATCATCTTTCGATATAATTTGTTTGAGCACCTCTGCTTTGCCTTTTCCGGTAATCAGAAAAGCTACTTTTTGAGCATTCCTGATAATGTTTCCGGTAAGTGAAATGCGTTTCTGTCCGCTTTGCGGATGCACAGCTACTGCCACCGCCTGCTCCACATCGAGTAAATGCATTTGATCGGGAAAAATGGAAGCCGTATGTCCATCGTCGCCCATTCCGAGCAGGATCAGATCGAACACCGGATAAGCATTTTGCGCCGGAAGTTGCTCCCTGAGCACCTTCTCATAACGCGCTGCTTCATCTACAGGAAAATCCTCGCCCTTCATCCGGAATACATTCTCGGCCGGAATCATTGGTCTGCGCAACATTGCATCGTAAGTCATGCCATAATTGCTTTCGGCATGTGTAGGCGACACACAACGCTCGTCGACCCAAAAAAGCTTCACATTCTGCCAGGGTACTGTGTGTTCGTACTCTTCGGCCAACAAACTGAAAAGCAGCTTCGGAGTACTTCCTCCCGAAACTGCTATATGAAGAAACTGATTCTGTCCGGATTTTTCGACCGCCATTGCAGCTATTAATTCAGCCACAGCACGGGCAGTACTTTCCGGGTTATCGTAAGTATGAATTCGATATAACATAAAATAGAATTTGTTTCGCTTATACTTTTTGGTTGATATAAATGAATATCAAAATAGTGGGTATAAGTAGTATTTAGTTTTATTGTTTTTAGCTATTTGAATTTACTCCGTTTTAAAATTCTCAAAAGGCTGACGCCATTTCACGTATTTATCAGCAAAAAGCGCATTCGATTCGTTTGGCCCCCAGGTACCAGCTTCGTAAAAATAAAGCGGAATTTCTGAATTATTCTGCCATGCCTGCAAAATCGGATCGACAAATTTCCAGCTTGCTTTCACTGCATCGGCACGTGCATAAAGCGTGGAATCGCCAATCATACAATCAAGAATAAGCCGTTCGTAAGCTTCGGCAATTTTTTTATCAGCAAGATCTGAATAATGGAAAGCCATATTCACATTCTGCACTTTGAAACCTGCACCCGGAATTTTCATTCCGAAATCGATAGCGACTCCTGCATCGGGATGAATTCGCAGAATAATCATATTGTTGGGTTCGGTCAGACAGAGCTGTTTAAATAACTGATGCGGAGCCGGCTTCAGATGAATAACGACCTCTGTAACACGCTCGGGCAATTGTTTTCCGGTACGCACATAAAAGGGAACTTCGCCCCATCGCCAGTTGTCGATAAACATTTTCAAGGCCACAAAAGTCTCGGTTTTCGAGTTGGGAGCCACTCCTGTTTCCTGCCGGTAACCTTTTTGTACTTCCTCGCCTACCTGCCCCGACACATATTGTCCGCGCACCACAAAATCCTTCACCTCGTTGCCTTTTATCGGACGCAAAGCCTGAAGCACTTTCACTGTTTCGTTACGAATAGAGTCGGAATCGAACACTGCCGGCGGCTCCATCGCCACTACTGCAAGCACCTGAAGCAGGTGATTTTGAATCATATCGCGCATTGCACCCGAAGTGTCGTAATAGCCTCCGCGACTACCCACACCGATTTTCTCGGAAGCGGTAATTTCCACTCTGTCGATATATTTACGATTCCAGATAGGCTCGAAAAATCCGTTCGAAAAGCGCGTCACCATTATATTCTGAACAGTTTCCTTACCCAGATAATGGTCGATACGATAAATCTGATCTTCATGGAATCCAGTATGAAGTTTTTTATCCAAATCGATGGCTGTATCGTAACTGTATCCAAAAGGTTTTTCCACAATAATGCGTTTCCAGCCGTTGTCTTCCAGATTGAGTCCGAATTTCACCAAATGTGCAGCCACTACTTCGTAAAGAAATGGCGGAATTGAAAAATAATAAACGATATTTTGTTTTATTTCAAGCCTTTCCGACAAACCATCGATGTACTCTTTTAGCTGACCAAAATCTTCTTCGGTCTGATTGTGTACTTTTTTATAATACACTTTTTCGAGAAAATCATCGAGTTTAGCAGCATTTTCGTTCAGCGAACGTTTTGCAAAAGTGCTCAGACTTTCGCGCACATCATTACGGTATGCCAACGCATCTTTTTCCTGACTGCCCGCACCAAGCACCACAAAGCGCTCAGGCAGCAAATTGTCCACATAAAGCTGAAAAACAGCAGGAAGGAGTTTTCTTTTCGCAAGGTCGCCGTTCGAACCAAAAATGACCAATATCTGGTTTTCTATATTATTTTTCTTCATCACTTTTATCTTTATCAATTCATAACAAGCTGAATGCCGTTTTGTTTATCGAAAAATACTATTCTGCAATAGATTCAGCATTCAAAACGCTTATTATTCCGTGACTTTCAGAACCACTTTTTCTTTCTGAAAAGCAAAAACATTAAAAATGCCACAACCACCATTACAACCCACATTATAAAATATCCATTGTGCCAATGAAGTTCAGGAACATAATCGAAATTGGTACCATACACTCCCACGATAAATGTAAGTGGAATAAACATAACTGAAAAAATGGTGAGCGTACGCATAATATCGTTCAGGCGTGTACTCATCACAGTGTGGTAAATATTGAGCTGGTCGTACAAAATTTCGCGATAACTGTCCGACAACTCTCCCGCTTCGGTAATATTATCCTGCAACTCTTTGAAATGGAAACGGTTCTCGTCATGAAGCAATTCTGATTCAAGTTTCACTAAACTCAAAATCATTTCACGGGCAGGTTTTATGTTTTTTCGCAAAAAGTTCAACTCCTTTTTGTAGTCATTTATCTCATCCAAAAGTTCTTTTCTGGGTTCATCAGTCATTCTGTCTTCGAGATTTTCAATTTTCTCGCCCATTAATCCAATGATGTAAATATAATTATCCACCACCACATCGATCAATGCAAAAGCCAGATAATCGACCCCCGAGGTTCTGATTTTGTTTTTATGTTTACGTATGCGCTCACGAACAGGATTAAACACATCACCCTTTTGCTCCTGAAACGAAATAAGACAACCCTGAGTGAGAATCAAACTCAGATTTTCTATCGAAATTGTACGGCTTTCGTCTTTAAACTGCAACATTTTCAGCGTTATAAAAACCCCGTTATCAAACTCCTGAACCTTCGGACGAAGTGATGGATTCAAAATATCGGAAAGGATATGAAAAGGAACACCTACCAACGCGCCTATTTCTTCAATTCTTTTTTCGTCATGAAGTCCATCAATATTCAACCAGCTCAGATTAGTCTTGCCCAACAGAGTCGATATTTTTTCTGTTCGCTCAATGCCAAACTCACGCACCTCCTCCTGATCGAAATCCATCGCAGTGATGGTTATACGCTCAGCTTTCTTTTGCCCGCGAAAAATCAACGCATAGGGCGACAAACCAATATCTTCTTTCTTCTTACGGGTATAACGTGACATGTTTTCTGATTTGATTATGAAGAACTCGTCTTGACTTTTTTGGTCACATTAGCAACACATAGTTTTTTAGTCAGTGTTGTCCGGTAAAAAAACATGAATGACTAAAATGAGATCTCTCACTTCCTGTTGTTGACCGTTGGTTGTGCGCTATGTGACAAAAATCGAGATAAGTACGAAACTTTATTTCCAAAAACAACCACACAAAGGTAAAAATTATCTTTTTATAATATCCTTTTATTAAAAACAAAAATCAAACAAAATAAACAAAACTTGAAATTGCAACAACTACATATTTATGTATATTTGCAGTTAAATGTTCAAAGTATTGCTTCCTAAGTGAATTCTGGCACAATGATTGCTACAAATACACTTGCATTTTGAAGCAAATCCATCACATGAAGTTCTGCAAATTCACATTCATGATATTCATTTTTCTTGCCTGCCGACTCATCGTTACGGGACAAGAGACAGGGTCTGTATCGGAGCGTACACCCGAGCAGGAAGCTATCCGACAGACCGAAAAGATGCAACAGGAAATTCATCTGACAGAAGAACAAACACAACAAGTACATGAAATAAACCTTAAATATGCCCGTGAACGCCAGGTTTCAAACTCCCGGGCCGAAGCACTGCAAAGAGTAAAAAAGAAAGAACAGGACCTGCGGCGCATTCTCAAACCCGAACAATACAACGAATTGCAAAACAAACAATACGAACGATCCGCCACAAACCCTACTATTCGCCGGACCACTCCTGCACCAAACAGCTCATTTCGTGAAAATACGCAAAAGCCAAATTATCGTACCAGTCCCCGTGTACAGCAACCCGCCAATAGCAATCAGGGAAGAAGAGCACCGAGCATAAACCAAAGAAGTTCACAGCCCACACAACGAAGCATTATGCCCAACGAACGCAACACTTACAGCGCTCCCAATAGTCGAAACTCAGGCACGAGAACGGTTGTTCCGAACACACGCCCTACGCGAAGAACTGAGCAAAACTCTTCATCTTCACGCCGAACTGAAACATACCCAGCACCAACACGAAGCAGTGAGAGCCGTAGTTCTGAAAGACCTTCTGAGCGAACATCTAAACCTAAACCACCCACCAGAAGCGGAAGTTCAAATTCGGGCAGACGATAAAATACTATGCCAAATCCATATTTCAGATTCAAACAGTTCAGCGTATTTCACGATAAATGTGCCATGAAAGTAGGCATCGATGGCGTGCTGATTGGTGCATGGACAGATGTGACTAATGCCAAAAACATTCTGGATGTGGGTACCGGAAGCGGACTTATTTCCCTAATGCTTGCGCAACGATGCGAAGCTACGATTACCGCTATCGACATTGATGCCGATGCTGTGATACAGGCAAACGAAAATATTGAAAATTCAGTCTGGAAAAGTAGAATATCTGCTACTCAGATAACGCTTCAAAAATTTGCCGAAAGCACCGACACGAAATTCGACCTCATAGTTTCGAATCCTCCTTTTTTTATAAATGCACTGAAAGCGCCCGAAGAAAAGAGAAACACTGCGCGACATACCGACACACTTACCCACGAAGAACTGATTGACAATGCACTAAAATTAATCAGCAAAAACGGACGGATTTCTATCATTTTGCCCATAGAAGAAGGCACTAAATGTATTGAATATGCCCATTCGAAAAAACTGTTTTGCAAAAGATTGCTAAAAGTACAACCGCGGCCCGAAAAACCCGCACACCGGCTATTGATTGAACTTACTCCGGTTGAATGCGAAACACAAAGTTCGGAACTCTGCATCGAAAATGGCGAGCGACACAGCTACAGTCCTGAATTTACTGCCATTGCGTCGCCCTACTATCTTAAACTTTAAATTAATGCGCTTCGAGCCAGTTGGCACCCACACCACAATCGGCAATCAAAGGAACTTTCAGCGTAATAGCACTTTGCATTTCTTCAATCACTATTTTTTTAGCCTGTTCAATTTCATCTTTTGGCACCGAGAAATTCAACTCATCGTGTACCTGCAAAATCATCTGTGTTTTCAAATTTTCCTGCTCCAGACGTTTCTGAATTTTCACCATCGCAATTTTAATAATATCGGCTGCCGAACCCTGAATTGGTGCATTTATAGCATTTCGCTCAGCATAACCACGCACCACACTGTTTTGCGAATTGATGTCGGCAAGATATCTTTTACGGCCAAAAATTGTTTCCACATAGCCATTTTCGCGCGCAAGCTGAATGGCCTCATCCATATATTTTTTTACATCAGGATAAGTGGCAAAGTAGCCATCGATCAACTCCTTAGCTTCGCCACGCGGAATGGCGAGGCGATCAGACAATCCGAAAACCGAAATGCCGTAAATAATTCCGAAATTGGCCGTTTTGGCCTTTCGGCGCATATCCGAAGTCACTTCGTCGAGCGAAATTTTGTTGATTTTGGCAGCAGTAGCTGTGTGAATGTCGTGACCGCTATTGAATGCTTCGAGCATATTGTGGTCGCCACTCAAATGTGCCATAATACGAAGTTCAATTTGCGAATAGTCGGCGCTGAAAAACACGCATCCTTCGTCGGGGATAAAGGCTTTACGAATTTCCTTGCCCTGCGCATCGCGTATCGGGATGTTCTGCAAATTCGGATTGGTGGAACTAAGACGACCTGTGGCCGCCACCGTTTGATTAAACGAAGTATGCACTTTACCGGTTTTAGGATTTACCAACAAAGGCAATGCATCAATATATGTACTCAGCAATTTGCGAAGGCCGCGAAAATCGAGAATTTTACCCACAATAGGATGTTTGGAACGGATTTTCTCCAAAATATCTTCGGAAGTTGAATATTGTCCCGTTTTTGTTTTTTTTGCTTTGTCATCGAGTTTAAGACGCTCAAAAAGTACTTCGCCCACCTGTGCCGGCGAAGCTACATTAAAGCTGTATCCTGCCATTTCGTGAATTTCCTCTTCAATTTTAATAGCCTCAGCAGTCAGAATTTCCGAGCTGAGTTTCAGCGCTTCCGAGTCAATCCGCACGCCATTATGCTCAATGGCAGCAAGTACTTTCATCAACGGCATTTCTATTTCGTAAAACAGGTTTTCAATGCCGCTTGATTTAAGCTCCTCAGCCAGAATTTGTTTCAGCTGAAAAGTAATATCCGCATCTTCGGCAGCATAATCTTTGAGCAAATCGATATCCACAAAACGAATATCGAGCTGATTTTTACCTTTTCCACCTACAAGTTCTTCATAATGAATCGTACGATAACGCAAATAAATCTCGGCTAAATAATCCATCCCATGACGCAACTCAGGCTGCAACAAATAATGCGCAATCATTGTATCGAAAAGATTTCCCTTGAGTTCAACACCATACGACCACAGCATTAGTAAATCGAATTTTATATTCTGACCAATTTTTTCGATATGCGTAGCCTGGAAAAAGGGTTTGAATTCGCGCAATATCTCTTCCGCTTCAGCGCGTTCCGAAGGCAAAGTCACATAATAAGCTTCGCCCTTGCTAAAACAGAACGACATTCCAACAATATCAGCCAGAAACGGATCGACTCCGGTAGTTTCGGTGTCGAAGCAAACCGATTTCTGCATAAAAAGTTTCGAAATCAGATCGGCACGTTGCACTTTGGTTTCGACAAGCATATAACTATGAGCCACATTTTTGAGTGTCAGCAATTCGTTGGCAGCCACAGGTTCGGGTTGTGTAAACTGCTTAGCAGCCCTTGGCGGAGCCGATTGTTTTTTTTCTGATTCATCAAAGGCATCGAAAAGCGACATTTGTCCGGCAGGCGCTTTTGCCGGCGAAAACTGCACATATGTGTTGGCCTCGTCGGGCGGAAGGGAAGTAAAAGGTTTTGCTCCGAACTTATTGCGCGTCATAGTGCGGAATTCCAGTTCATCGAACAGTTCTTTGAGCGCATCCTCGTTGGCAGCTTCAAGTTCGAGCGCTTTTTCGTCGAATTCGATGGGCACATCTATTTTTATAGTTGCCAGAAATCTTGAGAAAATAATCTGATCTTTGTTTTCTTCCACTTTGGTTTTCAGCGCACCTTTCAGCTCGTTGGTACGGGTGAGTAAAATATCAATGCTTCCAAATTCTTTCAGCAGTTTCACAGCTGTCTTCTCCCCTACTCCCGGACAACCCGGAATATTATCCGATGCATCGCCCATAAGTCCCAAAAGGTCAATTACCTGCTCGTGACTATCGAGATCGTATTTCTCGCGGATTTCCTTTGGCCCCATTATTTCAAAACCTCCGGTATGTTTTGGTCGGTACATGGAAATATGGTCGGACACCAACTGACCATAATCTTTATCGGGCGTAAGCATAAACACATCAAACCCGGCATTTTCGGCCATTTTCGAAACTGTGCCGATTACATCATCAGCCTCAAAACCCGATACTTCTAAGATAGGGATATTATACGCCTGAATAATTTTTTTAATATACGGAACAGCCAGTTTAATATCTTCAGGAGTCGATTCGCGCTGTGCTTTGTACTGCTCGTATGCTTCGTGACGAAACGTAGGTCCGGCGGGGTCGAAAGCTACCGCAATATGCGTGGGTTTTTCGCGCTTCAACACATCTTCGAGCGTATTTACAAAGCCAAAAACAGCTGAAGTATTGAGTCCTTTTGAATTGATGCGCGGAGCACGGATAAAAGCATAATACGCCCTGTAAATAATGGCGTAAGCGTCGATAAGAAAAAGTTTTTTCATTTTGGGAAATTTTATAAGTAGCAAAGATAAATAATTACGGGCAAACAACAATTTTTGCAGAAACTTATAACCCTGTGTATTTAGAATGCAAGTCTGTAAATTTGGCTGTATCATATTAGTCGTTGTATTCTTCCTGTTACTTAAACGCCTATACCGAATTTAACATGCTCATAACCAACTATCGTACCATACATACTCATTTACTAAGCCTGATTATTATATAAAACGCATATAAAATGCATATAATACGCATATAAAACGCATATAAAACGCTCCTTATTATCCGTTTTATATCTTATTTATTTCCATTTTAATTAGTATTAAAATATATTAAGAAAAACTTTGAGTTTACAACCTGCTCACTGTAAACACAAGGAAGCTCTGCCAAAAGAAAGCAGAACTATAGTTATTACTCAAGTATTTAAAAGTTTGCGAAAGTTCAATAACTTATATAAGCACTGTTTTATGACAAAAAAGATGTATTTTAAGCAGTTTTAATACGTTTCAGCAGAACTTAATAAACCCCAATGTTGTTTTAACGAAAATTACTTATAAAAATCAATTGAAAATCGTTTGAAATTGTAAAATTGATTACTTTTGCAAGCCGAACGATAATTCCCGCATCTCCATGAATTTAATAGATGACATCAGAAAGCCGATAGCAACTGAAATGCAGATTTTCAAAAGAATATTTGCAGACTCTCTACGTTCGGACAATCCTCTCCTTTCGAGTATCAACGATTATGTGCTACAGGGGAGCGGCAAACAGCTTCGCCCAATTCTGACAATTCTCTCATCGAAACTCTTAGGAAATGTAACTGACGCAACATACAATGGCGCACTTTCACTGGAATTGCTTCACAATGCCAGTCTGATACACGATGATGTAGTGGACGACACTATGGAACGCCGTGGACGCCGCTCGGTAAATGCACGCTGGTCGAACAAAGTGGCAGTGCTTTCGGGTGATTATATGCTTTCGAACGCACTTATCAGCGCCACCCGTACCCGAAATTTGGATATTTTATTTGCTGTCTCCACTATTGGTATGGAGCTATCGGATGGTGAATTGCTGCAACTTACAAACACACAACAGACCAAAATTACCGAGGAAGATTACTTTAAAGTAATCAGAAAAAAAACTGCACTATTGTTCGCAACGTGCACTGTAGTAGGGGCATATGCTGCAGGGGCTTCCGAAAGTGATGTACAAAAACTTCGCAGTTTTGGTGAATATCTGGGCATTTGTTTTCAGATAAAAGACGATATTTTCGACTATTATTCCGATATTGAAATTGGAAAACCTACTGCCAACGACCTCAGAGATGGAAAAGTAACTTTGCCTCTGATTTATGTGCTTAAAAATACTTCAGGCGAAAACAAAGAAAGATGTCTCAATATTATCGATAGTAAAGATTTTACTGACGAACATGTGGAATTGATTATGAATTTTGCCAAAGAAAATGGCGGGCTTGAATATGCCACTACACTGATGAACGACTTCAAAAACCGCGCTATCAGCGAGCTTGCTGATTTCCCCGATGGTGATGTAAAGAATGCGCTTATTCAATGTGCCGAATTTGCTGCTGCACGAAAAAGCTAAACACGATTCTTTACATTAATTCAAAAAATATCTTGTAATAAGAATTCAAGCCTCATGCTAAACAATGTCATAACGCTTGATATTGCTAAGTTTTTACTACGACCATCGTTTTACAATCAAAATCTTTCGCCAAAACCAAAAATTGATATATTTGATTTTCAGTTAATTACAAAATTATTAGATGCAAGAGCAATATTTCAGTCAACACAATCGAAATATTTGTTTGAAAATTCGGGATTTTATAGAAAAACATTTTATATTTGTAATCATTATAGTAAAAATTTAAATCTCAACTGTAAATCAATTATTTACAAAGATAATTTTTTGATTATTTACGACGTATTTTTTGCTACAATCTCTAATTGTTTTATTAAATATAGAACCAACTAAATATTGAATTATGAACTTATTACAATTCAAGCATCGACTTTGTTTGTTGATTTCAATTTTGCTCCTCAGCACCTTTACAAATGCACAAACACGCATACAATCGGCCACAGGCAATACAGGCGCCAACACTGCCACCACATTCAGTGTTAATCTGGGTACAGCTCCTCAGAATGGAAATACACTGATAGCTGTAATTTCGGGGCGAACCACTGCCACTAATAATGTATCCGGAATATCCACAGCAAGTGGCACAAACTGGACTCAGGCAGTCTCACGCACCAATTCAAATGGTGTAAGTGTTGAGATTTGGTACACTACAGCCATAAGCAATGCCACTTCAACCATCACTATCAACACCACAAATGCAGCACGAACAGCTGCAATAGTTATGGAATATACAGGATTGCTTTATGCAAGTCCGCTCGACCAAACCGGCACAGCCTCCGGACGAAGCACAACTGTCTCCACAGGCACCACAGCGACCACAACCGTAGCCAGCGAATTGTGGATAGGCGCTTTTGGCTTATCGAGCAGCGCTTATACTTTAAGCAGCATTCAAAATTCATTTACTGCAATAGGCAATGCCGTAACCACAAATGCCACCACAGGTAATAACGCAAACGCTTTTGCCCTCGAAAGAAAGGTTGCAAGCACAGGTACAGCATACACAGCAGCCTCAATTACCCGTTCGCAGTGGGCAGGTGCCATAGCCACCTTTAAACGTTTAGTTACAGGTTTTTCACCTTCATTTATATGCGATGATAATCGCACTGTAACAATTACAGGCGAAGGATTTACAGGTGCACAAGAGGTGAATTTTAATGGTACAGCAGCCAGCTCATTCACCGTAAATTCCGACACAGAAATAGTGGCTACGGCACCCGCAGCTGCCATTTCAGGCCTTATCAGCGTGACTAATTCGACAGACGGAATAGGCTACAGCGAATCGCCATTGGTTATTCGCAAAATGCCGCAACCAACAGCCAATACAACCAACACCACTTGTCCGGCAGCTTCGAATGGGGCACTTACGCTTAGCAATATTCCCATTGTGCTGAATTTTAATTCAACGCAATCGCAACAAGTAAATCTTGGTGCACCATTGCTCAATGAGCTTACAGGCTTTACTTTAGAAGGTTGGATAAAAACAACTTCCTACAATCGCAATAGTTTTTTTGGTCAGGACAATGCCGTTGAACTTGGTTTTGCAGCCGATGGATCCATCGAGCTTTGGTCGGAAGGTTTGAATACAAATTTATACACCGGCGCTTTAACCTATCCTCGCGATGGCGAATGGCATCATGTGGCGGGCGTAGGCAACGGACAAAACATGTTTATTTATATCGATGGAGTTTTGGTAGCGCAGCGCACACACAACGCACTAAGTGCACCTACCAATTATGGTTCGTCAACAGCCACAACACGTATAGGAGGATTTGTGTGGAGTACAGGCACACCTAACTACTTCAACGGACAAATGCTGAAAGTGGGTTTCTGGAATCGTGCACTTACATCGCAGGAAATAGTCAACCTGGCTTCGCAGCCTTATCAGTACAGCGGTTCCGACAATGGACTTATTGCCGGATACAATTTCTTCGAAGGCACAGGCACTTCGCTTTCGCGCATTCCAACAGGTGGCAGTGGCACTATCACAGGCAGTCCTGCTTCCACATGGACTGATATCAGCACTTATAGCTGGACGAAAGCAGGAGGTGGATTTACATCCACGAGTAAAAATATTAGTGGAATTGGAACAGGCACTTACAATTTATCGGTTAATATTGGCGGCTGTGCAACAAACACAAACAGCTTTGCAGTGGGTTCAAATGGCACCGAGTCATCAATTGCAGGCATTTCAATTTCAGGTAATAGTCCGGTTTGTACAGGTACAGAAGTGACATTATCGCTTGCAGGTGTAACCGGACAGTCGCTGGGTACAAATGCCCAATGGAAATGGTACAGTGGTAGTTGTGGTGGCACATCGGTTGGCACAGGAACATTAATAAACGTTACGCCAACAACCACAACAACTTATTATGCACGTGCCGAAGGTGATTGTAATACAACTGACTGCGTATCGTTTACCGTAACCGTAAATGCAACAGGTACTTGGTTGGGAATTACAACCGATTGGAATGATGATCAGAACTGGTGTGGAAATATACCCACATCCTCTACAGATGTTATTATTCCACAAACACCCATAGGTGGGAATCAACCTGTGATTGGAATTGATGATGCCGATGCTATTTGTAATTCACTCACAATAAATAATGGAGCATCTGTTACATTTGCCGGCACAAATAACACGCTCACAATGCACGGTAATCTGGTAAACAGCGGCACGCTTACAGCCAACAACAGCACCGTAATTTTCAACGGAACTTCTACAATTTCAGGTGCGACATCTACAACATTCAACAACCTGACCATCAATTCGGAAAAAACGCTTACAGCACCAGCCGACACGATAAATATCACTGGCGACTGGACAAACAATGGTACATTTACCAACAATAGCGGCACAGTAGTTTTCAACGGCACAGTAGCACAAGATATTAGTGGTGTAACAACTTTCAATAATCTGAAAATTGATAATGAAGAAGGAGTAGTTGGAAAAAGTAATTTAACTGTAAATGGAGTGCTGAATTTAGCATCTGTAAATGTTTCTGATACAGTAGCATTGTTCGACATGGAAACTGAATACAACACTTTGGACGTACTTATAGCCAGCAATTATTTGTACATGGGTGCTAATGCAACCACTACAGGCGTAGGCGATGTAACAGGTAGAGTTATTCGTACATCAATTACAAAAGAAACACCCCTTAGCTTTGGTAATGCACTAAATACCCTGGAGTTCTTTAATAATGTACAAGATAGTATGCCTTCGCAAATTACCTTTATTTCGCGTATTGGTAAACGACATTCGGTTAAGGATAATACTGTGCAACGTTATTACCAGATTATCAAAACAGGTGGTGGAGTAAATACCAAATTCAACTTAAAATTACATTATCTTGATTCTGAATTAGATACTATCACTGAAAATCGATTGGTTTTTTGGGATCACCACATCACATATGCCGGAACTTCGCCTCACGAACATGGTAAAACCGAACAAAATCTTACAAGCAACTGGCTAACACTTTCGGGGCATGCCATCGGATATTTAGCTTGGGAAGAATATTCAGGCGAGCAAACCTATGACCCTGCTCATCCCGAAAATGCAGGCAAACAAAAAATATGGATGATTTCCGGAAAAGAAACTGCCGCAGAAAATATATGGATTGGTGCCCTTAATACAAATTGGGACGAGCCATCTAACTGGACCGCAGGGGTACCCACAACAAGCACTAATGTATTGATTATCCTTCCTGGGAATGGAAGAAGTCCTGTAATCGATGATGGTGAAACAAAGGAAGTTAAATCTATTACGATCAATTCAGATGCAAGCCTCACAGCAGGCACCGGCAGCACAATAATTGTAAATGGCGATTTGGCTGCCAATAATGGAACCGCATCATGGAACAATCAGGGCACATTTGTCCCCGGTACAAGCACGGTAAGCTTCACAGGTGCAAATGCTGCTATCACAGGAACAACCAATTTTTATAATCTATCTATTGCCTCCTCGAAAACACTAAACATGATTTCAGGCTCAGAAATCAATGTGTCAGGCACATTCACAAATTCAGGAACGTTAAATACAAATTTCAACGGACCAACCACATTTGTGTATAGCGGCGCATCGGCGCAGGATATAGCCGATGCTGATTATTATCATTTGGAACTTTCAGGCGTTGGAAATAAGACCCTTCCTGCCGACGCATCAATAAATATTTCAGGTGATTTGGATCTAAGCTCAACTATTACATCAACTTCTAATACAATTGTATTTAATGGCACTACCCCTCAAACCCTCAGCGGCACTTCCAGTTCTGCACTCAACAATGTAACGCTGAACAATGCCAATGGACTTACTTTATCGAAAAGCCAAAAAGTGGATGGCACGCTTACTTTTACAAGCGGACTGATAACAACAGGAAGCAACGTGCTTACACTTGGTTGTGACGCAAGTACAACAGGAGAAAATGAAATAAAATATGTAAATGGAAAATTAGCTCAGAAATATTGTTCAGCAACTTCTAAACTTTATCCTATTGGAAATGGTGGAGAGTACCGGCCGCTTACATTAGAATACACAACATTTTCAGCAGATAGTAGCACAATACAAGTAGAACAATTTGAAACGGGTATTTCAGGAACAATTCCAGATAATATTACTTATCAAACTGAACGTCATTGGAATTTGACAGAAACTTCCGGAAATAGCGATGGCAATTACACGTTAACATTAAATGGCAGTCCGTTTACACCAACTGCAACTGCAAAAATACTACGAGGCGATGGTACGACAAATACCCCATTATCTGCAACATACGATAATGCTGATTTTACATCGACAAGTGTAAGCGATAATACTTTTGGTAATTTTGCAGTTGCATCTGAATGTTTACCGCCAACCATTACTACACAGCCCGTAGCCGATGCCACTTGCGAACTTACCGGCACTGCCGAATTTTCTGTAACTCCCGAAGAGGGCACTTATACCTATTCGTGGGAAGTAAATACCGGAAGTGGCTGGACAACAGTAAGCAATGGCGGTGTTTATTCGAATGCTACAACTTCAACATTAACTATTACCGAACCACCTTTCAGCATGAATGGCTATGCATATCGTGCAGTCGTAACACGAACTGATTGTGGAAGTAGCTCAACTTCGAATGGTGAAGCAGAATTGACCGTAAATCCACAACCGCAAGGCTCGTTAAGTGCCAATTCAATCTGTAAAGGTGAAGAAGGATTCCTGACATGGACTAAATCTGTGGGTACCGGAACTTACGACATAACTTACAGGATAACAGGAAGCGAGTCTGATGTATTAGTTGAAGGAGTAACATCGGGAACTCCTTTCTTAGTTGGGACAATAACAGAAAACACCACATTTAACTTAGTGTCGGTTGCCGATGATAATTGCACTCGCAGTTCAGACTTTACAGAAGGCTCGGCAACCGTTACCGTAAATCCTTATATTACATGGACAGGCGCCACAAATACCGATTGGTTCACAGCTTCCAACTGGTGTGGTGGCGTGCCTACACTTACCGACGATGTGATTATTCCTGATGTGGCGAACGAGCCTGTGATTGCTGGTGTAGGAGCTGTTACCAAATCAATGATTATCGATAATGAATCTTCGGTAACAATTGATGGTGCTTATACCTTGGAAATGGCTGGCAGCCTCACCAATAACGGACTATTGTACGCTTCTGAAGGCGTTTTAGATATTGATGGATTTATTGAAAACAACGGAACCATCAACACCAAAAACACACTGCCCGTTCGTGCATCCTACGGAGGAGACATTATTTTGAGTGGCACATCGGCACAAACATTAAATGCCGGCACATATAATAATGTAATAATTGAAAATGCTGCAGGAGTAACGCTACCCGAACTTGCCACAGTAAATGCTCAGGGCAAACTCGAAATAAAATCGGGTGCAAAACTCGAAATTGGCACCGGACGCACCGTAAATGCCAACAATGTGATAAACCTTGCCGGCACCTCAGGCATAGTGTTAAAAGCCGCCGCCGATGTGCCAAGTGGTTCGTTAATTTTCAACAACTCCACCGAAAATCCGGTGCAGGCAACAGTGGAACACTACAGTCCTGCCTCGTGGACAGGCACCACAACCAAAACATACTACTGGCAATATATGGGTATTCCGGTGACCAAAATCGATAGGATAAATCCTACCTTCTACGGTGCATACGTTCGTAAATATAACGAGCCGGGCTGGGGTGTAACAGGCGATGTGGCAAACGCACCGGTAAAACGCTGGGCACAACTTTCCAACGACAGTTCAATGTATCCTGTGGTGGGTTACGAATTGGTACAATCAACACAAAAAGTATATACATTTAGCGGAAATCTGTTTAATGCCGACATCGACACAACCTTAAGTTATACCACGAAAGTACCAGATGTAAGTGGCCAATATCCCGGACAGCATGTATTAAGCAATCCCTACACTACGGGCATTCGCATCAGCGATATTGTGTTTGGCAACAATATGGACTCCACCGTATATATTTATAATAGTGGAAGTTACGCTCAATGGAGCGAAGGCACTGACAAAACCGGCACAAGTGCCGGCAAATACATTCCTGCACCAATTTCCACTGCCGGCACAGCAGGTATTCCGAACGAAATACCATCGATGCAAGGCTTCCTTGTGCGCACAAACAGAGCAGCCGAAGGCTCCATTTACATTAACTACAACAATGTAAAAACACCAAACGTGCAAGTGCAACGAGCACCACGACGACATACATGGTTGCGACTTAGCATGAAAGGCATCACCTCAGGTGATGGTGATGTACTGTGGTTATTCAGCAATGCTCAAACCACACGTGGGTACGACAATGGCTGGGATGCAACAAAAATTCTTATCGTTGTAACAGGAACTCCATTGCTTCACTCGAAAAACGAAACAGGCAGATATCAAATCAATGCTTTGCCCGACATTCACGATACAGATATCGAATTTCGTGCAGGCTCACGCGATACACAGTACAAAATCACCTTCAATAATGAAAACTTAGAAAGCGACTATCAACATGTGTATATTTTCGACAAAGAAACAAATGTGATACAAGATATTACAGCCGATGGTTCTGAAGTTACATTCGATGTGGGCACAACAGCTCTTACATCGCGCTTTAAAATACTTACCTCACTTCCATCGACCACGGAGTTAAAGATGAATACAACTGAAAAGGATATCAATATTTTTAGTAGCGACAACTATATATTCGTTGACAACAGAACCAACGAACGTAATTACATAGAAGTGTTTGACCAAACAGGACGAAAAGTAAGTAACTTTACGAGCGAAGCGAATAGCTTACAACCAATGAAAACAAGCTTAAGCTCAGGTATCTATATTGTACGCAACAGCTCGGCATTACGCAACGAATCAACAAGAGTCTTGATTAAATAGGGCAAAACAAGCCTGATAAGCAAATCTCAATACAACAACTAAGGACGTAAAAACCATTTTACGTCCTTGCTTTTTCAGTTCGTTTATCATCTAAACTACTCAAATTATTTATTTATGACCAATTTAAGCCGCCTGAAAATTACGCAAATTAATATGAAATTGATCTATATTCGATAAGCCTCCTCACTTAAACCAAACATAACTTCCTGTATTTATATACTTTAACCACCACACTCAAACCGCTCACAACACAGCACACAGAACAAAGTCAGTGTGACATGCAAATTAAACCAGCAAAAAACAATAAAATATCATATTTTATTTCTACTTTTGCATACTTTTCCCTCATAATTAAAAGCATATCTAACTAAGTTAGTTTAGAGCGAAAAGAACAATCTAAATAATTTGGTTTTACAATTGAATGCTATTATAATGAAAAATAAGTACAGAGACCTTATTGAACAAAGCTTTGAGTTCCCAAACGAAGAGTTCAATTTAATTGAGAACGAACTCGAATGGTTCGATGTTCCATTAATGGATGTAATAAAACAATATGGCACACCACTACGAATAGCCTATTTACCAAAAATTGGCCAGAACATTCAAAAAGCCCGACGCATGTTCAATGTAGCAATGGCCAAGGTCGATTACAATGGCGAATATAACTATTGCTACTGCACCAAAAGTTCACACTTCTCGTTCGTAATGGAAGAAGTGCTTAAACAAGGAGTAAATCTCGAAACATCGTCAGCCTTCGACATAAACATCATGGAATCACTTCACGAGCAAGGCCTTATGAAACCAGACACTTATGTTATTTGCAATGGCTTCAAGCGCCCTCAATATGTCGAAAACATCCAAAACCTTATGAATTCAGGTTTTACCAACGTGATACCTATCCTGGACAATAAATTTGAATTGGATTTACTCCTGAAAGATTTCGACAAAAAATTCAGCGTTGGCATCCGAATTGCAGCAGAAGAAGAACCCAAGTTCGACTTTTATACTTCACGCCTCGGCATCAGATACAACGATATTATTCCATATTATATAAATAACATTGCCGACAACGACCAGGTAGAACTGAAGATGCTTCACTTCTTTATCAACACCGGAGTGAAGGACACTGCATACTACTGGAACGAGCTCAACAAGGCCGTAAATCTCTACTGCGAACTTAAAAAGAAATGCCCCGAACTCGACAGTCTGAATATTGGCGGAGGCTTCCCCATTCAGACACATTTGGACATGACATACGACTACGAATACATGGCCGAGGAGATTGTTGCGCAGATAAAAAACATATGCGACCTGAATGGAGTAGCGGAACCACATATATTTACAGAATTCGGATCATATACCGTGGGCGAAAGTGGCGCTATGCTTTACTCCATTGTAAACCAAAAAAAGCAAAACGACCGTGAGCTTTGGAATATGATTGACAGTTCGTTTATGACCACACTTCCCGACACCTGGGCCATTAATCAACGCTTTGTATTTTTGGCTATTAACAACTGGGACTCAGAATACGAGCGCGTAAACTTAGGAGGACTAACCTGCGACAGCGAAGATTTCTATAATGCCGAAGTGCACTCGAATGCTATTTTTCTTCCTAAAATGCAGGAAGATCGCGAACAATATGTAGGCTTCTTCCATACGGGAGCTTATCAGGAATCACTCAGCGGCTTTGGTGGCATCCAACACTGCCTCATCCCAGCACCTAAGTTAGTGATCATTGACAAAGATGAAGATGGCGAATACTTCACGAAACTGTTTGCAAAAGAACAAAGCTATAAATCGATGTTGAAAATACTGGGCTATTAAGTCACAACAAGACGGGCTGCACTTATCAGTGCAGCCCGTCTTGTTTAAAGCATATTACTAAATCCATCAGAAGTAAATCACATCACGACCTTCAATTGAACTGAGCAAATTATTAGCCAAACGACTTGCTCCAAAGCGAAACATTTTATTATTCAGCCATTCTTCGCCAAGCAAAGCTTTTACAATAGTATAATGTTTCACTGCATCTTCGGTAGTCACTATCCCTCCGGCTGGCTTATAAGCCACTTTTTCGCCGGTTTTATCGAACCATTCTTTGATAGCAGCACACATCACATAAGTAGCTTCAAGGGTAGCAGCCACAGGAATTTTCCCGGTTGATGTTTTGATAAAATCGGCACCAGCTGCCATAGCAATCACTGAGGCTTTTTTGATATTCGACATCGATTGCAAGGCTCCTGTTTCGAGAATTACCTTTAAATGAGCACTGCGACAAGCAGCTTTGAGCTCGGTTAGTTCTTCGTACATCTCTTCATAATTGCCCTCCAGAAACTTACCGATAGATATCACCACATCAATTTCGGTAGCACCTTCGGACACAGCCATAGCCGTTTCAGCAACTTTCACTTCGATAAAAGTCATCGACGAAGGAAAACCGGCTGCAACAGAAGCAATGCCGATGTTTTCTTTCAGATACTCCTTTACCACAGGCACCATTGACGGATACACACAAATAGCACCTACATTGGGCAAATGAGGAAATGCCTCTTTAAAACCATTCACTTTTTCGCACATTGCCATAATTTGTGCGTCAGTATCAGTTCCATTCAGCGAAGTAAGATCTATCTGACTTAAACATTGCTTATAAACCTCCTTATTATTGTTTTTATCAAAATTCTCAAGCAGAATTTTATCAATCTCAGTCTTTACAACTGCCTCATCAAGATTACAATTGTACACTTTAAATAACTCATCAAATTTACCCATTTCAGTCATATTTTTAATTGTAGTTGTCAAAAAAAACATCTACAATTTATTGTTTTCTAAATGTCGCTTCTGATCGCGTTTCGTTTTCTTATCAATATTATTCATAAAGGCCTCAGTCAGATCTACGCCTGTTTGATTGGCCATGCACATTAAAACCCAAAGCACATCGGCCATTTCATCTGCAAGATTATATTTTTCATCCGATTTCTTAAACGACTGATCGCCATAAGTACGAGCCATAATACGCGCCAACTCTCCCACTTCTTCGGTGAGCACAGCCATATTGGTAAGTTCGTCAAAATAGCGAACTCCGTAAAGATGAATCCAGTCATCGACCATTTTCTGTGCATCAGATATTGAAATTTCCTTATTCATTCAGGCGCGCGATAATGGTTTCGTTCCCTGTAGTCTTATCACCTGTCTTAACATAGATCTCTGTATCCATTGGTAAAAACATATCCACTCTTGAGCCAAACTTAATAAAACCAAGGTGTTCATTCAAATGACATGGTTTTCCTGCATGAGCATAAGTCACAATACGACGCGCTAACGCTCCGGCAATCTGCCGGACTAAAATCTCGGTTCCTCCTACCGACTTAATAACTACTGTAGATCGCTCGTTTTCGTGACTCGATTTTGGCAAATAAGCACCCATATGACGACCATCGTGGTGAACAGACTTAAGCACAGTGCCCGAAACCGGATACCAGTTAGCATGCACATTGAACACAGACATAAAAATTGAGACTTGAATACGTTTTTCGCCAAAATACTCGTTTTCCTGAGTAGGTTCAACCACCACAATTGTACCATCGGCAGGTGCAATAACCAAACCAGGATCATCAATTTCGACTACACGTGTAGGATTCCGAAAAAAATACACAAAAAAACACAAAACTGCCGCCGACACAGACGTTGTAACAGCCAAAGCTAACTGCGGAAAACGCAGGTAGATAAAAAGATTAAGAATAAACAGAATAAACAGAAGCGACATTAAAATCAGCCTACCTTCTTTGTGAACTTTAATATATCTCATTACTAACTAATTAGGTGCAACGTAAGTTCCTTTTCAACATATCACATCACGGTTTGTAAAAACGAAACGTGAAAAGCAAACAAAAATATAGAAAAACTTTTATCAGTGCAAGAGCCACATTTAAACTTTTTATTTCACAGGGAATTGATTAACTTTGCAGCTCTCAAAAAAAAAGTACAACATGTACCATTTCTATGTAGTAAGAATTTTGCACTAAAACATACCGATTACATCAAGAAACTACAATAATTATTTATATGAATCTAACATTGCTCACCGCCATCTCGCCTATTGATGGTCGTTACCGAAACAAATCAGAAGCTTACGCAGCATATTTCTCCGAATTAGCATTAATCCGCTACCGCGTAGTCGTTGAGGTTGAGTATTTTATTGCTCTTTGCGAAATTCCACTAAAACAACTTGAACAGGTTCCTTCCGATGTATTTCCAAAATTAAGAAATATCTATCAAAATTTTAGTGAAAACGATGCACAACGCATCAAAGACATCGAGAAAGTAACCAATCACGATGTGAAAGCTGTTGAATATTTTTTAAAAGAAAAATTCGATGCACTTCGCCTTGATGCCTTTAAAGAGTTTATTCACTTCGGACTTACTTCGCAGGATGTAAACAACACGTCAATTCCGCTTTCGATAAAAGAAGCCATGAGCAATGTGTATTATCCTGAAATTGAAAAACTCGTACAGGTGCTTACACATTTAGCCGATGAATGGCGCGATGTATCAATGCTTGCTAAAACACACGGTCAACCAGCTTCGCCAACACGCTTGGGAAAAGAAGTTATGGTTTTCGTAAACCGAATCAATCAACAACTTACCTTGCTACGACAAACACCGCTAGCTGCAAAATTCGGAGGTGCAACAGGAAATTACAATGCTCACAAAGTGGCTTACCCTGCCATCGACTGGAAAGCATTTGGCAACAGCTTTGTGTCTGAGAAATTAGGCTTGGAACGCGAGCAATGGACCACTCAAATATCGAACTACGACCATTTGGCAGCACAACTCGATGCCATAAAACGCATCAACACTATTCTGATTGATCTTTGTCGTGATATATGGACATATGTATCGATGGAATATTTTAAACAAAAAATCAAAGCAGGCGAAGTGGGTTCATCGGCGATGCCACACAAGGTAAACCCAATCGATTTCGAAAATGCAGAAGGAAACCTGGGAATGGCCAATGCCGTATTGGAATTTCTTTCATCCAAGTTACCCGTTTCACGTTTACAGCGCGACCTTACTGACAGCACTGTACTTCGAAACATTGGCGTACCATTTGCACACACAATGATTGCAACACAGAGCATTTTGAAAGGCCTAGACAAGCTACTACTCAACGAGACTGCCATTTATCGCGATTTGGACAATACATGGGCTGTGGTAGCCGAAGGTATTCAAACATTACTCCGACGCGAATCATACCCTCAGCCCTACGAAGCTCTGAAAGCACTCACTCGTACAAACGAAGGTATTACTGAAAAGTCGATTCGCGAATTTATTGAGACGTTGAAAGTGGATGACACTGTAAAAGAAGAACTTCGCAGGATTACACCGCGCAACTATACCGGTATCTGACACGATATTGTAATAATATAATGTTCTTTTGAAAAATTATGTTCTAAATTAAGAAAATATTAATGTTCAAGTTCGTAATACTTTTCAAGCGATTTGTTCCGCCATATAAAAAATATGTGGCGTTAAGTCTTATTTTCAACTTATCGGCCACTATTTTCAGCCTTTTCTCGTTTGCAGCCATCATTCCGGTGTTGCAAATTCTTTTTGGCCTTGACAATGCCAAAACAGGCTATATAGCATGGAACTGGAGCGATAGGTTTCAGGACATTGCAAATGCAGTAAAAAACAATTTATTTTATAACATTGAAGAACTGATTCAGAACACAGGTCCTAACACTGCACTATTATATCTTGGACTATTTCTGGTGATAATGACAGCTTTTAAGGTTGGCTCAGCATATTTAGGCGCCCACTTTATCATCCCAATTCGCACAGGGGTAGTACGCGACCTGCGCAATCAACTCTATCACAAGATTTTGAATTTACCAATAGGATTTTTCACTGAGGAGCGTAAGGGAGACATTATGTCGCGAATGATGAGCGACGTGACCGAAATTGAGGCATCGATAATGAGTTCCTTAGAAATGATTTTCAAAAATCCGATTATGATACTCATTTATCTGGGTGTAATGTTTGTCATGAGCTGGCAACTCACCATTTTCGTTTTACTGCTTTTACCATTCAGTGGTTGGTTGATTGGACGTATTGGACGGTCGTTGAAAAGCTCATCAAAGCAAGGCCAGGAACAAACAGGCGAACTGCTATCGCAGATTGAAGAAACACTTGGAGGACTTCGAATTGTAAAAGCATTTAATGCAGAGCACAAAGTGATTAAACGCTTTTCGGAATTGAACGAAAAAATAAGACGTACATTTAACCGCCTACACCGACGTTACAATCTGGCACATCCGGTGAGCGAACTGATAGGTACAATGGTCATAGCGGTATTGCTCTGGTTTGGCGGCACATTGATAGTAGGCAATAACAGCAGCATTGGAGCTGCTGAATTTATTTATTATCTGGTAATATTTTATAGCATCATAGCGCCTGCCAAGGATCTTTCGAAAGCCACTTACAGTGTTCAAAAAGGACTAGCCTCGCTCGAACGTGTTGACAAAATACTGCTCAGCGAAAACACACTCAACGAACCTGTCCACCCTATACACATAAAATCGTTCAAACAAAAAATAGAATTCCGGAATGTTAGCTTCCGATATCAAACTGACTGGGTTTTACGAAATATTCAACTTAAAATAGAACGCGGAAAAACAGTCGCGCTTGTAGGGCAATCAGGCTCTGGCAAATCGACACTTGTAGACTTACTACCGCGGTATTACGATCCACAAGAAGGAGAAATACTCATTGATGGCACTGACATTCGCCAAATACCCACACACGATATCAGAGCGCAACTCGGCAATGTAAATCAAGAAGCAATTTTGTTTAATGATACGTTTTACAACAACATCACATTTGGTGTCGACAACGCCACAATGGCTCAGGTAGAAGAAGCAGCACGCATTGCGAATGCACATGAATTCATTATAGCAACTGAAAATGGCTATCACAGCAACATTGGAGACAGAGGCAACAAACTCTCTGGTGGCCAGCGCCAAAGGATTAGTATTGCACGTGCTATTCTGAAAAACCCGCCTATACTCATTCTTGACGAAGCCACATCCGCATTGGACACCGAATCAGAAAAACTAGTACAGGAAGCACTTGAAAATCTTATGCAAAACCGAACTACGCTGGTAGTAGCACATCGTCTGTCCACAATTAAAAAAGCTGATGAGATTTGTGTCCTGCATGAAGGCCGCATTGTTGAACGGGGCAAACACAGCGAACTTATTGCCCTGAACGGATACTACAAACGACTGGTAGATATGCAGTCGTTTTAGATCGAAGTGTTATTAACACAAAGCTTACATTTTTTATTACCAATCAATCATTTTTTAGTTAAATGCGTTGTGTTTTAAAAAACAAAATATATCTTTGCTTAAATTAATAATAACACGATATACATTTATTAAACAAAAAGCATTATGGGTTTACTGAAAGAATTCAAAGATTTTGCCATGCGTGGCAATGTGGTCGACATGGCAGTCGGAGTAATTATTGGTGGTGCATTTGGAAAAATTGTGGCCTCTTTAGTAGCTGACGTTATTATGCCTCCGATTGGGATTTTGGTGGGTGGTGTAAATTTTGTAGATCTGAAATGGGAAATAAAAGCTGCAGAAATAGTAGATGGAGTTGAAAAAGCCGCCGTTTCGCTAAATTATGGCAACTTCCTACAGGTTACTTTCGACTTTATCATTGTAGCATTTGCTATTTTCATGTTTATCAAAGGCATGAACAAAATGAACAAGAAAAAAGAAGAAGCTCCGGCGGCCCCGGCACCCCCTCCCGCACCATCGAAAGAAGAGTTACTGCTTACTGAAATTCGCGATCTTCTGAAACAAAAATAAACGCATTCAACAAAAACCTAAAAAGCCCGATAGCAAAAACATATTTTCTATCGGGCTTTTCAATTTGTTGTAGCAGAAGCTAAATATTACTCCAAACTAAGCAGCTTTCCAAACCCAAGCTGATTGATAATTATCAATCCAATCCCAATTGGGGCTAAGTATCGTACCAAAAACATA
The DNA here is from genome assembly GCA_016937795.1 of Paludibacteraceae bacterium. GTDB lineage: Bacteria > Bacteroidota > Bacteroidia > Bacteroidales > Paludibacteraceae > Paludibacter. Next base: position 56,733 of record JAFGVV010000012.1, read on the forward strand.
AACAGCCGAAAGTATCCGACTTTAATTTTGCCTTCATTCGACATTTCATTCAGTATTGCATTTTTATCAAGACTCCAGCCCACGAAAACAGCAATAAACAAACCTCCTACTGGCATTAGAATTTTTGATGTAGCATTATCAAACAATGTAAAGAATCCCATTCCAAAAATCTTTACATCACTCCATATTCCAAGTGAAAATGAAGATAATAAACCAAGAAAGAGCACTGCAACCGAAACCAACGCAATCACACGATGACGCTTAAAACCAAACTCTTCGACCACATAAGCCACAATAACCTCGAGTAACGAAATAGTAGATGTAAGAGCAGCTACTGCTAATAAAACAAAAAATAGAATAGCCCAAAAATAACCGCCGGGCATATGCGCAAACACATTAGGTAGTGTGATAAAAACCAGCTCAGGGCCTTGTGCAGGGTTAATCCCTAACGAAAAAACAGCAGGAAAAATGGCAATGGATGCTAAAACAGCAATAAGGGTATCGAGTACAGTAACTTCCACTACTGTATGTTGCAGATTATTTTTTTTACTTATATACGAACCATAAGTAATCATACAACCCATGCCAAGACTTAAAGAGAAAAATGCCTGTCCCATGGCACTGAGAATAACCGATGAATTTATTTTACTAAAATCGGGTTGAAACAAAAATCGCAAGCCTTCGGCACCACCGGGAAGCGTCACAGAACGCACTCCAAGTGCGATAATTATCAGCAACAAAAGAGGCATTAGGAACTTTGTGCTTTTTTCGATACCATTCTTTACTCCTGCATACACAACTCCACCTGTCAGGATAGTAAACAATGCCATCCACAGCAAAGGCCGGAATGTATCTGTGCTAAAATCAGCAAACACCTTTGCCAAAGTAGCCGTTTCCCGACCACTGAACCTGTCACCCACAGCCTGAACAACATATTCGAGCGTCCAACCTGCCACTACGATATAAAATCCCAAGATAAGGAATGAAGCCAACACGCCCATCAGACCTACAATCCACCACTTTTTGCCCGGTGCTAGTTTCCGAAAAGAGCCTGCAGTATTTGCCTGCCCCATTCGTCCTATTACGAACTCGGACATCATGACAGGCATGCCAAGCAAAAGCACACATAATAAATAGATAACCAAAAAAGCTCCGCCACCATACTGCCCAAGCTCGTAAGGGAAACGCCATATGTTGCCCAAACCTACAGCAGAGCCTGCTGCTGCCGCAACCACACCAAGTTTACTTCCGAAACTTATTCTCTCTTTCTCCGACATTATTTATTATGAATTTTGTTGCAAAAGTAGCCAAAACAAATCATTCCGTAAATAATTGAAGCAGAAAAAAGTAAATTTAAAATTTCCATGCAGAAAACCTAAAACACATCAACAATCACAGTTTAACAAAAACAAACATAACAAAAGAAAGAAAATACCTACTGTAATATCGACATTTACACTCAAACAGAACTACCAAGTCAGGTAGCTATTAAACGAAATTCATTATCTTTGCACAAAAGAAATAACAAGCCGAATGGAAAAATTAGTTTTTGCAACAAACAACGCACATAAACTCGAAGAAGTAAGAGCAGTGCTCGCCGGAAAAGTAGAAATACACAGCCTGAATGAGCTTGGCTGTTACGACGATATACCCGAAACAGCACCTACGCTCGAAGGAAATGCATTACTAAAAGCAAGCTATGTGTTCGACAAATTCGGAATGACCTGCATTGCCGACGATACAGGCCTCGAAGTGGAAGCACTGGATGGAGAGCCCGGAGTTTATTCGGCAAGATATGGTGGTGAGCCTCACAATGCTCAGAAAAATATGCAAAAGCTGCTCGAGAAACTTGGAGATACCGAGAACAGAAAAGCGCAATTTCGCACTGTCATTGTGCTGAAAGATACAAAACAAGAGCTTTTTTTCGAAGGCATTATTCACGGACACATCTCCAAAAGTCCTTCAGGAGAAGCAGGATTCGGTTACGACCCGATATTCGTACCCTCAGGCTTCACACAGTCGTTTGCCGCACTGGGAAGCGATTTAAAAAACAAAATCAGCCACAGAGCGCTGGCTGTTTCCCGTCTTGTTGACTATTTGAACAAAAAGCAAACATAAAAAACTACCTCAATATCAAACTCAAATAAAATAAATCGACTAAAATTCAGTTATTTATTTTATATCCAAACATAAAATTTTCAAATTATTATCAGAATTCTAAGCATGAAAATAACATATTCCGGCATACTGTTTTTGTTAATCACAATACTCTACAGCCAAACCAATGCACAAATCGCCATGGGGAAATGGCGTACTCATTTGGCGTACAACGATGTGACTCAGATTGCTCAGTCTGAAAACAAAATTTTTGCTGTAAGCGAGGGCGCTCTTTTCTCAGTAGATAAGGAAGATTTGGGCATGGAATTTTATAGTAAACTCAGCGGATTGAGCGATGCAAACATTTCACGCATCGAATACGACATAATTAACAAACAATTACTAATTACATACAACAACGGCAATATCGATATAATGACAAGTGGAGGCATTATCAATGTGCCCGACCTGTATATGAAACAGATGAGCGCAAGCAAGAACGTAAACCAGATAAGATTTCAGGGCGACAGAGCATATCTGGCCTGCGACTTTGGTATAATGGTGGTAAACATGACCAAACGCGAGATTGCCGACACTTATTTTATCGGTCCTAATGGCGCTGAATTAAAAATAATATCGACTACCATCTTACAGAATGATATTTATGCCATTAGCAACAACAATCTCTTCAAAGCCGAACTTAACAACCCCGCCCTTTCGAATTATCAACACTGGCAAACCATCGATAATTTGCCCGGCACCGGAGATTTGAAAGCTTTGGTAAACTTTGCCGGAAAAATTATTATACAGCGCGACAATAAGCTTTATTATCTCGAAAACAACACATGGACTGCCCTTTTTCACGACCTGAGCATAGGAACACTCAATATTTCGGACAACAAAATGTTTATTGTACACGATTACAACCAATTGTACATAGCAGACGAACAATTCAACAAAAAAATGGTGGAAGGTATCGGTTTTGTGCATGATACCGAATTTGATGAAGAACGCGACATTACGTGGCTCGCTGCAGGAAGTTTTGGACTGCTCACCTTCGACGAAAATGCCACAGATAAAATAAATGCATATCAACCAAAGGGGCCTGCATTGAATATACCTTTCGACATGACATTTGCCGGAAAAAAACTCTTTGTAACAGCTGGTGGCCGCTGGGCGTCTCAAGACAACAGAGAAGGTACACTAATGATTTTTGAAGATAAGGTATGGACTAATATACTTGGTAGACATATTGAAACTATAACCGGACAAAAAGTGAAAGATTTTATGAATGTTGCCGTAAACCCTGCCGACAACAGTCATTTTTTCGTTACATCGTATGGAACAGGGTTATACGAGTTCAAAAATAATGAATTTCACAAATGGCACAACAACGACAACAGTGTTTTAGAAACAATTATCCCATCTAACCCTTACGCGTACATCCGACTCGACGGAGGAACTTTTGACAGAAACGGCAATCTTTATATACTTAATTCGAGCGTTTCATCAGCAATAAAAATTCTCACGAACGAAGGTGAATGGAAAAAACTAACCTTTCAGGATGCTGTAAAACCTACATTAGGTGACCTGCTTATTTCAAAAACAAACGAAGATCAGAAATGGATTACTTCTGTCAGAAACAAGCCTGGTTTATTTATTTTTGATGATAATGGCACATTATATGACTCATCAGATGATAGAACGAGGTTCTTTTCAAATTTTTCAAATTCAGATGAAGAGGGCAGTACAATTACACCTGCCAATTTCATTTGTCTGACACAGGATAAAAACGGAGTAATTTGGGTCGGCACAGATCAGGGACCTTTGCTTTTTTACAATACAGAGAGAGTTTTTGACGAAGGATACACCTGCACTAGAGTCAAAATCCCCAGAAATGATGGGACCGATCGCGCAGACTACCTGCTTCAGGAAGAAAAAATAAAAGCTATCGCCATTGATGGAGCAAACCGCAAATGGCTTGGCACTGAAACTTCAGGAATTTTTCTTATGTCGGAAAACGGACAAGAAACCATTCACCATTTTACTACACAGAACAGCCCTTTATTGTCAAACGATATTTTATCAATCTCAATTCATCCAACCAGCGGGGAAGTATATATTGGTACGGGCAAAGGCTTAGTTTCGTACCAAAGCGATGCCGTAGATGCCGAAAATGTGTTTACAAACGTTCATGCATATCCAAATCCGGTACGTGAGAATTATAACGGCATTATTACAATAACAGGACTTGTAGCCGATACACAGGTAAAAATCACCGATCTGAATGGAAACCTGGTTTGCGAAACTATTTCGAATGGTGGTATAGCCACATGGGACGGGAAAAATACACGTGGACAGAAGGTGAGTACAGGTATATATTTGGTAATCTGTGCAAACGGTGATGGGACTCAAAGTACAGCAACAAAAATCCTGTTCATCAATTAACAAAATCCACAGAATGGAGAAACAAAGAGTTCTATGGATTGACTATGCAAAAGGAGTAGCTATTTTTTGTGTCGTTCTGCTGCACTTAGGCATTAACGATCCCTACAAAGCTGTAATCAGGGTATTTTTGCTTCCACTGTTTTTCTTTCTATCCGGTATTTTTTCCGATCCACACAGGTACAGCAATTTTGTTGATTTTTTGAAACAAAAAGCATTAAAAATCATAATTCCTTACTTCGTTTTCAATGCATTTACATTTGTATTCTGGCTTCTAATTGGACGTCATTATGGCATCGACAATACAATCAGCCCCGATCCGGTTATTCCATTAAAAGGTATACTATTAGGAATGTATAAATACATGCATCACTACATTCCACTGTGGTTTTTAGCATGCTTACTTACTGTCGAGATTTTACATTTTGTTTTTTTCAGGCATCTCAAATCAGCAAAGAATCAACTAATCGTAGCATTCATTTTTTCAATTGCAGGTTTTCTGAATTATAAATTCAACCCACATTCTTTGATCTGGGGATTAGATATTGCTATGGTCGTTATGTTGTTTTATGTAGCCGGAAACACAATGAAATCGCTGTTACTCAAATCTCAGGAGAATAACTTCTCACTAGTTTTTTTTTCAGTGATTTCATTTATACTGGTATATTTCATGTATACACTAAACGATGAGGTAAAAGTATTTAGTAATTCATATGGCAACTATCTGCTATTTTACATTGGTGCTTTTAGTGGGATACTATTCTCCGTAACATTATTTAAACTAATTGAGAACAATTTAAAACCTATACGCTTTTTAATATTTACAGGCAAAAACACTTTGATAATTTTATCACTTCACCTTATCTCAATCTCTGTTTTAAAAGGCTTTATGGTATTTATACTGAGGACAGATTACACACAATATATGAACTCTAACAGCTTCATATTACTTTTTGCTATACTCAGCATTCTGACACTTGTACCAGTAATATTAATCATAAACAATTATTTGCCATGCATTTTGGGTAAAAATGTCACAAAACAATCAAATCCCCGCAAATGACTCCTGAGAAAAAACACATACTCAAGCACATATATTTTATCTTAGTCATCACTGTAATCAGTGCCATACTATTTGTTTATCCTGACTTTGTATCCTATCCGACGGTGGGGCTTAAAGGCCTGATATATAAATTTTTACACTGGATACTGACATGCATCCCATTGTTCCTGATCATTTACTTGCTTTCTATCCACAAATATCTATTCGCTATATTCATGCCTTTACTTACATTAACAGGAGTTACTATTGGTTATTACAGCTATTTTTACAAAGCTGCACTAACTCCAATGATAGTGGATGCTACTTTAAATAATGATTTAGGAACTTCGCTCGACATGATAACTCCATTTCAAATTATCATCACTATCATCTGCGTAGCATTGTCGGTAGGGACGGTAATATATCGGTTTAAACGTATTGTAGTAAATAAACAAATTATCCACTTTGCAATTGCAGGAGTTATTTTTACATTAATTTTCTCTATCAATGACAGAGTCAGCAATTCGTTTAATCAACATTTTCCTGTTTCATTGTATTATAATCTGAATGAATATAGAAAACTAAACAAAAACAGACATTTAAGCAGAATAAATCCGGAACCTGGAATAAATTACTTACAAAATGAGGAATTAAATATTGTTTTTATCATCGGAGAATCTTTGAGAGCAAACAATTTATCAATCAACGGCTACCAACGTAGCACTACTCCATTATTATCGGCTCGTAAAAATGTGATTTCGTTTAAAAACATATTCAGCGAATACACTTACACCAACCCAAGTGTAGCACATATACTTACACGTGCCGATAGTGTCCATGCCAACAGAGCAAAAACTGAAAAATCATTTATCACCACATTTAACTCCTGTGGCTTTTATACAGTATGGCTTGCAAACCAGGATGCCGCCATCACATACTATCCTTTTATGATGGAATGTGACACATTGATTTATGCTCGTCCTGAAAAATCGGTATATACCTACTCCGACTGGCTGGATGAAGATTTGTTTCCCTCATTTGACCAAACGCTTAACAGACCAGAAAAAGCAAAATTAATCATACTACACACAATTGGAAGTCACTGGTATTACAACAGTCATTACTCTGATGATTTTAGTCAGTTCACACCTGTGACACGTAGCAAAATCATATCACAGAATACTGCCGAAGAAATAATTAATTCATACGACAACTCAGTGTTATATACAGATTTTTTTATTAATTCTATTATTGAAAAACTACAACACACAAACTCAGTGGTTATCTATTTATCCGACCACGGTGAGGCATTGGGCGAGGATGGGAACTGGCTACATGCAAACGACAACGAACATTTAAAAAACCCGGCATGTTTGATTTGGTACTCTGACGCTTATCGTATCAAAAACCCTGAAAAGATTTTAGCCATTTCACAAAACCAAAATCTCAAATTCAGAACTGATTATCTCTATCATTCAATTTTGAGTGCCGGTAATATTCCATCTAAAATCATTGATGAAAGTCTGAATATTTTCTCAACAAAATAAACTCCCTTACTTTCTGTTTATCAAATTCAGAAACTCTTCGCGGGTTTTGGCCTGTTGGAAAACGCCGGTAAAGTCTGAAGTGGTGGTAATGGAGTTTTGTTTCTGCACACCACGCATTTGCATACACAGGTGCTGTGCTTCGATGACTACAATCACACCCATAGGCTCAAGGGTTTTCTGTATGCATTCTTTTATTTGAGTGGTCATACGCTCCTGCACCTGCATGCGGCGGGCAAAAACCTCCACTACGCGGGCAATTTTGCTGAGTCCTGTAATTTTGTGATTAGGAATGTATGCTACATGTACTTTTCCGAAAAAAGGCAACATATGATGCTCGCACATGGAATAAAAATCGATGTCTTTTACAATCACCATTTGTCGGTAATCCTCGGTAAACATGGCCGAACGTAGAATTTCCTCAGGATCCTGTTCGTAACCATTCATTAAAAACTGCATAGCACGAGCCACTCTCAGAGGCGTTTTAATCAATCCTTCACGCTCAGGATCTTCTCCAAGCATGGTGATAATTTTAGAGTATTCAGATGCAAGTTTTTCAGTTTTTTCAGTGTCAAAAGCTACCGGTTGATTGATATTAAAATCCATTACTACAATATATTATATTAATAAAGAAACTATTTTAGATCAAAGATTTACATGATCGCGTACGATGTAAGTTTCGCTTCGGAGGTTAGGAAATGTGCTCACAATGTCGGTTCGGAGTGCCTGAGCATCGGCCGATGTGCGAAAATCGCCGACACGCACTTTCCAGAAGGGAGCAGCATAGCTTACATAAACCATATGCTCAGGAAATGCTTCGCGCAATTCCTTCTCAATCTTGTATGCTTGTGTTTTGGCTGTACGCTGTGTATTGCTCGAAAAAACCTGAACACGATAACCGCCAGACACTGTAGTGCCTGAAGGACGATCAATCATTAGTGCTTCGATGCGGGGATCTTGAGTAATAACAGCCACTCCACCTGTCACAGAATCGGGTATCGCGAGTGTTTCAAAAATATTTGCGGGTTTCACTTCGGTTTCCTCCTGCGCGGATAAAGGCAAAACGAGTAAAAACAGTATGAATATGGAAAAAAATGATTTCATGCGTTCCTCTTTTGTGTGTGAATATTTTGCAATATCTGAAGCCTTCAACAGACTTACTACTGCACTGAAAATGAGCATAAATAACAAGCATTTCGCTATTGTTTGTTTCCTGCTCTGAAATTTTTAATATGCAAAGTTACAAAATGTTATGTTCACGGGACAAGTTTTTTTTGTTTTTGTTGTTTTTTTTGAAAATACAATAGCGTATTTTGTTGATAACAGTCAAAAAACAAAGGCCATCAAAACCTCTGATTAACTGCAAGTTAAGCAACAGGACTTAATCGTTAAAAGTATCGGAACTTTCATTATTAATTTCTAAATGTTTATCTTTGTTTCTCAAACAAAAAACTGAGCAATGAATAATCGAAAATCATGCATTATTGTGGCCGGTGGCAAAGGCGAAAGAATGCAAAGCAATTTGCCCAAACAATTTATAGAGCTTCAGGGCAAACCCATACTAATGCATACCATAGAAGCGTTCAGAAATTTCGACACTAAAACTGAAATAATTCTGGTACTGCCAGCTACGCAAATCGATACATGGCAAACACTTTGCAAAAAGCATGCCTTTAGTGTTCCTCATAAAATTGTCATTGGTGGTGCTACGCGTTTCGAATCGGTAAAAAACGGTTTGTCGCTACTCGGCGACACACAACTTGTAGCCATACACGATGGAGTGCGCCCCCTTGTAAGTGTCGAAACCATTGCAGCCTGTTACCACGAAGCAGCCATAAGTGGCGCTGCAATTCCTGTGGTTGATGCTGTGGACAGTATGCGACAAATTGTTGAAGATACAAGCATCGCTGTGGATCGTACGAAATACAAAATGGTACAGACACCTCAGGTTTTCAGCAAAGAAATAATTTTGAAAGCTTACAACTGCGATTTCTCGCCACGCTTTACCGACGATGCCTCGGTAGTGGAAGCATCGGGACAAAAAGTTGCACTTGTAAACGGAAATATCGAGAATATTAAAATCACCACCAAAACAGATTTGCTGTTAGCCGAAGCTATAATGCAAAGTCGTTAAGAAACTGTTTTTTTATCCAATGGAAAGATCCAACGACACAAAAGAATATCTCAATACGCTCAGAGCACTTGCAACCGTCGCTGTGATTCTTATTCACGTATCATCTCCATTGGTAAATATGACATGGATGCGCAATATGCACTATTGGTGGATAGGCAATGTGGCCGACTCGGCTGTGCGATTTGGGGTGCCGCTTTTTTTGATGATAAGCGGAGCAACCATGCTCGGGCGGAGCTACAAAATTACAGATTTTTACAAACGTCGCCTTTCGAGAGTGTTTATTCCTTTTATATTTTGGCTTACCGTTTATGTCGGTTATCATTGGCTAATGCTTTCGCCCACACAGCAAAACAACGAAACCGGATTTGCACAGTGGGCATGGGACTTATTTCTTCACGAAGGCATTTCGAAACACTTTTGGTATGTGTATATGATATTGTTTATATATGCTGCACTACCATTATTATCGGCATTTGTACACAAATTAAACGTATCGCAACTCACCATTGTCACCCTTGTCTGGGTATTTGCGGCCATTGCCGGCAGCTCAATGCCTTTCAATGCATACAACTGGGAGACAGATTATATTACAAAATTCAGCGGTTATTTTCTTCATACAGCCTATGTGTTATTAGGTTATTTGCTTTCGCAGTTGCCTGTTTGGAATAAAAAACACTTAGCTATAGGGATATTTATACTAACCATTGTCATTTCAGCCGTATATACCTTTTGGCTCAGCAACGAAAGCAACAAACTGAATCTGACGATATATAGTTACCTATCGTTCAATACTTTTGCTCAATCGGTAGCTGTATTTATGATTTTCAGTGGCCTCAAAGTAAAACAAATTTTTTTAGGCCGTATGATAGGCACAATAAGCAACTATAGTTACGGCATTTATCTTGTTCACATAATGGTTATCGGAATTCTTTTCCGAAACGGTATTTACTGGAAAATAACCCATCCTGTTTTTTCGTTGATTATACTAACTTTGTCGGTGTTGTTTTTATCGTGGGCAACAATATTTATTATCCGTAAAATTCCGGGTGGAGAACATATTTCAGGTTAAATGGATTTATCGATGCAGGACATAAAGTATCTTCCGGGTGTTGGCCCCAAGCGGGCTACACTCTTTGCTGCTGAACTTGGAATACGCTCGGTGGAAGATTTGCTGCGTCATTTCCCGTACAAATATGTCGATCGAAGCCGCTTTTATTATCTACACGAGATTCACGGCAATATGCCCTACATTCAGGTGAAAGGGCAAATTCTGAGATTCGACAAAATAGGTGAAGGCAAAAACCTTCGACTATCGGCAATTTTCACTGATGGTAAAGATACCATCGAATTAGTATGGTTTAAGGGCATAAAATTCATTCTCGAAAAGTACAAACCCGGCATCACATACGTGGTTTTTGGTAAACCTGCACCCTTCAACGGGAAATTCAATATTGTACACCCCGAAATTGAAGCTGCCACGCAACAAAACATCGAAGGCTTGTCGGGCCTGCAACCATTTTACAATACCACCGAAAAAATGAAATCGGGGTTTCTGAATTCGCGCGCTATTCAGAAAATTATTCAACCCTTACTTCATAATCTGAAAAACGGCGTACCCGAAACCCTTCCGGCATTTCTGCTCGAACGCTTTGCACTAAGCAACCTCACCGAATCGCTGTTAAATGTACATTTTCCAAAAGATGCACATGCACTCAACAAAGCCCGTCAACGGCTCAAGTTCGAAGAATTGTTTTACATTCAGTTGAGCATTCTCCGGCAGTCGAAATGGCGCGAACAGAATTTCAAGGGCTTTATTTTCGGTAAGATAGACCATTATTTCAATACTTTTTACAAAGAATATCTGCCTTTTGAACTTACAGAAGCACAAAAACGTGTTATACGCGAAATTCGCACCGATGTGGGTACAGGCAAGCAAATGAACCGTCTGCTTCAGGGTGATGTGGGAAGCGGAAAAACCCTTGTGGCACTTCTGGCCATGCTTATTGCCATCGACAATGGTTTTCAGGCTGCACTGATGGCTCCCACCGAAATATTAGCCAATCAGCATTTCGAAACCATACGCAATTTTTTAGGCGACTTGGGCGTAAATGTAGCTTTGCTTACGGGCTCCACGCGTACTAAAGCACGACAGGAGTTGCACGAAAAACTACAATCGGGCGAGCTTCACATTCTGATAGGCACACATGCGCTTATCGAAGACACCGTGCAATTTGCCAACTTAGGTTTTGTGGTTATCGACGAGCAACATCGCTTTGGCGTGGAACAACGATCGAAACTATGGAAAAAGAATGCACACCCGCCTCATATTCTCGTAATGACTGCTACGCCCATTCCGCGCACATTGGCTATGACGCTTTACGGCGACCTGAGCGTGTCGGTTATCGACGAGCTGCCTCCGGGACGAAAGCCCATTGAGACATTTCACTATTATCAAAGCAAACGCCAGTCGCTCAATCAGTTTATGGCAAAGCAAATCAATGCCGGACGGCAGATTTATATTGTGTATCCGCTTATTCAGGAATCGGAAAAAATGGATTTGCTCGACCTCGAAAATGGCTACAATTACATACGCGAAACATTTCCGATGTACAAAGTGAGTAAAGTACACGGAAAACTGAAAGCAGCCGAAAAGGATTATCAGATGCAGCAATTTGCTACGGGACAAACGCAAATAATGGTGGCGACCACTGTCATTGAAGTCGGCGTAAATGTGCCAAATGCTTCGGTGATGATTATCGAAAATGCTGAGCGCTTCGGGCTTTCGCAGTTGCACCAGCTCAGAGGGCGTGTGGGGCGTGGCGCCGAGCAATCGTATTGTATTTTACTCACAGGCTACAAATTGGCAGCCGACACACGCAAGCGCATGGACATTATGGTGCGCACAAATGACGGATTCGAGATTTCGGAAGCCGACCTGCAACTACGAGGGCCAGGCGATTTAGAAGGAACACAACAAAGCGGATTGCCTTTCGAATTGAAAATAGCAAATCTGGCACAGGATGGTAAAATGTTGGAAATTGCGAGGCGCACAGCTATGGAAATTCTGGAAAGCGACCCAACACTTGACAAACCGGAAAACCGTATTTTAAAAAATCAGTTAAGTAAATTGAAAACAAATAATATAAATTGGGGCATTATAAGTTAAATAATGAGAATGTGTTTTGACATTTTGTTACATTTTCTTATTTTTGAGGGTTACTTTTTCCTATAGTCAACCTCTAATACATTTGTCACATGGAAAAAACATTGGTCATCATTAAGCCCGGGGCTATTCAGCGGGAACTTATCGGACAAGTCATTAACCGTTTCGAACGCAAAGGACTTCAATTGTGCGGAATAAAGATGATACAACTTACTGACGAAATTCTAAATGAGCATTACGCACATTTAGCACAGAAACCATTTTTTAAACGTATTAAAGATGGTATGATGATAAGCCCTGTGATAGTTTGTTGCTGGAAAGGAATTGACGCTGTGCACATTGTACACCAAATGGCCGGTAAGACCAACGGTCGCGAGGCGGTGCAGGGCACTATACGGGGCGATTTCAGCATCAGTGTGCAGGAGAATATTGTACACACTTCCGATTCGGTTGACAATGCCGCCGAGGAATTAAAAAGATTTTTCAAAGAAGATGAAATTTTTGATTTCAAACAAAATAATTTGGGATTTCTTTACGCCAACGATGAATTGTAGTCATAGGAATAGAATTTGATTATATTTTTCAATTACTAAATCTCGATTTTTCTTTGGGGGCTGAACATTACAACAAACTAATGCACAGCCCTTTTATTTTTCAAAACAGAAACAACTATTTTCTCAAAATGTATTTTGCCCGACATAAAATATTTTTTATAACACTTCTGATTATTTCACTCACTTCAACGAGTGCACAACAAACAGTGCGAAAAATTGTGGTACAAAGGGACACACTCAATATCTACCAGGAGATGCTCAATGACCGTTCAGATGACCTTATGGAGAACCATCCGGCTGATGATATTTATAATAATATTTGGACAGCAGACCGGCTTAATCCATATAAAATTCCTATCGACAGTTTACCTGATTCTGTATATGTCGATTGCAGCGGATATGTAGTCCCTGTACCCGGAGTGATTACTTCGAATTTCGGACCCCGGCGCTATCGTTATCACTATGGAACCGACATTAAACTTAACACCGGCGACTCAGTACGAAATAGCTTTGATGGGAAAATTCGCATTATAGATTACGAAGCCCGGGGATACGGACATTATATAGTGGTTCGTCACGACAATGGACTTGAGTCGGTTTACGCTCACCTTTCGAAAGTATTGGTTAACCTGGACCAAGTAGTTAAAGCCGGAGAGGTAATTGCATTAGGTGGCAATACCGGACGTTCGACCGGTCCACACCTGCACTACGAAATACGGTATCTCGGAAATGCTATTGATCCGGCCAGCATTGTAAATTTTCACACCAAAGAGCCTCATAAAAATATTTATCTCATTACCAAAAAGAAATCCTTCTATTATCAACGCGCAGTAAAAGCACAACAGGCAGCCAGATATTACACTGTCAGGAAAGGTGATAACCTCGGAAAAATTGCTGCCCGACATGGCACAAGCGTAAATACCCTTTGTCGCCTTAATGGCATAAAATCGTCACACACAATAAGACCCGGACAAAAACTCAGGGTGCGTTAACCACAAATATAAATTTATACATATGAGGGAATTAAAGTTTCCACTTCAACTGACTTTCAAAGTGACTACACTCAGTAACGATTTTTCGGCCACTGATGTAAACGGAAATACAATTGCTTACGTACGTCAGAAAATGCTTCGACTACTCGAAGAAGTGCAGGTATTTAACAACGAATCGCGAACCGAACTGCAATATACCATTCGTGCAAACCGCTGGCTCGACTTTAACAGTACTTACACATTTACAAATAGAATGGGCTATGAGGTAGGACGAATAGTGCGAAAAGGTTGGGCTTCGATATGGAAAGCCCGCTACCAGATATTCGACGAAAATCAACAAACCGACCTATTGATACAGGAAGAAAATCCCTGGGCAAAAGTATTCGACTCGATACTGGGTGAAATTCCTTTGCTGGGAATACTGTCGGGCTATCTTTTTCATCCATCATACATAGTTAGCCGCCCCAATGGCACACAAGTAGTGCGACTTATCAAGCAACCTTCGTTTTGGGGCAGGAAATTCACAATGGACAAACTCAGTACTTTCGAACATGGCGAGGAAGAGCGTGTAGTGCTCGGACTTATGATGCTTATTCTGCTCGAACGTCAAAGAGGATAAGTTTTTTGGGGTTTGAAAACTTCCACACAATTAACCCTGTAAAACAAACGTTTGCAAATTATAAACGCAAGTTTATAATCGCCGTGTAGCATTCCAATTTAAACGAGACATATATTTGTAAATAGAAACTCTATCTCTATTTACAAATATGAACTCAATATCTATCTCCTTCCGGCTTGTATCTGTCGTGCTTTTTAGCTTTATAATTATCACAATTGATGCTCAAAAAGTCCACACAAGCTATTTGTGGCATATGGATCAGCCTGTTTACTGGGCCGACAAAAGTCAGGACAAAACCGACAGCAAACAGTTTGTCGAAGAGTCGCACCGTCTGAAAATGAATGGTCAAAACCGTTACCCTGGAAGCACAAAAGCACATCCCACCAACGACCTCGAAGAAATATTCTCAAAAGCTGACCGGGTACAAGCTTATCAATCGTCGCCACGCAATGCGGTTAACAGCATACGCGATTTACCCAACGCAGGCGCTCAGTTAAGCATCTCAGCCGGACTGATGGAAAACCTGCAATCGCTTGGTGCTAAAAATCAGTGGGGATACTCAGCAACGTGGATGAATCCGTACAAAGAAGCCATTGCCTGGAAAACAACCGGCAACTTTCCACGCCTTGACGTAGTAAGCTTTACATACGACCATGCCCTGTCGCCTTTGGTAAGCGAACGTACTTTGAAAAAACAAATTCTGGCACATCAATATGTATCGGGGAAATATTACGGTCATATTTCAAGAGGTTACTGGCCTGCAGAATGTGCTTTTTCAGAAAGAATTATAAAAACCCTCGTCGAGTGCAATGTCGAATGGTCGGTGATAGCCAACAGTCACCTTGCCCGCACCTTATCCGACTACGAACATCCTTACAATATCAATGGCAATGTAGATGCACCCAACAGAGCCGATCGCGTTCCGACAGCCGGTCAAAACTGGTTCGACGCTACCATCGACGGAAGGGGAAACCGACTTGCTGCACCATATTGTTATCAGGCACACAAAGCACAATATATCGATCCCGCCACCGGAACTCCTTACAAAATCGATGTCGTTCCTATGTGTAATTATATCAGTTATGTAGATGGATACAGTGGCGCCAATACAGGCGATATTGCTACGAAGATTGCTCCTTACAGCAACGAAACACATCCCAGCATTGTACTGCTGGCGCACGATGGCGACAATGCATGGGGCGGTGGAAGCTCCTATTACAACGAGGCGGTGACGAGCTTTACACATGCTGCTGCCAATGCAGGTTATGCGCCCACTACAATTCAACAGTTTTTGAATGACAATCCTGTGCCTGCAAGCGACATTGTGCGCGTGGAGGATGGCGCATGGGTCAATGCCGAAAGCGATTGGGGACATCCGCAGTTTATCAATTGGCTTTGGCCACTTTACAGCAAAACCGATTATCGTTTCGACCCCGATGGTTGGACCGAAGATGCGCGCAACTGGGCTGTGATTACTGCTACCGAAAATTATGTAACTATGGCCGAAGACCTTGAAGGAGGAAACCTCCGCATCGATAAAATTGCAGATGGTGGAAGCGCTGCAACCAATGCCGAAAAAGCCTGGCATTTCTATTTCGGTGGCCTAAATTCAGGATTTATGTATTACGGCAAAGCAGAGGATATGGAGGTAAAGCCATCACTTACAGGAAATATCGCCATCGATTATGCTCAAAGAGTAATTCAGGCAAATGCCGGCACCGACCAGACTGCTCCATCGGTTTTCATTCCGCAACGATTTCCGTATAACCCCGGCGCCACAGGTTTCGGACCAACAACCGGATATAAAAAAGTAAACTATTCGTCCGATTTTCATGTATGGACTTATGCTTTTGATGTGAGTGGACTTTCATCGGTAAAATTAAAATACCGCACAGACAAAGACGGGTTGAACCCCATTGAAAGCATTCAGAACGATACTTATGCAGGAGGCGATGAAGTGAGTGCCTGGAGCGAAATTGAAATGACGCGTCGTGCAATGAAAGCCGACCCTACTGACGATCCCGAGCTGAACTTCTTTATTCAGCCAGCAGCAAAAGCCGAATTGTGCTACGCGGAAATTACCGCACTGAAAGATACTTTGGTGGATTATTACGTAGAAGCCATTGACTCAAAAGGAAATATCTTCCAAACCCCCATTCAGCATGTTTATATCGAAAGCGGTGATGGAAACAATGGCGGAAGCACCAACCCCGATGTGAGCTGGACACCCGAGAAGCCCGCCTCGAACGAAAATATAATTATTAGCTGTAAAAATGCCACAGCTGCGTCAAGACTACACTGGGCTATAAACACATGGACTTCACCCATAAGCGCCTATCAGCCAACAGGCACAGTAGCAGCTACTGGTGGTGCTGTTCAAACTCCTTTCAATAATGTAGATGGTGTTTGGCAGGTTGTGCTGGGTCCTTTCAATAATCCCGAGCAAGCTGTGACAGAAATAAATTTTGTGATAAAACATGAAAGCAGTTGGGACAACAATGGCGGAAACGATTATAAAATCACAGTTAGCCCCGCACAAACCGACAATCCTTCGTCGCAGAATATTCAGAAATCGATTTTCGAAAACCAGAGTTATACATTTACAACGGAGGATTTTACATTTAGCAGTCCACTTTCGAATGCCTTTGGTCATCTGAAAGTAAAACGTTTGCCCACAAACGGACAATTAAAATACAACTCGGTAAATGTGACCATTGATGCAGCCATCACTGACCCGACTTTGTTAACATACACTTCCGGCAGCACAAGCGATAGTTTCACATTTAAAGTAGTGGACGACAAAGGCAACGAAAGTGATGCCATTTACACAGCCACATTCAACGTTACTGATCCTAATGCCAACCCGATTACGGTTTCGTTTTTGAAACCAACCGATTGGGGTAATGCGGCTGTAAATATTTGGGCATGGAATAGCAGTGGCGATATTTTTGAAGTGTGGCCAGGACCAAATATGCAAATTACAAGTGCGAATTGGTATAGCTATACTTTCGATGCTGCTATCGAGAACATAAATGTCATTTTCAGCAAAAACGGAAATCCACAAACAGTGGATATCATGAATATTACAAAAAATACCTGTTACGAAACTACGGGTATCAGTGCAAATAAAATCACAGTAAAAGAAACTGACTGCTATTCAGCAATAAAAAATGTGGAGAGCAAGCATTCCATATTATTATATCCGCAACCTGCCGGAGATTATATATGGATCGAAAGCAAATCACCCGAAATTCTGCAAGGCTCAACAATCTACATATCAGACATGAACGGACAAACGCTGCTTACAAAAGTCATGTCGGAGAATACGATAATGATCGGACAAACCGGAATTCCCTCAGGGATCTATATTTTAAAAATAGTATCGGGAAAAGGAGAGATTATTTCTACAAACAAACTGGCGCTGCAATAAATATAGCTGACGATAGAATTTGTATCTCATCATCACCGCAATAGATGTCAATTAAACACTCATAAATTAAGAATCAACAGGCCCAAGACAACAATCGGCTTAGACAAGTGGGGTATTATGAGGTTAAATAACGATAAAAAAATGCATTTTTCAGTTTGCATAAAAAACCGTATTTTTGTGCACTTATAAATTGAACTATTAAAACTTTTAACTCAAAACAAAAAATGGGAAAAGTATTGATTATCGGTGCCGGAGGTGTTGGAACCGTTGTGCTACACAAAGTAGCGCAGAATCCGGATGTTTTTACTGAAATCATGTTGGCCAGTCGCACCAAGTCGAAATGCGATGTTATTGCAGCCGATGTAAAAGCACGTTACGGTGTGGAGGTTAAAACCGCACAGGTTGATGCTGATATAGTGCCTGAGCTGGTGGCTCTTTTAAATGATTACAAACCGGAACTGGTTGTCAATGTGGCGCTTCCTTATCAGGATTTGACCATCATGGACGCTTGTCTCGAAGCCGGTGTAAACTATATGGACACAGCCAACTATGAGCCAAAAGACGAAGCTCATTTCGAATACAGCTGGCAGTGGGCTTACAAAGAAAAATTCGAAAAAGCAGGGCTGACAGCCATTCTGGGTTGCGGTTTCGATCCGGGTGTGACCAGCATTTTTACTGCTTATGCAGCCAAACATCATTTCGACGAAATTCATTATCTCGATATTGTGGACTGTAATGCCGGCGATCACGGAAAAGCATTTGCGACCAACTTTAATCCCGAAATCAATATTCGCGAGGTTTCGCAACGCGGAAAATACTGGGAAAACGGAGAGTGGGTGGAAACTGAACCACACGAAATTCATAAACCACTGAATTATCCTGAAATTGGTCCGAAGGAATCGTATGTGATTTACCACGAAGAACTTGAATCGTTGGTGAAAAACTTCCCAACCATTAAACGTGCACGTTTCTGGATGACTTTTGGTCAGGAATATCTGACGCACCTGCGTGTAATTCAGAATATCGGAATGGCGCGTATCGATGAGGTGGAATATAACGGTGTGAAAATCGTTCCTATTCAGTTCCTGAAAGCGGTGTTGCCAAATCCGGGCGATCTGGGCGAAAACTACACCGGCTGGACTTCAATTGGTTGTCGCATTAAAGGTCTCAAAGATGGCAAGGAGAAAACTTACTATGTGTACAACAATTGCAGTCACGAAGCTGCTTTTAAGGAAACCGGAACTCAGGGTGTAAGCTACACTACAGGTGTGCCTGCCATGATTGGCGCCATGATGTTTATGAAAGGTTTGTGGAAAAAACCGGGCGTGTACAACGTGGAAGAATTTAATCCCGATCCGTTTATGGAACAACTCAACATTCACGGACTTCCATGGGTGGAATTACACGATGTGGATTTGGAACTTTGAGAAGATAGAGTAAAGACAAAAGATCAAAGAATAAAGACAAAAGACAGGGTGATTGCCCTGTCTTTTTTTTGTAGTTATATTTGTGTTATTTCTGTAAGTCTTTTTTCCATTGATAATATCCTACGATGGCCATAACTGTATAAACCACAAAAAGCACAGCGGTAGGATATAGGCCTTTGTAAAAATATAAACCTGCCGAAAGCGCATCGATGAAAATCCACAACAGCCAGTGTTCTATCATTTTGCGGGCAAGCATCCAGGTGGCTACAATGCATAAAGCTGTGGTCAGCGAATCGGCATTGGGTAGCGGAGAATCGGTGTAATTGACCAGAATAAAGCGGTAAACGAAAAATAAAATCAATGCAATGGTTGTGATAACGAGCGCTGACTTAAATGTGGTGCGTTTTACCGGCAGCACTTTCTCAGGTTGAGTCTTTCCGGCTCTCCAGCTTATCCAGCCAAAAACACTCACGCCCATGTAATACACCTGCAGGGTCATGTCGGCATAGAATTTACTTTCGAAGAAAACCACAGTGTACAGAGCCGAACATAGAAAACCGAAAATCCAGAGCCCTGCTTTTTGTTTTACCGATAAATAAAGGTAAATAATGCTAAGCACAGACCCTGCGATTTCGACTCCGTTTTGCAATATGTATTCGAAAATGCTATTCATTCGATGGGATAGAAACAAGAAGCAGTATCAATTTTTTTTGAACGCAAATCACGCAAATTTTCACAAACCTAATACTCAATATTATACTGAATAATAATATATTATTCGTGTAATTTGCGTTCTTATTGCTTTTGATACATTCAATTATTACTTCAAAATCTTTTCGTAGGCGCCGGGCGTTTGCAGTATTTCTACAGCCTTTTGCAGCGATTCGTTTTCGGCATCAATTACCCGATAATACTCGTTCATATCCCAAAGGTCGCGGGCGACAAGGGCTTTGATTTGAAGTTTAATTACAGGTTCCGATTTTTTGTATTGTTCTTCGTTGAATTCAATTTTTTCTTTTTCGGCGGCGGCTTTCAGAGTTTCCATAATGTCTTTGCCCACTTCAAATTTACTGTCGAATTTTTCGAAAGTGCTGAATTTCTTCTTTAGATCGTTTCTGTTGCGGTCGATATATTGCATTACCACTTTGTTGAGTACTCCTTTTGCAATTACGTTGCGGTGGTAGGCAGTAATGTTTTGAGTAGTATCAATTGGTACAAAGATATCGGGCATAATTCCTCCGCCTCCATATACGGTGCGTTTCAACATAAGTGTCTGATAGCGCAGTGAATCGGGGAATTGGATACTGTCTGCATGCAAAAACTCTCCGTGATTGTATCTGTTGAGCAATTCTTTTTCATATTTTTCAGGACCATCTTTGTATGGTTTCTGAATAGAACGACCTGTTGGTGTATAATAACGCGCTGTGGTCAGACGCATCATCGAACCATCGGGCAGCGGAATCTGACGTTGCACAAGACCTTTACCAAAAGTACGGCGACCCACGATAATGCCACGATCCCAGTCCTGAATGGCTCCCGAAACAATTTCGCTGGCCGAAGCAGAATATTCGTCCACCAGAATAATCAGTTTGCCGTTTTCGTAACGTCCGCGGGCCGACGATGACATTACACTTTTGGGCTGATTTAGTCCCTGAGTATATACAATCAGTTTGTCGTCTTTCAAAAATTCATCAGCAATCTGTTGCGCTGCATTCAAATAGCCACCTCCATTGCCCTGAAGACTCAGGATAAGATGTTTCATGCCTTGTTTCTGAAGTTTGCTGAATGCTTTCTGAAATTCGTCGGCTGTGGTAGCTCCGAAATTATTGATTTTTATATACCCGATTTCATTTGTAACCATATAAATGGCATCCACGCTGTATACGGGAATTTTATCGCGCACAATTTTAAACTCAAGTAAATCTTTTTGATCCCGACGAAGTACTTTTACAGTTACCTCGGTACCTTTTGGCCCGCGAAGTCGTTTCATAATGTCGGTATTTTGCATTTTTACACCGGCAATCAGTTCGTTGTTGATATAAATAATGCGGTCGCCGGCTTGAATACCTACTTTTTCGGCAGGAGCTCCCGAAATAGTTTGCACTACCAGTAAAGTGTCTTCGAGCAGTTGAAACTGAATTCCCACACCTTCGAAACTTCCTTCGAGTGGTTCATTTAATCTATCCACTTCTTCTTTGGGAATGTATGACGAATGCGGATCGAGTTCCTTCAACATCGATTCAATGGCGCTTTCCACCAGCTTTTTCTCATTGATAGAATCCACATACAGATTGGTGATAATAGTGTATGCGTTCGAAAGTTTGCGTTGTTGTACTGAGTTCAGTATCTGGGCATGCAAACTTCCTGAAATAATGATAAGTGCTGATAAAACAAGAAGTTTGTGTGTGCGGCTGATGCCTTTATTCAAAAGATGCTTCATGATATTTATTTTAGAATGACAAAAGTACAAAAAACTAACTATTTTCTGTACCATTATGGTTGTTTATTGACAGACGTACAGCTTAAGCAAATTGCATGCCCCGTTTAGTTCGTGTGTGCGACAGTGTTTGATAGCTGCAATGCTTTTGTATATTTCCTCAATAGGAATATCGCTCTCGTCGGTTTCGATGCAAAGTTTTTCCAAAGGTGTGACGGCCACGCTTTCGGGGTTGAAGTGCTCGCCGTATGAGATTGCAAAGCCGGCATTGAGTAGTTGTTTGGCAAGTTGCGGCTTTCCTCTGAATCCGTGAACAACCCAGTTTTGGGTTGGCTTTAGTTTTTTGCGCAGATTTATCAATTCATTGAAAGCAGCTACACAATGTATAATAAGAGGTTTGGAAAACTGTTCGGAAAACTGTACCTGTCGTTCGAAAAAGAAAAGTTGTTCCTTAATAGTGGCTTTGCTGTTGCGGTCGAGTCCGCATTCGCCAACGGCTTTTATGCGTGGATCGGCGAGGGCCTCTTCTATTTTTGTAAGTATTTCGGTGCTATGCAGGTGTACTTCCCAGGGATGAATAGCTGCTGAACAAAATTCGTTTTTGTCTGTTTTTAAAAAGCTCTCTATCTCTTCAAGACTCAGGTTTCTCACAGCAAAGGGGTTCCCTCTGTCGGCGTGATGCGTATGAGCATCGATGTATACAATCATTTTATCATAGTTTTTTTCAGTAAAACAAAACATGTTTTTTTTCAACTCAATGGGCTTCTGAATGTTTTCAGCATTCAGCAATTCAAAAACAATGTTACAAAAATAGATATTTCCGGCGAAAAAATGTAACTTTGCATCCCTTTTGCGTCAATAATAAAACGATAAAAATCAAAACATTAATTAAAATATGATGAACTCAGAATTGTTCACTTCGCTGCCTTACAAGGTAGCTGATATGTCGCTGGCCGATTTCGGAAGAAAAGAAATTGAACTGGCTGAAAAAGAAATGCCGGGTTTGATGGCGCTACGTGCTAAACATGGCGTTTCGAAACCGCTGAAAGGAGCCCGCATTATGGGATCGCTTCACATGACTATTCAAACCGCCGTGCTTATTGAAACGCTTGTGGAACTTGGAGCAGAAGTGCGTTGGTGTAGTTGTAATATCTATTCTACTCAGGATCATGCTGCTGCTGCTATTGCTGCTGCCGGTGTGCCTGTGTTTGCGTGGAAAGGCGAAACACTCGAAGAATACTGGTGGTGTACACTTCAGGCGCTGACTTTCGAAGGCCATCAGGGCCCGACTGTGATTGTGGACGATGGTGGCGATGCTACCATGATGATTCATGTGGGAGCTGCTGCCGAAAAAGATGCTTCGGTACTCGACAAACAGGCCGGTGGCGAAGATGAAGCTTTGCTGTATGGCATTCTGAAAAATGTACTTAATGAAGATCCTGGTATCTGGAACCGTATGGTGCCCGGAATTCGCGGAGTCTCTGAAGAAACTACTACCGGTGTGCATCGTTTGTATCAGATGCTTGAGGAAGGCTCATTGCTTTTCCCTGCTTTCAATGTAAACGACTCGGTGACCAAATCGAAATTCGACAACCTCTACGGCTGTCGCGAATCGTTGGCCGACGGAATCAAACGTGCTACCGACATTATGCTGGCCGGTAAAGTGGTTGTGGTTTGTGGTTATGGCGACGTGGGTAAAGGTTGTGCAAAATCGATGCTGGCTTACGGTGCCCGCGTGATTGTAACCGAAATTGACCCGATTTGTGCGCTTCAGGCTTCGATGGAAGGTTTCAAGGTAACTACTGTGGAAGATGCTTTGGCCGAAGGAAATCTGTATGTAACTACTACGGGAAACAAAGATATTATCACCATTGAGCACATGGCTAAAATGAAAGATGGCGCTATTGTATGTAATATCGGCCATTTCGACAACGAAATTCAGGTGGAAAAACTGAAGAAATTCGAGGGCATCGAACGTGTCAACATCAAGCCACAGGTAGATAAATATGTTTTCCCTGATGGACACAGTATTTTGCTTTTAGCCGATGGTCGTTTGGTAAATCTGGGTTGTGCTACCGGTCACCCATCGTTTGTAATGAGTAATTCATTTACAAATCAGACTCTGGCACAAATCGAACTTTTCACCAAAGATTACGAAGTAAATGTGTACCGTTTGCCCAAACATCTCGACGAAGAAGTGGCACGTCTGCACCTCGAACAACTGGGTGTAAAACTTACTGTACTTTCACCCGAACAGGCTGCTTATATCGGCGTAAAACAGGATGGACCGTACAAACCGGAACATTACAGATATTAATATTGGGTGATTGGTAATTAGTTGCTGGTGATAAGTAATTGCTGATCGGTGACTGTTATGCATATTGTATTTTAAATGAGCGAATAACCTTGGGTTGTTCGCTCATTTTTTTTACGAGGCGTGAGGCCGAAACCGCTAGCCTGCCTCCTCCCGGCCAAACGCATTACAAAGTGTTGTCGTTTATAGCGAAGCGAGGAATCCAATTGTTTTCACCGGATAACAATGATTATTTTTATATTATCACACTCAATTTTTATATTATTGTATATAGATTATATACTATTAAACTAAGCTTTTATAATTGTATTGTATAGTGTTGTATAAATTGACTTTTATTTTATTGACTGTAATTCAATATATATAATATTCAATTGTATTTATATTAAAGATAAATTATATTCTAATAAAATGCATTTTAGTTTTATATTCTATATTTTATTTCGAAGAATAGCATTATATTTGCACAGAACACTCAATTAAACTGACAAAAAAACCAATTGACTTATGCTAAGACTGAACCTAAGAGAGATAATGAAGATACGGCGAATTGAAAGGCCATATTCATTTATTGTAAAGATAGGCATAAGCCCCAATATAGCTACCCGGATGGCCAACGATAAGCCTGTGCATATAAGCCTGAAACATATAGAATTGCTGTGTATGCATCTTAACTGTGAGCCAAACGATTTGTTTGTATGGACTCCCGACAATAATACGTCGCTAAGTGAGCATCATGCCTTGCAACGAATACGCAAAGACGAGCTGCCCCTTGTTCAGGACGCAATGAAGGAGTTAAGCTATCGGGATTTGAAAGAACTGATGAAAAAAATGGAGGCTGAAAGCAAATCCAACGAAATGTAGCAGCAAAATTGTGCTAAAATATAACAAAAGACAGAACTCAAGACTAAATTTGAGGAGAGAAACCCATAAATTATGTTATAAAACATAATTTTGAATGAATATTATTCGAAAACTCTTGCAAGTGTACAAAACACACCGTATCTTTGCAGTGTGATTTTTTCATAGTATTAGATTTAAGGTTAACAAAAAGATTGGTAGATTGTCGTGAGACAAAGCTACCTTTCGCATTTTTAGGGGGTGAGTAAACACCCCTTTCTTATTTATTAAAGTCGCGTAGTTTGATATTGGTAAGCACTTTTTTGGTGTGCAACGAGAAATCGCTATTCATAATCCATCCATAGTAACCCATGTCGCTTTTCAGCACATCGGCCACCTTCTGTCCTTTGTATTTCCCAAAATTTATAACTTCCTCACCTTTATCGTTGAAAATTATACGTCCGGCAAAGTCGGCGTTGTTGTTTTGCGTAGTAAATTTCGACAGGAATTCGATGTCGTTTTTAAGTTCAGGATAACGATCGAGTTGAGCCTGAAGCACTTCGTAAGTGGCCAAAGTATCTGCTTCTGCTCCATGTGCACCTACCAAATCTTTATTACAATAGAATTTATAAGCCGCAGAAAGAGTGCGCGCCTCCATTTTGTGAAAAACAACCTGTACATCCACAAATTTGCGTTTCATAAGGTCGATATCGACTTCAGCGCGAAGCAACTCCTCGGCCAGCAAAGGAATGTCGAAGCGATTAGAGTTGTATCCAGCCAGGTCGCAACCCTCGATGTCGCGTGCAATTTCTTTTGCCACATCTTTAAATTGCGGACAATCGGCCACATCAGCATCGGTAATACCATGAATATCGGACGATTGTTTAGGAATGTGCATTCCGGGGTTTATGCGTATGGTTTTGGTTTCCTCGCGTCCGTTAGGTAACACTTTGTGGTAAGAGATTTCGACGATGCGATCAGTGACAATATTGGTTCCGGTAGTTTCAAGATCAAAAAAAACGATGGGGTTTTTGAGTTGGAGTTTCATGTTTAATTATTTTGTGTTTCGTGTTTTGCGCTCCGTGTTTAGTATTCAAAATTTCATAATTGATTCTGAATTAAACAGGCGTCGA
The DNA here is from genome assembly GCA_016937795.1 of Paludibacteraceae bacterium. Lineage (GTDB taxonomy): Bacteria > Bacteroidota > Bacteroidia > Bacteroidales > Paludibacteraceae > Paludibacter. The sequence goes on from JAFGVV010000012.1 coordinate 82,904, forward strand.
AAAGTGTTTTATTTCAGTCTTTGTTCTTTGATTTCAAAAATTAAAGGTCTAAAGAAAAATCTTTAGACCTTCTGTCTTTTGCACTTTGTCTTCAATCTTTTATCTTTTGTCGAAAATTAATCATTAAGCAACATAGGCATCAGGAGCATAAGAATTTCCTCGTTGGCTTCGTTTTCGAAGGGGAGAATCAGTCCGGCACGTGAAGGGTCAGTCATTTCGAGCACCACATCGGAAGCATTGATATTGTTCAGGATTTCAATAAGGAAAGCCGATTTGAAACCAATTTTGATAGGATCGCCTTCGAACTGACAGCTAATGGTTTCTTCGGCCGAGATAGAGAAATCGATATCCTGAGCTGAGATATTCACCTGATTGTCGGCAAAAGCAAGTTTAATAAGGTTGCTTGCCTGATTAGAGAATACCGATACCCGCTTCAACGCATTGAGCAAGGATACCCTATCGACAATAATTTTGTACAAATTCGATTTGGGGATTACACCGTTGTAATTAGGGAAACGCCCTTCGACCTGGCGGCAAATCATTGTGTAATTCGACAGGTTGAAATAAGCATTTTTCGAGTCGAACTTCACCTCCACTTCACCGTTTTCTTTTGGCAAAATATTTTTAAGCATATTAGCCGGTTTTTTTGGCAGAATAAAGCTCACTTTTTCTTCACCTTCGTTGAGTGTGATATTGGTATGTTGTGTTTTGTATCGAACGAGCTTGTGCGCATCGGTAGCCACAAAAGTAATATTATCGGGATATATATCGAAGAAAACGCCATTCATGACGGGGCGAAGCTCATCGTCGGCAGTACAGAAAAGCGTTTTAATAATACCGTTAGCCAGGAAATCGACATTCATAGTAAGCACCCGTGCTTCATCCTGCAATTCGGGGAGTCGTGGGTATTCATCGCCATTCTGACCGATAAAGTTATATGAACCATTTGCTGAGGTAATGACCATTGCCAGGTTGCTATCGTTGATAGAAAACGAAAGCGGTTGGTCGGAAAATTCGCGGAGTGTATCGAGCAACAATCGCGAAGCCACAGCTACTTTACCTTCACCTTCAGCATTGTCAACTTCAAGCGATGTAATGAGTGTGGTTTCGATATCGGAAGCCGTCATGGTAAGTGTTTTTCCCTCGAGATGCAACAAAAAGTTATCGAGAATGGGTAAAGAGTTTTTACTATTGATTACCCTGCTGATAGCTTGCAAATGGCTAAGTAAAACGGTACTTGATACAACGAATTTCATATGTATGATTTTTATATGTGTAGTTTACTTTTAATTGAGGAACAAATGTAGTGATTTTTTTAAATAACAGAAAATTATAGCTGTATTTTTTAGCGATAGGGTCAGGTTGTATATAGATCCCCATTGTTGATTTAAAATTCTATTTCAAAAGGCTTTCAGAAAAGCAAAACCCGAATGAGTCAGACAGGCTCTCTCGGGTTTATAGCGGCAAATTAAGAATATCAGAAGTGCAGCATAGCACCCAGCGAAACCGCTTGGACATTTGGTCCTTTCTGCGACTGGAAAACGCTGAACGGAGAGTATTTGGCATACAAGCCCCATGAGCCATACCCAATCTGAGCCATATAATCGAGCGAAAGAGGCGCGATATTCATTCCCTTTCCTTCCACAGCATTCACACCGTTAGCATTTGCATCTTTGTATTTCACGCGTGACGACGCAAAAGTATTTACACTACCTACCACACCCACTGCCATAAAGAACTTATGATTTTTACCGAATGAAGGTTGCCATTCGAGCAATAGCGGCACGGTAAGCCCAAAGGTTCGTAAACGACTGTAACTATAATTGACACCGTTCGGTGCAGGCTCCAAGGTTGTCACATCGTTGTTTTCAACCAGATGTGTATTCATATCGAAGAAAAAGTTTTTCCAGTTGAAACCCAGTCCGGTGGTAAGTCCGAGATTGTTGCGATACAATGGCAGTGTTTTTTCCATTACACTGAAGAAAAACTCGTTAGATGCTTCAGACTTAAGTGAAATACCATCAATATTGTTGAGTTTAAATGCTTCATCCGAAATATTGGCAAAACCCCAACCGATACCTGCAAAATGTCCTTCCATTTTGTATTTCTTTTTTGCTTTTACTTTATTCAAAAACGGAATCTGAATGCCAAATTCTTCCACTACAGTCCATTTTTCGTAACTTTTATCTTCGCTGAAAATACCTTCATAAACTTTTTTGTATGTGTTCGAATCTTTGTCGAAAATCTGCACTTTCATTTGTCCCACACTATCTTCAATTTGTATGGTTTTGTTATTGAAATGTACTGTAGTGTCGGATTTCAGACTTTCCTGTGCATGTGCCGAGCATGTAGCCACTAAGGCACCAATTAAAAAAGGAATTAGCTTTTTCATTTTTATATTTAATTTGATGGGTTGTAAAAATTATTTTTTCTTTAAAATCAATTTTAAAATGTCTTCCGAATCGTTTTTCGATTCGATGTAAATGAGCGTAATTTTGTTTTCGGGCTTTTGAGTTTCGTTGAACAAAATGAGCCGGTACAAGTCGGACTTGCGTGGAAGTTGCAGATAGATAGAAGTGGGCTTGCCATTGGCCACAACCTGCTTTACCTTTTTCGCTCCTGCTTCGTCTTTCATCAGACATTTCCGGATAAAATCGCCGGCAGCAGGATTATTGCTTATGGTCAGACTTTTAAATAACGAAAAGTCATAACCTTCAAGCATTTCGGAGCTGAGTTCGACCATTACTACTCCTTTCTTTTCGCCATATTGCTCAAAAGCTTTCCGAATTTCGAGATCGCTTTGTGCTTTCAGCGGCGAAAGAATAGCCATACCGAAGAGCAGCACTGTACATACATATTGTTTTAATGGATTCATATTACTCGTTTTTTTATTTTTATAATTGACGGACCGACGTCTGTCCGTAAAATTCAATTTTTATTCAAATGCTGAAAACGCATCAAGTTGTTCTTCAATCAACTGAGAATTATTAAGATTACTGATGCCTTCTTCCACATACTGTTCGCCCGACGAAACACCATGAAGCGAAGCAATGGCTTCTGTTTTTATCCGGTTGATATCAGTAATTTTTTGTCCATCGACATAGGCGTAATTTGCCGGAGTTGCATTGCTGAAAATCTGCACACTCACCACAATAGCCACTACCGCAGCCGCACCTGTTGCCCAGCGAATGTATTGAGGAAAACGGACATGCTTTTTGGGTTTACGCGAGTTGAAATATCCAAACACAGCCTGTTCAGGAGCATATTTCTCCGGCAAATCAGTGCGCGACAAAAAAGTCTGCAAGCGTTTTTCCTCGTCCACCGTGGTCATACCTTCGTAGTATTTTTCGATGAGGCGATCGATGGCTTCAAAATCGGCTTTATTTTTAAATCTGATCATCATACTGTTGTCCATTTAATATATTCTTCGCGTACTTTTTTGCGGGCTCTCGAGAGATTTACTCTCACCGCATCAACATTCGTTCCGGTAATTTCGGCGATTTCCTCCACTTCATATTCCTCCACATCTTTCATTTTGATAATGGCCTGCTGCAGTGGCGGAAGTGTATCGATAATCCTTTGCAAAACCTCAACCGTATTTTTTCTTTCGGCACTCAGGTATGGATTTTCGGCTGCTGCTCTGTTGTGAATTGCTTCGTCGATGGTCTCGGTTCGCTTTTTCACTCTGAGTTTGTCGAGGCAGTGATTTTTGGTCACTGTGGTGGCAAATGCCGGCAGACTGTCATATTTCCCAAGTGTGTCACGCAAATTCCAAAGCCTCAGTAGCACCTCCTGTACGGCATCTTCCGCGTCATCCTCGTCCGACAATATTTGCCGGGCAGTATGAAAAAGGTGGTCGCGTATGGGCAATATCTCTGCTTTAAATCTTTCGTGGCTCATTTATAACAATGACGTATTCAGATGGGGAAGTATAACATTGAATTGAGAATATTTTAAACAAAAATTAGTAATTACCTGTACAGCCGAAATTTAGAATTACTTTTTTGTCTGAAAATTTGAGTTTTTAATACTATAGAGCTTCCACCAGGGAGTAAATGGCGAGGCATGATGCTCAGAATGGTATCCGAAAAAATAACAGGAAACAAATGCCCACAAATGATTCCGGTTTTGTGTACGTGCATTGTGAGGTTGCATTTCCGCGGTATGTGGCAAGCGATGAGGAAGGTAAGTGCCAAAATAAAAAAGCTGAAAAGTGGATACAAAAGCCGGTATCACCCAAAAGATGATGAGTTGTGCTTCGCTGAAAAATATCAGACCGACATTGAACAACACAGCCATAATAATGATTTGCCAAATGGAGAGATAGGCTTTCATAAATGAAAACCACCACGCAAAAAAGTTCTGATTACCTACATGATAATCAGGATCCTTTTCAGTACCGGGCCATGCGTGATGCAGTCGGTGCTTTTTGAGCAAAACAGGATACCACATGCCTGCGTAAAGCATGGTCGCTGCAAATCCAATGACATTATTTAGTTTTTTACTACGTGCCACAGTGCCATGCATAGCATCGTGCGCAGTAATAAACAATCCGGTAAAAAGCCAGCTCTGCAAGACAATATGAAACCAAAAACTTATCTGAGAGATATCTAAAGATTGAAAATTAAGGACATACAACAAATGAGTAGCCCACGACAAAACGATCAGAAAGGCAATAAACACTCCCATAATTGTGCGCATTTAAATTTGTTTTGATAATAAAATCAATGCAAATGTACATTTTTTTTCCATCATGCGATTTCTGAACAATGAGTTTGCCGATTTTGTTTAATTTTGTGATTGCCACAGGCATTTGAAATTAATTTCCAAATCAGATTTATAAAAAACATGAGCCCCGAGAAATTTATCTACATAGGTCTTATGGCCGGCTCCGTACTTTTTCCATTCCTTTTTAGTTTCGAAAAGCAGATTTCGTTTTACAAAAAGTGGAAATATCTCTTTGTGGCCATATTGCTCCCATTGTTGTTTTTTGTAGTGTGGGATGCCATTTTTACGGCCAATGGTGTTTGGTGGTTCAACGACGCATTTGTTTTGGGTCCCCGTCTGTTTGATTTGCCCATCGAAGAGTGGTTATTTTTTGTAATAGTACCTTATTGCGCTGTTTTCATTTACGAAGTGCTGAAACTTTACCTGCCGCGTATCGATTTCAACAAAGCTATATACGTTTCGTATGTGGTGTTGGTGCTGATTTTTGCTTTACTTACATTGCTTTACAGCCAGCGTGACTATACTTTTTTCAACTTCCTTTTCAATACGCTTTTTCTGAGTTTCATGCTTTTCAACAATTGGTTTAAAAAACATCTTACTCATTTCACACTTGCTTTTCTTGTTGCACTTATCCCAATGTTTATCGTAAACGGCGTTCTGACAGCCATGCCTGTGGTAGAATACAATCCGCTCGAAAATAGCGGAATACGCATTTACACCATTCCTTTCGAAGACTTTTTCTATTTTCTGCTGCTTTTCGGGATGAATGTAATGATTTTTGAATGGTTGCAGAAAAAAAAGGATTAGATTCACATTTTTGTGAACTATAAAAATGTATTATATTTGCAACAATCTAATACATCTATATGATAATCACTTTTGAAAAACTGTACCTACAGGAACTTTATAAAAAAGGAAATACTTCGGACAAAAAACATCGGTTTCAACCTGCGATAATCCGAAAATACATTCGTATAATTGATTTAATGATTAGCATTGAAAACACATCAGCACTTTTAAAATATAATTCATTAAACTACGAGAGATTATCGGGTAATAAACCAGGCATATGTTCAGTCAGGGTAAACGACCAATATCGAATTGAATTTGAGGAAAAGACTGAAGGAGAAAATACTTTTGCAACCATATGCAACATTACAGAATTATCAAACCACTATAAATAAAACAGGCATGACCACTTTAACAGGCATTGAGCCGGAAATGATTGCGAACAACATTGAACCTGTTTACGCTACTCATCCGGGGCAGATTTTAAAAGATGAAATAGAATACCGTGGCATTTCGCAACGAAAGTTAGCCGCTGCAATGGATGTACCCTATACTTTGTTGAATGAGGTGATGAATGGAAAACGTCCTGTAAATACTGAGTTAGCTTTACTTATTGAAGCAACTCTTGATTTGCCAGCCGAGCCACTACTAAGAATGCAGGCACGCTATAACCTACTTACAACCAAACGAAACACTAAGTTTATTGAAAAATTAAACCGAACGAGGAAAATTGCATCTGTAATATAAAACTACTTATCGGGCTGAATACAATGATTTTGAATAGTCACAGAAAAAAAATTAAGAAATAACTATTTAGAACTAACTACATTTCATATTTTTGCGTTTACATCTGCTAAAAAAGAAACAATATGACCACTTTGCAATTAAAAAAGCTGTTGATACATCAGATTTCGGAAATAAATGATGAAGTTTTTCTGAATGCACTAAAAACAATCATTGATTTAAAAAGCAAATCAACTGTACTTGAATTGAGTGCAAAGCAAAAGGAAGAAGTTTATCAATCTCAATTGGAGATTAAGAATGGCCTGTATGTAGCTGAATCAGATTTGAATGAAGAATTTGAATCATGGAGAGAAAAGAAATAATCTGGTCACATTCAGCCAAAATTAAATTATTTGAGATTCTTGATTTCTATAAATCCAGAAATCAAAGCTCTGAATACTCAATAAAAGTATTTACTAAAATCAATAAAAAATAGCGCTTCTCAAAAAGCATCCCGAAATAGGAATTAAAACAGATATTTCGAGTGTTAGAGCCCTGTCTGTTGAGAATTATCTTATTTTTTACGAAACTGAGCCTCAAAGAATAATTATACTTTCTATATGGGACACAAGGCAAAATCCTCTAAAAATCCCAATAAAGAAACAACTTTAATCTCTCAAATAATTCTGTTTAAACAAACTAAATTAGAATCCCGCACAACTCAAACACCGATTCCGCGCAGGTTTTGCGTAGTTTCTCATTTCCGGCCATAGTGCTTATTTTCAGCATCATATTTTTGAAAACAGCTTTTGCCTCATTGTCGAGCGTGGACACATGATAAAAAGCATCGTGCGGATTGATTTTCAGCGCACTATCCCAGGCATAAACCGACGAAAAACCAAGTTCAGCAAGCAAAAAACTGATTGCTTCGTAGTCGCGTTCTTCGTCGACACTTCCATCAGCCGAGGCAATTACCTGAAAGGCACAATGCAAAATGGCGTACTTATGTTGTATTTCGAGATGTTGCATCTGCATTGAACGAGATTAAAGCTTTTCTTTCAGGAATTTTCCGGTGTACGAACATTCGCAGTCCACAAGCGCTTCGGGCGTACCTTCGAAAACCAGATTTCCACCACGTTCGCCACCTTCGGGGCCAATATCAATAATGTGGTCGGCGCATTTAATCACATCCATATTGTGCTCAATAATAATCACCGTGTGCCCTTTGGCAATAAGCGCATCGAAAGCTTTCAGCAGGGTTTTTATGTCGTGAAAATGCAAACCGGTAGTAGGTTCGTCGAATACAAAAATCGTAGGTTCGGGCTTCTCATTTGCTAAAAACGCCGCAAGTTTTACACGCTGGCTTTCACCACCCGAAAGCGTACTGCTCGACTGACCAAGCTTCACATACCCGATTCCCACATCCTGAAGCGGTTTCAGGCGTTTTACAATTTTTTTCTCGGTATTCCCGCTCTGTGCTCCAAAAAACTCAATAGCCTGATTGACGGTCATTTCAAGTACATCGAAAATATTCTTTTCCTTGTACTGTACTTCCAGAATATCCTGCTTAAAACGTTTACCATGACAATGTTCACACTCAAGTACAAGGTCGGCCATAAACTGCATTTCCACAGTCACTGTACCTTCACCCTGACATTCCTCGCATCGTCCGCCTTCGGTATTGAAAGAGAAAAACGAAGCCGAGTAACCCATTTGCTTCGATAATTGCTGGTCGGCAAAAAGTTTACGTATTTCGTCGTAGGCCTTAATATAAGTCACAGGATTCGAGCGCGTTGAACGCCCTATCGGATTCTGATCCACAAACTCAATGTCTTTGGCCAGCATCATAGAACCGCGCAAAGTACCAAACTTACCGGTACGATCGGCCACACCACCATAATGCTTTTTCAACGCAGCGTAAAATACATTACGCACCAGAGATGATTTTCCCGAACCACTGACTCCGGTGACCAACGTCATTACATTGAGCGGAAATTTCACATCAATACCTTTCAGATTATTCTCGCGGGCACCAAGCACTTCGATATAGTTATTCCATTTGCGTCGGCCGGTGGGAATATCAATTTTCTCGTCGCCTGTAAGATATTTTAATGTATACGATTTAGAAGTATCCGTTTTGGTAATATCAAATCCGTTTTCAGGTATTTTTCCCTGAAAAACCACTTCACCACCTCTGCGTCCGGCTTCGGGTCCGATATCGATGATAAAATCGGCTGCACGCATAATTTCCTCGTCGTGCTCCACCACAACCACTGTATTTCCGAGGTCGCGAAGCTGTTTCAACACTTTTATAAGCAAATGCGTATCGCGCGAGTGAAGTCCGATACTTGGTTCATCGAGAATGTAAAGCGAGCCCACCAGACTGCTTCCAAGCGATGTGGCTAAATTTATTCGCTGGCTCTCACCACCCGAAAGCGAATTAGAAAGACGATTGAGTGTAAGATAACCCAAACCTACATCGAGCAAAAACTGAATTCGATTATTGATTTCCAGTAATAATCGTTTTGAGATGGATGCATCCTGCTCGTTGAGTTTAAGCTTATCGAAAAATTCCTTGAGTTTTGTCACAGGCAGCAAAACCAGTTCGGAAATAGATTTTTCGCCCACCCTCACATACGAAGCTTCCTTTTTGAGGCGACTTCCGCGACAATCGGGACAGGTGGTTTTTCCGCGATAACGCGCCAGCATTACACGATACTGTATTTTATACTGATTAGCTTCGAGCATTTTGAAAAAATCGTTCAGACCTTCGAAATGTTCATTTCCTGTCCATAACAATTCGCGCTGCGCATCGGTCAGTTCGTAATAAGGCTTATGCACCGGAAAACCGAATTTGTCAGCCGAATGCATCAACCTGCGTTTGAATTCGCCCATTACTTCGCCGCGCCAGCAAGCCACAGCATCCTCATAAATCGAAAGCGTTTTATTGGGAACCACCAAATCCTCGTCGATACCAATTACCCGCCCAAAACCCTCACAGGCCGGGCAAGCGCCCAGCGGACTATTAAAACTAAAAGTATGAACGGTTGGTGTTTCGAACTGCATTCCATCGGCTTCGAAACTCTTCGAGAAATAAAGCGTCTGCGTTGCGTCACTGCCAAAAACTTTCAGAATACAAACACCTTTTCCTTCGTAAAATGCGGTTTCGATAGAGTCGGTCAGTCGGCTGATTCCGGTTAGCGTACGATCGACAGTCAGGCGGTCGATAAGCAGAAAAACCTCAGCATCCTTTTTATCTATCGCTTTATTTTCAATAATATCCTGAATCCGGAAAGTTTCACCATTGAACTCCACACGACTAAAACCCTGCATCATCAGACTTTGCAATTCCTCTTTCAAATTACGATCGGCAGCAGGAATCACCGAAGTGAGTACCATCATTTTCGTTTCGTCGGGAAAAGCAAGCGCCGCGTTCACCACATCGGCAGCTTCATGCTTTTTCACTTCCTCGCCTGAAACGGGCGAATAAGTTTTGCCGATGCGCGCATATAAAAGTTTGATGTATTCGTAAATTTCGGTTGAAGTACCTACCGTAGAACGTGGGTTGCGTGTATTTACCTTTTGCTCGATGGCAATGGCAGGTGGAATACCTTTTATATAATCCACTTCGGGCTTGCTCATTCTACCTAAAAACTGACGTGCGTACGACGAAAGGCTCTCCACATAGCGTCGTTGCCCTTCGGCATAAAGTGTGTCGAATGCCAGCGAGGATTTACCAGAACCCGAAAGCCCGGTAATCACCACCAGTTTGTTGCGCGGAATTTCCACATCAATATTTTTCAGATTGTGTACTCTTGCCGCTTTTATGATAATATTTCCCTGAGTGGACATAATAATTCTTTTTGAAAAAAATAACTTGCAAAGATACTAAATAGCTTATTAAAAAGCAGTCGAATTCATCTAATAAAACAGAAAACTGCAATAGAGGATAATATCCCTAAGTGATTTTCTGCATAAATATCAAACGGGAACTATAATAATTTTCGCATACTTATGCATAGATTATTCAAATGAAAGCTAAAAAACTCAACTTATAGAATAAAATAGGAATATTTATTGCGTTATCCATTGTTTTCTGTATTTATTGTTGTAATTTTGCCACCAATATAAATAAATATACAATTTATTTACACTAAGCTTCGAAAATGAATATTTTTTCGTATTCAGAAATAGCAAAACAAACGAATCTTAAATACTGTGGCACAAATTGAGTTCCGCAATATTTTGAATAAATTATTCCGACAACAATAAAAATCAATATAAACGCATGAAAAATAAACGAAACCGCTTACAAATAATTTCCGAGATATTGCGCTCGAATGTAGTCGGTAGTCAGGAGGAGTTGCTGAACATGCTTTCTGAACGACAGTGTGAAGTCACTCAGGCCACTTTGTCGCGCGACCTAAAACTATTAAAAGTAGCCAAAACGCCACTGTCGAACGGAACTTACAAATACGTATTACCTTCATACAACAAACCGATTCCCAGCCAGTCAACCGCCAATGCTCTTATTTCGCATGGGGCTGTACTCAGCCTTGAGTTTTCGGGCCAGCTTGCAGTAGTAAAAACAAAGCCAGGATACGCCAGCGCCATTGCATGGGACATCGACAACAAAGCTACTGATGAGGTACTGGGAACTATTGCCGGCGACGACACCATTCTGGTGATTCCGCGCGAAGGCATTAGCCGTGAAGATATTCTACAAATGATGAATCACACCTTTGCCGAAAAAGATAATTAAAATCAAAAAAAAGATATTGTACACAATAGTGTAAACGCACTCATTCAACAATTGAATATGAATAACGAAATTGCCGTTGAAACAATTACGGTAGAAATTGCCGACGAAAAAAGTCTGGGATACGTGGAAACAATTCTGGAAACAATAGCTGCCGCTGCCAAAGTGCGTGGCACTGGTATCGCACGCCGCTCTCCGGAATATATCGAACAAAAAATAAAAGAAGGCAAAGCCATTATTGCACTTGCAGATGGAGTGTTTGCCGGATTTTGCTATATAGAATCGTGGGGAGACAAAAAATTTGTGGCCAACTCGGGACTTATTGTGGTGGACAAATATCGTGGCCATGGATTGGCTAAACGCATCAAACGTAAAGCATTCGAACTATCGAGACTTCGATATCCGAATGCTAAGATATTTGGGCTGACGACCGGCCTTGCGGTTATGAAAATAAACTCTGAACTGGGCTATAAACCAGTTACGTTCTCGGAACTTACCGACGATGAGGCTTTCTGGAAAGGCTGTCAGAGCTGTGTAAACTACGACATACTGCAACGCACCGGCCGTAAACATTGTCTTTGTACCGGAATGTTGTTCGACCCGGCCAAAGACGAAGCAAAGTAAAATATTTGATAACAATATTGTCATTAGACCTTAGTCTTTTGATCTTAGACATACAAAAAAAATGAAAGAAAAAGTATTATTAGCCTTTAGTGGCGGACTCGACACCTCGTTTTGCGCCATGTATCTGGCCCAGGAAAAAGGATACGAAGTACACACAGCAGTAGCCAACACAGGCGGTTTCAGTGAAGAAGAACTAAAAGTAATCGAGGACAAAGCCTTTCGTCTGGGCGCAAAAAGCCATGTGGCGCTTGATGTAACCAAGGATTATTACGAAAAAAGTATCAAATATATGGTATTTGGCAATGTGCTTCGCAATGGTACTTATCCGATTTCGGTAAGCTCCGAGCGAATTTTTCAGGCCATCGCCATTATCAATTACGCCAAAGAAATTGATGCGCAATATGTGGCACATGGCAGCACAGGCGCCGGAAACGACCAGGTACGTTTCGACCTTACTTTCGACGTACTTGCACCAAACATCAAAATCCTCACTCCTACCCGCGACATGGTTTTGACACGCGAGTATGAAATAAACTATCTGAAAGAGCATGGTTTTGTGGCCGATTTTACAAAAATGGAATATTCCATCAACAAAGGCCTTTGGGGAACTTCAATCGGAGGAAAGGAAACACTTAAATCGGAACAAACATTGCCCGAAGCAGCCTATCCGAGCCAGGTGGAAAAAAGCGCTGACGAAACCGTGACCATTTCGTTCGAAAGAGGCGAAATCACGGCCATCAACGGTCAGAAAAGCGACGACAAAATTGCGCTTATCAACAAGCTCGAAGCCATTGCATCGAAATTCGGAATTGGCCGCGACATGCACATCGGCGACACCATTATCGGCATAAAAGGCCGGGTAGGATTCGAAGCTGCTGCACCGCTGCTTATTATCAACGCACACAAAATGCTCGAAAAACATACGCTTACCAAATGGCAGCAATATTGGAAAGATCAGCTGGGCAACTGGTACGGCATGTTCCTGCACGAAGCTCAGTATCTGGAACCCGTTATGCGCGACATCGAGCAATTCCTCGAAAGTTCGCAGCAAAACGTAACCGGAACTGTGATTGTAAACCTTCGTGCTTATAGCTACACGCTGGTGGGTGTCGATTCGCCTTTCGACCTTATGAAAACCGACTTTGGCGAATATGGTGAAGTAAACCGCGCCTGGAGTGCCGACGACGTAAAAGGATTTACCAAAATACTTGGCAACCAAATGAAGATTTTTTACAACGTTCAGAAACGCAATAATCAGTAAAACCCAGGGGTTTTGTGGTGATATTGAGGCTGCTGAATTACGATATTTTGATTTATGGATTGAAAATCGTAAATTTGCAGCCTCAAAAACTAATTTATTAAAATTCTCACTTCATGATTAATGCTCAGGATATCAAAAACGGAACCTGTATCCGTATGGATGGAAAA
>JAFGVV010000013.1 GCA_016937795.1 Paludibacteraceae bacterium
CCAACGCAAGTGCAATCGCTCGTGGCTAAGCACCAGTTGTAAAACGCCGCACTACCCACTCTTTAAGTCGCGTAGCGACGTCCGATTGAACGTGAGCATGGTGATTCAACCACATGCTGTGAATATAGTGTTATCCGACCAAGATAAAGAAAAGACGCTTGTTGTCAAATTGCCACATTATCTGTATTTTTGCGGCTCAAAACATATTTCATTTACCGTGAGCACAAATAACGAGGCAACTCCCATTTTTATTAGCGACTACAATTACGATCTTCCCGACGAGCGCATTGCCAAATATCCACTCCCCATACGCGATAGTTCGAAACTGCTCTTTTATCAGCAGGGAAAAATTCAGGAAAGTATTTTTTCGAATATCGCTGATTTTGTGCCCGAAAACACATTATTGGTTTATAACAACACCCGTGTGATTCAGGCGCGGATGCTTTTTCAGAAAATCACCGGTGCACAGATTGAAATTTTCTGTCTGGAACCCGACAGCCCTGCCGATTATGCACAATCGCTCGGTTCTGTTCATTCCTGCATATGGAAATGCATGATTGGTAATCTGAAAAAATGGAAAGAAGGCGCGCTCGTTAAGAAGATAAGCATAGCTAATGAAGAGTGCGAACTGAAAGCCACCCTTGTATCGACAGAAGGGAATACACATAAAGTTCATTTTGAGTGGAATAACAACGAAATTCATTTTGCCGATATATTGGAAAATGCCGGAGAATTGCCTATTCCACCTTATCTGCATCGCAAAACCGAGGAAAGCGATCTGAAAAATTATCAGACCGTATATTCAAAAATTAAAGGTTCGGTGGCTGCTCCTACAGCAGGACTCCATTTTACCGACGAAGTTTTTGAATCGTTGAAAAACAACAAAGTACAATTCGAAGAAGTGACGCTACATGTGGGCGCAGGCACCTTTCAGCCTGTAAAAACGCGCGACATTGCCGAACATCATATGCACACCGAAGTGATTTCGGTACAGCGCAAAACCATTGAAAAACTTATAGCCGACTATGGTCAGATTGTAGCTGTGGGAACCACTTCGGTGCGTACGCTCGAAAGTCTTTATTATATAGGAGTGCAGTTGAAGGAAGGCAGAGGAAAAGGCGGAGGCGGAGGCTCTTTAGGGGTTTCGCAATGGGCGCCATATGCCACACAACATGAATACGACACCTGCGAAATGCTCAACGAAATTCTAAAATATCTCGACCGTATGCAAACTGATACACTGCATGCCGATACGCAGATTATGATTCGTCCGGGATATAAATTCAGAGTAATAAACGGAATGATTACCAATTTTCATCAACCTAAAAGCACCTTATTGCTTTTGGTTTCGGCCTTTGTGGACGGCAATTGGAAAAACATTTACGACTATGCCATGTCGCACGACTTCCGTTTTCTGAGTTACGGCGACAGCTCGTTACTGTTGAAATAGTCAGACAAGCGGAATTACAATTTTCACGGTTGTACCCTCGTCCGGAGCCGACGTAATGAACATTTCGCCATCGAGAAGCGACGTGCGCTCGCGCATCAACATAAGCCCGTGCGAGCTATGCTCCATAAATTCGCTGTAATCAAAACCCAGCCCGTTATCAGAGATTTCGAGTTCAAGAGAATTATTACGACCGTGCAACGAAACAATAATTTCGGAAGCCTGCGAGTGAACAAGCGCATTGGAAATCGCATCTTCGAAAATGCGATAAAGAATAGTGGACTGTTTCTGCTGAGGCAATTTATCAACTTTACCCAAATCGAAAAAACATTGTATGGCAGGGTATTTATGATTAACTTCATCAACATATAGTCTGATAGCATCGGGTAAGCCCATCATATAAAGCACCTCATTTCGGAGGTTTGTCATTAATTTAAGCGAAAAGGCCAACGAATTACCCAGGGTTTTATACACCTCATCCAGTTTATGTATCAGTTCGTCCGACTGTCCCGTCTCATCATTCTTTTTGAACTTTTGCTTGAGTAATCCTATATCCATTTTAAGAGCCGCCAGACTCTGATTCAGCTCATTATCAATTTGAGTGGCCAATACAATTTTTTCTTCCTCGCCGGCATTTTGTAAATGAGAAGCAAAACTTCGCAAAATCCTTTGCGATTTTCGCAGTTCTGCTTCTGTCTTTTTCTTTTCTGTTATATCATTCACTACTGTAAGTAAACATTTTTCATTATCAATGTATATGATTTCGCTTGAGAACTCAGCAGTTATAAGTTCTCCGTTTGCTTTTCGAAACTGCATCGTTCGGCTTACAACTCTGCCCTTTTCATTCAGCTCCGTTACAAAAGCAAAACGGTCGACCTCATCAACCCAGATATTATTCTGAGTAGTTGTTTTTCCAATTACTTCAGCGGCAAGATAACCGGTTATTTTTTCATACCCATCATTTATCTCAATAATACGTCCTTCATTTACAGTTGATATTAAAATACCTAGCGGAGAATGTCGAAATGCTTTCGAAAATTTCTCTTCCTGCACTGAAATTTCATTCAAAAGTCTTTCGTTAACCATTAATGCCAGAAAAAAAACCAGAAAGAAATAGGCTACCTGATACATTAAAGCCACATAGACTTCGAATACACCGGAATTGAAATAACTTAAGTCAGAGAATCCCACAAAAAAATACTTCGACAACCTTACAACACCAATAAACACAAGAAAAACAAACACATAACCCATTGGCTTTGCAATTTTACGCATTACCCCGGTATTTCTGTAAAGCATCAAATGTGCACTCTGTAACGACACAACCATAAGTGCAAAACTCACATTTATATTTCTTAGTTCCTGTGAAGGATAAAAATAAGTAAACACTAAATGTAGTATTAGAAATAAAACAAACAACAAATAATGTTTCAGACGCGGTGTTTCTTTGTCGCTGAATTTTTCGAGACCCACAAAAGCCAGAAAGGCACCACCTACCACAAAGCCATTAGCCATAATAATCGAAAGAAAATCGGGTATCTTGTCGCGAAGTGCAATCAAAACCAAACCAAAGAACTGCATCACAATGTACAGCACGAGCAGTTCCAGGCCTCTGAAATGTTTACGATTTTGCCACCACAACAGAGCCACCACAGCCAGACATACTACCAGCATTACTACAAAACTGGTATAAAGGGTACGTAAATCAAATGCGTACATATCGTTACAGGTTAATTCGAAGATAATATTCGATGCAAATATATGAAAAGGGCTGTCACAACAATGAAAAATTCTCAAAAAATGATTGAAAAATCAGTTGATTTATGTTTCCAAACATATCATATGTTTATTCGGCATAAAAACCAGCAGCAAACAGCCTTTATTAGCATTTGCAGTTGCCCTTACTTTTTGCTACTTTTGCACAAATTTTTCAATCAATTCGGTATTATAAATGGAAAAGATCATTATTCTTGATTTTGGTTCACAAACCACACAGCTTATCGGGCGACGTCTGCGCGATCTGAGCGAGTATTGCGAAATAGTTCCTTACAACAAATTTCCAGAAGACACGAGCGACATCAAAGGCGTAATCCTCTCGGGAAGCCCGTTTTCAGTGTACGACCCCACTGCTTTCAAAGCCGACCTGAGCAATATACGTGGAAAGTTTCCTGTTTTAGGAATTTGCTACGGCGCACAATACATTGCTTACACTTCGGGCGGAAATGTGGAAGCTGCCGGCTCACGCGAATATGGCCGTGCCAATCTCGATTTCATTGACAATACCGACCCGCTTTTCAAAGACATTAACCCGGGATCGCAAATATGGATGTCGCACGGCGATTCCATTACAAAAATCCCTGCAGGTTTCCGCAAAATAGCCAGCACAGCCGATGTGGAACTGGCCGCTTACAAAATAGAAAATGAACCCACCTGGGCTGTACAATTTCACCCTGAGGTTTATCACACACTGGATGGCATTCAGCTACTTGAAAACTTCCTTAATATTTGTGGTGCAGCACGCAATTGGTCTCCGGCGTCTTTTGTTGAAAGCACTGTAGCTGAACTCAAAGCACAACTTGGCAACGACAAAGTAGTTCTTGGCCTTTCAGGTGGCGTCGATTCATCGGTGGCGGCCGTTTTACTCAACAAGGCCATAGGCGAAAACCTCACCTGCATCTTTGTCGATCATGGCTTGCTCCGCAAAAACGAGTTTGAAAATGTAATGAAAGATTACGAACACCTGGGGCTCAATGTAATCGGGGTAAATGCAAAAGATTATTTTTACAAAATGCTCGATGGCGTAACCGATCCGGAAAAAAAACGTAAAATTATCGGCTCCGGCTTTATCGACGTATTCGATGCTGAAGCCAAAAAGATTGATGGTGTAAAATGGCTTGCTCAGGGCACTATTTACCCTGACATTATCGAATCATTGTCTATCACAGGCACTGTTATTAAGTCGCACCACAACGTGGGTGGACTTCCCGACAAAATGAAACTCAAACTTTGCGAACCTTTACGTCTGCTTTTCAAAGACGAAGTGCGTAAAGTAGGTACTGAGCTGGGCATGATGCATCATTTGATTAAACGTCAGCCTTTCCCCGGGCCGGGATTAGCTGTGCGAATTCTGGGTGCTATCACACCCGAAAAGGTACGAATTCTACAGGAAGCCGATGACATTTTCATCAATGGACTTCGCGATTGGAACCTATACGACAAAGTTTGGCAGGCAGGTGTCATTTTACTTCCTGTACAATCGGTAGGCGTAATGGGTGACGAACGTACATACGAAAATGCAGTTGCTTTGCGTGCTGTAACATCTATCGATGCTATGACTGCCGACTGGGCCCATCTCCCTTACGAGTTTCTGGCGAAAATGTCGAACGAAATCATCAATAAGGTGAAAGGCGTTAATCGTGTAGTGTATGATATCAGTTCGAAACCACCGGCCACTATCGAGTGGGAATAGCCAAAAGAGTTCTGAGTAAAGAGCTCTGAGTAAAGAGTTCTGAGTAAAGAGTTCTGAGTTTCAAGTTTCAGAGTTTTGGATTGCATCAAAACTTTGAAACACTGAAACTTTAAAACTCTGAAACATTGGAGTACAAAAATGATTGACACCCATTCACATATTTATTCCGAGGAGTTCGATAACGATCGCGACGAGGTAATTCAACGCGCAAAAGATGCAGGTGTAACAAAAATCATCCTGCCCAATGTCGATAGCGAATCGTTGCCGCGTATGCTTAGTCTCGAAAAAGCATATCCCGGGTATTGCTATGCAGCAATCGGTCTGCACCCTACAAGTGTAAAAGATGATTATAAAAATGAACTTGACATAATAAAACGGGAATTATCACGTAGAAAGTATATAGCTATCGGCGAAATTGGCATCGATTTGTATTGGGACAAAAGCTTTTACAACGAACAGCTAATAGCCTTCACACAGCAATTGCAATGGTCGCTCGACTACAATTTACCGGTGATAATACATGTACGCGATTCGTTTCGCGAAACCATGAACGCACTCGAACCTTTCAGAGGAAAGGGACTCAGAGGCGTTTTTCATAGTTTTACAGGAAGCATTGAGCAGGCCAACGAAATAATACAGTTTGGAGGATTTTATATGGGCATCAACGGCATTGTAACTTTTAAAAACTCCGAATTGGCCGACACACTAAAACATGTACAACCCGAGCACATTCTCACTGAAACCGATGCACCCTATCTCACACCCGCACCTTATCGTGGAAAAAGGAATGAACCTGCACACATAGCAATCATTTGCGAAAAATTGTCAGCAGTCTATGAACTGGAAAAAGAGAAAATTATTGAAATAACAAGCTGTAATTCTTTCAATTTATTTGAAAAACTAAAGTCGAAATCATAAAACCATCTAAAAAAACGAGAAAAAAATAATTTATTGGATACAAATTTCAATAAATACATTGTTTTTCGTGATTTTTTCTTAACTTCGCCCCGTTTTGGAGAGGTGCTCGAGTGGTTGAAGAGGTACGCCTGGAAAGCGTATATACGGTGTGGAATCGTATCGAGAGTTCGAATCTCTTCCTCTCCGCA
>JAFGVV010000014.1 GCA_016937795.1 Paludibacteraceae bacterium
GAGTTAGGAATGCGGGATTAAAAGAGGATCACTTTCGAAGCCAGAAATCTTCAAATTCTCAAATTTCAAATTTTCAAATCCAAACACAGAACACGGAACACAGAACACGGAACACGAAACACGAAACACGGAGAATAATTGATAATTGACAATGAATAGTTGCAATTAAGGATGCGGGATTAAATGAGCATCACTTCCGAAACGCAAAATCTTCAAATCTTCAAATCTTCAAATCTTCAAATCTTCAAATTTCAAACACAAACCCTGAAACTTTGACCACGAAACGTACACCCCGGCCCTCTATGGCAGTTTGAGCAATCGGACTGCTTTTTTTGTTTTAGAATTATTTGTGGGTTGTATCAAAATTACACGATGATGTAACTAAAATGACAGTATAATCTATTTATCAACTCTATTTTTGTAGCGTATTCGAATACATGGAAAGTGTCAATATGTGAAATCAACATTAATTACTAATCTTAAATTTATTATCATGATTTTCAACAAAAAAGGAGAGTCCTTCAGGCGATTGTTGATTACAGCAGTGTTTGCTGTATTATCGTTGTTATCGTTTGCTCAGGAAAACATTTTAAATGGTACAGTAAACTCTTCGGAGGATGGCGAGCCTTTGATTGGTGTAAGTATTCAGATTAAAGGAACATCGACCGGTACGGTAACCGATTTAGATGGCAAATTCTCATTAAAAGTAAATAGCGAAAATACCGTTCTGATTTTTTCGATGATAGGTATGAAAACTATCGAAGTACCTGTCAGAGCTAAAACTTCAATAAAGGTGGTCATGGAGCCTGATACGAAAATGCTCGAACAGGTGATTGTTACAGGTTATACCTCACAGAAAAAGGCCGACTTAACTGGTGCTGTTTCGGTTGTTGATATCGATGAAATAAAAAAATCAGCAGAAAACAATCCGATTAAATCTTTACAGGGAAGAGTGGCCGGAATGACCGTTACAGCTGATGGTAATCCAAGCGGTTCTGCAAGCATTCGCATCAGGGGGATAGGTACATTAAATAATAATGATCCCCTTCTTATTATTGATGGAGTACCTACCAAAGGTGGTATGCACGAACTTAACTCCAACGATATAGAAAGTATTCAGGTTTTAAAAGATGCAGCTGCAGCAAGTATTTACGGGTCGAGAGCCGGTAATGGTGTCATTATCATTACCACCAAACAGGGAAAAGCCGGAAAAATACGTGTTGATTTTGATTCATATGTAACTGCTACCACATACAACAACCATTTAAATGTTTTAAACTCGAAAGAATACGGACAGGCTATGTGGCAGGCTGCGGTAAACAGTGGCAGCGATCCCAACAACAATAATATCGGTTATCGTTTCGATTGGAACTATGATGCGGAAAGTGCTATGCCGGTATTGAACAATATGTTTTTACCGAAGTATCTGGATGCTGATAAAACTATGTATTCCAGCGATACCGACTGGTTTGATGAAGTATCGCGGACAGGCATAATTCAATCGCACAACTTATCGGTAAGCAATGGTACTGAAAAAGGAAAATACTTCTTCTCGCTCGGATATTTTGAAAACGAAGGAACAATTAAATTCTCGAAATTTGATCGTATTTCGGCACGTGTAAACAGTGATTATAAATTGCTGAACGGCTTGCTGACAATCGGCGAAAACTTTACACTCAACCGGACTTCAGAAGTTCAGTCGCCGGGCGATGTGCTCGATTTATCACTGAAAGCTCTGCCTATGGTACCTGTGCATACAATTGACGGAGAAGGGTGGGGTGGCCCCTCCCAAGGAATGAACGACCGACAGAATCCTGTTCGACTGATTACCTACAATAAAGACAATCCTTACCAATACTGGCGTACCTTCGGAAATGCTTTTGCCATTTTAGAACCGGTAAAAGATTTACAAATCAGAACAAGTATAGGTATTGACTACGGCAATTTCTTTAAAAGATATATGCAGCGCACATACCAATCGGGCTTTCTTAGCAATACGGTTAGCGGAGTAAACCTTGAACAATCGCATTCGATGAAATGGAACTGGACAAATACTGCTGCATACAAAAAAAGCATAGGTAACCACAGTTTCGATGTGCTGGCCGGTATGGAAATGTTTCGTCAGTCCGATATTAGTTTCAATGCTTACACTTCGGGCGAGTATGCCTTTACAGTGGAAACTCCTGAATATATGTGGCCTGGTGTAAGTACAGGTAAAGCCCAGGTGGGCGGTGGACAGACCGGATATTCGTTGCTTTCGTATTTCGGAAAAGCGAATTACGTGTACGATGATAAGTACCTTGCTTCGGCCACAATTCGTCACGATGGTTCATCTCGCTTTGGTAAGAACAACCGCTTTGGTACATTCCCTGCAGTTTCGCTGGGTTGGAGAATATCGCAGGAAAATTTTATGGACGGTGCCAAAGATATTATATCGGACTTGAAACTACGTGCAGGATGGGGACAGACAGGTAATCAGGAAATTGATAACTATGCTACCTACACAATTTTTGTTCCCGACTATGGAGTTGCCGACCCCACATGGACAATTGTAAATGGTACAGCGTATGACATTACAGGAAATGGTTCGGGTTCATTACCGGCAGGATTCCGCAAAATACAATCGGGTAACGATGACCTGAAATGGGAAACCACCACTCAAACCAATATTGGTGTTGACTATGCGTTTTTCGACAATAAACTATATGGTTCGGCCGAATACTATATTAAATCGACCAAAGACATTTTGATTCGTCCGGCATACTTAGCCATAGTAGGTGAGGGTGGCGATCGCTGGAGCAATGGTGCATCGATGGAGAACAAAGGTTTTGAAGTGTTGCTTGGTTACAGAGACGACACAAGCTTTGGTTTGAAATATGATATTACGGCCAATATCTCAGGTTTCAGAAACAAGGTAACACATCTGCCCGAAGATGTTCAGAACTCGTATGGCGGTCGCGAAGGCGACAATATTCTGGGTCGTCCTATCGGATCGTTCTATGGATATGTAGCCGATGGTATATTCAGAACGCAGGACGAAGTGGACAATCACGTGAGTCAGGACGGAAAAGCTATTGGTCGTATCCGATACAAAAATGTGTACGAAGAGGATGGTAAAAACGAAATAAACGCCATGGATCAGACCTGGATTGGAAATCCGTTTCCTGATTTTTCATATGGGTTGAACATCAATCTGGAATACAAAAACTTTGACATGAGTATGTTCTTTCAGGGAGTACAAGGAGTTGATATTGTAAACGGTGTAAAATACCAAACAGATTTCTGGAGTGTGGATGATGTGAACTCAAACAAAGGACGACGTGTGCTCGATGCATTTCATCCTGTGACTAATCCTGATTCGGATATACCGATGCTACAAAGCACCAACTCGAACAACGAAGGTCGCTTTTCGACTTATTATGTGGAAGATGGCTCGTATCTGAAAGTCAGAAATGTGCAATTAGGCTATACGTTGCCAAAATCAACATTATCGAAACTAAACATTGAAAAACTCCGGTTCTATATCAGCGGACAGAATTTATTCACTATCCATTCAAACAAATTTACCGGCGTAGATCCCGAAAGCCCCGGATTCGGATATCCTATCCCGATGATAAGTACAATTGGATTAAATCTAACTTTTTAAAAATCAACTAAAGATGAAAAAATACTTCAATACAGGTCTGATTGGCCTGCTAATCATTTTCTTTTCGGCATGTACCGATTTTCTGAATGAAGAGCCAACAGGAATTCTCACCACAGAAAACGTACAGACAGCTTACGAGGATGCGCTGACAGCTGCATACTCGGCATTAGGAAACGATCACTATAATACACCGCTCAGCTTGTGGCCTTATGGTACTGTTCGGTCCGACGATGCTTACAAAGGAGGTTCGGGCGAACAGGATATTTCTACTTTCCACTTTTTTGAGATATCGAATAATATTTCAACTGAGTTTGGTGAGGTGGATGCGCTTTGGTATCAATGTTATGTATCTATTTCGCGTGCAAATTCGGCAATAAAAGCAATCAATGCAGCCGAAAATCTGACGAACAAAGAAGCTAAAATAGCCGAAGCACGATTCCTCAGAGGTCACTTCTATTTTTTGCTCAAGATACTTTTTAAGAACATTCCTTATATCGACGAAAATGTTCCTGTGGCTGAATACAGTAAAATTTCAAACGTAGCACTGACCAATGACGAACTTTGGCAAAAAATTGCTGATGATTTTAAATACGGTGTCGATCATTTGCCCGTAAGACAGATGGACAGAGGGCGTGCCGATAAATATGCAGCGGCAGCATATCTTGCCAAAACATATTTGTACAAAGCTTACAGACAGGAAAACAGTGAGTCGAATGAAGTGACTTCGGTAAATGCAGCCGATCTGAACAATGTGTTGACCTACGCTGATATGGTTGTGGCATCGCAATATAAACTCGAAAACGATTTTGCCTACAACTTTTTACCGGGTAGTTACGAAAATGGCGCCGAGTCGATATTTGCTGTTCAATACTCGAATAACGATGGAACAAAATTCGGACGTGTTAACTTTGCCGACTTGTTGTCTGTTCCAATGAAATTGGGTTGTTGCGACTTTTTAAAACCTTCGCAAACGCTTGTGAATGCATTCCGCACACAAAACGGATTACCGGTATTTGAGAACTATAACACGAATGATGGCGGTTACGCGGCACAGAACGATCCCCGCTTGTTTCATACAGTAGCTATTCCGGGTTTTGCTTACAAATATAATGAGTCCCTGATATACGATGTAGACTGGAACAGAAGTCCGGGCACATACGGCGTGTATGCTTCGTTAAAGGAAAATGTAGATCCTACCTGCGATTGCTTCATTCCCATGGTTCCGTTTTATGCCAATACAAAAAACAGAATTGTGATCCGCCATGCCGATGTGTTGCTTATGAAAGCAGAAGCTCTGGTCGAATTAAACCGTTCAGCTGAAGCATTGCCAATTATTAATTCAATACGAAACCGTGCCAAAAACAGTACCGAAATGATACAGTATGCGAGTGGTTTTGTGGATATTAAACTTTATCAGGATGGTGTCAATTGTAACTGGACACAAGATTTTGCACGACAAGCCCTGCGTTGGGAACGCCGGCTTGAGTTTGCTATGGAAGGTGGCAGATTCTTCGACCTGGTGCGCTGGGGAGTAACAGAACAAATAATGAATGAATACTATAGCACCGAGCAAAGTCGTCGGTCATATTATTCAGATGCAAACTTCACAAAGAACAAACACGAATACTTGCCTATCCCTGAGCAACAAATCAAGTTTAGTAAGTATTTATACGAACAAAATGTTGGATATTGAAAATCTATAATATTATGAAGAAAACAATTTATATTTTAGCAGTATTATTGATAGCACTCAATTTTACAGCTTGCACCGACACCGATCGCGATACAGTTGATTTAAATGCTGAAGTAGAAATTTTATCATTCACTATCAATGGCATTGAAGGTACTATTGACACAGCAAAACAAACAATCAAACTGTTCATGCCTCCCGGTACCGATTTGACGTCTTTAACGACTTCTATTTCTACTTCCGAAGGTGCATCTGTTACTCCTGCATCTGGAGTTTCAATGGATTTTAGCGCATCTTCCATAACTCCGATTGAATACCGGGTTTACAACAAAAATGTGTACAACACCTACAAGGTTACGGTGGAAGAAACAAAAGCTAAAATTACCATGTTTAAAGTTGGTACTGATGTAGGCGATATCAATGAAGCTAACAGAACGATAACCGTGTATGTGCCGGTTGCTACCGACCTGACGGCAATTACGCCGGTGATTGAACATACTGCTGGTGCCACGATAAGTCCTGCTGTAGGTGAGACAGTTGACTTTACAAACCCTGTAGTCTACACATTGAATTATGAAGGCTATCAGTTTAGTTACACTGTAACAGTGCAGCATGGTTCAACTCCGGGCCTGGTTATTTTCAATGGCGAGGATGTAAAACCGGTTTGGGCCAATATTGCCGCTACGGTAGAAAGTCCTTATGCCAATCCATTGACCGATGGAATTAATACCACTCCGTTCTGTGCTTCAATAATGCGAGCCGGTAATGATACCGATGCCGGAGGAAAACCATGGTCGGGTGGTGCGCTGTGGAATAGCTATAAAGTAAACATCGACCCTGCTGAATACGATCGTTTTAGCATTATGGTGCTTAAAAATGTAGCCGGCGATGTGCAGCTTGAAATCCAATCGGATGGAGAGCAAAATAAAGACTGGCTGAAAGTTTGGTATTCGGAAGATAATTTGGGCAAATGGCAAAAACTAACTTTCAAAATACCGGAAAACAGAACGGCTATCATAAACAACATATTGGTAGCTCCACATGCACATGATGCAGGACAACCTGTTGTTTTTACAACTCAGCGGGTATATTGGGATGAACTAATTGCACTTCCCAAAGAGTAAATTAAAAGTACACTACCAGATGCTAAATGTCTGGTAGTGTATACTTATTCTATTTTCAGTTACAAACTTCTCTCAATTCCCAACAGCTATTTATTCCTATTTCTTTCTCCATAAAATAAAATATCCTATTTCTTTCTCCTTTTGGAGAAAGTACCCGAAAGAGGGTTAGAGGTTGGAGAAAGTACTCGAAGGGGGATAGAGGTTGGGGTTAGGGGTAAATCTATAATCACATGAAACACCCATGACCCAAATTAAAATTTAGGACACACAAAGGGGTGTTTATTAGTAGAACAAAAACTTAAAGTGCCAGATGTATTCCCCCTTCAGGGGGTTAGGGGGCAGAAAAAAAATATACAGATGAAAATATCAAGCTTACTTTTCATATTATCATTCCCGTTAATATCGGCTTGTTGCACTCCCGTTGAGCCCGATCCGGGTAATAATGATCCGACAATTGATGAGACATTGACAAAAAAAACAACAGCAACTGAGGCCGAAGCTATCAAAACTGTTTACGAAACATTTTACAAACCGGCCAATGCAGTGACGGGCGATCCTATGCCCTATTACAATGAAGCCGACCAAACATTCTACATCTATTTCCTTTTAGGAAGATTCTCGGGATACCCCGGTGGTGGAATCTATGTAACCAAAACAAAAGATTTTGCTAAATTTGTGCCACTCAACACTCCAAGCCCTCAGGTACTCACAGGTAAAGCAGGCGAATGGGATATAAACATAGGTACAGGCGATTGCATTAAGAAAGATAACAACTATCATTTCTTTTATACCGTATTTACATCACCATCCACTGTCTCAAAAGCTACACTTGCCAACGATTTGTCAGCGGGCGAATGGTATAAAAAACCATCTTTTAAAATTCAACCACCTGCATTCTGTAAAACCTCCGAATTTCGCGATCCGGATGTGTATTGGGATGAAACACGTAACAAATACGTGATGCTTGTTGGCGGACAAACTACCGATAACCGCGCAGTACTTGTTCGATATCAATCGGACGACCTGAACAACTGGGAAGAAATACAAAGCCTTTACAAAGCTGTCGACAACAACAATCCCAAATTATATGAATTTGCTACCGACACCGACCTGCCCGAGTGTGCCGAAGTGTTCAAATTGGGAGATAAATGGTATATGATTTTCTCAAGAATAAACAGAGACAATCATCGCAAAACATTTTATCGTATAGCAAACAGTCCCGACGGACCATGGGAGATTTGCAGGGACGAGAACGGTTCTCACGAAACATTTGACGGTCTATGGCTTTATGCAGCCAAAACTTCTTTCGATGGTCAGCACAGATACCTGAGTGGTTGGGCATCGACAGGTCAGGACAAACAACCCAATATTAATGAATTGACATGGGGTGGAAATCTGATTACACATAAACTGATACAACAACCCGGTGGAAAATTATATCCTGCCATTCCGGATGCATTGAATGCAAAGTTTTCGAAAGCAGTCGATTTCAAAGACATCAAACAAAAAGGTTCTGTAGTAAAAAATAACAATATATTCACTTTATCGGGGAATAGCGAAGTGGTTTTTAATCGCAACACATCTTCGTTGAAAATTGAAATGAAAATTGATGCTTCAGAAGCCGAAAAGGGATTTGGAATCGGGTTTGGCGCTTACGAAGATCAGGAAGAAAGTTACAAACTCATATTTGACATGACAAGCAACAATCAGTATAACTGCCCGGCACTTTTCATGTATCAAAACAATAAAGAACTGAACTTCACACCACTTATTGTTAGCAACAACAAACAATTTGATGTGAAAATTATTATCGAGAAACAAGTGTGTGTGATGTACGTAAATGGTAATGTGGCATTTACAAATCACATTTCTACCATGGAGCAAAACCCGTGGATGATTTTCAGTGATTCAGGTGCGGTTAAATTTTCGGATATAAAGATTTTCAAATAGATTTCTGTTACACCCGACGCGAAATGTATCGAAAATACATGAACGTGAAACAAAAATGACACAAGCCAGATGGAGCTTATACTAATTTTGCATGGGAAGCAATCAGTTAAAAATAATATCATGAAAAAAACAATTTTACTTTTATCAATTATTTTTAGCACGATGTTGGTAAGTGCGCAAAGCGTAATAATCTTCAATGGCACAGGAGCCAGCGAAGTGGGGTATGTAAATCCTTGGTGGGGTGTAGAAGCAACTGTTGAAGTGGTTGGTTGGTTGCAAAAAGATGGAACGAATGCCGCTGATCCAAA
>JAFGVV010000015.1 GCA_016937795.1 Paludibacteraceae bacterium
CATTCTCATTCATGTACAACAAAGGTAAGCCATGAGTCCTGCAAATAATAGGCCGTTCGGAGTAAATGGTACATTTGTGATCTTTTAGAAACACACAGTTTCCTTCCTTGGTTACAGATGGATAATTAAGTTTCAGATTTTGATCTTTCAAGGCATTTGCAATGCTATAAAATTCAACAGGCAAAAGGCTGTAATCCATGCAACATAAATCGCATCCCATTTTACAAGCGAGGTGTTTTTTATGTTTTTTTTCCAACTTTTCGGCAAGTTTATCTATTTCTTCCCGAAGTTTATAATAGCCTTTGGTTTTTGCTTTCATTTTAAATTATTTGATTTTTCTCAAAATACAGGTTTTTTCTGATAATGTATTTTCAAAACATTATTTTTGTCGGAATAGAGCAGAACAGTTTAATTTATTATAACCAATGAAAAACCTGATATTAACTTTTAGCTTGTTGTTTTACAGCATTTTTCTTTTTGCACAAAACGAAAACTTTGATTTTCTGGATACTAATCTTCCGTTTGAAGAACGTGTCGATATGCTGGTATCTCAAATGACACTCCAGGAGAAAGTCGATCAACTGGTTTATACTGCCGGTGCGGTAGAACGGCTAAATATCCCTGAGTACAACTGGTGGAACGAATGTTTACACGGTGTTGCCAGGGCTGGTTATGCCACTGTATTTCCACAATCGATAACCATTGCTGCCTCGTGGGACAGCGATTTGCTTTTCCGGGTGGCAACAGCCATTTCGGATGAAGCCCGTGCTAAACATCATGAATTTGTCCGACGGGGGAAACGGGGAATTTACCAGGGACTTACTTTTTGGTCGCCAAATATTAATATTTTCCGCGACCCCCGATGGGGGCGTGGCCACGAAACTTATGGAGAAGATCCTTATTTAACAGGGCTTTTAGGAGCCGAATTTGTAAAAGGGCTCCAGGGCAACGATCCGAAATACCTTAAAGTGGTGGCCACTGCCAAACACTATGCTGTCCACTCAGGCCCCGAACCTCTGAGACACGAGTTTAATGCTTTGATTAGCGAACGTGATTTGCGTGAGACCTATCTTCCGGCTTTCAGAACCCTGGTGAAAGATGCAGGCGTCTATTCTGTAATGGGAGCCTACAACCAGTTCCGGAACTATCCGTGTTGTGCAAGTCCCGATCTTTTTCATATCCTTCGCGATGAGTGGGGCTTTAAAGGTTATGTGGTTTCAGACTGTGGAGCCATTTCCGATTTTTATGCTTTTCAGGGATTTTCGAAAGATGCCGCTGAAGCTTCAGCCGCTGCTGTAAAAGCCGGAACTGATTTGAATTGTGGAAGTTCCTATAAATCGCTACCGGAATCGTTTAAAAGAGGATTGATAAGTGACGATGAACTTGATATATCGGTAAAACGTTTGTTTATGGCCCGTTTTAAATTAGGTATGTTCGATCCCGATTCGGAAGTAAAATATGCGCAGATTCCATTTTCGGTTAATACTTCAAAAGCCAATGATGAACTGGCACTTGAAGCTGCCCAAAAAAGCATTGTTCTATTAAACAACAAGAAAGGTATTCTGCCTTTATCAAAAGACATCCGGAGATTGGCCGTTATTGGCCCAAATGCCGATAATTGGGAATCGTTGGCAGGTAATTACAACGGTATTGCTAAAAACCCGATAACTGTGTTAAAAGGACTGCAGGCTAAGCTTTCGGATGCAACGGTATTATATGCTGAAGGAAGTCACCTTGCTGAAGGTGTTAGTAATTTGCATGCAATTCCACAGCAATTTCTGCAAAACGAAGACGGTAAGCCCGGAATTACAGGCGAATATTTTGGTAATTCGAAGCTTGAAGGAGAGCCACTATTTACGCGTACCGATGCAAACATCGATTTTTATTGGGAATCGGGTTCCCCAGCACCTGAACTTGATGATGACAATTTTAGCATCCGCTGGACCGGTTATATTGTTCCTCCAGCAAGCGGAACGTATAAAATTGGTTGTTGGGGCATGCCCACACTCAGTGTTTGGTTGAACGGAGATAAATTATTGGGGCACAATTCAGAACATCATGCTTTTTACCACGAAAAGCCAGTTGAAATGGAAGCTGGAAAAAAATACAAAGTGGTTTACGAATACAAAAACGCTTTTGGCGATGGAGATGCCAGGTTGCTTTGGTCGATGCCAAATGCCAATATGCAGCAGGAAGCTGTCGAAGTCGCAGGGCAAGCCGATGCCGTGATTCTGGTACTTGGGTTGTCACAACGACTTGAAGGTGAAGAAATGCCGATAAAAGTGGATGGTTTTGAAGGTGGCGACCGTACACACCTGAAATTACCAAAGACTCAACGCGATTTAATGAAAGCTGTTCAGGCTACCGGCAAACCGGTTATTCTGGTGTTATTAAACGGAAGTGCGTTGGCAGTGAACTGGGCTAATGAAAATCTTGATGCCATTATCACAGCCGGTTATCCCGGCCAGCAAGGCGGAAATGCAGTGGCCGATGTTTTGTTTGGAGATTATAACCCGGCCGGCCGTCTACCGGTAACGTATTACAAGTCGGTAAACCAGCTTCCAGCTTTCGATAATTACGATATGGATGGCAGAACGTACCGATATTTTGCTGACGAACCTTTGTATCCGTTTGGATATGGTTTAAGTTATACAAGTTTCGAATACTCTGATTTACAAACGCCAAAAACAGCAAAGGTTGGAGACATGGTTAAGGTTAGTGTGAAAGTA
>JAFGVV010000016.1 GCA_016937795.1 Paludibacteraceae bacterium
AAAACCATAAAAACAGAGTTGGTAATTACGGGAAATAATCCCATAGGTATCAGCCATTGAATCATTTTATCAGCTGAAAAAAGGCCGAACGAGTTTAGCAACAGTGCCAGCAAATAAAATGCAATTGTAGATATTACTGTAAACAGCACACCCGCACTAAATATCTGACGCACTTCGCCTTGTGAGCGATTTTCGGAGCACAACTTTAATGTGGAACCATTGAAACCCATGCCTCCAATAACAGAAAAAACCGAAAGAAAAGTCATAATCACCTTTATACGTCCCACATCGTCGGGCGACAGTATGCCCGCCACAAAAAGCTGCGAAGCAAAAGCCACCGCCTGAATCAGCACATTAGCCGAAAGGAGGTGGAAAAAGCCGCGTGAGGAGTTTTCGGTAATTTGAGTTTTAATTTTTTGCCACATACTCATAAGTCATTCAAAATAAAAGTTTATATGCAGCAAGTAGTGTCAGAACCTGAGCTTTTTCGGTGATATTTCCATTCTGATACATTGATTTACAATCGTCAGCAAGCTCTTTGTTGAACGAGAGAAGATGAAAATGCTCCGAGAAATAATTATCCAGATAATTCCGTACTTCTATATTATTATCGTACCAGTACTGTTCGGGGGTCATATTGTTTTTCCACATCGAACGTACAGGTAAACGTTTGATAATGGCTCGTTTCGCTCTGTAATAAAACCTTAGCAGATTGCTGTTAGTAGGTTTTCCCCCAATTGCTTCCCAGGTAAATTTTGCAGCATCAGGATGATGTTTGTTAATCCATTTAATATATATGGCCTCCTTGTATCTTAATTTCATTGGGACAGATAAGACATATGACAACAAATCAACATCGAGAAACGGCGAGATACTTTCGCCAATTAGATCGAGAAATAAAAAACCGTTGTTAGCCCCTGAAAAGGCCCGGGTATAGAACTTATATAACTCTTCTGTTTCGTAATTATTCAGATATTTTGCCTTAATGTCTTTTGTTTTGCGGTTTAAACCTTCTGAATAAACACCCATTTCTGCTGTTGGCTTTTTAGGGGTTGTGGCAGACAAATAACTTCCGAATACGGCATCTCCTATCATTCCGGTATGCACAATTCCTGAATTTTTGATTGAAACTTTCTGAAATGCATCAAACACATGCGATGCACTTGAGTATACAGTTAAGCCATCATTTACTTTTACCACCTCATCAATACAACATAAACCATTGGGATTTAATGTATAAAAGTGTTGTTTTAATTTATAATCAGAGGATATTTGTTTTGAAATTATTTCGTCAGCATATCCTTTTTCGGAAAATGAAAGTATTTGTTGAGGATATCCGCTTTTATGTGCAATAAGAGTAGTCATTCTGGAGTCGAGGCCACCACTTAAAGTCGAAAGAGAGTTTTTTTTATGTTTTATGTCAATGTCATATTCACGTTTGACAGCCTTTAAAAACAATGAGTCTATCTGGGGTATTATATCGTTCTCATTTTCAACAGTAGGCTTAATTTCTGATAAATGAAAATAACTTTTCAGTTCGGCTTTACTTTTTTTGAGTTCAAAAAATTCGCCGGCCCTTATTTGTTTTATCTGATTTACCAATGTCAAATCTCCCAACATAAAACCATTGCTCAACAACAGATATGCAGCTTCCAAATCAGGAGTAGTTTGAATATTCAGCGATCTTAAAGTTTCATGTAACGTGAATAAATCAGTACCAAAAAGAGCAAAATCAGAATTAATAAAGTAAAATAGCTTCTTTGTGCCTGTATGATTATTAAATGTGAGATATGTTTGCGTTGATTTATTGTAGACAAAACCACAGAAATTCCCTCTGAATTTTTTGAAAAAGTTGTCCTCCTCAATCATCACACTAATCAATGAGTTTATGTCAGATACATTATATTCTGCACACAACTCGTCAGAATTAGTGATAATGCCCTCTGTTACAATAAAGAATTTATCAGTATCAATCCATAGCTTTTCACTTAAAAACGTATCTGCAGCATATTGCTCAACTTTAATATTTGCATGCTGAGAGATTCTCATTACATGTTTTTGCTGAAAATCAAAAGGTGTTTTCCAGCTAAATTCCGCAAAGTCGAAAGGATGATTTAATGAAATTGCAATATTAAACCCGTGCATAAAATAATATTAAAATTCGGCAATTAAAACAATACTATTGAAACAGTTAGCTTTAAATTTAGGAGTTATCCCCAAAAGTTGTCTTATTCGTTTAACAACTGTCATAAACAAAGGTAACTTCACTCTGTCGGCAAAATAGAGTTCAGGATCATTAAAACCGGCTTTGAGTGCTACACGTGTTAAGGTGTAAGGCGAAAACCAGTAATTGTGATCAGTGTTAATATTCTCGTTATTATTTCTGATATCTCTGACAGTCGTCAAATTATAAACATTTGGAGCCGTAATAATCAGTTTTTTTGTACAACTACCGTATTTTTTCTGAAGGTCAGCAAGAAACTTCACAGGATTTTCAACATGTTCAATAAGTTCACCCAATACCATATAATCCCATTTGGTATCGCTACCCAAAATAATATCATCAACTTCTTTTCCGGGTAAAAATACATTATTCAAACCAACCTCATTACAAATATATTTTATGGCCTCGTCATTTATGTCAATTCCAATGCATTGATTACAGTTTTGTGTAAGTAATCCGTGCAACCAATTACCATTTTTACGCTTTTGTTCAATGAGAGGGAGATGATCGGCACACCCCAAATGAATCACATTTTTATGTCTGGTAATTTGAACAAGTAATTCTGTTCTAGCCGTTTCAGGATATTTGTCCTTGCCAAAACTGACATCAAGTGCCGGCGAGAATTTTTTATCTGTCAGATATTCTGTTATTTCACTATTAAATTTCATCTATGTTATGTGTTATCGCTTTAAAGCTTTCAGATACTGATCATAAATTTCCTTTCCAACTGCCTCCATGCTAAATTTCGACTTTGCAACAGATTGTATTTCATCTGATTTATAATCGCCGTAATGGTCAAGCATATATGAAATGCTTTCGGCGAGCGCTTCTTCGTCGAGCGGTGCTATGAGTATGCCATTTGAACTGTTTATGTGTTCGCTTATTCCGCCCACATTGCTGCTAATTACAGGTTTGCCACAAGCCAAACTTTCAGATATAACCACAGGTGAATTCTCATAATTAGAGAAAAGTACAAAAAAATCGGACTGCTGCATATACTCTGCAACTTGAGCAGGCATCTTTTCGCCAGTAAATTCGATCATTCCTTCAGGAAAGTTTAGATTCAGGGCATAATTGTGAATTGATTCAAAGTCGATGCCAGTACCTACTAAAGTTAATTTGAAATCTTCACGACTTTCTGAAACTGCTTTAAAGGCATTTAAAAGTCCTTTCAGGTTTTTGGCTTGTTCGTCAAAACAAGATACGTGTAATACCTGAGCAATTCTACTCTTATCTTTAATATTTTCTTCGAAGAAAAAGTTATCAACTGTATTATTTATTACTTTATAATTCTGATTTTTAATATCATGCAAAATCATTGCATTTTTCAGATTCTCAGAGACAGGAAAAATAGCTTCAGCTTTTGCTGCAACCATTTTGGTGGTCTTTTTTCGAATAAAGCCATGATACGAATTTCTAAGGGGTAAATATCTCGACCAGTGCTCGGTAAGTACATAAGGAATTCCGGTAATCAGTTTTATCAGAAATGCCATTAATCCTGTGCGGGTCAACACATTAGCATGTAAAATATCTGGTACAAAGCCATTTCTTTTAAGATGTTGCCAGCCTTTGTAATAGGCTGTTAAATAATTCAGTTGTTTTATCAGTTTTTGGGCAATATTATTTGATTTGGCAGGAAAATAGACTATGGTTTCATTTACATTAGCTATTTTATTCGTAGAAATTTCAAAGCGGCTAATATCTGTGGAAGGATGAATGTAGAGGACTTCAACCTCACAAAACTGACTTACCGCCTGAGCATGTTTTCTGACAAACAATCCGGCCATTTCGTCGTAACGATTGGGATACCAGGCTGAAATAAATAGAACTGTCATTCGACGATTGTTATATTTTACCTACCAAAAATGCAGGTCTGAATTTTTTTATCACATAATATGGGCGATTGACAGCTCCAAAACCTTTATAAAACCGGGCAACACCTTCAATTTCAGAGCCTTCAAAATCGAGCAGGCAATCTGAAGATGCGTTTGCTTTTATAATAGTATCAAGTAATAAAAACATGGCTGATGTTTTTTTTCCTTCATCGTTCGAAACTGGCACCAAATAAATGATTCTTCTTCCGGTTTTTAAAATACATAACGAGGCTAAAAGTTTTTTATCCTCATTTCTGATTCCAGGAATTTCAATTAAGGTCTGTTTTATGCCCTCTTTGAGCAGTTTACGTAATAAATCTTCCTGCGTATTTGTGTAGTTTTTATCTATCGAAAGATAGAAATCTATAAATTCATCTTTATCAACTGATTTGTCGATATACAAACCTGATTTTAATGCTCTTTGTATGTTGCGAATAGTGTTTTTCGAATACCCATTTGAAATATTTTCGTATGACATTTCGAGCCAAAGCACATAATTGGTTCTTTTAATAATTTCATTTTGTCCACTATTACAATCGTTCAAATTTATTTCGTAACTGTAATAAGGAATAGTTGATACAAACTGTTGAACAATGTCTTTTGTGATTTCAAATTCTGAAAAAATTCCAAGCTGTTGTGTTAATACAGGTTGTACAAGGTAAGGAATACCATACTTTCGCTTCACAGGCAATGGCATAATGTATTCGTAGTTTTGAGTAATTAAAGCCTCCCAGCCGGGGGAAACAATATTTAGATACCAACTGTAAGCGTAACCAAATTGATTGACTGATCTGCTAAGGGTATCATCCCAAAGGCGAAAATCAATTTCGTTATGTCGCAGATGCAAAATTTTCATTTAGAGTTTATAATTCATTATTCAAACAAAAGTAAGTTTTTTTTACACAATAACGCAATTTTAGACTCATTATTTCCTTTAAACTGACGATTATTAGGTTGAAATTTAAAAATCGTTATTTTATTATGAACAAATTGTTGTTTTTTTCAATGGAATAAAGTAATTTTGAACGCTCAAAAAAATAGTTAAACATAAAAATCATGGCCAGAGAAGTTGTTACAAATACTGGAGTTACATATAATTCACTTACAAACGGCAGCAAAATTGTTGGAAAAATTATCGCTGACAACGATTTCAGAATCGACGGAGAAGTGGAAGGCGAAATAATTTGTAATGGAAAAGTAATAGTGGGTATCAATGGATTACTCAAAGGTTCTATTTCGTGCATTAACGCTGAAATTATTGGTAATGTAGTAGGGGATATTGTAGTTTCAGATAGTTTGTTACTCCGGAGTACCGCTAACATTAAAGGCGATGTAAAAACTAAAACTCTTTCGGTTGA
Source organism: Paludibacteraceae bacterium (assembly GCA_016937795.1). Taxonomy (GTDB): domain Bacteria; phylum Bacteroidota; class Bacteroidia; order Bacteroidales; family Paludibacteraceae; genus Paludibacter. The sequence continues at coordinate 5,457 of JAFGVV010000016.1, forward strand.
ACCTAATGCAATATTCAATGGAACATGTTCGATGCGCAACGAGTCGGAGCTAAATGCTGTCTGAAACATGAAGAATAAATAACATTTAAACGTTGAAGTAAAACACTTCGACGTTTTTTTGTTCTAAATAATAAGTAACTTACATATGAAATACAAAGCACTTGTCACTGAAGAAACCACAAATGGTTATACAAATTCAATAAAAATACTTGACACGGAATTGCTACCGAAAGGAGATGTACTGGTTAAGGTTCATTATTCGTCACTAAATTACAAAGATGCACTTTCGGCAAGTGGAAACAAAGGTGTTACTAAAAGCTACCCTCATACGCCCGGTATTGATGCAGCAGGTGTGGTGGAAGTATCTGATTCGGCCGATTTTTCTGTTGGCGATCAGGTAATTGTGTCGGGATATGATTTGGGTATGAATACCCCGGGAGGATTTTCCGAATATATTCGCGTACCTTCACATTGGGTTGTAAAACTGCCGGCCAGACTATCAATGAAGGAAGCTATGATTATTGGTACAGCTGGGTTTACAGCCGGAATATCAGTAACACGCTTAAGTGAACTTGTAAAGCCGGAAGCCGGAAAAATTATTGTAACCGGTGCTACAGGTGGGGTGGGCTCGGTTGCGCTTTCAATTCTAAATGGAATAGGTTACAAAACAGTAGCTGTTTCGGGAAAAGCTTCGGAATACGATTTCCTCAAAAGTCTTGGCGTTTCGGAGATTATCACCCGCGAAGATTTTGCCTCTGTTGATAAACGCCCCATCCTTTCATCCCGCTTTGCCGGTGGAATTGATACTGTGGGCGGACCAATTCTTGAGAATGTAGTAAAAACTCTTCATCCACTTGGTGCAGTAACCACATGCGGGAGTGTATCATCTACCCAGCTAAATATGAGTGTATTCCCATTTATATTGCGTGGGATTTCATTGATTGGAGTATCGGCACAAAACTATCCGATGGAGTTGCGCAAACCACTTTGGAAAAAATTAGCAACCGATTGGAAGCCTGCTCATTTGATGAATTTATACGACGAAATTTCGCTTGATGAGCTTCTACCGGTTATGGATATGATATTGCAGGGCAAATTAAAAGGCAGAACATTGATAAAAATTTAATTAATAATTCTTTTTTTTGAGCAATTTTTTATAATGTGGTTTTTTGCAAACTGTTATATTGTAGTTCAAACCAATAATAGCATTGAACATTGTAAGTAAAATGATACCTTAATCAATAATACAATATTTATCTGCAACTATTGTATATAATTTCTCACTTCTGTTTTTATTACTCGAAAAAAATATGCAAATTTGCATATGAATTGAACTTTTCATTATAAAAGCGATATAAAATGGCATTAGCGAACGAAAACTACCTGAAAACTCCCGAAATTTACTGTTTCGATGAGATTGAAAAGCGCGTCAATGCCTACAAACTACTTCATCCCGACAAAAAAATTATCCGACTTGGCGTAGGCGATGTGACCCGCGCATTACCGAACGAAGTAGTTAAAGCGATGCACGGAGCTATCGACGAAATGGCTTTTCAGGCTACTTTCAGAGGTTATAGTCCGCCTCAGGGTTACGATTTTCTGATTGAAAAAATTCTTAAAGATTACCGCTCAATGGGCATTACGCTCGACAAAGAAAGCATTTTTATAAACGATGGCGCAAAATCAGATATCGGAAATATCGGTCATGTGCTGGGGCGCGATAATATTATTGCCATTGCCGAACCGGTATATCCTGTGTACGAGAATGCTACCATCATGAGTGGTCGTGCCGGTTTTCAAACCGAAGATGGTAAATGGAGTAATGTGGTTTACTTGCGCTGTGACCAAGAAACAGGCTTTATCCCCGAACTTCCTCAGGAAAAGGTTGACATTATTTATCTCTGTAATCCAAATAATCCTACAGGTACTTCACTCAATAAAATTGAACTCAAACGTTTTGTTGATTATGCTATTGAGCAAGATGCAATCATTGTATACGATGCTGCTTATCAGGCATATGTTACTGAGGACGATGTTCCAAAAAGTATATATGAAATAAAAGGTGCCAAAAAAGTTGCCATAGAAATTCGTTCGTTTTCGAAAACAGCTGGTTTTACTGGTTTGCGATGCGGATTTTCAGTTTTTCCACCCGAAATTACTGTTCACAATATGATGGGCGAAGGTTTTCCTTTAATAAAACTGTGGAGCCGACGAAATGCAAATTACACAAACGGTGTGTCGTATGTGGTTCAAAGAGGAGCAGAGGCTGTATTTAGCCGTAAAGGAAAAGCTGAAGTACGCGAACTTGTGAATTATTATTTAAATAATGCTTCTCTTATTCGTAAAGAACTACTTTCGATGGGATTAAAAGTGTATGGTGGGAAAAGTTCGCCCTATGTTTGGTTTAAAACTCCCGATGGTGAAGCTTCATGGAAATTTTTCCAACAATTATTATACGAATTTCAAATTGTAGGTACTCCCGGTGTTGTTTTTGGTAATGCAGGTGAAGGCTATATGCGTTTTACCGGTTTTAGTAGTCGCGAAGGTACTGAAATGGCCATGCAACGAATACGTGGCAATTTATAAAAGTTAAAAACTGATCTGATTAATTATATAATTACTGAATTAAATTTATGTGTGGAATAGTAGGATATATCGGCAAGCAACAGGCTTATCCGATTTTAATAAAAGGACTGCAACGGCTTGAATACAGAGGTTATGATAGTGCAGGTATTGCGTTAATAAACAATGGAAACCTGAATGTTTACAAAGCAAAAGGGAAAGTAGCCGACTTGGTTCAATTTGCCGAAAAAAAGGATATTACAGGGAATATTGGTATTGCTCACACACGTTGGGCTACTCATGGTGAGCCGAACCAGGTGAATGCACATCCACATTATTCTCAATCGGAAGAATTAGCCATTATTCACAATGGAATTATCGAAAATTACGCAGTACTGAAAGAAGGACTTAAAGAACATGGTTATACATTTAACAGTGACACAGACACAGAAGTCTTGATTCAACTGATTGAGTATGTAAAAAAATCGAATCAGGTTGATTTAGCCACTGCTGTTCAATTAGCTCTTAATCAGGTAGTAGGTGCTTATGCCATTGCTGTAATTGAAAAAAATAAGCCCGATACAATTGTGGCTGCCCGTAAAGGTAGTCCGTTAGTAGTAGGTGTGGGCGAAGATGAATATTTTCTGGCATCTGATGCAACGCCCATTATCGAATTTACCAACAAAGTGGTATACGTGGGCGATGAGGAAATTGTAACGCTCGAACGTGATAAAGAGCTTCGAATCAAAACAATTTCGAATGTGGAGAAAACACCTGAAATTAAAAAGCTCGAAATGACGCTTAATCAACTCGAAAAAGGTGGTTATCCGCATTTTATGATTAAAGAGATTTTTGAGCAACCCAAAACACTCAGCGATTCGATGCGCGGGCGTGTGAATGTGGAAGAAAATAATATTACGCTTTCCGGATTTATTGATAATAAAGGTAAATTCCTGAATGCCAAACGTATAATAATTACTGCTTGTGGAACTTCGTGGCATGCCGGTCTGATTGGGATGTACGCTATCGAAGAATTTGCGCGCATTCCTGTTGAAGTTGAGTATTCTTCGGAATTTAGGTATCGTAAACCTGTTATTAACAAAGACGATATCGTAATTGCCATTTCTCAGTCGGGAGAAACTGCTGATACCCTGGCCGCTGTGGAACTTGCACGTTCGCAGGGCGCATTTATTTTCGGTATTTGCAATGTGGTGGGTGCTTCAATTCCACGAAATACCGATTCAGGTTGTTATACTCATGCAGGACCCGAAATTGGTGTGGCTTCGACCAAAGCATTTACAGCTCAGGTAACTGTACTTACCATGCTGGCTTTGATGATTGGACGCGAAAAAGGAACACTTCATCAGGATCGTTATTTACAAATTGTGCAGGAACTGGGACGAATTCCCGAAAAAATGAAAATGTTGCTTACGCAAAACGATGCAATTGCACAGTTTGCTAAAACATTTACGTATGCGCAAAACTTTATATATCTGGGACGTGGATATAATTTCCCTGTAGCCCTCGAAGGAGCACTTAAATTAAAAGAAATATCGTACATTCACGCCGAAGGTTATCCTGCAGCCGAAATGAAACACGGCCCAATTGCACTTATAAGCCATGAAATGCCTGTGGTGGTAATTGCCCCAAGCGCAGGTATGTACGAAAAAGTAGTGAGCAATATTCAGGAAATAAAAGCACGTAAAGGAAAAATTATTTCCATTATTACAGAAGGCGATGTGGTGGTGAAGAACCTGTCGGATTACAGCATAAGTATTCCCGATACCGAAGAATGTCTGGTGCCGCTTCTGGCTGCCATTCCGCTGCAACTTATGGCTTATCATATTGCAGTTGTGAAAGGTTGCGATGTCGATCAGCCGCGCAATCTCGCAAAATCGGTGACAGTGGAATAAAAGTTTAAACCCCTTCGTATCAAATTCTGAGCGCGGGGGTTTTTCTTTTAGTAGTCATCTTGATATATTATTTCTAATAACTAATTATTAATCAGCCGAAAAAAAAAGAAAATACGCGAATCTCAAAATAAGGAAAAAAGAAAATGTGTGGAATTGCAATGGTAAGGCTTTTGAAGCCTTTGGATTTTTATCAGGAGAAATACGGAACATGGCAGTATGGTTTGCAAAAAATGTATCTGCTCATGGAAAAACAACACAACAGAGGGCAGGAGGGAGCAGGACTGGCTACTGTAAAACTCGATGTTCCGCCGGGAGAAGAATATATCTGGCGCGAAAGAATTGAAGGTAAAAATGCTATTCAGGAAATTTTTGCCGGCATTAATGCGACTATGAGAAATGCTGGTAGTGAGGTGTTTAATAATGTTGAAAAGGCAAAAGCTGAACTTCCGTTTGCAGGAGAAATGTATCTCGGACATCTTCGATACAGCACCACCGGCAAAAGCGGACTTTCGTATGTGCATCCTTTCCTTCGACGTCATAACTGGAAAAACCGAACCATGGTGCTGGCAGGAAATTTCAATCTTACAAATGTAGATGAACTTTTTGATTATCTGACGCTTAAAGGTCAGCATCCGCGCGATAAAGGCGATACTTTTCTGATGCTCGAGTCGCTGGGTTTTACGCTCGATAAAGAAGTTCAAAAAGAGTACGATTTGCTGAAACAACGCTACACAAACGACCGCGTAATTACACAAAAGATTGAAGAAAATCTGCGAATTGCTTCATTTATTCGTAAATCCGAAAAAATGTGGGATGGTGGTTATGCCATTTGTGGCATGCTCGGACATGGTGATTCCTTCGTTTTTCGTGATCCAAAGGGCATTCGCCCCGCATTTTATTATATCAGCGACGAAATTGTGGTGAGTGCTTCCGAACGACCTGTCATTCAAACGGCTATGAATGTGAAAGAAGAGGATGTACACGAACTTCTTCCGGGACAAGCACTGATAATTAAGAAAAATGGTGCTGTAAAATTCGAAACCATCCGTATGGCCGATCCAAATCCTGCAAAATGTTCTTTCGAAAGAATTTATTTTTCGCGCGGTAGTGACATTGAGATTTATAATGAACGAAAAAAATTAGGAAAATCGCTCAGTAAAGATATTCTGAAAGCCGTTGACAATGAAATTGAAAATACAGTTTTTTCATTTATTCCGAATACTGCCGAAGTGGCTTTTTATGGAATGATCGATGGTATAAAGGCATATACCGGAAAAGCTCCACGCACCGAAAAAGTACTTATAAAAGATATAAAACTCCGTACTTTCATTTCCACCAATAACGAACGCGACGATTTGGCCACACACGTGTACGACATTACTTACGGCTCTATTCGCCGAAATAAAGTGGACAATCTGGTAGCTATCGACGACTCAATTGTACGCGGAACTACTTTGAAACAGAGTATTTTGAAAATTCTGAACCGTCTTGAACCTAAAAAAATAGTAATCGTATCATCTTCACCACAAGTACGTTATCCGGACTACTATGGAATAGACATGGCGCGAATGGGTGAGTTTTGTGCTTTCAGGGCAGCCATTAGCCTCTTGAAGTCAAGCGGTCGTCAAAATATCATTGATGAAGTGTACCGCAAATGTAAACTTCAGGAAAATTTTTCCAAAGAACAGATAGTAAATCATGTGACTGATATTTACGAGCCTTTCACTCAGAATGAAATTTCTGCTGAAATTGCCCGAATGCTAACGCCTGACGAAGTCGATTGCCCTGTAGAATTGGTTTATCAGACCATCGAAGGTTTGCACACAGCCTGCCCAAACCACAAAGGCGACTGGTATTTTACAGGAAACTATCCAACTCCTGGTGGCAATCGCCTTGTAAATAAGGCATTTATAAATTACTACGAAGGTACTGAAATCTAATTTTATTCCACATAAATTATTTTACCGAAAAGTGTTTTTGAAAAAATGCTTTTCGGTATTTTTATTTACGCATTATCTTGCTGATTATCAAAATGTAAGTTTGAATAGCATAATTTACCTGCACATTCCTGCTTGAAATGTGCAGGTAATAATGAATAATTTGTATATTTGTATTCAAATTGTAAAATGACTATAATTTCAACAGATATATGTACAAAAAAATTACCCCACAACCACTTACCCTCAAGTCGCTAATTGACTATTCAGTAGCACATTTTGCCGAAAATACAGCTGTCGCATTCGTCGAAGGAAATGGATTGCTGAAGTACTCAGATTTAGGAAAGTCCATCGACGAAATGGCTGGTTTACTGTATAGTTTCGGACTGGAAAAAGGTGACAAGGTTGCATTGTATAGTCAGAATATGCCAAACTGGGTGATTGCATATTTTGCTGTGGTGGCTCGTGGGCTTGTCATTGTTCCAATTTTACCCGACTTTACGCGCGAGGAAGTAGAAAATGTGCTGATTCATTCGGAAGCAAAAGCTCTTTTTGTAAGTGAACGGCTGAAACCCAAAACAGATGGACTAGAACTTCCACATTTAAAGACAAAGATTAAACTTGAGGATTTAACGGTTATCTCAGGAGAAATAACAACTCCAAAACCTGAAAAAATTGCTGAGATTGCTGTAAACGAAGAGGATATTGCGGCTATAATTTACACATCAGGTACTACAGGCCGTTCGAAAGGAGTGGTGTTGACACAAAAAAACATCACTTTTGTGGCCATGCAGTCGTATACAATTTTTCCGATAAACGAACATGATGTTTTCCTGTCGTTTTTACCACTTTCGCATACTTACGAAAACTCAATTGGAATGTTGTATCCGATAATGTACGGAGCATCAATATATTATCTGGAAAAACCGCCTACTGCAGCTTCACTGTTACCAGCAATGGCAAAAATCCGACCTACAATGATGTTGTCGGTGCCGCTCATTATGGAAAAGCTTTATAAAAATCAGATTCAGGCTAAATTTGTAAAAACAAAATTTTCCAGAATGATTTATAAATCACCGGTGTTCAGAATACTAATACATCGAATTGCCGGAAAAAAACTTTATCAGACTTTTGGTGGCCGATTGAAATTTTTCGGCATTGGTGGTGCAAAACTCGATTCGCGTGTCGAACGATTCCTGAAAGAAGCAAAATTCCCTTACGCTATTGGTTACGGACTTACCGAAACTGCACCTTTGTTGGCCGGAGCTGCTCCGCATCAAACAAAACTGCAATCCACAGGTTATGCCATGGAAGGTGTTGAACTGAAATTAAACGAACCCAACAAAAAAGGAGTAGGAGAGATCTGGGCGAAAGGTCCGAATGTGATGGTGGGATATTACAAAAATCCTGAAGCTACTGAAGAAGTTCTTACTTCGGATGGTTGGTTTCGCACAGGTGATCTTGGCAAATTCGATGCTAAGCAACGACTTTTCATAAAGGGAAGAATGAAAAACACTATTATAAGTGCCAGTGGCGAAAATATTTACCCTGAAGATATTGAATCGGTAATTAATAATACTCAATATGTGGTGGAGTCGCTAGTAATTGAAGAAGATGGCTATCTGGTGGCTAAAGTGATTCTCGACATTGAAGCTATAGAAAAAAATATCGCGCATCTGAAAGCTGTGATCGACGAGAAAAAGGAAAAATATACAGAGTGGAAACAGCATTTCACCAAAGAATTAAATGCCAAACTCAACAGGGCTTCGCAAATTAATCGCGTGGATATTATGGACGAACCTTTTGAAAAAACTGCTTCGCAGAAAATTAAGCGCTTTTTATACAACAAAACTAATCCAAAAAAGAAATAATTCTGATACTTACCAAAAACCACAAAAACAAAGCCCGAATGCTGCAAATGCAACATCCGGGCTTTTTCATTATGAACAACAATCAATTACTTTTCATTTTCCACTGTTTCAACCTCAGTTTTAGAAGTTTCTTCTTTAGGACCTTTCAGATAAGTAGGCAGGTTTAGTCCGGCCATATTGAACAAATCGTTCAAAGGAGGTACAGTTTTCATCATTCCCGACACAAAATTGGCAGTTGTGCTGTTTCCGTTATCGCTCGAACCATTGCCCGAATCCCATACAGTAATTTTGTCAATTTTAATGTTTTTGACAGCTTCAACCTGTGTTTTCACTAACTCAGGCAGCTTTTCGATAAGCAACAACTGGAAAGCTTTGGTCGGATCGCCACCAGCTGCACCCACCACTTCTTTGTAACCTTCTGCTTGCTTGGTAAGTATTTCGTACAAACCTTTGGCTTCAGCCTCCATTTTTGCATAAATAGCATCGGCTTCCCCTTTGGCCTGTTCACGCGTTTGTTCTGCAATGGCCTGAGCCTCAATAATTGCACGTTGTTTTGCTATTTCGGCAGGAACCACAATATTGGCATTTTGTGTGGAGCGCTCACGGTCGGCACGTGCATTTTCGGCTGCTTGCTCAGCATGATACGATTCCTCGAGTGCTTTAGCCTGTTGTACTTTTTCAGAAGCTATCGCAATTTTCAGTGCTTCAGCTTCTTTTTCTCTACGGAGTGCATCCGATTGTGCTATCGATATTTTTGCTTCGTTTTCTCCTTTAATAGCTAAAGCATTTGCTTCCGAAGTTTTTATACGAGTATCCTTTTCAGCTTCAGCTTTACCAATCGATTCGTCTTTAAACGCTTGCGCAATACTTACTTCACGGTCTTTTTGAGTAATCGCAATTTTCACATCACGGTCACGATGCGTTTCAGCAATTTGAGTATCTTTTTCTCTGTCGGCCATCGCTTTACCTGTTTCCCCGATTTTTTCCTGCTCAGCCACACTGATTTTTGCTTCGTTGATAGCTTTTGCAGCCGCTTCTTTACCCAAAGCTTCGATATAACCCGATTCATCTTTAATGTCGGTTACGTTTACGTTGATCAGTTTTAAACCGATTTTTTTTAATTCACTGTCCACATTTTTCGAAATGTTGTCCAGGAATTTATCGCGGTCGGAGTTGATTTCTTCAATAGTCATAGTGGCAATCACCAAACGCAACTGACCAAAAAGAATATCTTTTGCCAAATCCTGAATGTTTTCTGAATTAAGTCCGAGCAAACGTTCAGCAGCGGTATTCATGTTTTCATGTTCGGTAGAAATAGCAATTGTAAACCTACAAGGTACATCCACGCGGATATTCTGACGACTTAAAGCATTCGTCAGATTAGCTTCAATGGATAGCGGTTTCAGATCGAGATAGGCATAATCCTGAATTACAGGCCATATAAATGCACCTCCTCCGTGAATACATTTAGCCGAAGTTCCTCCGGTTTTTCCGTAAACGACAAGAATTTTGTCCGATGGACAACGTTTGTAGCGCGACACTAGTGCCGAAATGGTTACAAAAATAACCACCGCCAGAATGATAATTAGATAAATTGGTGAAATCATAAGTGTTTAATTTTATTGAAAATAAAAGATTTATTGAGTTTAAATAATTAGATTTTTTCTACAATCAAAACATTGCCATTTTCGATACTGACAATTTTCACAGTCGATCCTGAAGGAATTTTCTCACCTTTTGTCATTACTTCCAATTCGTGCATTGAACCTTTTACGCTAATGAGTATCTTCCCTCTACCTTCCATGTGAGCAGGAATGGTTAAATACACTTCCGCGATTTTCGAAAGGGTTTCGCTCATTTTGAAGCTTCCATCTTCTCCCAGTTTAAGTATCTGACTGATTACCAAAAAGAATACATACACAAATGCTACTCCGATAATTGTGGCAGCCAATATCAGAATTGTTTTATTTTGAATTAAACCATAGAATGAAATGCCTGCCCAACCAAAACCCAACAGAAAATTTATCAGATTTCGAAAAGAAAAAAGTTGAAAAGGAGCATCGCCACCATCAAGATTACTGTCAAAATCGGCCTCAAGCCCTTCCGACGAGTCTACCCCCACGAATGTCATAATTGTTTGAATAGCGAAAATAACAGTGGCTGGTATGGCCACAAACCAAAACGTTCGAAGCAGCGGATCAAGTTCTGTTAGAAAGTCCATAATGTTCAAATTTAAGTTTATAGTATTTTTTAAGAAAATAATTTCACAAAGATTGTCATTTTAAGTGGATTTTCCTACTGTTTTGAGCATTATTATTTAACAACGACATAAAAAAGTTTTCAACAACTAATATTGATATTTCCGATTAGAATTTAATAGCATAAAAAAAGGAGATACTGCACAGCATCTCCTTACTTTTATACGAACAAAAAAATATTTAAATAACTAATTATCAGCAATTCGCAAAAAACTGCTTTCATTATTCAATAATCTTCAAATGTTCAAATCTTCAAATCTTCAATTTTAGCTTTAGTACGCTCTTGCAAAAACCACTCTTCGCACCGAAGGTTTTCCTGTAACCATACAAACACCGGGCGTGTTGTCACCATCAATAGGAATACAGCGAATTGTTGCTTTAGTGTCTTCCTTGATTTTTTCTTCGGTTTCGGGTGTGCCATCCCAATGACAAAGCAGGAATCCACCTTTTTCGATTTCAACTTTAAATTCATCGTACGAATTCACTTCACGGGTTACTGAGGTACGATAATCAAAAGCTTTTTTGTAAATATTTTGCTGAATTTCTTCTAATAAGTCAGCAATATACTTTTCAATACCTTCAATCGATACAGTTTCTTTAGTCAATGTATCACGACGAGCCACTTCCACAGTTCCGTTTTCGAGATCGCGTGCACCCATTGCCAAACGCACAGGAACGCCTTTCAATTCATATTCGGCAAATTTCCAACCCGGTTTCTTGGTGTCATTGTTATCAAACTTCACCGAAATTCCAAGCGCTTTGAGTTTTGGAACTATTTCATTTACTTTTGCACTAATGGCCGAAAGTTGTTCTTCATTTTTATAAATTGGAACAATAACTACCTGGAAAGGAGCAAGTTTTGGAGGAAGTACCAATCCATTATCGTCGGAGTGAGCCATTACAAGCGCACCCATCAAACGGGTTGAAACACCCCACGAGGTAGCCCACACATATTCCTGTTTGTTATTTTTATCCACGAAAGTTACATCAAATGCTTTTGCAAAGTTCTGTCCGAGGAAATGCGAAGTTCCGGCCTGAAGTGCTTTTCCATCCTGCATAAGTGCCTCAATACAAAACGTTTCCAACGCCCCGGCAAAACGCTCATTTGCCGATTTTACTCCTTTCAGCACAGGCACTGCCATAAAGTTTTCGGCAAAAGTTGCATAAACTTCGAGCATCTGTTTAGCTTCGGTCATGGCTTCAGCTTCGGTGGCATGCGCCGTGTGACCTTCCTGCCACAAAAACTCGGCAGTACGCAGGAACAAACGTGTACGCATTTCCCAACGAACCACATTGGCCCATTGATTTACCAGAATAGGAAGATCGCGATACGACTGAATCCAGTTTTTATAAGTACTCCATATAATAGTCTCAGAAGTGGGGCGTACAATCAGTTCTTCTTCTAATTTTGCTTCAGGATCAACAATTACGCCTTTTCCATCAGGACTGTTTTTCAGACGATAATGTGTTACCACTGCACACTCTTTGGCAAAACCTTCTACGTGAGCAGCTTCTTTACTCAAAAACGATTTAGGAATAAAAAGCGGAAAATATGCATTTACGTGACCTGTCTCCTTGAACATGCGATCAAGTTCGGCCTGCATTTTTTCCCAAATTGCATATCCGTATGGTTTGATAACCATGCAACCGCGTACAGCCGAATTTTCCGCCAAATCGGCTTTAATTACCAAATCGTTGTACCATTGAGAATAATTTTCGCTTCTCGAAGTAAGTTCTTTTGCCATATTATTTTTATTGTAAATTGCTGATTTTAAATACAAATTGCGGTTTTGAAAACCGGATTGCAAAGATACAATTTTTTTCTGAAAAATTTAATATATTTCCGGCTGTTTAAAACTGCTTTTAATGCATTTTGAAAGCAAAATAAAACAATTGATTTCTAAACATTTTTTTATCGAAGCCGTTTCTTATTTCAAATGCTTTTTTGTTACTTTGTAAAAATATTTAAACAAAAAAATCATGCAGAAGAAATTAAAACGCTCACAAAACAAAATGATATCAGGCGTTTGTGCCGGTATCGCAGAGTATTTCGAATTTGATCCAACACTTGTCAGAATCGCTTATGTATTGCTTTCAATTTTCTCGGCAGGTTTTCCCGGGCTTTTACTTTATATTATCCTGGCCATTGTTATGCCGGTACAGGATGAATTGAAGTAAATATATCTAATCCTCAGTTATTCAATTATCTATTCCCGTAAAATGTCTTTCAAACTTACATCACCTTACAAGCCCACAGGCGATCAACCCGAAGCCATCAGGCAACTTGTGGATGGCCTGAACTCGGATATCCCTTTTCAGACTTTATTGGGCGTGACGGGCTCCGGAAAGACATTTACAGTGGCCAATGTCATAAATCAGGTGGACAGGCCAACTTTGGTGCTTAGTCACAATAAAACGCTTGCTGCACAGCTTTACAGCGAGTTCAAAGCGTTCTTTCCTGATAACGCAGTGGAGTATTTTGTGTCGTACTACGATTATTATCAGCCGGAAGCCTATTTACCTGTTTCGGATACTTATATCGAAAAAGACCTTTCTATCAATCAGGAAATTGAAAAGCTCCGCCTTGCCACTACTTCGGCATTGTTGTCGGGTAGGAGAGATGTGATTGTAGTTTCCTCTGTATCTTGTCTTTATGGTATTGGTAATCCTGAAGATTTTACCAGTAATGTCATTGAAATTTATCGAGGGCAAAAAATTGTAAGGAACGTTTTTCTGAGAAGTCTGGTGGATAGCCTTTATTCGCGAAACGAAATTGAGCTCAACCGTGGGAATTTCAGGGTTAAAGGCGATACTGTTGATATATTTCTGGCATACAGCGATTTCGTTTTAAGAATAGTTTTCTGGGGCGACGAAATTGATGAAATTCTGACGCTCGACCCGGTAAATCTTAACGTACTTGAACAGTTCGATGCCTACAAAATTTATCCTGCCAGTATTTTCGTGACCACTAAAGAGCGTATTGCTCAGGCTATTTCATACATTGAAAACGATTTGCAACTTCAGGTAGATTATTTTCAATCTATTGGAAAAAATTACGAGGCCAAACGTATTTACGAACGTGTGAATTACGATCTGGAAATGATCAAAGAACTCGGATATTGCTCTGGAATTGAGAACTATTCGCGCTATTTCGATGGTCGTCCGCCCGGAAGCCGCCCTTTCTGTCTGCTCGATTATTTTCCCAAAGATTATTTGATGGTGATTGACGAAAGTCATGTCACAATTCCACAAATAAGAGCCATGTATGGGGGCGATGCAGCCCGAAAAGTCAATCTGGTGGAATATGGTTTCCGACTTCCGGCAGCGCGTGACAATCGTCCGCTGCAATTCGAAGAATTCGAAAAACTGACACCACAAACCATTTATGTGAGCGCCACTCCGGCTGATTATGAACTGGCTAAATCGGAAGGAATTATCATCGATCAGCTTATTCGACCTACCGGATTGCTCGACCCTATTATTGATGTGCGTCCGAGCCTTAATCAGATTGACGATTTGCTCGAAGAAATACAGCAACGTGTTGAAAAAGAAGAACGTGTGTTGGTAACAACACTGACCAAACGTATGGCCGAAGAGCTAACCGATTATCTTGCCAGAATGGGCGTTCGCTGCAATTATATTCACTCAGATGTGGACACACTCGACCGTGTACAGATAATGGAAGACTTACGGCGCGGTGTGTACGATGTGCTTGTGGGGGTGAATCTTTTGCGCGAAGGGCTTGATCTCCCTGAGGTTTCACTGGTAGCAATTCTCGATGCCGATAAAGAAGGATTTTTACGTTCGCACCGTGCACTCACACAAACTGCTGGACGTGCTGCCCGAAATCTGAATGGCAGAGTGATAATGTATGCCGACAGAATTACCGACAGTATGGAAAAAACCATCAACGAAACCAACCGTCGGCGCGAAAAACAGCTTGCTTACAACGAGGCGAATGGCATTACACCTCAGGCAATTGTTAAAGGGGAACGAAATGCATTAGGCAAACAGGAAAATGCTTATGTGGAAACTGAGCACAAACATGATATTGCTGCCGATCCTGTGGTGCAATATATGTCGAAACCTGCCCTTGAAAAGGCCATTGCAAGAACTAAAAAGGCTATGCAAGATGCTGCTAAAAAACTCGAATTCCTTGAAGCTGCACAACTTCGTGACGAACTCATAAAACTTGAAGACCTACTGAAAACCAAATAATTAAAAAAGTCCTGAATTTTTCAATTCAGGACTTTTTTAATGTGTAGTTTTTACAAATAAGGATTATTCACCTTTTCATTACCAATCGTAGTTGCGGGACCATGACCTGAATAAACAACGGTGGAGTCGGGTAGGGGCAATAATCTGTTTTGAATCGAGCGTATTAATGTGGCATAATCGCCTTGTTCCAGATCCGTTCTACCAATCGAACCATTAAAAAGCACATCACCTGCAAATAAAACTCCCTCATTTTCAGAATAAAACGCCATACTTCCCGGAGAATGGCCAGGCACGTGTAAAGCAATAAATTTTGAATTTCCAAAACAAATTTCCTGATTGTCTTCAATATACGCACCCAGTTCCTGAGCTTCTCCACTAAATGGCAAACCAAACATTCGGGCTTGTGTCAGCATTTTGGCAATCAGAAATTCGTCCTCTTTGGCTGCTTCAGGTTTCAGGCCATAAGTTTCTGTCACAAAACGATTTCCAAACTGATGATCGAGATGCAAATGTGTGTTGAGCAAACGTTTCAATATCAGATTTTTTTCATGAATATAGTTTTTCAACTGAAGTTGCTCGCTTTCGTTAAAACAACCTGCATCAATCAATACTGCTTCAAGTGTATCGTCGAAAACTAAATATGTATTTTCCTGAAAAGGACTGAATGTAAATGTTTTAATTATCATATGCTTTTTGGCGCAATATATTAATTAGTAGTATCTTATCTTTGCTCTTTTATCTTTGCTCTTTTATCTTTTACAATGGTACATAAACCACTTTCTTGGTTTTAAAAAACTCCTGACTGAAATAATCGCTGATTTCGTAAGTGTCGGCAATATTTTTATACGGTAGAATTTCATGCTGTAATTCACCTCCTTTCAGGCAAATAAGTCCGTTGGGCATAGCATTTTGTGATTTTGGTGCAATGTTCTTTTTTACCAGCTTTACCAAATCGTCGAGCGGCATTACAGCACGACTCACCACGAAATCAAACTTTGCTTTCTCTTCCTGCACACGCTCATGTTTGAACACTATGTTATTTAATCCGATAGCATTCGAAACCTCGGTTCCAACCTTAATTTTTTTCCCAATCGAATCGATCAGCGTAAATTTTACTTCAGGAAACATAATGGCCAATGGCACACCCGGAAATCCTCCACCAGTGCCCACATCGAGAATTGTAGTCCCTGGCTTAAACCTTATAACCTGCGCAATAGCCAGTGAATGAAGTACATGATGTTCATAGAGATTTTCAATATCTTTACGTGAAATCACATTTATTTTCGAATTCCAATCGAGATACAAATCATATAAAGCTTCGAACTGCGATATTTGTGTGGCATCCAATTCGGGAAAGTATTTTTTTATTTGTTCCATTGTGTGTAACTTTTTTATACGAATACAAAGTTAGTTCAATATTTTCAATCCTGAAAAACTGATAATGTTATTTGATCTGAATTTCTAATATAATGTATAAGAAGCATTTAATCTTAAATGCAAAAATTTAAAATCAGCTTTTTTATTTTTTGCATATTAATTCCTATCTTTGCAGCCGTTTTCGAAATCAATATTTAATCCTAAAGTGTTGATTTTGAAATAAGAAAATGATAATTATTTAATATTATTCATATTAGCCGAATAATTCATCAGGATAAACATTTCTGTATATCTTTTTGATTTTCAGCAAACAATAAAAAAGATAAGATATGAAAGCTTACGTTTTTCCCGGTCAGGGAGCACAATTTGTGGGTATGGGCAAAGACCTTTACGAACAATCGCCACTGGCAAAAGAACTTTTCGAAAAGGCCAATGAGATTTTAGGATTTCGCATAACCGACCTTATGTTCGAAGGAACTCCCGAAGACCTGAAACAAACTAAAGTAACACAACCTGCTGTTTTTCTGCATTCAGTAATTTCCGCATTTGTTTTAGGCGATGATTTTAAACCCGATATGGTTGCCGGACATTCATTAGGAGAATTTTCGGCTTTAGTAGCTGCACGCGCGCTCTCATTCGAAGATGGTCTGAGACTTGTGTATGCTCGTGCAATGGCCATGCAAAAAGCCTGCGAAGTAGAACCTTCGACCATGGCTGCTGTACTCGGACTAAGCGACGAAGATGTGGAAGAAGTTTGCGACAGTATTACACAATTAGTAGTTGTTCCTGCCAATTATAACTGCCCCGGACAATTGGTAATCTCAGGCTCAATTGAAGGAATTGACAAAGCCTGCGAATTGCTCAAGGAAAAAGGAGCTAAGCGTGCTTTAAAACTTCCTGTAGGCGGAGCTTTCCACTCTCCATTAATGCAACCTGCCAGCGAAGAACTTCAGGCTGCAATTAACAGCACTGCATTCTCAAACCCAGTTTGTCCTGTTTATCAAAACGTTAACGCATATCCACAAACTGATCCTGAACAAATCAAACAGAACCTGATTGCACAGCTTACTGCACCGGTTCGTTGGACACAAACCGTTAAAAACATGGTAACCGACGGAGCTGATTTGTTTGTGGAATTAGGTCCTGGAGATGTATTGAAAGGTCTTGTCAAAAAGATTTCAGCCGAAGTTGAAGTAGCATAACAACCACAAAATAAATAAAGATGCGGATAACTTAGTATATCTGCATCTTTTTTTATTTACAGTACAGCAATAGAGTTTTTTTTGTATTTTTGTGTCTTCATAATTTTAAAAGAAGATAACTTCAGATAAATCAGATAATCATTCTTTAATTCATTATAATTAATGTACAGAACACATACTTGTGGCGATCTTCGCCTTACAGATGCAGGACAAACAGTCAGCCTTTCGGGATGGGTGCATAAAGCTCGTAAAATGGGAGGAATGACCTTTGTGGATATTCGAGACCGTTATGGTGTCACTCAGCTTGTATTTAATAATGAAACTGATGCTGAACTTTGCGAACTCGCGAACAAACTCGGACGCGAATTTGTAATTCAGGTAACCGGTGTCGTAGCTGAACGTAGCAACAAAAACAACAATATTCCTACAGGTGAAATTGAAATTCTGGCTAACGAACTTGTGATTCTGAACGAAGCTCAAACGCCTCCGTTCACCATCGAGGACAATACTGATGGCGGTGACGATATTCGTATGAAATATCGTTATCTCGATCTTCGTCGTAACAATGTGAGAGCCAACCTGATGCTTCGTCATCAAATTGCTTTCGAAACGCGTCGTTATCTTGATCAAATGGGTTTCATCGAAGTAGAAACTCCTATTCTGATTGGTTCAACGCCCGAAGGAGCTCGCGACTTTGTTGTACCCTCACGTATGAATGCAGGTGAGTTTTACGCTCTTCCGCAATCGCCTCAGCTTTTCAAACAACTGTTAATGGTCTCTGGTTTCGACCGTTACTTCCAAATTGCCAAATGTTTTCGCGATGAGGATTTACGTGCCGACCGCCAACCTGAATTTACACAAATCGACTGCGAAATGTCGTTCGTAAAACAGGAAGATGTGCTCAATACTTTTGAAGGAATGATGAAACATCTCTTCAAATTCGTAAAAGATATTGACATGAATGAATCGTTTCCACGTATGACATGGCAGGATGCTATGAAATATTATGGTTCCGACAAACCGGATATTCGCTTCGATATGAAGTTTGTTGAACTGAAAGAAGCCGTTTCGGGTCATGATTTTGTAGTTTTCGACGATGCAGCTTACGTAGGCGGAGTTTGTGCCACAGCTTGTGCTTCATATACCCGTAAGCAAATTGACGAACTGACTGATTTTGTAAAACGCCCGCAAATAGGAGCGAAGGGGCTTGTTTTCATTCGCTGTGAAATGGATGGAACTTTCAAATCATCAATCGATAAATTCTATTCGCAGGACGATTTGAAATCTATTGCATCGATGTTCGATGCTAAAGCCGGCGACCTTATTCTTATTTTAGCTGGACCAAAAACTAAAACTCAAAAAGCACTTTGCGAACTTCGTCTCGAAATGGGTTCACGTTTAGGATTTCGCGATAAAAACGTATATGCACCTCTTTGGGTGATAGATTTTCCGCTTTTCGAATGGGATGAAGAAACTCAACGCTATTATGCTACACATCACCCGTTTACGTCTCCTAATCTGGACGATATTCCTTTGCTCGATACCGATCCGGGACAGGTTAGAGCTACTGCTTACGACATGGTTATCAACGGTGTGGAACTTGGTGGCGGATCGATACGTATTCACGATAGTGCGCTCCAAAACCGTATGTTCGAATTACTTGGATTTACACCCGAAAAAGCTCAAGCTCAGTTTGGATTCCTTATGAGCGCATTCAAATACGGTGCACCGCCTCATGGAGGTTTGGCTTTCGGTCTCGATCGTTTGGTTTCGCTTTTTGCCGGTCTCGATAGTATTCGCGATTGTATTGCATTCCCCAAAAATAACTCCGGACGCGATGTAATGATTGATGCACCTTCAGTAATTGATCAATCTCAGCTTGATGAGTTAAATTTAGTGATTGACATCAAAGAAAAGTAATATAAAACACTTAAAAACAATAAATTATCATGACAGAAAAGGAAGTAAAAGACAGAGCCGAACAAATTATCGAAGCTTTAAGTGCTTTAAGTCTCGGACGTGAGCCAAATCTTTTGTCAGGGGAGGTGTTTAAAACGCTTTCTGATCATCCGAATTTTATTGGTATCAAAAATGCGTATATTGATTATCTTCAGAGTTTTGATGGAAAAGTTGATGCTCCTGAGGATATCAAAAATTTATTCGATTTCAGAATGAAAATTGTGAGCTTATTTGAATAAGAAATTTTATTTTTTACAGATAAGAAGCCGTACATATTATTTACGGCTTCTGTTTTTTTATAAAATGAACTACAGTGATGTGTATCAGTCATATAGTAATACTATTTAGTACAAATAAGAGGGTATATTGAAATAAGATTTATTCTATTTTACATAATATAAATTATATGATTTTTTCATTAATGGCCTGATAATATATATTACTAATATACAGGATTGTACAAACGGATTAAACTCTAAATGAAATAATGATCATTCTGAATATCGAAACCTCTACGCATATATGTTCTGTTTCACTGAGCAAAGATGGAAAAAATATTTTTTCAAAATCGGATGCTCAGGGACAAAATCATGCATCTTTGCTGAATTTATTTATTGAAGAAGCATTACAACATTTACCTGAAAGTATAAAGAAACCTGATGCAGTAGCAGTAAGCAGCGGTCCGGGTTCATATACCGGATTACGCATCGGTGTTTCTACAGCCAAAGGTCTTTGCTACGGTTTCGGAATTCCATTAATTTCGGTAAATACTTTAGAATTAATGGCTTATGCAGCTATTCAAAACATTGAAAATAAAGATAATACATTTTTCTGTCCAATGATTGACGCGCGACGTATGGAAGTTTACAATGGATTTTATGACGAAAAGTTAAACGTGGTGCGTGAAATAAAACCGGATATTATAACAGAAGGTATTTATAATGAATACCTTAACTCAAATAATGTGGTTTTCTTTGGAAATGGAATGGAAAAATGCAGAGAGCTACTCACCCACCCTCATGCTGTCTTTATTTCCGACATTAATCCATTGTCAGACAATATGTTATATTTCTCAGAACGAGCTTTTTTGAATGGAAATACGGAAGATGTGGCTTATTTTGAACCCTTTTATCTGAAAGAATTTCAGGTTACCACACCGAAAAAGAAGGTTTGATCCCTTATTTCCAAAGATTCAGAATAAAATCAATTTTGTTATCGTCCGATTCAGCAGCGTCAACCCAGTGAAGTTTGAATCCGCGACGATCCATGCCTCTAAACCATGTCATTTGCCGTTTTGCAAATTGATGTATAGCAGTTTCTAATTGTGTAAACATCTCATTATATGCAATTTGTCCGGTCACGTAAAGTGTCAGAAACTTGTATTCCAATCCGTAATAAATCAAATCATCTGGCTGAATTCCGTTGCCGAGCAGTTTTTCAACTTCGGCAATCATTCCTTCGTCAAGACGCTTTTTGAGACGTTCGGTAATTTTTTGTCGTCGGAGTTCACGCTCAATATCAACCACCACAATCAGACTGTTTATTGGATCAAACTCTTTGTAATCAGCAGGTTTATATTTAGTAAATTCGGCAATTTCAATAGCACGTATCGCACGTTTTACAGAATCGGTATCCGAATTGTTGTGAAGTGAAACCAACGATACCAGTTGTTGTTTTAGTTCTTCTAATGTTTTATTGGCAAGTGCAGCACGTAATTGAGGATTTTCAGGAACCCTCAAAAGTCTGTAACCTTTCAGCACTGCTTCAATATACAATCCGGTACCTCCACACAAAATAGGTGTTTTCCCGGTTTGAATAATTTCTTCATATGTTTCAAAAAAATCGTGCTGAAATTCGTATAGATTATATTTTTCGCCGGCCTCACAAATATCAATCAGATGATATGGAATAATCTTATTATTAATTTGATATTCAGACAAATCCTTCCCTGTACCAATGTCCATTCCACGATAAACCTGACGCGAATCGGCACTAATAATGTGAGTGTCAAGCCTTTCGGCAAGTTTCACAGCAAGCGCAGTTTTTCCAGAGGCTGTTGGGCCTGTAATGGTTAGAAGTTGATATTTTTGAGGATTGTCAGACATAATTGCGGTTACCGAAAATAGAACTACCTATGCGTACCATTGTGCTACCTTCTTCGATGGCAAGTCTGAAATCGTCGGACATTCCCATCGAGAGTACCGAAAACTCATACTCTGATTCAGATTTTAATTTGTCGAAGATTGATTTTAGTAAACGAAACTCCTTTTTTACCTGATTTGAATCTTCGGTAAA
The DNA here is from genome assembly GCA_016937795.1 of Paludibacteraceae bacterium. Classification (GTDB taxonomy): domain Bacteria; phylum Bacteroidota; class Bacteroidia; order Bacteroidales; family Paludibacteraceae; genus Paludibacter. The sequence continues at coordinate 27,049 of JAFGVV010000016.1, forward strand.
TGTAGCCATTCCCATTAATCCTCTAATTTGTACATTTTTGAATTCTCTTGCTTCGGCCAAAGCAGAAGTTACCTCTTCGGGCGAAAATCCGAATTTAGTTTCCTCTTCTCCAATATGTACCTGCAACAAACAATTTACAATACGGTCGGCCTTAGCGGCTTGTTTGTCAATTTCAGATAAAAGTTTTATGCTATCTACAGCGTGAATGAGCTCTACAAAAGGTACAATATATTTGACTTTATTGCTTTGTAAATGTCCGATAAAATGCCATTGGATATCTTTGGGCAGTGTTTCGTACTTTGTGCATAGCTCCTGTACCTTACTTTCTCCAAAAATCCGTTCGCCCGCATGATAAGCATCAAGAATACTCTCATTAGGGTGAAATTTCGAAACACATACCAAATCTACATTATCTGGTATGTGTTTACGAATATTTAAAAGATTGGATTGAACAGACATTTTATTTGTATTATATTGATTTTTAGTCTTCTTTTCCGTATTTGAATACATCGATAATTAGCGTCTCAGCAATATTCGCAATTTCATAATCGGCCATTGAACCTTTCATGCCTTCGGTAATGCCCTCAAGCGCTCCTTTTATATCGGAAGCCTGAACCATCATGGTCACACCGGTACGTTTTTCCACGCCTTTTTCTTCGTCGAGCGTAATAAAGTTCACTTTTGAACGATACCATTTGTCGCCATTTTCATTGAAAAACATTTCGTTGATGCGGGCACGCTTAATGTTAGCTACCTGAAATTCACCGCTGATAAAAGGCTTCATTTCTTCAATTATTCTGGCTTCAGCTTCGGTAAACGACAATGCATCAACCAGATATCCTTCACTTACTTTTACAATTTTGCCTTCTTCAGCAGTTTTTTCGTATTTAATTTTACATTCGAACCAGGTATGCATACTTTTTATTATTTATATTATTGATAATTATAGTTTTCTTTTATAAAGTTCTTTTACCGACCAACTTCCAAACTCTGTTTTAGGTAATTCATGGTTACTAATTGTAATATCCACATTATATTTACTATCCTCATAAACTACATCATGAATGAAACGTGTGATTTCTTTATGATTGTATATCATTGGTAAATAGCTAATTTCGTGGCCAATATTTTCAAAATGCCAGGTAGAGTACTGAAAACCCAGTTTTTTAAATCGTTTTGTGAGGGAGTTTGTACCGAAAAATCCACGACGGATGGCCTGCATAAAATCATATTTTACAATTTTATCGTCAATGCCATGAAAAAACATGGTTGGAGCCGGCTGTCTTTTATAATCAGGCTTTCCTTCGGTACTATAAATTCCACCTGCAAAAGCAATTACAGCAGCATACCTAAAATCTTCAGGCAATACTTTTGATCTTTGGTGCATATTTGACAATTCATAATCAGCTTGTAATGAAGCAATCGCTCCGGCACTTGAACCGATCAAAATGATTCTATTCTTATCGAATCCAATTCTATCGGCATTTTTATACAGAAAAGCAGTGGCTGCAAATAAATCTTCTGTAGCCATTTGAATTGACCTGACCATAGGATTAAGAGCTGCAAGTCCACGCTTCTTTATTCCCTTCATTCCAAGCCTGTAATCGATAGCAGCAACCACAAATCCACTATCAGCCATAGCTTTACAGAACTTTACATTATTGTCATGCGATTTCGAACCAGCAAAGAAACCGCCTCCAAAAACATAAACAACACATGCTGTGTTTTCGGTCTTCGATTCAGGCTGATAAATGTCCATACTGAGCGAAAGGGTATCATATCGTGCAAATTCGTAGTTTTCAGGTTTCTTATCGGATGAAAATAATAAGAAAGGAACGAAAATAAACGCCAGAATTATATTATATTTCATGAATAATGCAAGAGTAATATTCGACAAATCAGGTATTTAATTTTTAAATACTAATAGCTACAAATTTACAATTAAAGTTTAGGTATTAAAACAAAAAAAACTGAAATTTCAAATAAAATTTCAGTCAGGTTTGCTAAATATGCTTTGTTCTACTCCGGAAATTTAGATTTGAAGCTTTCATCCCATAAATTTGCATTCGAAAGTCGTTTGCGGGTTTCAATATCAAAAAACATGATAGCAGCACTATCGGCCTGAGCTAATTTATAATTGTTTGGTTGTTTAATATAGTCAATTGTACAAATAAGATGATATTGGTATTTTCCATTTAAAACTCCCTTATGAACATATACAGGCATATAACTTGTTTTTACAGACTTGCTAATTGGATTAATTTCGGCTCGTAGCATAATTCCTCCATTCGTATGTGGCTTTCGCTGATTCGAAATTGAATTGCCAAGCGAATAAAAAACAGGTACATTTTTCAATCCGCACTGAATATATTCCATGTTCTGCACCACGTGCGGATGACTGCCTACAATGAGGTCAACTCCTGAGCGAACAAAAAATCGAGCAAGCTCTTTTTGGGCATTGGAGGCCTGAAGTTGATATTCATTTCCCCAGTGAATGGTCAATATAACAAAGTCTGACCCCAATTCTTCGCAGCGTGCAATATCCTTCATAACATCCACTGTATCAATCATATTTACATGATTTGGAGCAGCAACCGGAATACCGTTTGTTCCGTAAGTGCAATTTAGCAATGCAATTCGGAAACTATCTTTTTCAAGGATTATGGGATATATAGTATCGCGTTGTTGTTTGTTCTGATAACTCCCGGCATGAAGTAAATCACGACTTTTAATTGTTCTTAAAGTTCGTTCGAGACCTGCCTTTCCCCGATCAACTACATGATTGTTGGCAGTCAGCATTACATCGTATCCGGCAAATTTCAGTCCATCGAGCAAAGCATCCGGACTCGAAAAATTCGGATAACCACTATAAGGAGCACCGGCCAGCGGAACCTCGAGATTAGCTACTGCAAAGTCGGCGTCTTCGATATAAGGTTTTACATGCACAAAGCAATCATCGTAATTGTACTTACCCGTTTTAGGATTCAGAGCAGCCTTAAATTGTGGAGAATGTCCCATAATGTCACCTGCAAAAACAATTACAATATTATCCTTATTTGGCAGGAGTTCGCGCTCGGGATGTTCCTTTTGCAGAAAACTACAAAATAGGAAAAGTGCAGTGAATAGTAACACAAATTTTTTCATTCGTCCTTAAGTATAAAGTAAGAAATCAGATTTCGAGTGCTCCGATAATTTCTTTTACCGAGTTTATTTTGTGTCGAATCAGATACTCTTCAATTCCTTCAAGTACTTTCACACAAACCTGTGGATCGATAAAATTTGCTGTACCTATTTGAATAGCCGATGCACCAGCCAAAATAAATTCAATAGCATCAGAGGCATTCATTATACCTCCCATGCCCACTACCGGTACTTTTACTGCGTTAGCCACCTGCCACACCATGCGAAGTGCCACAGGCTTCACGGCAGGGCCAGATAAGCCACCTGTGACAGTTGATAATACAGGACGACGTTTTTCGGCATCGATAGCCATTCCCAGTAAAGTATTGATTAATGAAATAGAATCGGCTCCCTGCGCCTCCACAGCCAATGCAATATCGGCAATATTGGTTACGTTAGGCGAAAGCTTCACCATAATTTCTTTTTTATATACTCTTCGCACCTCTTTAACTACCTGAGCAGCAGAAGGGCAGCTTGTTCCGAAAGCCATTCCGCCTTCTTTTACATTGGGGCATGAAATGTTTAATTCAATTCCGGGTATTTTATCGAGCTCATTCAACCTTTCAGCTGTCTCAATGTAATCTTCCACAGTCGATCCTGAAACATTTACAAATATATCTGTACCGATGTTTTTTACAGTTGGATAAATGTGTTCAATAAAGTATTCAACACCTTTATTTTGCAGTCCCACAGCGTTTAACATTCCTGAAGGAGTCTCTGCCATACGTGGATAGGGATTTCCCTGACGATCACGAAGCGTAGTTCCCTTCACAATTATACCGCCAATTCGCGACACATCCATGAAGTCGGCATACTCAGTGCCATATCCAAAAGTCCCGGAAGCAGTCATTACCGGATTTTTCAACTGCATTTTTCCTAAAGCAACACTTAAATCTACCATTTTAACTTCAAAATATTAAATACCGGTCCTTCGGTACATACACATTGATGACCTTCGGTAGTATCGGTTACACAACATAAACAAGCACCAAAACCACAAGCCATAGTATTCTCGAGAGAAACTTCGCAGAATATGTTTTTTCGGCTCGCATAAGCAGCCACGGCTTTCATCATGGGTGTTGGTCCACAACTGTAAATAGCGTCGAAATTATGGCCATTAAGCACCGAATGTTGCGTTACAAAACCTTTTTCTCCATGACTTCCATCTTCAGTAGTTGTGTAAACCTTTCCATATTTGGCAAAATCATCGAGTTGGAGAAGATTTTCGACCGATCGGCCCCCTAAGAGGAATGAACATTTGTATCCTCTCTCAAAAAGGTAAGCACCCCAAAATAGCAGAGGAGCAATTCCCACACCACCACCGACAAGCAATACTTCGGATTCAATATTTTCAGGTAAACTAAAGGAATTACCTAAAGGCACCACAAGGTTCATTGTTTCACCGGATTTGGCCTCACAAAGTTTTTTGGTACCCTCTCCAACTTTCTGTATCAAAAGCCAGAGTTCATTCTTAGTGGTATCCACAAAATTTATGGAAATAGGGCGACGTAGAAAGGTATTTGGAGCGTTATCGACTCTTACTTCGGCAAACTGACCCGGTAACATGGGTGGAAGAGGATCAGCAGAAGTCAGGATAATGAGTGAATACTGGGTGTTGAGCGTAATATTCTCTTTTACAACCAAATTCAGGATGAATTTCTTCATTGATTTTCAATTGATTGTCAGGTATTTAATTAACCCGACAGAATTATTTTCCTACTTAATATCGGGACACAAAATTACACTAAAAAAGCGAAACCACAAACTCAGGTTTTCTATAAAAAAAACTGCTTTAAAAATAAACGCTAAACCAAAACTTCATCATGGTAGGAATTCCTGAAAAGTATTGTCATCATAATAGACAATAATTTTTACGGGCGATTTTTTTAAAACCTGAGCCGATGCACTCAATTTTGCTGTGTCCTGAGGAGCTAAAGTTTGTTCTAATGAAGGAGCATTTGGACTATTAACAATTTCTTTCTGGTTTATATCTTTTTGAGAACCATTTTTTTGTATAGTTTTTTTTGCGTAAGAATCTGATTCAATGGTAATTTCATCAATTGAATCGAACAATGTAGGCCCCTGAGAATTCTTTTCTTGACGAAACATAGGCTCTTTATCAAGAATAAGCCACTCTGGATTGATAGTATTGAATCTGCTCATAATTTTTTTGAGCACATCGAGACTTGGTCGATTACGACCATTAATGATGTGCGAAAGAGTGGAACCCTGAATTCCAATTTCAGCAGCAAATTGAGCTGAGTTCATACTAAACTCCTGCATTACCCTTTCAATTTTGTCCTTTTCTTCCATTTGTGTAGTGTAGATTTGTAAAATCACTAAATAAAACTGAGCTTACAAAGATATGTGAAACAGTTTACATATGCAAATACATTACGAATATATTTGTACATGAAACTCGCTATACAAATGTGAGTAGGACTAAATATAACTAAATATAATAACTATGTATAAATATAATGTTTTACAATGGATTACATATAATAATCTAAATTATTTATTTTTAAATTTAAAATAGAGATATGTATATATAAATATTCTGATATACAGTAATATATAAATAATATATGTGATATAATTGATTATATGACCGAATCTAATGACATTTGTAATTTATAGATATATTAAAACTATAAAATTTGTGATTAATTAATTGATATATAAATATATAGTTATGTTTAATAAATCATTTATTCTGTATGTGTATCGAAGGTTTATTTATGTAAATCTAAGTATATTTGTAATATAATTAATGTATGTGTAGAGCACAATAATGTTGTATCTTTGTAATCGTAGTGTATTTATGTGCATTCACATTTGTAATTTCACATAAGTAATGCCATAAATATATTTAGATATGTACAATTCTAATTTGGGGGTTGGTGTTTATTGGATGGTACTTCGATGAGTATTATTATTTATATATCAAGTGATACAAGTAATAAGAATATTATACATCTACTCCTCGACTATGATTTCTGACATGAGGAAATAATGAGAAATATGGCAAAAGTATCTCATGATACAGATTACAAAAAATTAGATGTAATAAAAATGAGTTTAATATACTGAAATACATACATTTATAACGAAAATAGCACTCTGAGAATTGAATATAAATGATTTAATGTATATCTATCAGGTAAATATTAATTTTTCAGACAATAAAAAACAGGATCCGGAAAATCCGAACCCTGTTATTATAATCAATTCTAATATGTATTTATTCTGCTGAAGCAGGTGCCACTCCGGCCAATTCCTGGTCGACAAGAATACGACCACAATATTCGCACACGATAATTTTTTTACGCAGACGAATATCGAGTTGTCTCTGTGCAGGAATCTTATTGAAGCATCCACCACAAGCATCACGTTGTACATAAACCACAGCCAAACCATTACGAGCATTTTTACGGATACGTTTGAATGCTGTAAGTAATCGAGGCTCAATCAATGATTCAATTTGCTTTGACTGTTCGCGAAGTTTCTCCTCTTCCTGTTTGGTTTCAGCTACAATTTCGTTAAGCTCGGCCTTTTTCTGGTCGAGGTCAAGCTTTCTTTCAGTCAGTTTATCTTTAGTTATCTGCTGTTCAGCGATTTTTGATTCTCTGGCTGCAGAAAACTCACGAATTCGTTTTTCGCAAAGCTCAATTTCGAGTGTCTGATATTCAACTTCTTTAGATAGATTATCGAACTCGCGATTGTTGCGAACACTCTTTTGCTGTTCTTCGTAACGCTCAATTTTTGTTTTAGCTTCTTCAATTTCAATTTTCTTACTATTGATATTGGCAAGAAGGTCAGCAATTTCGGTATCGAAGTGTCCAAGACGGGTATTAAGCCCTATAATTTCATCTTCGAGGTCCTGTACTTCGAGTGGAAGTTCGCCACGTAAGATTTTTATTTCGTCAATTTTCGAAACCACTTTTTGAAGATCGTACAAAGCAAATAACTTTTCTTCAACGGTAATTTCTTTTTCTGCTTTAGTTTCTGTAGCCATACTGATTACAAGTAGTTTATGGGATTTGTTTTAATTTCAGAAATTCGGACTGCAAATTTAGGCATTTTTTTCGTAATTATCTCATAAAAAATATCTTTTGTGAACTGTTCGCTTTCAAAATGTCCAATATCGGCAATTAAAATGCTATTTACGGCATCAAAGAATTCATGATACTTAAAATCGCCGGAAATATAGACATCGGCACCCACAGTAATGGCATCGGAAAGAAGTGAACTTCCGGAGCCTCCACATAATGCAACCTTTTTAATTTTTTTATGATCGATAGTTGTATGTCGCAATGTATGAAGTCCGAAAATATTTTTAAGCTTTAATAAAAATGTTTGTGCATCCATCTCATCTTCGAGTTCACCTACTATCCCCGCTCCTGCCTCATTCCATTGGTTTTGTAACGGAATAAAATCGTATGCAGGTTCTTCGTAAGGATGTGCTTTAAAAAGAGCGGCCAATACTTTATTTTTTAAATATTTCGGAAGAATAACTTCAATTCTTGTTTCAGCTTCAGTATGTAGTTTACCTGAAGTACCAACAAAAGGGTTTGCCACTACTCCTGCCCTAAATGTACCATTTCCTTCAATATTAAAACTACAGTTGTCGTAATTACCAATATATCCGGCACCTGCCTCGAAAATAGCCTGACGAACAGCGTAAGAATGGAGTTTAGGCACAAAGGTGACAAATTTCATTAAAATATCCGATTTGGGTTGCAATACTTTTTTGTTTTGTAAACCCAACAAATCGGCCATTCGGCCACTTACACCGTTTGCTACATTATCAATATTGGTATGTGCTGCGTACACAGCAATATGATGACGAATACATTTTAAAATGCAGCGTTCAACTTCGTTACTTCCGGTTATGCGTTTTAGACCTTTAAAGATGAGTGGATGATGCGCAATAATCAGGTTGCATTTATTTTCAATAGCCTCATTAACTACTTCTTCAGTTACATCAATGGTTATGAGTACCCCAGTGACAAGAGTGTATGGTTCACCCACCAGGAGTCCTGCATTGTCGTAGCTCTCCTGTAGTTGCAAGGGAGCAAAATCTTCAATCCATTTAGTAACTTCGTTGACTTGCATTTTTTTTATTTGTCCTCGGCCGATACTGTTTCTTCTTCAACAGCTATGAATTCAGTGATATTGTTGTTAATAAGAAGATTGTACCAATTAATCAATTTACGAATATCGCTTGGATACACTCTATCACGATCATAATCGGGAAGCACTTCGGACATAAATTTCTTCAACTGTTCGTTGTCGGCTTTTGGATCGATAGATGCGTTCTGACTGTTTTCTTTGGTTTTCAGTTTTTCGAGCACTTCTGCAAGTGGAACTTCTTCGGTTTCGGTAAACATCGCAATATCGCCAAGGGAAACTACTTTGTCCCGCGAGTAAGCCGGCATACGTTTTCCGTCGATCAACGATTCCACTATCAACATATTTTTACCCTGTGATACTAATTTGTAAAGTCCCGGCTTCCCGGTTACTGATAAAATTTCTTTTAACATATTGTTTAAAATTTCTTTGAAAAGTTTTTACTTTAAGTTTTCTCGATAAATAAAACGAGAAAAATCAGAATTTGACTGAGGTGTTTTTTTAGTAATACAAAAATAATGTTTTTTCTGAATATGCAGGCTTAATAAAAGTTAGAAGAAAATTTTGTGATTGCGAAGGATATACAATAAACTTATAACACTATTATTCGCATATTGCGTATTTTTAATTAAAACACTAATAATTAAAATTTAAATCCATCACAGAAAAGGTTTTAAATCAGATAGCTTTATTTTGCCTTCGTATATTGCTTTTCCGGTAATCACAGCCGGTATTGCGGCATCATTAAGCATTTTAATATCCATAATAGAACTCACTCCTCCACTTGCAATAAGATACATTTCGGGTTGAGTTTTCAACATTTTCACGTACAAATCGATGGCCGGCCCCTGCAACATTCCATCTTTACTAATGTCGGTACATATAACTTTTGAAATACCTTTTTGCATAAAGCTTGATACAAAAGGTATTAATTCCAGTCCGGTCATCTCGGTCCATCCAGACACCGCAATCATTTCGTTTCTTACATCGGCACCAAGAATTATTTTTTCCGGACCATATTTTTCAATCCAGGAATTGAAAATATCAGGCTTCTTAACAGCTATACTCCCACCCGTCACCATTGCTGCTCCCGACTCGAATGCAATTCGCAAATCATTGTCACTTTTAAGCCCTCCCCCAAAATCGACTACAAGAGATGTCTTGGAGGCGATTTGTTCGAGCACACGGTGATTTACTATATGATGCGCTTTAGCACCATCCAAATCGACCAAATGCAGGCGTTTGATACCAGCATCGGCAAACATACGTGCTACTTCAAGTGGATTTTCGTTGTAAACTGTTTTCTGACTATAATCACCCTGAGAAAGTCTGACGCATTTACCATCAATTAAATCGATAGCAGGAATAATTTCGATCACGAGATTCTAATTTTAAAATTTTAACTTATCAATATGTTCACCACACGCTAGACGAATACCTATCAAACAAATATGCTATTTCAACCCGAGTAATTCTTTTGCGTTAAGTACCGATGCTTCAGTAAGATTTTTACCACTGAGCATTTGTGCCAATTGTATTATTCGCTCATCATCATTCAGTTTTCGAATGAAAGTTTGCGTCTGCAAACCTCTATCGTCCTTATAAACAAGATAATGTTGCGAGCTTTTGGCTGCAATCTGAGGCAAATGTGTTATTGTGATAACCTGCATTAGGTCACCCATATTTTGCATAATCTCGCCCATACGATGTGCTATTTCACCTGACACACCAGTATCAATTTCGTCAAAAATTATGGTTGGCAACTCTGATTTATGAGCAATCAGATGCTTCAAAGCCAACATTACACGCGACACCTCACCCCCCGAAGCCACAAGCTGAACAGGCTGCAAATCGCGATTTTTATTTGCAGAAAACATAAACTGCACATCATCGATTCCATTTGGTGTAAAAACGCTTTGCTGCGATATTACAACATTAAAACGGATATTGGGCATTCCTAGTTGTTTAAGTTGTTCTATTAAAAAAGTTGAAATGGGTTTTGCAGCTTTCTGGCGCGATTCGGATAGTTTTTCTGCAGTATTTTGCATTTTAACTTTCGTCGCAGCTATTTTCAATTTTACATTTTCTATTTCTTCATCAAAAGAATCGATTCTTCGCAAAATTAAATCAAACTCATCGCGTTTCTCAATAAGCTCTTCGACATTATCAGTTTTAAATTTCTTTTGAAGCGTATAAAGGTTGCTCAGACGATTTTGAACCCATTCTAACCTTTGCGGATTATATTCAACTTTGTCAGATAAAGAATAAATCTCACTAAGAATATCTTTTAAGTCAATATAATTCGATTCAATTCTATCAGTCCATTCGCTGATTTGGGGCACAAAGTTCTTTATTTTTGATAATGCGATATTTATTTCTTTGATAAGCATTAAAGCAGAATTATCGCTATCGAGGAGTTGCGAAGCCAACATGAGACCCGATTTAATTTCTTCTGCATGACCTAATGTATCCTGCTCTATTTCAAGCTCCTCCTGCTCGCCGGGTAAGAGTGTAGCCTCCTGAAGTTGATTGAACTGGAAACGAATAAATTCGAGTTCGCCGGCTTGTTTGGTAGCAAGATTTTCAAGTTTTTTCAGTTCGGCAATTTCATTTTGCCATTTTGTGTATACATCTGAGTATTGTTGCAACACATCGGTATTTCGGGCAAAAGTATCGACAACGCCAAGTTGATAGCCATCGGTACCGAGTAAAAGATTGTCGTGTTGCGAATGAATATCAATGAGTCGTGTTGTGAGTTCGCGAAGTACGAGAAGCGAAACTGGAGTATCGTTGATAAAAGCTCTCGATTTTCCATTATTTGTAATTTCACGTCGTATTATACAGCTATTTAAGTAATTAAAATCAAGATCGTTACTTTTAAAAAAAGAAGAAAGAGATGGATAATCAGCTAAATTAAACTCAGCTTCGATAATACATTTTTCAGCTTCGTTATTAATGGCTTTTGTCTCGGCCCGTTGTCCAAGTATAAGCGATAAAGCACCGAGAATAATAGATTTACCGGCACCGGTTTCTCCGGTAAGTACCGAGAAACCTTTATTAAAATCAATGTGAAGTTCGGAAATCAGCGCGTAATTTGAGATATACAGGGATTTCAACATATTTTGAGGTCGATAATAATTATTGCCGGTGTGATTAATTCAGAATACGTTCGTATCGGTTTGCACCTGTAGGGTTTACATCGGTAAGTATTTGCACAGCTTCTGTTTTTTCTTTTTCAGTAGCTTTTGAAAAGATATTGATTAACTCATCGTTTTTAGCATCGAGGAATGATGAAATTAGCACTGCAGAAGGACGTGCCCTGTTAGCCTCGCGCAAAAGTGGAAGCCCGGTCATAATACGTGCACGAGCATTTGTAGCATTGGCTGTCATTTCGTCGAGACCAAGACGATGATATTCGTAAAAAAAGTTACGATACTTTTTAAAGGCTTCGTCAAGAATATTATTGATAAGTGCGTATCTGTTTCGTGGACTTTCGAAGGCTTTCCAGCCAGGCAGATCAGCAGCCTGAGCAGCATTCACAATCGATTCGGCAATCTGAAAAAAAGGAGTTCCTCCCATTCTGCTGAACGAGTCCATATCGTAGCCAATGATTAAATATGCATAATAAGCCAAAACAGCAGTAAGATTTGAATTAATAGTATTTTCGGTCATTTCAAGTTGATCAAACTCTTTATATTGAAACACATATTCATTATCCTTATAATTGAAAAGCGTAGAATTGTACGAGGAGTTAAAAACCGGGCGACGTGATTGAATCTGAATTTCAGTCACAAACATATCATCTTCCACTTTTTTTACAATAATATTCATACTACATTCAATTCGTTCATCGGTAGCATAAGTCATCTCAGTCCAGCGACGATTATTCACAAATTCCGTCATCGACTTCTGCAAAGTATTAAATACGGATTTATTTGTTCCCTGTACCTGATCGGAATTAATTTGAATATTACAATTTAGTTCCTGAGCAAAAACACAAAAGCCCAATATATTGAACATGAAAAGTAAAAATATTTTGTTCACTAACATTATTCTGGTATTGATTAATATAAGTCGTTAAATTTAACAGTAATGTACAAAAATCAAAAAATAAGCGTGTTAATTTCATTTAATATATCGTCGGCCACTTCGAGTTTACTTTTCAGTTCGTACTCACGTTTCAGACCAGAACGATGAATGATTGAAATTTTGTTGGTATCGAATCCAAAACCCGAATTCGGATCCTGCAAAGAATTAAGCACTATAAAGTCGAAATTTTTACGATCCATTTTAGCTATTGCGTTTGCCTCTTCGTTATTAGTTTCGAGTGCAAAACCCACTAAAAACTGTTCGTGTAATTTTATTTTACCAACTTCAGCAGCAATATCGAGAGTTGGTTTTAACTCCACAACCAAATTATCATGTTCACGTTTCAATTTATAATCCGACTGAGAAACTGGCGTAAAATCGGCAACTGCAGCGCAAAGAATTGCGCCATCCATTTTATCAAATTTCGAAAGTACGGCTTTGTACATTTCTTCAGCTGACTCAACGTTAATGCGGTTAATAGCAGCATGTTTGGCTCGCATATTTACCGGCCCTGTAATAAGCGTTACCTCTGCACCCTGTTTTGCACAAGCCTCCGCGAGGGCGAAACCCATTTTTCCAGACGAATAATTACCTATAAAACGTACAGGATCAATCTTTTCGTATGTTGGACCAGCTGTTATCAGCACTTTTTTTCCAGCCATTTGTTTTGGTGTAAAATAATCGTCGAGAAATTGAATAATATTCTCCGGTTCTTCCATTCGTCCTTTACCTTCCAGCCCACTGGCAAGTTGACCCACCGCAGGTTCGATAATTTGATTTCCGTACGATTTAAGTATTTCGATATTGCGACGTGTTGAAGGATGTGCGAACATATCAAGATCCATAGCAGGTGCTACAAAAACAGGGCATTTTGATGATAAATACGTAGTTAAAAGCAAATTATCAGCCACCCCGTTTACCATTTTCCCAATGGTATTTGCTGTAGCAGGAGCAATAATATAAGCATCGGCCCACATTCCGAGATCCACATGACTGTTCCAGTCTCCATTTTCAGGATTGAAGAAATCCACAAGAATCGGATTTTTCGAAAGTGTGGCTAATGTAAGCGGAGTTATAAACTCTTTTGCCAAAGGAGTCATTACCACCTTCACCTCCATGCCCTCTTTCACTAGTAGTCGAATAAGTGAAGCCGCTTTGTAGGCAGCTATACTTCCGGTAACTCCGAGAATTATTTTTTTACCTTGTAACATGATATATATGTATTTCGAAAATTACTTAAGTCCTTTATCAATACACAAAAATACAAAATAGAATCGAACTCCTGACATTTAAAATAAACAAAAGAACCATGATGACTCGAAGGACTTCAGGTTCTTTTATTTAAGATATTGACTTCATGACACTTATGTCGAAAATCAATTAATATGTAAAAATTCTGAAATTATTTCAGTTTGCTATCTTTCAGAGGATTGCGATAATAAATTTTATCTTCGATAAATTCCTGAGTAGCAATAAGAACTGGTTTTGGTAGTTTTTCGTAGTAGCGTGAAATTTCGATTTGTTCACGGTTCTCAAATACTTCTTCAATGTTTTCGTTCATTGACGAAAACTCAACCAATTTTTTATCAAGTTCCGATTTAATTTCGGCACTAATCTGATTGGCTCTTTTGGCAATAATTTTCACCGTTTCGTACACATTACCAACATTTTCGCTAAGCGAGCTCATGTCGCGCGAAATGGTATTCGAAGGTGCATTCACTTTTTTGTAATCCATACTTTTGAATATTTAGTCTTTTACTATTTTTTTACATTCGTTAAAAATTCTGTCGGCTTGCTTTTTCATTTTGCCTTCAGGAAATTCATTTATAAAATTATAATACTCATCGATTGTATTTCTGTAACGTTCGATTTTCTTTTCTTCGACACTTTGTAGGGCCTGTTGGTATTTCGATTCAAGGATAATCATCGAAAACTCCTCGCGGTAGGCATTTCCGGGAAATCTCTTTAGTGCATTCTGAGCTGTAATGGAAGCCGATTCGTAGTTATTCCAAAGATAATTACCAAGATTGTAATAAAGTCTCGAATTAAGTAGATACTTATAAGCAAGCTTATTATTCAGTTCATCGAGCAATTTATATGCATCAAGAGCTCTTTCGCTTTCAGGAAATACATCGACAAACTCCTGTAATGCTTTGATAGCATCGAATGTTGAAGTCTGATCAAGTCGGGCATCCGGTGAATCAAGAAAATAACAGTACCCAATCATATATTTGGCTTCAGTAATATATTTACCTTTCGGATATGTCTTCACGTAAGTTTTGTAATACTCGCTGGCCGAGAAATAGTCCTTCTGCCCCATGTACGATTTAGCAATATAATTCAGAACTTCTTCTGAACGTTCGGTACCTTTATAGTAAATGGCAATTTCGTCGAACAAAGTACTTGCACGCATAAAATCGCCTTTTTCGAAATATTCAATTGCCTTTGTATATTTCAGTTCGGGATCGGTACTTTTGAGCAGTTTCTGATATTCGCCACAAGCACTTAAAAACACGACTGAAAGTATAAGTAAAAATGAAATCTTTTTCATATTGAAAATTGGACTGCAAAAGTAGTTAATATATTGATAATAAAAAAATAAAAACGATATTTTTTTGAATTTCTATGTTGAAATTCCGACATTTAAGTTAAACGCTGAACTATTTAACCTGCAAAATCAGAATTACATTCACTTAAAGAAAAAAAGAGCAACTTATTTTTGAAGATACTTTTCGAAACCTTTGGTCTGGGTTGTTTTAAATTCACCCTTTTCGTCGGAATAAATCAAATAACAGTCAAGTCCATCAATTTCGTTACATATTTTCATTGCACTATTAACTCCTAAAACCATAAAAGCTGTAGCATAAGCATCGGCAGTCATACAATCAGGCGCTACTACTGTAGCACTCAACATATTATGATCCACAGGCTTTCCTGTTCTGGGATCGATGGTGTGAGCAAATTTTTTGCCATCGCGATAATAAAACTGTCTGTAATTTCCCGAAGTGGTCAAACCTACATTGGTTACACTAATAATCGTCTGAATTTCAGCAGATTCATTTACAGGATCATCCACAGGCTTATCAATTCCTATTTGCCAGTTTTTACCTTTCGGATTTTTTCCTTTACAAACAATTTCGCCGCCGATATCAATCATATAATTTTTGCAACCATGTTTTTCGAACAGATCAGCAATCAAATCGGCCGATAATCCCTGCGCAATAGCACTTGCATCGAGCATAATATCAGGATTTTGTTTCACAATGCGATGATTTTCGAGCGATATCTTATTATATCCGATTAAAGGCATAATAGGTTGAATATCCGGCTCTTCTGAACGACTCTTATTGCCAAAACCAAATCCCCATGCATTTACCAAAGGCGCAACAGTAATGTCGAATGCACCATTTGTTTTTTCGGAAATTTGACGGGCAGCATAATACATTGCTTCAAAATATGCATCAGTTATCACGCTATCCACATTTTTATTGATGCCCGAAATAATTGAGTTAGGATTATATGTAGAGAGTGAAGCATCAAACTCATTGAAGAATTTTTCGATTTCAACCCGGATGTCTTTTCCTTCAGGATGTTGATATACAGCCGAGTAATATGTTCCCTGTGCTTTTCCTTCGTTATGCGTATAAGGAAGTTCGGCTTCGGCCTGAGGGCGATGGAAAATTAATGCATAAGCCAGAATTATTAGTGCAATAATAGCAAATCCGGCAGCACGTTTGTTTATTTTCATTTTTTATAATTGATCCCTTTCCCAAAAAAAGGAGAAAGAGAATTTTACATTAGTATGTTTGTGACCTGATTACAAATTGAATAAAAGTCTTTTTCCTCTGATATTCTCATCGACAATTCCGTTATTGTACACATGCTGACCATTTACCCATGTATTGGTTACTTTGTGATTAAATGTACTGGATTCGAAAGGCGACCATGCACATTTATAAAGTATATTATCCTGATTTACTGTCCATTCTGATTCCGGATCTACAAGAACCAGATCGGCAAAATATCCTGGACGAATATAACCCCGGCGATCGATACGGAATAAATCAGCCGGTGCATGACACATTTTCTGAATCACTTTTTCGTAGCTGAAAACACCATTGCGAACCATTTGAAGCATTGCCACAAGTGAATGTTGTACGAGTGGTCCTCCCGAAGCAGCTTTCAGACACGAACCTTCTTTTTCGCGGAGCAGATGCGGTGCATGATCAGTCGCCACCACATCAATTTTATCAGTTTTTAAAGCTTCAATCAAAGCCAAACGATCTGATTCTGCCTTTACAGCAGGATTCCATTTGATGCGATTTCCATATTTTTCGTAGTCGGCATCCGAAAACCATAGGTGATGCACGCAGATTTCTGCAGTAATATTCTTTTGAATCAAAGGGATATCATTTCTAAACAGCTCCATCTCTTTTTCGGTAGAAATATGCAGCACATGCAACCGGGCATTGTATTTTGAGGCTAGCTCAACTGCAAACGACGACGAACGATAACAAGCTTCAGCATTGCGGATAAGCGGGTGATATTTTATGGGTAAATCAATGCCATAAAGGGCTGTATAATGCGCTTTATTTTGCTGAATTGTAGCTTCATCCTCACAGTGTGTAGCAATCAGCATTGGTACTTCAGCAAAAATCCCGCTCAACGTTTCTTTGTTATCAACCAGCATATTACCTGTCGAAGAGCCCATAAATACTTTCACTCCACACACAGTTCGCGGATCAACTTTTCGAAGTTCGTCGAGATTATTATTGGTGGCTCCCATATAGAACGAAAAGTTTGCGAACGCCTTGTCGCCACCCATCAAATATTTGTTTTCGAGCGCTTCTACGGTTGTTGTAAGCGGCATAGTATTGGGCATATCCATAAAAGAAGTTATGCCACCAGCCACAGCCGCTCTCGACTCGGAATATATATCCCCTTTATGCGTAAGACCCGGATCGCGAAAATGTACCTGATCATCAATAACACCCGGAATAAGTATTTTTCCACTTGCATCAATTACCTGTGTATTATCGGGAATTTCATTTTGATAGTCACCTTCAGTTACACTTACAATCAGTTCATTTTCAACAAGAACAGAGCCGGTGTAAGTCCGTCCATCATTAATTATTGTTGCGTTTTTTATAAATTGTTTCGACATTTTGTGTGAGTTTTATGCATTAAAACAGATTCTGGCACTATCTGGTTTTCTGTTTAACCGGAAATTTACGAAACCAACTGTTTAATTTGAGTTGAATGACACCAAAAAATGCTTCACCAAAAATACCACCACTCATTTTGGAAGTTCCAAGTTCACGATTTATAAAGATAATAGGCACTTCGGTAAGTTTAAAACCACATTTATAGGCGGTGAATTTCATTTCCACCTGAAAAGCATATCCTTTAAAGCGTATTTTATCGAGTTCAATTGTTTCGAGCACTTCGCGTCGGTAGCATTTAAAACCCGCAGTTGTATCGGCAATTTTCATTCCCAGCACAAAACGCACATATTTTGAGGCAAAGTACGACATGAGCACACGTCCGATTGGCCAGTTCACCACATTTACACCTGTTATATAGCGCGAACCAATAGCCACATCGGCTCCCATATTGGCACATGCATCATAAAGTCGGGCTAAGTCGTTGGGGTTGTGCGAGAAATCGGCATCCATTTCGAAAATATACTCGTAGCCATTGGCTAAACCCCATTTAAAACCAGTGATGTAGGCAGTTCCCAGCCCGAGCTTTCCCTGTCGCTCGACCATAAAAAGGCGATCGGGAAATTCCTGCTGAAGCTTTTTGACGATTGCAGCAGTTCCATCCGGCGAACCATCCTCAATAATAAGGATATGAAACGACAGAGGCTGATTAAAAACAGCTCTGATAATGTTCTCAATATTTTCCTTTTCGTTGTAAGTTGGAATAATTACTAATTTCGCTGGCATTTCAATAGGTTTTTAAACGGACAAATTATTATTTTAAGCAACTATATTCTAAATGATTAAACAGCATTATTCAAACACATAAAGCTCCGAAGGCGAATACCGGTCGAGTACCACAAGTTGAATATCTTCTCCCACTTTTACATTTTTTTGAGTCAAGCTATCGGCAACTGTTTGAAAAGCTTTTTCCGGACTATTGTTTTCGCGGCTCAGGTGACACAAAAAAACATATTTCATTTTTTCATTGTAATTCTCAGAGAGAAAACTTGCGGTTTGAGTATTGCACAAATGTCCATTGCCATTTCGGATACGCTCCTTTAAATGAATAGGATACGGGCCATTTTGAAGCATTTCGTTATCATAATTAGCTTCGATCACCATATAGTCGGCAACTTTCAGATTTTCAGCTGCATTTTCGCACACATGACCCAAATCAGTAGCAAAGGTAAATATTTTTTCGTTATAACATACTTTGTAACCCACATTATCAGTGGCATCGTGCGAAACCGGAAAAGCTGTCACATTAAAATCGCGAATCTGCACATTTTCAAACTTTTCGATAAATTTCCGGCTTGTATGCAGTTTTTCAGTCACACAATAACTTCGCTGCACTCCCTCGTGCGTCAGTCGGGTAGCATAAACCGGTATTTTATAACGTTCGCCAAGCGAACCTATTGCCCTGATATGGTCAGCATGATCGTGAGTTACAAATACAGCCATTATATTGTGAAAATCCAACCCGATATTTCTGAGATTTTTCCTTATAGACCTCACTCCTATCCCTGCATCAATCAGAATTCCATACGAAGCGTTGCCAATAAAATAACAATTTCCACTACTACCGCTTCCCATGCTCTGAAATCTCAATTTGTCCATATTTTCGATTCTAATAATAAGTTTACAAAATTAACACTAAAAACTGATTAATCAGCAGAAATTATCGGAAATAAAGTTAAGCATTTGTATATTCAGCCATAAAATTGTATAAAATGAAATGATGATGGATTACAATAATTGCAATTTTGGACAATTATACTCCATTCTGTACTAATTATGAATCAGGCAAAATAAATATCAGAATTAAAACTTTATATTTGCATGTGTATTTGTTAACTTTGAATTTATGAACGATACAAGACGATTGATTGCTGTTGCAGTTTTTTCAGTCATCGTATTATTATTCAACATAATATTATTCCCGATGACTGAAATCAATAATCCATCGGAAGGTTTTACAATGTTGGATTTACGTTCATCTTACGACCTAAATTATGTAATGAAATTATTTGGCACTATCGGCACAGAAGGACGTTTGCACTATCTGTACTTTTTAGTTGCTGATACAATATACATTTATGCCTATTTTATGCTTTCGTGGCATGTCATTATTTTTTTGCAGAGAAATATTGGAAAACTTGGAGTGCTTACAGCATTTCTTCGCTTTTCGGCAATTCCTGCAATTCTATTTGATATTTTCGAGAACATTAATACCTTGTTGTTGCTTTTGAATTTTCCCGAAATTACCGATAAAATGGTTTCAAGAGGATCTGTAGCAAGCATGTTAAAGTGGTATTGTGTTTCGGGACTCGTATTAATCGTTATCAGCTACACATTCTATCTGCTTTTACGACAATTATTCTGGATTTTGAGAAATAAAACAAATATTATTCAACCAACAAAAAATACTTAACAATTATGACTTTTCAAACCGAATTTACACTCCGTGCGCGATCGCGTGGTATGCATTTGATTACCGACGAAATTATCAGCAATCTTCCACGATTACCCGAGGCAGGAATTCTGAATTTGTTTATGAAACATACTTCTGCCGGACTTACTATAAACGAAAATGCAGATCCTGATGTACAAGCTGATTTAAGCAGAATATTTGACAAACTGATTCCCGAAAACGAACCATTTTACGTGCATACACTCGAAGGCGACGATGATATGCCGGCGCATGCAAAGTCTTCTATTGTGGGAGTAAGCCTTTCAATTCCTGTTACAAAAGGAAAACTAAATATGGGTATTTGGCAGGGCATATATCTTTGCGAATTTCGTCTTCATGGGAAATCTAGAAAGGTAGTCGCAACAATAATCAGCTAATTTAAAACGAATTAATAAAAATACAGAAATTTGAATTCAATAAGGAATGAGGAAACTAAAAATCTTTTCAACAGCATTGTTTTTTCTGATATTTCTTCAAATAAGCGCCATTGAATTAACCCGTGAGCGGGCACTGAGTTTATCCCGAATGCCACTTTCCTGTATTTCGCAGGAATGGCCGAACAAAACTTCGCACATGTCCGACAGCGCCGACGATCACCGGCTGTTACCGTCCGAAATTCATCCCGTTTTTTTTGGTTGCCTCGACTGGCACAGCAGCGTTCACGGACACTGGTTGCTGGTAAAAATTCTGAAACAATTTCCTGATATTGAAAATCGTGACAGTATCGTCAACATGCTTAATCATTCGTTCAGAACTGAAAAAATGATTGAAGAAGCTGCATATTTCAGCCAATACACAGGTGGAAAAACGTTTGAACGTACTTACGGTTGGGCATGGTTACTAAAACTTGACGAGGAATTGCTGCTCTGGAACGACCCGCAGGCCCGCGAATGGCATAAAACGCTACAACCGTTGACCAAAACGATTGTAAAACTATGGAAAGACTTTCTGCCCAAACAAACTTACCCTAACCGTACCGGCGTTCATCCAAATACGGCTTTCGGACTGGCTTTTGCTATTGATTATGCAAGAGCTGTAGACGATAAAGAGTTCGAAAATCTGATTATTCAAAAATCAATGGACTTTTATGCTGACAACCAAAATGTCCCGGCATATTTTGAACCTGATGGAAGCGATTTTTTCAGTCCTTCGCTGCTTGTTGCGGATTTGATGCGACGAATTATGACTAAAGATGATTTCTCGAAATGGTTTGACAGATACCTTGAAAAGCGAAGCCTCGATCGAATCATGACGCTTGCCGAAGTGAGTGACAGAACTGACTATCAGATTGTTCATTTAGATGGGCTTGCTTTTAGCAGAGCCTGGTGCATGAAAGGTATTGCCAGTCATTTGAAAAATAAAAGGAAAGCTCAATTGCTTCAGCAGGCAGCTAATCATTTTATTGAAAGTGCTTTGCCACATATTTCGCACGATAATTATGGCGGAAGTCATTGGCTGGCAAGTTTTGCACTTTACGCCATGCAATAAAGTCTGATAAATAGATCTGACTTTGTAAAAGTCATCGGATATCCGATGGCTTTTTTTTATTGCATTATTCAAACATAAAATAAATATTATTCAAATAAAAATAAATATTATTGTACTATTTATTTGTTTTATGAAAAACTTCTTCTATTTTTGCAGAAACAATAAAACCGAATAATATGCTACCTACACATTGTCCGAGTTGCCGGTCGCAACTCAAAGTAAAATGCATGAAGTGTGAACAATGCGAGACCGAAGTAACAGGTTTGTACGAATTGCCTGTGCTGGCATTGCTCTCCGACGCAGATAAAAATTTCATTTTGAAATTTGTGAAGTACAGCGGAAGTCTGAAAGCAATGGCCTCAGATTTGAAACTCAGCTATCCGACAGTGAGAAATATGTTGAACGAAATCATTTCAAAAATTGCTGATTATGAAAACAAATGAATTTGGAAGCTTAATATTCAATCCATTTAAGCGAATTGCCGGCTGGGAGGCTTTTGGAATTGGATTAGTGATCGTGGTCCTGACTACATTTACTGGCAATTTTGCCGGAATATATTTCGATGGCGTTATTGATATGCACTTTGCAGAGACTTTCGACAGCCTGAAATCGTGGCTTATGATTCCTGTCAATATTATTTCGATAAGTGTAATTATGTGGCTTGCCGGAATCACCGTTAGTAAAAACTTCAGATTTATCGACATTCTCGGTACAATGACTTTGTCGCGTGCTCCGTTTTTACTTATTGCTTTGGCTTCGTTTTTTGTGAAAGTTCCCGATTTGAGCGGAATTATGCAAGACCCTTTTGTAATATTTGACTCAATTTCATTTATTATCATTTTGATATTTACATTTCCGATTATTATATGGTCGGTTACATTGATGTACAACGCCTATAAAATTTCGACCGGAGCAAGCGGACAAAAACTCAACATAAGTTTTATATTTGGATTGATAGTTGCCGAAATTATTACTAAAATCATTATATATCAAATAGATAAATTTATTTAGCCACACATTAATAGTATACAAATATGAAAAAGATTGCATTTCTTATGGCATTTTTACTGGCAATGTTATCAACATTTGCTCAGGATATTTCAGGGAGTTGGCATGGTACGCTCAGTGTTCAGGGAATGAAACTACGCCTGGTTTTCAATATTTCTCATTCTGAAAATGGCTATTCAGGCACTATGGACAGCCCTGATCAGGGAGCAAATGGAATTCCGTTAAGCTCGGTCAGTTTTGAGAACAATGTATTAACCATCAAGCTGAATCAGGGAGGAATTGAGTATAAAGGTTCACCTGATAATGCGGGAAACATTACCGGAGAATTTTCGCAGGCCGGATTTAAGGCGCCACTAATTTTGAATAAAAAGGCTGAAAAAACTGAAACAGTGCGCAAACCGCAGGAACCTGTGCCACCATATCCATACCAATCGGAAGAAGTGATTTTCGAAAACACAAAAGATGGCATAAAACTGGCAGGAACATTTACATTTCCCTCAAAAAAGGGTAAGTATCCGACTGTAGTTTTGATTTCAGGAAGCGGGCCACAGGACAGAGATGAAACTTTAATGGGTCATAAACCATTTTGGGTACTTGCCGATCAGCTAACTCGTGCAGGAATAGCCGTACTTCGTTTCGACGATCGTGGTGTAGGAAAATCTGAAGGAAATTTTGTATCTGCTACCACTGTGGATTTTTCGTACGATGCAGAAGCAGCAATCAGTTATCTCAAAACCAGGAATGAAGTAAAAACATCGAGGTTAGGACTTGTGGGACACAGCGAAGGCGGCTTAATTGCTCCTATCACAGCATTGAGAAACAAGGATGTAGCATTTATTGTAATGCTTGCTGGTCCGGGGCTTTCAGGACGAGAAATTGTACTTATGCAACAGGAACTTATAGGGCGAGTAAGCGGTATGCCTGAGACTGAAATTAAAAAGAACCAGGACACAAACAAATATATATTCGATTTGATGAAAACTGAAACAGACCAAACATTTTTGGCACAAAAAATCGAGAATTATATGCGTAAACAGCTCAGAGGAAATGCCGACAGTGCTAAAATGTCGGAAGCGCTGCCTGTGCAAATTACACAACTCACTTCGCCCTGGATGCAGTACTTTCTTAACTACGACCCCGCTCCTGCCCTTTCGAAGCTCAAAATACCTGTCATGGCACTTATTGGTTCAAAAGATTTGCAGGTTCCAGCCAAAGAAAATCTTGCAGCCATTGAAACTGCATTGAAAAAAGCCGGGAACAAAAAGTATGTTTTGAAAGAACTTGAAGGACTTAATCATTTATTTCAGGAATGCAGTACCGGCTCGCCAATGGAATATGGACAAATAGACCAAACCATGTCGCCTCAGGTACCTGAAATAATTGCAGAGTGGATTAAAGAGCTTTAATCGTTTAATAAAAGGAGAATGGGTTTGCCGAAAATTTCAGCAAACCCATTTTTTTATATCTAAATGATTAAAAATCAGAATATCGAAAGCAAAATAACCACTACCAGCAGCGCAGGAAGCATATTCATAATTCGCAGTTTTTTGATTTCCAGAATATTAATTCCCAATCCGATTAAAAGAATTCCTCCGGTAGAAGTTAGTCCGGCGATAATTTCGGGCGAAAAAAACTGAGAAGCGCTCATAGCCAGCAATGTAATTCCACCCTGAAAAATCAGTAATGGTACCGACGAAAATATCACACCTAAACCAAATGCTGAGGCCAGCAGAAGCGCTGAGAATCCATCCATTAGCGACTTGGTAAACAGCACTTCCGACGAACGGCCGGTTCCTTCATCGATAGCGCCCACAATGGTCATTGCGCCAATACAAAACAACAGAAATGAGGAAACCAGGCCTTCGGAAAATTTTTCGTTACCAATTCGCAATTTCTTTCGCAGATATTCGCTCAACCGATCCACAGCACGTTCAATATTCATCCATTCGCCTAAAAGTGCTCCAATTGCAATGCTGCTTACTACTATCAGGATGTTTTGCATATTGTAAACCATACCAATTCCCATTGCCATTGTAAAAAGTCCAACCGCCTGAAAATAAATAGTTTTAAAACGTTCGGGCATGCTTTTGTTAAACATCATACCCACAGCGCCACCCACAATCACAGCTCCGGCGTTTACCAGTGTTCCTATCATAATCTGTACTTGTTCTGAAAAAAATTAGTTGCAAAAATAATCAAAAAATGCTCATACACTTCACTTTCGCAAAATCTGTTGTAAGCTGATGGTATTTTGATTGAAATTAAATTTTGAACTTTAACGATAGTTTCGTACTTTAGCAAGCTGTCGGTAAATAAGAATGCCACTCCTGTGCAAGCACATTATATTACTGCAGATACAGCATTAATTGTCTGAAAATCAAATCCAATGAATTCATTCTTATATCGTATTGCCGAAACATATTACCAACATTATCAGAACGATATTTCAGGTTTTACTTTTGTTTTTCCAAACCGCAGAGCAGGACTTTTTTTCCGAAAGTATTTGTCGGGAATGATATCAAGGCCTGTCTTCTCTCCTGAAATTCTCACCGTAAACGATTGTTTTTATGCAGCTACAAACCTTCAACTTATCGACAGGTTATCGGCGCTATTCAGACTTTACAATATTTATCAGCAACACAGCAAATCGCCCGAAACATTTGATGAATTTGTATTTTGGGGCGAAATGTTACTTTCCGATTTCGACGATGTGGACAGATATATGATTGATGCTAAGCAACTTTTCAGCAATGTCACAGAACTAAAGGAAATCGATCAACTTTTCGATAGCTTAACCGAACAACAATTAAAAGCCATTAATCAATTCTGGAACAACGTCATTCCATCAAAGGAAAATAAGTCGCAACAAAATTTTCTAACTACCTGGCGAATTCTTTATCCTGTATATGAACAGTTTCATTCCGAATTATTGCAAGAAGGATTGGCAACAGAAGGAATGATTTTCAGATCGATTGCAGAAAAACTGAAAAATGCGTATTCGATCAAATTTTTCGAGCATAAGAAATTTGTTTTTATAGGTTTTAACGCTTTGAATCCCTGCGAAAAAATGTTATTTGAAAGGCTTCAGAAAAATGGGAATTCCGATTTTTACTGGGATTATGAATCGGAACCTTTGCAAGACAAGAATAATCCGGCATCGCGATATTTTGCAGAAAACACGCATATTTTTCCATCAAAATATAAAATCAGACAAAGCGAAGAAAAATTCTCGAACATAGACATTGAACTGATTGCTGTACCTTCGGCCATTGGACAAGCAAAACAAATATACGCTATTCTCGAAAAAATTTACCCCAAAACAGAAAATCCACAATCGTGGATAAAAACCGCAGTGGTTTTGCCTGACGAAAATATGCTGATTCCCCTTTTACATTCACTGCCTGAGCATATTCAAAAAATCAATGTCACAATGGGGTTTCCACTTAGTGTGACGCCTGTGGCTGGATTAGTCGATCAGATTTTTGAACTCCAGCGACGAAAAAGAGTTTCGGATACTACGACAGGTTTTTATCATCAAAATGTAATCAGCATATTACATCATCAGTATATTGAACTTATTTGTCCTGAAGAGGTGAATGCTATAAGCAAAAAAATCAATACACAGAACCTGATATATGTTGAAGCCCGTATTATCGAAGGAAATGAATTACTGACTGCAATTTTCAGATCAGATGTCTCTGTTGAAAATTTCCCTGAATATTTGCTCAATGTTTTAAAAAAATTATTGTTGAAATGGCAGCATACTGCTGGACCGAAACATAATTTTAAGCTCGAATGTGATTTTATTTATCAATACTACGTTACTATAAATCGCTTAAACGACCTTTTAAGTCATCAGAAATTGCAGGTTACAATGTCGATAGATACGCTAATGAGGCTCATAAAGCAACTTAGCGCAGGCGTTTCAATACCATTTATCGGCGAACCACTCGATGGACTTCAGGTGATGGGTGTGCTTGAAACGCGTGGATTAGATTTCGAACACCTGATTATCAGTTCATTTAACGAAGGTGTTTTTCCCAAACGTTCACATAGCAATAGTTTTATTCCGTTTGCATTGCGTAAGGGATTTGGGCTACCCACTTACGAACAGCTCGATGCCATCACTACTTATAATTTCTACCGACTCATTCACCGCTCGAAAAAAATATTTTTAATTTACGATTCGCGTACCGACGGCATGCAAACCGGCGAAATGAGCAGATACCTACATCAGCTTGAATATCAATATGGTGTAAAGGTACGAAGAAATGTTCCAGGGATTAACATTTCGTTTCATGACAACGAAACATTGAGCATTGACAAAACGCCATTAGTAATGCAGAAACTACAGCTTTTTACTTCCGAAGGCGAAGTTTGCAAAGCCCTTTCGGCAAGTTCCATAAATACATATATCAATTGTCCGTTGCAATTTTATTTAACACGTGTAGAAACCATTGAAGAGCCCGATGAAGTAAGCGAATTGATTGAAACCAATACATTTGGTACTATCTTTCACACTGTGCTCGAAAATATCTATCGTCCATTCGAAAATCAAATTGTCAACAGAAGCGAATTAGATGAGATTATTAAGAACAGGTATAATATAGAAAAAGAAATTAGAAGAGCGTTTGCCAAAGATTTTTTCAAACGAAAACCGGATGACAATATTCGTCTGGAAGGAAACTTACTCTTGATTTCCAATGTTATAAAAAAATATCTGATCCGGCTACTAAATTATGATAAACTACGAACTCCTTTTAAATATATTGAATCGGAAAAGAAATGTCAAATTCGTTTTCCATATTCAGGAGGGTTAGTTAATATTAAAGGATTTATCGACAGAATTGATGAAAAGGACGGAAAAATAAATATTATTGACTATAAAACAGGAGGCGGAAATCTCGACTTTAAATATTTGTCAGATGCCTTTAATCCGGAAATGGATAAGCGACCAAAATATGTACTGCAAACATTTTTGTATGGTTTGTTGTACAAGCAATATGCTGATGGTAAGCAAATGATTCCAGGCATTTATTATATCAAAAATCTGTTCAATAATAACTTTAGTATTCATTTAAACAATAAAACAGAAAAAAAGAATGTTGATAATTTCGAGGTTTACGAAGAAGATTTTAGCCGCTATTTGAAACAGTGTATAGATGAGATATTTAATCCTGCGATACCATTCCAACAGACACAGAATGTTGAAAACTGCAATTATTGTGAATATAAAGCCATATGTAATCGTTAAATTTGAAAGAAAAGATGATAGAAATTGAAAGAAAATTTTTAGCGGCTAACGAAAGCTGGCGACATGAAATCAGCAAAACATATCGTATTACACAGGGATATATGTGTGCTGATAAACTACGAACAGTACGGATTAGGATACGCGACAACGAAGCCTTCATTACGATTAAAGGGAAAAGCAGCGATGGTGGTCTGAGTCGTTACGAATGGGAAAAACAGATATACTATGAAGATGGAATCGCCCTTTTATCGCTATGTGATCCGAGAAAAATTGACAAGTACAGACACGAAGTTATTTATGATGGAAAGTTATTCGAGATTGATGAATTTGTGGGTGATAATGAAGGTTTAATACTTATTGAAGTTGAACTTATGAATGTAAACGAGCAGTTTAATGCTCCTGAATGGCTTGGAATGGAAGTTACTGGTGATTTTCGTTTTTACAATTCATTCTTAACAAAAAAACCTTTTCAAAATTGGTCTTGAAAAATTATTTTTTTCAAAAATAAATCATTATTTTTGTAGGAGTTATGGAAAAATATTCATTTTTATACAGTTTGTATTAAAAAAAAACTAACTAAAGAAGACTAATTCGTCCCAAATAGTTCCATTTCATCCCGAAAAGCAGTTTTATTTCCCATTTTCTTTGAAAATGTGCAGTTTTGAGTTTAATTTGCACCGATTTTCAAAGGGGACTCAAAACAACCGAAAGAATTGCAACCCTTATATCTAACGAATTCTCAGTAATGAAGAAAATACTTCTTTTTATATTTACGTTTGTGGTATTTTTTGAGCCCATTATAGCTCAAAACGATTTATATCAAAAACGACAATTTAGTGCTAAAAACAAAGTCCTCCCATATCGGATTTTATTTCCTGAAAATTACGATCGTACCAAATCGTATCCCTTATTGGTATTTTTACACGGCGCAGGCGAACGTGGCAGCGACAACAAAAAGCAGCTTCTACATGGTTCGTGGATGTTTACTGACAAAGAAAATCGTCATAAGTTTCCGGCAATAGTTATTTTTCCACAATGTCCTTCAGAATTATATTGGGCTCCCATTGTAGATCGTGCAGATGGATTTACATATCCGGATAAAGCTAAACCTACTGAACCTATGCAGTTACTTATTCAATTAATCAACGAATTAGAAAAAAATGAAGCCATTGACAGAAAAAGATTGTATGTCACCGGATTATCAATGGGCGGCATGGGAACTTTCGATCTTATCACACGTTTCCCACGTAAATTTGCGGCAGCAGTTCCCATTTGTGGCGGAGTAAACGAAAAGCGTTTGAAGAAAATTACAAAAATGCCACTCCGTATTTATCATGGTGATGCTGACAATGTAGTTTCGCCGGAGCATTCGAAAAATGCATTTATAACCATGAAAGCAAATGGAGCACAAAAAGTGGAATTATTTATTTTCCCTGGTGTAGGGCACGATAGTTGGACGCAGGCATATGCACAGGAGGATTTTTTAAGCTGGATATTCTCAAACAAATTAAAATAAACGAAGCCTCTGTTTTTCAAACTATTACACAACAATAAGTAGTTAAACAGGGTTTTGATAATGATTTCAATACTATACTAAAATGGCAAAATTTAAAGGAGCAGTAGTTGTAAATACTGAGCGGTGTAAAGGTTGCGACCTTTGTGTGGTGGCATGTCCGTACGATGTGCTTTCGCTTTCGAAGGATGCAAATTCAAAAGGTTTAAACTTTTCGTATATGAGTACTCCCGATAACTGTATTGGCTGTATGGCATGCGCCACAGTGTGTCCCGATGCATGTATTACGGTTTACAAGGTTCGTAACGATCAGTAATCCATTTCAAAAAATGTTTAATCAAAAATAAAACAGAAGAATATGACAGATCAAAATAATGAAGAAGTCCTTTTGATGAAAGGTAACGAAGCCATTGCACATGCTGCAATACGCTGTGGTTGCGATGGATACTTCGGATATCCCATTACTCCACAATCGGAGATAATGGAAACACTTATGGAGCTGGAACCCTGGAATACAACCGGAATGGTGGTGTTGCAGGCCGAAAGTGAAGTAGCATCTATCAATATGGTTTATGGCGCTGCCGGCTGTGGTAAAAAATCAATGACTACCTCGTCGAGTCCAGGTGTAAGTTTAATGCAGGAGGGAATATCGTACATGGCAGGTTCGGAATTACCATGCTTGATTGTAAATGTAATGCGTGGAGGACCAGGTTTAGGAACTATTCAGGCTAGTCAGGCCGACTATTTTCAGACGGTAAAAGGCGGTGGTCACGGCGATTATAGAATAATAACCCTTGCACCAGCTTCGGTGCAGGAAATGGCCGATCACGTTTCATTGGCTTTTGATCTGGCTTTTAAATACCGTACTCCTGCTATGATTCTAGCCGATGGAATTATTGGTCAAATGATGGAAAAAGTAGTTTTACCTCCTTATCAACCACGTTGGACAGAAGGTGAAATCCGCGAGAAATCGCCCTGGGCTACTTTAGGTAAACGTCCTCAGAATAAACCAAATGTAATTACTTCACTTGCCCTTCAGGCCGAAGAGATGGAAGAATTAAACCTTCGTTTACAAGCGCGATATCGTGAAATTGAGAATAATGAAGTTATTTACGAAGAATTGAACTGTGAGGATGCTGATTATATATTTGTAGCTTTTGGAACTTCGGCTCGTGTTTGTCAAAAAGCAATGGAGCTTGCCCGCGAGGAAGGTATTAAAGCGGGACTTATCCGTCCCATTACTTTATATCCTTTCCCAAAAGATATCTTGAAACATTATGCTTCGAAAGTAAAAGGGATGTTGACTGTAGAAATGAATGCCGGGCAAATGGTGGAAGATGTAAAACTATCGACCTGTGGTAAAATTCCTGTAGAATTCTATGGTCGAATGGGTGGTATTGTTCCATCTCCTGATGAAGTTCTAAATGCTTTAAAAACCAAATTAATAGAAATTTAACCGGTAAATCCGAATAATAGCTTTAAGAAAATGAATATAGCAGATATTATCAATCCCGCCAATTTGGTTTACGAAAAAACCAAGGTAATGAACGATGTACCCATGCATTATTGTCCGGGCTGTAGTCATGGCGTTGTACATAAAATTGTGGGTGAAATTATTGAAGAAATGGGCATTCAGGACAAAACAATTGGAGTCGCACCTGTTGGATGTGCTGTTTTTGCTTACAAATATCTTGACATCGACTGGCAGCAAGCAGCTCACGGGCGTGCTCCAGCCGTAGCCACAGGCATTAAGCGACTTTTGCCCGATCGATACGTATTTACATATCAGGGCGATGGCGACCTTGCGGCTATTGGAACGGCCGAAACAATTCATGCCTGTAATCGTGGTGAGAACATAGCCATTATTTTTATCAACAATGGTATTTATGGCATGACAGGTGGTCAAATGGCACCAACTACACTCAAAGGAATGAAATCGTCCACTTCGCCAAACGGCCGTGAAGTTTCACTGGCAGGTCATCCACTGAACATTTCGGAGCTTTTGGCCAAACTCGAAGGAACTTGCTATGTAACTCGCCAGGCTGTACATACTGTTGCTGCCGTAAAAAAATGCAAACGTGCTATTCAGAAGGCATTAGAAAACTCGATGGAAAACAAAGGGACTTCGATTGTAGAAGTGGTATCGACCTGTAGTTCAGGTTGGAAAATGACACCTGCCGATTCGAACAACTGGATGGTGGATAATATGTTTCCCGAATATCCAATGGGCGATTTAAAAAATATTTAATCATTGATATCGTTTCGTTAGAGACATAAAAGATAAATCAATTATGACAGAAGAAATTATCATATCCGGATTTGGAGGACAGGGCGTACTTTCAATGGGAAAAATTCTTGCTTATTCAGGCCTTATGCAAGGTCAGGAAGTAAGTTGGATGCCTTCATATGGCCCGGAACAAAGAGGTGGAACAGCCAATGTGACTGTGATTTTGAGTGATTCACGCATTAGTTCACCCGTGTTGCATACTTACGATACTGCTATTGTGCTTAATCAACCCTCGCTCGAGAGGTTTGAAAGCCGTATAAAGCCTGGTGGTACACTTATTTACGATGGAAATGGTTTTCACAAGTTCCCCACACGCACCGACATTAATGTATACAGGATTGATGCTACAGAATATGCTTATGCAAATAATTCAGCTAAAACCATGAACATGATCATTCTAGGTGGTTTATTGAAAATACGACCAATCGTGACTGTTGAAAACGTGCTGAGAGGTCTTAAAAAGTCGCTACCAGAACGTCATCATCATTTACTTGGAATGAATGAAAGTGCTATTCAGATTGGAATGGAGTTAATTAAACAACAAAATGCAGTTTGATAGATTCTGAACAAAAAAAAAAATGCCGGATTCAACCGGCATTTTTTATTTTCTGTAATTTCTTTCGTCACACAATCTTCTTCATCGCTGTCATAGCGGCACGTAGTTGAGCACCAACTACCTCGATTGAATGTGTGCGCAAAGCTGCATTTACTTTTACCAGTTCAAAGTTATCCACATGTCCATCTTTGCCTTCGTTGAAGTTTTTGCCAATTACATTTGGCTCAATTTTCTTCATAAAGTCACCTAAAAGCGGTTTGCAGGCATGGTCGAACAAATAGCAACCATATTCAGCAGTATCGGAAATCACGCGGTTCATCTCGTATAGTTTTTTGCGGGCAATTGTATTTGCAATCAGCGGAGTTTCGTGAAGCGACTCATAATAAGCCGATTCGGGCTTGATTCCGGCACTCACCATAGTTTCGTAAGCCAGTTCCACACCCGATTTTACAAAAGCAACGAGAAGAGTGGCATTGTCAAAATATTCCTGTTCGCCGATTTCAACATTGGCAGCAGGTGTTTTTTCAAAAGCAGTTTCAGCAGTAGCCGCACGCCATGTCAACAGATTTTTGTCGCCATTAGCCCAGTCTTCCATCATTATTTTCGAGAATTCACCTGAAAGAATATCGTCCATATGCTTGATAAACAGCGGTCGCATAATTTCTTTCAGTTCTTCCGAAAGTTTGTAGGCTTCAACTTTAGCCGGATTCGACAAACGATCCATCATATGAGTGATACCACCGATTTTGAGTGCTTCGGTAATAACTTCCCACCCATACTGAATCAGTTTCGATGCATAACCTGCTTCAATTCCTTTTTCTATCATTTTGTTGAACGAAAGAATTGAGCCTGTTTGCAATAAACCGCAAAGTATGGTTTGTTCACCCATAAGGTCAGATTTCACCTCGGCCACGAACGACGAAAGCAATACACCAGCTTTGTGGCCGCCTGTTCCCACACAATATGCTTTTGCAATTTCAAGACCGTCGCCGTTAGGGTCGTTGTCGCGATGCACAGCTATCAGCGTTGGAACGCCAAAGCCACGCAGATATTCGGCACGCACTTCGGAAGCGGGCGATTTGGGTGCAATCATTACCACAGTAATGTCTTTGCGGATTTGCATGCCTTCTTCCACAATATTAAAACCGTGCGAATACGAAAGACAAGCGCCTTGTTTCATCAAAGGCACTACCTTGTTTACAACGCCAGTGTGTTGTTTGTCGGGAGCCAGGTTCGAAACCAGGTCGGCAGTTGGAATAAGTTCTTCGAAAGCACCAACTTTAAAGCCGTTTTCAGTGGCTTTTTTCCATGATTCGCGTTTCTGATCGATGGCTTCCTGACGAAGCGCATACGATACGTCCAAACCGCTGTCACGCATATTCTGACCCTGTGCAAGTCCCTGAGCACCACAACCAATGATCACAATTTTCTTTCCAATCAGTTTTTTTACACCATCAGCAAATTCGCTGCTTTGCATAAAATCACATTTTCCTAATTCCTGCACTCTTAAACGATGCGGAAGTGAGCTGAAATAATTTGCCATTTTACTAATAACCCCAACCTTTGCAGGTATTTAGAGGTAGTTTTTAAATTGTTTATATTATCTGTTTTTCTAAATTACTTTTTTAAATACTTGTATTATCCGAACAATACACGCGCTTTACAAGCAGTGCTTCCATTTTTTTTGAGTTCGAAACGAAAATCATCAGTTTCGGTTTCCTGTATATGAATGCTTACTTTGTCGCCAAACAAAATCTCGTTTATATAATTAATTTCGAAACGTTTGATTTGATTGCTTTTGTACATATCGAGTGAAAAACAATCGGTTATCCATTCCACATAACGAATACTGTTTGTGTGTCCGTTAATGTCAATATGACTGTATTTTACATTAAACTCGCCAACTGGCTCTGTTTCGAGTGATTGCAGCCTGACAGGTTTTTCCATTTCGTTGCTTTCGCCATTTGCAAAAGCATGAATGCCTTCGAGCGCAATCAGATCCTGTGCACGACGGGTCATCACATTAATCATGGCCCAGTTCGATACAGCTTTTGCAATCAATTTTCCGGCAGCATCTGTAATTCGGAAATTACGCGTTGTGGAAGCTCTTCCTACTTCTTCTACCCATGTTTCAACTGCTATCTTCTCATATTGTTCGGGAAATCTTTCGATTTCTACAGCCATTCGTAGTAAAACCCAGGAGCAATCGTCGTTATTCAGGTCGCGAATTCCAAATCCGTTTTCATCGGCATTCATACCTGCTGTGGTCAACAACATATCGGTGAGTGCTGCCGGTGTTATTCTATACTGAAAATCAACATCCTGTGGTCGTACACTGAAAGAATAAGTTTTTTTCATTTGTCTGAAAGTTGTCTGTTAACGGAACAAAAATAACATATTTTATTCCATTCACCTAAGCACAAATCACATTATTCTTGTGTTTCGTATTTTTTAATTGCCTGAAGCATATCGCTCAATCGTTCTACTTTCGATTTAGTGATAGCCACCCTACCCGACCGGATAAATTGCAGTACACCAATAGTCTCGCTTAATTCCTCAAAAAGCTGTTGCGTTTCGGCATAGTGTCCGGCCTTTTGAAAAACAATGATATCTTTATTCATTTCGAGCACCCTGATATGATATTTTCTGATCAGTTCTTCGATTGAACCCTGTTGCAAAATTTTATCTGTTGCTACTTTATAAAGTGCAATCTCCTGATGAATAAGATCTTCGTCAGTATTATAATAAGCTTTCAGGATGTCAATTCGTTTGTCAATTTGTTTCACCACTTTTGACACAACTTCCGAAGTTGTGAAAACCGTGATTGTAAATTTATGAATTCCCTTTATTGCAGAAGGTGATACTGAAAGTGTTTCTATATTTAACGCTCTGCGTGTGAAAATAATAGTGATTTGACCTAACAAACCTACCGTGTTTTCGGAAAAAACCGTAATTGTATATAATTCTTTTTCCATATATTATAACCCTTTTTTTTCCTGATTCTGCTTTAAAACTATCGATAAAAATCAGGAAATTAGTATAAGTATTCTTATGATTATTAAATATTAATTCTAAGCATTTAAAATTGACTCCTCAAGAATCACTTCGGGTTCGGAATTGTCGTTTTTATCGCCCTCATCACCAAGTAAAATATCGGTTACACTACCACCTGCGGGAATCATTGGAAAAACCATTCCTTTCATTTCCACATTTGCAACCAAAAGATACGGCTTGTCGTCTTTCAACATATCGGCAATGGCATTATCTAAATCTTCACGTTTTGAAACTTCATAACCTTCTATTCCATATCCTTTTGCAATAGTAATAAAATCGGGGTTTTTCATTTTGGTAAACGAATAACGCTCTTCGAAAAACATTTCCTGCCATTGACGCACCATTCCGAGGAAGTGATTGTTCAGAATAATCATTTTTACTCCGATTTGTTCCTGTAAAATTGTTCCCAATTCCTGAATAGTCATTTGAAATCCCCCATCGCCACTATACATAAGTACTGTACGTTCGGGAGCACCAATTTTTGCACCTATAGCGGCAGGAATGCCAAATCCCATAGTTCCTAATCCTCCCGAAGTTACCAAACTACGTGTTTGCGAAAAATTAGAATAACGGGCAGCCATCATTTGATTTTGACCGACATCGGTCACAACTACAGCTTTGTTATGAGTAGCCTCTGAAATTTTATGAATAATTTCGCCCATGGTAAGTTCTCCCGTTGCAGGATAAACTTCACGACGCACAACAATATCGTTTTCTTTTTTATCATATACATCGAACGATTCGATCCATTCGGTATGTTTAGCCGGTTTGAGAAGCTGAGTGATTGCAGGAAGCGTTTGTTTAGCTGATCCAAGTACAGGTGCATCAGCTCTCACGTTTTTGTTTAATTCAGCAGGATCAATATCCAAATGAATAATTTTAGCCTGTTTGGCGTAAGTATTCAAATCACCGGTCACGCGGTCGTCGAAACGCATACCTATGGCAATAAGCACATCGCACTCGTTGGTTTTCATGTTTGGGGATACATTCCCGTGCATACCCAAAAATCCTTTGTTTAATGGATAATCAGTTGACATGGCCGATGCACCAAGCAAAGTCCAAGCTGCAGGAATATCTGCTTTTTCGAGAAACTCCATCAATTCTTTTTCAGCACCCGAAAGCACAACACCTTGGCCTACAAGCGCATAAGGTTTTTTTGCACTATTAATAAGTTGGGCAGCAAGCTCAATTTGCGAAGGATTTGGTTTAGGGACAGGAATGTAGCTCCTGATAAAAGTACATGGTTTATACTCAAAATCAACTTCCTGAAATTGAGCATTTTTAGCCAGATCGAGCACTACTGGACCCGGACGACCATTTCGTGCAATATAAAAAGCACGGGCCATAGCCCAGGCAATATCTTCGGCACGTCGAATCTGATAAGCCCATTTGGTAATTGGTTGGGTAATACCTACCACATCGATTTCCTGAAAAGCATCTGTACCAAGCAAAGCGGCTCCAACTTGTCCGGTAATCACAACCAGGGGTGTACTATCGAGCATAGCATCGGCAATGCCGGTAATTGCATTTGTAGCAGCCGGACCTGAGGTAACCAAACATACACCCACTTTACCCG
Source organism: Paludibacteraceae bacterium (assembly GCA_016937795.1). Taxonomy (GTDB): domain Bacteria; phylum Bacteroidota; class Bacteroidia; order Bacteroidales; family Paludibacteraceae; genus Paludibacter. Next base: position 63,861 of record JAFGVV010000016.1, read on the forward strand.
AAACACGAGCATAGCCCTGAGCTGCATGAGTTGCACCCTGTTCGTGTCGGGTGAGAATATGTTTCACCTGGTCATCATAGTCGTAAAGTGCATCGAAAGTAGGCATAATAGCACCACCGGGATATCCAAAAATCGTATCAACGCCTTCCTGTATCAACGATTCAATTATTGCTTTTGATCCTGTTATTTTCATATTATAAAAGACCCCTAACCCCTAAAGGGGAACAATAGAGGGTAGTTTTAATTGTAAATATAATAATTATTTTATTTTTTCTTAAACTCCCTAAGGAGAGCTTGGAGTTGTTTTAATCAATCATTCTCACCGCACCCTTGTCGGCTGAGCTTACCATTGAAGCATAAGCCATAAGGGCTTTGCTGACGACACGGTTTCGGTCTTTGGGTTTAAAAGCATCTTTCTCACGTGCAAGCTCTTCGTTTCGACGCGCAGTAAGCTCTTTGTCGCTTAGCAACACGTTCATTGAGCGGTTTGGTATGTCAATTTCAATAATATCACCATCCCTTACCAGACCTATATTTCCACCTGAAGCAGCCTCGGGCGAAATATGTCCGATAGACAAACCTGAAGTACCACCAGAAAAGCGACCATCGGTAATCAACGCACATTTTTTGCCCAGCTGACGGGCTTTGATATACGAAGTGGGATAAAGCATTTCCTGCATACCGGGACCGCCTTTAGGACCTTCGTGAGTTATTACAACCACATCGCCTGCTTTTACAGCACCACTCAAAATGCCATCACAGGCGGTATCCTGCGAAGTAAACACTTTGGCCGGACCTTTGAATTTCCAAATACTTTCGTCAACACCGGCTGTTTTTATTACACAACCGTCGATAGCAATATTGCCTTTCAGAATTCCCAAACCGCCGTCTTTGGTGTATGCATTATCCATGTTACGGATACAACCTTTTTCTCTGTCGGCATCAAGTTCTTTGTATTGAGAGTTTTGCGAGCCCATTACCAGATTGAAACGGTGAGCAGGAGCGCTTTTGTAAATATTGGCAACTTCATCCGAAATGTTTGAGTTTGTGATGTCGTATTTTTCAATTGCCTGAGCCAAATTGAGGCCATCCACACGATGAACTTTTGTGTTCAGCAATCCGCCTTTGCTTAATTCCGCTAGAATTCCCATAATTCCACCTGCACGGTTCACATCCTGAATATGATATTTCTCAGAGTTTGGCGCTACTTTACAAAGACAGGGAGTCGAACGTGAAAGTCTGTCCATGTCGTCCATAGTAAGATCAACTCCGGCTTCGGAAGCAATGGCTAATATGTGAAGCACAGTATTTGTCGATCCACCCATAGCAATATCGAGCGTCATTGCATTCAGAAAAGCTTCGCGGGTGGCAATTTGGCGTGGCAACACGGTGTCATCGTTGTCGTGATAATATTTATATGCATTTTCAACTACCAGTTTGGCAGCATCCATAAACAGTTGCATACGATTGGCATGTGTGGCCACAATTGTTCCGTTGCCCGGAAGTGCCAGTCCGATGGCTTCGTTCAGACAGTTCATTGAGTTGGCTGTAAACATTCCCGAGCATGAACCGCAGGTAGGACAAGCCGCATTTTCAACTTTCTGAACCTGTTCGTCCGAAATTGAATCGTCGGCAGCCTGCACCATTGCATCCACAAGGTCGAGCTGTTTTCCGTCGAGTTCACCGGCTTCCATAGGACCACCTGAGACGAATACTGTCGGTATATTCAAACGCATGGCAGCCATAAGCATACCCGGCGTTATTTTATCGCAATTACTGATACAAATCATGGCATCAGCCTTGTGTGCATTAACCATATATTCCACACTGTCGGCAATCAAGTCGCGCGACGGAAGCGAATAAAGCATACCATCGTGTCCCATTGCAATACCATCGTCAATAGCAATAGTATTAAACTCAGCAGCAAAGCAACCCATATTTTCAATTTCGGCTTTTACTTTTTGTCCTATTTCATGCAAATGCACATGACCCGGCACAAACTGAGTAAAAGAATTTACAATAGCGATGAGCGGTTTGCCCATATGTTCGTTTTTCATGCCATTTGCTTTCCAAAGGGCGCGGGCGCCAGCCATTCGGCGGCCTCCTGTACTTGTTTTACTTCTTAATTCCATTATTTTAGTTTTTTGTTAATGGGGTCATCTTTTAATTTACTTGTCGCTTTATTGACATTCAGACTAACTAGTTCACTAATCAACGAGTTAACCAATTACTAACACTAAATAAAAAACCTTTCTCCGTTATGGTGAGAAAGGTTTTTAATGCTTTTATAATACATATTTGTTTATACACATAACCATCCTCACCTTTGTTTGTTGACCAAAAGTAGCACGACGAGAATAATAATAGTATAAACAACTTCGTAAATCATATTTATTTCCTAATAATTTGTCTGCAAAGATAAATCAATTTTCAATACGCACCAATAGTTTGGTAGAAAATCTTTTGTTTTTTATTCAATTTGAAAGAATGTAGAGCCACAAAATAGTAAAAGAATAGTTTATTGAACACAAATGATCAAATTGAGCAGTTTTATTGTTATGATATTAATAGATTTAATTAGAAAAAATCAGTTTATCTTTGACTTTAAATGACTAATTGTATAATATAAAAGCAATAAATTAGAAAAGGTAGGATTTTTTAATTATTTTTGCACGCAATTTTTACCCGAAAAATGACAAAAGAATCTTTTAAATATCTGTACAAAATCAACTCTCCGGTCGATTTGAAAGCTGTAGCACGTGAGGATTTACAAATCGTATGCGAGGAATTACGTCAGTTTATTATTGATGAGGTATCGAAAAACCCCGGACATCTGGGCTCGAACCTCGGAAGTGTAGAACTTACTGTGGCTTTGCATTATGTATTTAACACGCCTTACGACCGTATAGTGTGGGATGTGGGACATCAGGCATATGGGCACAAAATTCTGACAGGACGACGTGATGTATTCCATACAAACCGTTTGCTTAATGGGATCAGTGGATTTCCGAAACCTTCTGAAAGTGAATATGATGCTTTCGGTGTAGGCCATTCTTCCACTTCCATTTCGGCTGCTTTGGGCATGTCGGTTGCTTCGCTGTTGAAAAACGAGCCTGATCGTCAGGTGGTAGCAGTGATTGGCGACGGTGCAATGACAGGTGGTTTGGCTTTCGAAGGATTGAACAACACCTCAATGGATAAAAATAATCTTCTGATTATTCTGAACGACAATCAGATGGCTATCGATCCGATTCATGGAGGTTTTACCCAGTACCTAATTGATATTACTACTTCAAGAACATATAACCGTTTCAGAAACAATGTATATCTAACGCTCAAAAAAATGGGCCTTATCAGCGATAAGGGTAAAGACAGGATTATTAGTTTCAACAACACTCTGAAAGCTGCTCTTACCAAACAACACAATATTTTTGAAGGATTGAATATCAGATATTTCGGACCTGTAGATGGACATGACGTAGAGGGGTTGGTAAAAGTCCTGAATGATATTAAAGATTTCAAGGGGCCCAAAGTATTACATTGTATTACAAAGAAAGGGAAAGGATACGAACCAGCCGAAAAGTCGGTGACTGAATGGCATGCGCCAGGAAAGTTTTGTGTTGAAACTGGCGAACGCAATGCCTCAGGTTCACAAAACCCTACTCCTCCCCTTTTTCAGGATGTTTTTGGAGAGACTTTACTCGAGTTGGCACTAAAAAACGAAAAAATTGTGGCCGTAACGCCTGCCATGCCCTCGGGCTGTTCGATGACCATTATGCAGAAAGAATTACCCAAACGTGTTTTTGATGTAGGTATTGCTGAAGCACATGCTGTCACTTTCTCGGCCGGACTTGCAAAAGATGGAATGCTACCTTTTTGCAATATATATTCTACGTTTATGCAACGTGCTTACGACAACGTAATTCACGATGTGGCTTTACAAAACCTACCGGTTATCTTTTGTCTCGATAGAGCCGGAGTTGTTGGTTCCGATGGAGCTACGCATCACGGAGTTTTTGATTTGGCATATATGCGCTGTATACCGAATATGACCATTGCTGCCCCGCGTAATGAGATTGAATTGCGACACATGATGTACACTGCCGAGCAATACGCAAAAGGACCATTTGTTATCAGATATCCTCGTGGCAAAGGCTATATTGTGGATTGGTGTCAGCCAATGGAAAAACTCGAGATTGGTAAAAGTGAATGTTTAAAAAATGGTAATGAACTTGCAGTAATAACAATAGGTACAACTGCTCACAATGCATCCAAAGCCATTGAAATAGTTGAAACTACAACCGGAGCTAATATAGCTCATTACGATATCCGCTTTTTAAAACCTCTGGATACCGAACTCTTGCATGAGCTTGGATCTAAGTTTAAAAAAATTGTAACTGTAGAAGAAGGTGTACTTAATGGAGGTTTTGGTAGTGCAGTGCTCGAATTCATGGCCGATAATCAGTATCAGGTTTCGATAAAACGGATTGGAATTCAGGATGCATTTATTGAGCATGGCACACCCGAGGAACTGCATCAGCTTATAGGAATCGATACAGAAAGTATTGCAACTCTGTTAACCGAATTTATTTCAAAATAGTTGACCTTAATATCATTAATGCTGAAAGAATTACGAAAAAGCAAAAAGTAGGTTTTTTAAATATAGAAAAAGAGATGAAAATCATTATTGCCGGTGCCGGCGAGGTTGGCACACATTTGGCAAAATTGCTTGCCCGTGAAAATTTCGACACCATTTTGTTGGACGAAGAGCCTTCGAAAATGAAAGACCTCGAAGCAAATTACGATTTGATGACTTTTGTTGGCAGTCCGACATCCATAAATACTTTAAAAGAAGCCGGCGTAGACAAGGCTGATTTATTTATAGGTGTTACACCTTACGAAAGCGTAAATATGACTGCCTGTATGCTCGCCACAAATTTGGGAGCAAAAAAGACACTTGCACGCATTGATAATCAGGAATATCTGCTGCCTAAAAACAGAGAATTCTTCGAAAAACTGGGAGTCGATTATCTTATTTACCCTGAAATGCTTGCTGCCCGCGAAATTGTAGAATCACTCAAAACCAGCTGGCTACGTCAGAATTTAAGTTTTTGTAACGATGCATTAATACTGTTGGGCATTAAAATTCGTGAAAACTCAAAAATTCTGAACCAGAAATTCAGTACAGGAGTCTTCGATCATAATAAATACAGAATTGTAGCTATTAAACGTAACAATCAGACAATTATACCTGTTGGATCCGATGTGGTTTTAGCTAACGACATCGTATATTTTATAACTACTCCCGATAATTTAAACTTTGTAAAAGAAGATGCTGCCAAAGAAGATTACCCGATTCGTAACATTATGGTGATGGGTGGAAGCCGCATAGCTCAAAAAACTATTCAGAATTTAGCATCCAACGTGAGTGTGAAAATACTGGAACGCGATAAAGAAAAAAGCTACGAACTTGCCGAAAAACTCAACAATGCAATGATTATCAATTGCGATGGTCGAAACATTGAATTAATGAAAGAAGAAGGTATCCAGGAAATGGATGCATTTGTGGCAGTTACAGCAAACTCCGAAGCCAATATTTTAGCATGCCTTACCGCCAAACGACTCGGTGTGAAAAAATCGGTGGCCGAAGTGGAAAACAACGATTACATAATGCTCGCCGAGAGTATGGATATTGGCACAGTGATTAACAAAAAAATGATTGCTGCCAGCTATATTTATCAACTTACACTCGATGCTGATGTGTTGAACGTAAGAAGTCTGAGCTCTGCCGATGCCGAAGTAGTAGAATTTGTAGCCAAACCGGGTTCAAAAATTACACGTTCGAAAGTAAAAGACCTCCGCTTGCCCGACCAGGTTAATATTGGTGGTTTTGTACGTAATGGCGAAGGGCACATAGTAAATGGAAATACCATTATTATGCCCGAAGATCATGTGATTGTATTTTGTGTAGCATCGGCTATACGTAAAATGGAAACCTATTTCAACTAATGTTCAGAGACTTTAATCATAAACTGATTATCAGGATTCTTGGCAGTCTTTTAATATTCGAAGCTGTATTTCTTCTGATATCACTTGCTGTAGCGTTGTTTTATAGTGAGCACGAATGGAAGTATTTTGCAATAAGTAGTATTGTGGCTTTTGCTTCCGGCGCCTTACTAATGATAGCCGGACGAAATGCACGTCCGAACATCGGCAAACGCGAAGGTTCGGTGATTGTTACCAACACATGGTTGCTTTTTTCCTTGGTGGGCTTACTACCTTTTTGGTTGAGCGGACATATTCCATCATTTACCGATGCATTTTTCGAAACAATGTCGGGATTCACAACTACTGGCGCATCGATACTCAACGACATTGAGTCATTACCATACAGCATTCTTTTTTGGCGTAGCTTTACCCAATGGATTGGTGGACTCGGTATAATTGTAATTTCGATGGCACTACTACCTGTTTTCGGTTTCTCGAGTGTACAGGTTTTTTCGGCTGAAGCCACCGGGCCTACCAAAGATAAAATTCATCCGAAAATGAATGAAACTGCCAAACGATTACTTGGCATATATCTGATATTTACTTTTGCTGAAGCTGTTTTACTTAAGTTCGCTGGCATGAACTGGTTCGATGCTGTGAATCATGCATTTACAACAATGGCCACCGGAGGCTTTTCAACAAAACAGGCAAGCATAGGTCATTGGGATTCGCAACTGATACAGTATATTATCATTCTGTTTATGGCACTTGCCGGAATAAATTTCAGCCTTTACTATTTTATTTTCAAAGCACGTTTCGATAAAATCAGGAAAAATGAAGAGCTCAGATTTTACATAAGCATAATACTCGTTTTCACCATTTTGATTTTCATCACTCAGTTCAGCGGCGAAGTTTTTTCGTGGCAAAGCATCGAACAAAAATTCAGAGACAGCCTTTTTACTGTTATTTCCATAATGACTACCACAGGGTATGCTACAGCCGATTATGCGCTATGGAAGCCTGTGACCTGGATTATCCTTCTGATTGCTATGGTTATGGGCGCTTCTGCCGGATCGACAGCAGGTGGTATTAAAACCATACGTATTCTCATTATCGTAAAATACTGTTATTACGAATTTAAACGCATTGTACATCCAAGCGCAATTATTCCGGTACGATACAACGGCCATTTGATGAAAGAGGATGTCACCACTCGTGTGCTTGCTTTTGTGCTGCTTTACTTTATGATTATTGCCACAGGCTCTATTATACTTGGTTTCTCGGGTATGCATTTTCAGGAAGCTATAAGTGCAATGATTACATCTCTGAGCGATGTAGGGCCCGGACTTGGCGAAATAGGGCCAAGTAAAAACTTTTATTACCTCTCGGACTTTTCAAAATGGTTTTTATCAATCATGATGCTTATCGGACGTTTGGAGTTATTTACCGTGTTACTTATTCTGACACCTGCATTTTGGAAACGATAAGTTTTGTATATAAGTACATTGAAATATTTAATGATATGTTTCTAACACAATAGTACACATAGAAATTGTGAAGGAAAAAGACTTAGTTCACATAGCAAAAGTATCTGACGATACTTTTATAGCTCTGAAATTATCCCGTTTTCGGGATAATACTAAGTGTTCCTTGTCTTTACTTTTACTATAAAAACTACTGTGTCTCCCGATGCTAGGGATGTTCTATATGTGGTGAAAAACATATCATTATTAATTATCGGTCACTTACCTGATATTGAATTTATAAAGATGAATTACAAACTTATACTTCGATTTTTTGGTACGCTCCTATTAGTCGAAACTGCAGCTCTTTTAATTGCAGCTTTGGTTTCGCTCATTTATAAGGAACACGATATTGTATATTTTTTAATATCGTCAGCCATTAGTTTCGTAGTTGGTATCAGCTGTATATTATCAGGAAGAAATGCAAAATTGCAAATTGGCAAGCGCGAAGGTTCGCTTGTAGTTACTTTCACATGGATTGTTTTCAGCCTTTTCGGACTTTTACCTTATTGGCTGAGCGGCAGTATTCCATCGTTTACCGATGCTTTTTTCGAAACCATCTCGGGCTTTACAACCACAGGAGCATCTATTCTGAATAACATCGAAGAGTTATCGTACGGAATGCTCTTTTGGCGAAGTTTGACGCACTGGATTGGTGGATTGGGCATCATTGTGCTTTCGCTTGCGTTGTTACCCGTTTTTGGTATGAGTGCCACTCAGTTGTTTGCAGCCGAAGCAGCAGGTCCCACCAAAGATAAAATTCACCCGAAAATAAACGAAACAGCCAAACGTCTATTCCTTATATATTTATTACTTACTACAGCTCAAACAGTATTACTTCGTATAGGCGGAATGACCTGGTTCGATGCCCTTTGTCAATCATTCGGAACGGTAGCAACCGGAGGTTTTTCCACTAAACAAGCAAGTATTGCATACTGGGATTCTGCTTATATACAATATATTATTATCATTTTTATGATTCTATCGGGTGTAAATTTCAGCCTTTACTATTTTGGCTTTAAAAATAAATTTAGTAAAATAAAAGAAAACGAAGAATTAAAATATTACCTTATTTTGCTCTTTTCAGCTACCATTGTTATTGTGCTATCGCAAATTGATTTCAGCAGTGCTTTGAGTTTTTCTAAAGTTGAACAAGCATGGCGCGATTCGTTGTTTACTGTTTCGTCGCTTATGACCACCACAGGTTTTGGAACTGCCGATTATGTGCAATGGCATCATTTCACGTGGATAATTTTATTAATTGTAATGATAACCGGCGCTTCGGCAGGGTCAACAAGTGGTGCTATAAAAATGGTGCGCATTGTCATAGTTTTCAAATACTGCTACTATGAGTTTAAACGCATCATTCACCCCAATGCTGTTCTTCCTGTTCGATATTCGGGACATATTGTGCGCGAAGATGTGATCACAAGGGTGCTGGCATTTGTGCTTTTGTACCTTATTACCATTGCTTTCGGAATTTTAGTATTGAATATTAGCGGCATGGGATTCGAAGAATCCATTGGTGGACTGATTGCCTGTTTGGGAGGCGTAGGACCCGGATTAGGAGAGTTGGGACCCATGGGAAATTATGCAGCCATACCTGACTTTAGCAAATGGTTTCTTTCGTTTATAATGCTGGTAGGACGTTTGGAATTGTTCACTGTACTCCTACTCTTTACTCCCGCTTTCTGGAAAAAATAAATAGGAATTTTTTCTTGATTATTCCTGATTTTTTTATAGGTTTGTAAATTATTTTATCTAACAGTCATAAAAAAAATCATTTGTAACCTTTGTTTTACAAATAAACTCAATCACAAGCATTATGATTAAACAAGCTAACTATATTCGTTTTTTAAGAAAGTACACATCTACTGTTGAGAAGGTCATTGTGACGATATTAATTTTCATGATGTCTTTGATACTGATATCGGCTACTTTAGAGTTGGTATATACGCTGTTTATGGATTTCTATACCCGCGAAAGTTTATTGATTTCATTGGATGTGGTGATGGATACCTTTGGTGGATTTCTACTGATTCTGATTGGCATTGAGCTACTCGAAACCATTAAAGTATATCTCAATCAGAATATTGTGCATGTAGAAGTGGTAGTGTTGGTTGCCATTATTGCATTGGCACGAAAAATTGTAATACTCAAAGTCGAAGAATTGTCTCTTGAAATTACTGCCGGAATTGGATTTTTGGTACTTGCATTAGGAATAGTTTACTATTTAATTAAAAAAACAGGTATAATGATTTTAACGCTCAATGAAAACTGCGAAGATGACATCCCTGAACAGAAAAATAACAACTTACTGAAACACTGATAAATCCACACTCAGTGCCACAAGCACTTCGAGAATTCGATGTATAACTTATTATTTAAGCTCCGAATAAAACCTCTTTTTTCTGATATAATATTCCAATACAATACTTCGTTTCAATACCTGCGAACAGCCGGTACAAGTAGCATAAAGCAGATTTTCCCTGCGTTTAGGTTCAAAATCTGCTTTCATTTTACGAAAATCGCCACGAGCTTTTAACACTGCCTGTGCGTTCTTAAACTTTCCGGTAAGAAGCATTTGTAATGCAGCCACATAATCGAACAAAAAACGCGCATTCAACACTTTTTGTAATTCGCTTTGAGCTAGGTTTTTGTAAAGCATCAGCAAATTATTCCGAAAATTCAGATAGGTTTTTCGTGGATGCTCAGCGTTGAGAGTCCCACCACCTACATGATATACAACACTTTGTGGCACACATACTATTTTGTAACCCCTACTGTTTATGCGCCAGCACAAATCAATTTCTTCCATGTGTGCAAAAAACTGATCGTCGAATCCACCCATTTTCCTGAAAATATCACTTCGCATCATCATACAAGCACCTGTGGCCCAGAATATTTCAGTTACTTCGTCGTACTGACTTTCATCCTTTTCCACAGTGCTAAAAACACGACCTCTGCAATACGGAAAACCGTATTTGTCGATAAAACCACCCGCTGCTCCGGCATGCTCAAAGTATTCTTTGTTACCATAAGCGCGTATTTTGGGCTGACAGGCTGCCACTTGTCTATTTGCATCCATGTAAGCATTCAGCGTGTCGAGCCATCCCGGAGTAACTTCAACATCGGAGTTAAGTAATAAAAAATTCTCAGCCTCAACTTGTTCCAAAGCTTTGTTGTAACCTCCGGCAAAACCATAATTCTGATCTAAAAGAACGACTTTAACTTCAGGAAATTGTTCCCTGAGCAAATCAACCGAACCATCAGTCGATCCATTATCAGCCACTACTATTTCATTGTCAATCAGAGAGGTGTTAGCTATCACTGAAGGCATAAATTGCGACAGAAACTTTTTGCCGTTCCAGTTCAGAATAACTACAGCAGTTTTCATTTAATTAGCGAAACTTTAATTGCAAAAAAAAGAGCATCAACCCTAAAATGAATTATTTCAGGTTAATGCTCTTGATTATTTTTAAATAAATTATTCTTCTTCTCTGTAAATTCCAAGCGATTTACCATATTCGAACTCACCCTCGAGTATAAATTGTATTTCCTCTTCGGTAAGTTGCATTTTATCCTTTTTAGCGTTTTTCAAAATAAACTTAAACATTTCTTCTTCGTCGATGCTCGCTTCTTCGGTTGAGTCTTCTTCGATAAGTCCGTTTTCTTCGTAAAACTCATAAACCACATCCAATACATATTCAATTTTTGAATCGTCGATGCTGGTTTTAGCTTCTTGCGGCAAAAAGTTTAAAATAAATTTTACGGCATCGTCTTCGTCATATACCAGTAAGTCGTCTTCCTGAGTTTTCATAAGCTTTATCTTTTTTATTTGTTAGCGATTCAAAGATAATTGAATTTTATATATAAAAAAACTCCTGCTACGAAATATATCGTTGCAGGAGCATTTTTTATCATTTACAGCATCGACTATTCGGGGTCAACGGCTTCAAGTTCAATCATCAGAGTATCTTTAGGAACCCTGTCGCCTACCTGTACATTTATTTTTTTTATACGGGCGGTAAAAGGCATTTCAATGCGATTCTGCATTTTCATGGCTTCGAGTATTAGCAGCGGAGCACCTTCGTTTACCACTTCGCCTTCGCTCGCCGAAATCTGCAATATTGTACCCGGAATAAACGACTGTATCTCAAAAGGATTCGGATTTACCCACATTTTACGATTCTGATATTTTCGGGTCAGCTGCGTTTTATATTTTCGTGCTGTCACCGCAAAATCAGTGTATTCAGGAGTTTCTTTTTTAGCTTTCACTGTGTCTTTAATTTTAAATTTAATAAAATTGAAATCTGCTTAAATAAAAGCAGTTTGCAATAAAAAAATCAGAAAACAGAGATCAGAATGGAGGAACTCCGTGTTTTTTATACGGACGATGGTCGTCTTTGTTTTTCGATACTTCGAGTGCGTGCAATACAAGCTCGCGCGTTTCCTCGGGTTCAATCACTGCATCGATATAGCCTTTCGATGCAGCTACGTAAGGATTTGCAAACTTCTCGATATACTCCTGTACTTTTTGCTGGCGCATGGCTTCTTCGTCTTCAGCTTCCATAATTTCCTTACGGAAAATAATATTGGCTGCACCTTCGGGCCCCATTACCGCAATTTCAGCTCCGGGCCATGCAAACATAAAGTCGGCACCCAGGTGACGTGAGTTCATAGCAATGTAACCACCACCATAAGCTTTGCGCAAAATAACTGTAATTTTTGGCACAGTAGCTTCCGAGTAAGCATAAAGCATTTTTGCACCGTGACGTATAACCCCTGCATGCTCCTGATCAACACCGGGAAGGTAACCCGGCATATCTTCGAGCGTTAGAATTGGAATATTGAACGCATCGCAGAAACGAATGAAACGTGCAGCTTTGTCAGAAGCGTCGCAATCGAGCACACCGGCCAGATACATTGGCTGATTGGCCACAAAACCAATGGTCTCACCATCCATACGTCCGAAACCAATTACGATATTCGGAGCCCACAATTCCTGCACTTCGAGGAATTTCGATTCGTCAGTAAGCGCAAAAATCACTTCGCGTACATCATAAGGTTGTTTGGGATCCGAAGGAATAATGTTTTCGATTTTCTTGCGGAATTTGGGTTTACGGGGCTCAATGCGTTCGGCTTTTTGCTGATTGCTGTGTGGAATAAGCGAAACCAACTCCTTGATCTGATTCAAACACTCTATTTCACTCAAAGCGTAAAAGTGTGCATTACCGGTAATCTCAGCATGTACACGAGCGCCTCCAAGGTCTTCCTGCGAAATTTTTTCGCCAAGTACAGTCTCGATAACGTTTGGTCCGGTGATAAACATTTTCGAAATGTTCTCAACCACAAACACAAAATCGGTAAGTGCAGGTGAATACACAGCACCACCGGCACAGGGGCCCAGAATTACTGAAATTTGTGGAATAACGCCCGATGCCATAGTGTTACGGTAGAAAATTTCGCCATAACCGGCCAAAGCGCCAATACCTTCCTGGATACGCGCACCACCCGAGTCATTGATACCAATACATGGCACTTTCATTTTCAGAGCATGATCCATAATTTTGGTAATTTTGCGGGCATGCTTCAACCCGAGCGAACCTCCCATTACGGTAAAGTCCTGAGCATAAATACAAATGGGAGCTCCTTTTATTGTACCAGTGCCGGTTATTACACCGTCGCCGGGCAACTCTTTGGAGTCCATGCCGAAGTTTCTTTCTTCATGTTCCACAAACATATCGTATTCGTGAAACGAGTCAGCGTCCAGCAAAGCTAAAATACGTTCGCGGGCAGTCAATTTACCCATAGCTGCCTGCTTTTCAATGGCTTTATCGCCACCACCTTTTTGTACAATGGCTTTCTTTTGTCGGAGCGCCAGAATGTTTTTCTTTAAAGTCATAACTTTATTATTGATTTAACTTAAAGGGAATCCGCTTAGATGTTTTCTAAACGAAATAAATCGGCTGCAAAAATAACACTTTTATTGTTAATCTGTGCAATATTGGAAATTTAGTTATAAACATCGAATTATAATCATCTGACAATCAATTTTTTCATTACATTCCGTCGCACCGATTTCATTCCTGCTGATAACACAATCGTATCCTGATCTTCGAGATAGGCTAAAAGCTCTGGCTTTAGTGCAGGTTCTATGGTGCAGAATTGATAAAGCATACCGAGCGACAATGCCTGTACAGCTACCGGATATTTATCGGAGCTTATCCATTCGTAGCAGGCATTCAGCAAATCAACGGGAATGTCGGAAGTAAATTTGAGCTTGGTAAGCATCGAAAGTGCTAAACGCCGCATCGATTCGTTTTTCGTATTGATCGACAAGCTTATAAGTGATGAGAAATGCGTAGTTTTAAAAAGTGCCGCACGTCGTTCGCTGATTTTTTCACAGAGCCATGCCGACCTCCATGCCACTTTATCATTTTCGTCGGTCATCAAAGCAAAAACAATTTCAAAATCAGCTTCGTTATCAAGTACCGACTGTATAGCTGGTTCGAGCAGTTTGAGAGTCAGCGATTGCGAAAGATAGGCTTTGTAAATCATACTGATGAGAATTGAAGTATTTCAAAAACTCCGAATAATAAGGAAATATAAAGCATCATACTAACTTAGCTCAGCTTTGAGCGTATCCAGATTTTCGCTGAGAATTTCCCATTCGTACATTTTTTGTTCCAGTTCGCGTTGTTTTTTCTGATAGAGCATAATAAAATCGGAATCGGAGGCAAATTCAGGCAATTCCAGTTTCTTGTTCATATCTGAAAGTTCCGATTCATGAGCCGAAATTACTTTCTCGGCTTCTTCCACATCTTTCTCAGCCTTACGAATTTTGCGATTCATTTCTTTTCGGGCTTCGTAGCTGAGTTTGCTCTCAGAAGACTGTTTGTCGGCATTTACGGAAGCTTTTTCAACAGCTACAGCTTCTAACTCACGTAAACTATCCATTTTTTTATATTGCAAAAAGTCGTAAATACCGCCCAAATGTTCACGCACCTTTTTGTTTCCAAACTCATATACCTTATTTACTAATCCATCGAGAAATTCGCGGTCGTGCGAAACCACTATCACAGTGCCATCGAAAGCCTTTATCGCTTCCTTCAGCACATCTTTCGAGCGCATATCGAGGTGATTTGTAGGCTCATCGAGTATCAGCAGATTGACAGGTTCGAGCAACAGACGAATCATAGCCAAACGGCTTCGTTCACCACCCGAAAGCACTTTTACCTTTTTGTCGGAAGCTTCACCACCAAACATAAATGCGCCCAGAATATCGCGTATTTTGGTACGGATATCGCCTACAGCTACAAGGTCGATGGTTTCGAACACTGTGCGGTTTTCATCGAGCATGGAGGCCTGATTCTGCGCAAAATATCCGATTTTTACATTGTGACCGAGCTTCAGTTTTCCCGAATAATCAATTTCGCTCATAATACACTTCACAAGCGTCGATTTTCCTTCTCCGTTTTTCCCTACAAAAGCCACTTTCTCGCCTCTGTTGATAATCAGACCAATATTATCGAGCACCACATAATCGCCATAAGCTTTTGTGAGATGTTCAATCTCCACAGGAATGATTCCCGAATGCACAGCAGGGGGAAATTTCAGGCTCAGGCGGGAGTTGTCTTCCATATCCACTTCGAGGCGTTCGAGCTTATCGAGTTGCTTGATGCGCGACTGTACCTGAACGGCTTTAGTGGCTTTATAGCGGAACCGCTCGATAAAGTCTTCAGTATCCTGAATCATTTTTTGCTGATTTTCATAAGCACGCACCTGTTGCTCGTGACGTTCGCGGCGCAATTCCACGTATTTCGAGTAATTTACATTGTAGTCGTATATTTTACCGAGCGAAATTTCAATTGTGCGCGTCGTTACAGCATCGATAAATGCCCTGTCGTGCGACACAAGCAAAATAGCACTCCCCGAAGAAATCAGAAAATTCTCAAGCCACTGAATCGATTCAATATCGAGATGATTGGTAGGCTCATCGAGCAGAAGTACATCGGGGCGTTGCAATAGTATTTTGGCTAATTCGATACGCATACGCCAACCTCCGCTAAACTCCGAACACTGACGTTCGAAATCGCTACGAAGAAATCCGAGACCTGTCAGCGTTTTTTCAATTTCGCCATAAAAATTGCCGTTGCCAATAATTTGCAGGTGTTCGTTTGCATGAGTTAGTTTATCAATCAACCTGTGATACTCCTGACTATCATAATCGGTGCGGTCGGCCAGTTCCTGTGTAAGCCTTTCTATTTCGTTTTGCACACTGGTAATATGCTCAAAAGCCTTTTCGGCTTCCTGCATCACTGTGGTTCCCTCATTGTGAATCATATGCTGAGGCAAATAACCAATTGTCAGATCTTTAGGTATAGTAATGCGACCCGACGTGGGTGTTTGTTTCCCTGCGAAGATCTTTAAAAGCGTAGTTTTGCCAGCCCCGTTCTTACCTACAAGTGCAATGCGTTCTTTGGGATTTACCAAAAAACTGATTTGATCGAAAAGCGGTGACCCGCCAAATTCCACTGTAAGTTGTTCTATTGATATCATTTAAATTGACGGTTTGTTTTCTGAAAGATAAAGTAAGTTTCGAGTCTGGTATGTTGCGAAAAATAAAGCTCAACAGTATTATTTTCCCAAATTTTTGCGATCTACAACACGCCATAAAATATAAGTAAGTACACTGGCAAGCAGAAATGCTATGAGTACGAGGAAACCGATTTCCCAATTGCGGGCAAGTACGGCAAGACCTATAAAAATCACGGAGATAAACATCAGCACAAAAGTCACCTGACGATGTTTAAGGCCTGTTTTGAGCAATAGATGATGAATGTGATTTCTGTCGGGGTGAAAAGGCGATACTCCTTTTTTGATGCGGGTAAGCATTACCCGCAAAGTATCGAAAAGTGGCACCGACAATACACAAATGGCCACAGCAGGTGCCGAAGCCATATAAAAGTCGGGCGGAACCCTTTGATATACATTCATTTCGCAGAACTCGAACACATAGAGCGTTATCATATAACCGAGCAATAACGAACCGGAATCGCCCATAAATATCTTGTTTTTCGTTCCAAATACATTGTATATAAAAAATACACCGAGCGAACCTGCCATTGCAAATGCCGATATAGCAAGATTACTGTTACCGGTAAACATAAAGTAAACGGCAAAAAACAAACTGTATATTATACCCAGGCCCGATGCCAGCCCATCAATACCATCTATCAGATTTAATGCATTAATAATGACAATAAACACAAAAAAAGAAAGTAAATAGCTCTGCCAGTCGGCAATGGAATAAACGCCCAAAAAACCGTGAAGATTAGTAAGTCGAATGTCCGAAAGTACAATCAGAAAAAAGGCTGCAGTAAGCTCTCCTAAAAGTTTCCAGTTTACTTTCAGGTCGATAAGGTCATCCACAAAACCCACAATAAGGATGATAAGTACCCCCAGGATAATAAACTGAAGCTGAGTGAAAATGCCAAAAGAAAAGAGAAATACTGTAATGAAAAAAGATACGAAAATATTGATACCTCCAATATTGGGTATCGCTCCTTCGTGCGAAGTGCGTTTATTGGGTTTTACCACAAAATTATGTTTACGTGCAATATCCAGTACCACAGGCATAAAAGCCAATCCAATAAGAAAAGATACAACAAAAACTATAAAGGGATATTGTGAAACTATATGGTTGATATAATTCATTTCAGCTTATAAAATATTTTTTCTAAACGTCGAGCCGTTCGTATTGTGAGTTCTTACTTTTAAATTCGGGCACAATTTTTTTCATTTGCGACACAGTGAGGAAGTTTTTACAACTGCGACTATACCCTATCAGCTCTTCAATTTGAGCTGAAATGGTTTCGTAATCGTACTCCTGCACTTTGGCAATCATTATTTTCGGATTGTGCGTTTCCGTTGTTTTTTCTTTTTGATTCAATAATTCTTCGTAGAGCTTCTCGCCCGGTCGAAGTCCTGTATATTCAATTTTTATATCTATTTCGGGAATAAATCCTGCCAATCGGATCATTTTCTTAGCAAGGTTCACTATCTTCACAGGACTACCCATATCGAAAATAAATATCTCGCCCCCCTGCCCCATTACGCCGGCTTCGAGCACCAATGTACATGCTTCGGGAATGGTCATAAAATACCTGATAATCTCGGGATGAGTCACCGTCACCGGACCACCTTTTTCAATCTGACTTTTAAACAACGGAATTACCGAACCATTGGAGCCCAACACATTACCAAAACGTGTGGTAATAAATTTAGGCGAATACACGTTCTGTTGTATCAATTGTTTGTAAAGCGATTGTACATAAATTTCCGCAATACGTTTCGAAGCCCCCATCACATTCGTCGGATTCACAGCTTTGTCGGTCGACACCATTACAAATCGCTCTACCTTATATTTTACCGATAAGTCTGCCATGTTTTTGGTACCTGCCACATTTACCTGAATACTCTCCACCGGATTGTCTTCCATCAAAGGCACATGTTTATAAGCTGCTGCATGATAAATGATATCGGGCCGGTACATATCCATCATATATTCCATGCGTTGTACATTTCGCACATCGCCTAAAAAAGCACTAAAATGCTGATCTTCGTATTTTTCCTCAAGCTCAAGCCTCAAATTGTGCATAGCCGACTCTGCCTGATCGAGCATAACTACCAGTTTGGGCTTATATTTAATCACCTGATTTACAATCTCACTCCCTATCGAGCCTGCAGCACCTGTAATCAATACGATTTTGCCTTTATGCAAAGCCTCTATATTATCAGTCGATATGCTTATTTGCGGACGCTCAAGCAAATCCTCAATTTGTACCGATTTTATTTGTTTTATGCTCGGAACCTCGTTTTGCCAAATGCTTACAGGTGGCAAAGTAAGTATCGAAATATTATTGTTCAGAAAAATATCCAGATCTTTTTCCGGATTTATTTCTTTCATTTTCAATGGCGATATAATGATAGATTTTGCCTTTTTGGCCACTACCTTTTTTATCACTTCCGGCGTCATGGGAAAAACTTTTACACCCCGTATCAGCCGTTGTGTAGCTGTTCGGTCGTCGTCGATAAAACCAACAAGTTTGTATTTTACTTCACCCTGCGCCGAAAGCAACATTTTTGCTATACCTATGGCCGCATTTTTGGTACCATAAATCATTACCGGAGTAATATTGCCTGTGTTTTGTGTAAAGTAGTCGTATCCGATTTTTACAATCATGCGCAGGAAAAACAAAAGCAAAAACGCAATTATTCCATAAAAAAACAATCCTGAATAGAAGAAATACAAATGATTACTCGATTTTTCCATCAGAAAGGTAAAAGCTCCTACTACCATTACATTAGCAAAAACGGCAAACAACAGTTTTACTGCATCCACATAACCGGAATAACGCAACACCCCGGAATAAGTATGAAAAAGCCAGAAGAAAAACACCTGACTACCTAATAAAACGATCAGACGCTGATAAAAATTCAACACACGAATATCGGGTATTTCGCTTACCAGCTGCGACGATAGCAGGCAAGATGCGTAATAAGCCACAATACATAGTAGTATATCGAACACAAGCACTATCCAGCGCGGAAGATACTTTAGTGAGATAACATGTGAGAACATATCACTGCTTCTCATAGAGGCAAAAATATCTTTCATAGGACTCTCGTAATGATTTTGTAACGGAATGCAAAGATAATTCGAAAAAGCGAAAAAAATAATATATCTCAGCAAATTGCTCGAAAATGCCACTAATTTAATTATCAACACAGCTCATCGGATTGCGTTTAAGTACATCCATATTGTAGGTTATAAATAAATATCCTATTAATAAATGTTAGATTTACTTTCACAACACACTGTAATACTGTAGCATAGAACATACAACAAAAACGACCATTTGCGTATTTAAGAATTTAATCTATATCTTTGCAGACCGAATTTTTAAATAAAAATACAAAATGTCAGTACATAACGAAAATCCCCGCAGAGTAACCACTCAGCGTTTGCTCGAGATGAAAAAGCGGGGCGAAAAAATAAGTATGCTTACCGCCTACGATTATACGATGGGCACCATTGTGGACAATGCCGGTGTGGATGTGATTCTGGTGGGCGACTCAGCCTCCAATGTAATGTGCGGAAACACAACCACTTTGCCAATCACACTCGATCAAATGATATTTCTTGCCAAATCGGTGGTTCGTGGTGTAAAGCGGGCGCTGGTGGTAGTGGATATGCCTTTTGGAAGCTATCAGGGAAATTCAAAAGAAGCCATTATGTCGGCCATTCGCATTATGAAGGAAACGCATGGCGACTGTCTGAAACTCGAAGGTGGAGAGGAAATTCTGGAATCGGTAAAACGTATACTGAGTGCTGGTATTCCGGTAATGGGTCACCTAGGACTTATGCCCCAGTCGATTAACAAATATGGCTCCTATACTGTACGTGCACAAGAAGAAGTCGAAGCCGAAAAACTGATTCGCGATGCACATCTGCTCGAAGATGCCGGATGCTTTGCCATTGTACTCGAAAAAGTACCTGCCAAATTAGCTACTCAAATTGCCTCAGAACTTACAATTCCTGTTATTGGCATTGGTGCCGGTGGTGGTGTAGACGGTCAGGTGCTCGTTTTGCACGATATGATTGGGCTCAATCAGGATTTCTCACCTCGATTCCTGCGTCGGTATGCCGATGTACAATCCATTATGAACGATGCCATCGGAAACTATGTGGAAGATGTTAAGTCGGGGGATTTTCCAAACGAGAAAGAGCAGTATTGAGTTCCGGGTTTCGCCTTTTGAGTTTTACGTGTTTTGTTTGGGGTTTCGGGTTCTGAAAAAAAAACTCAGAACTCCAAACTCAGAACTAATTAATTGAGCTAATTACACAAAACTTTCTGTTTTTGTTTTCTGAAAAATTATAATCATTGCATAGTTTATATTCTGAAATTATTCATAATTTTGGGCTTTCAAAAAAACTAAGCTGACCATCAATTTTTTCATGTCGATTGAAAGTGATAAATGAATAAAAATATACTCTCACTTATTATTCTGTTTTGTTCATATCTCACTCCCATTGCTGCAAATAACGGTGATTCTGTTTTTGTGCGAAACTACAATGCCGTAAGGCCCGAAACTACAGGACTCAGTGCCTCACGATTGTCTCTTATCGACAATATCGTAAAAGAAGGGCTCAGTGCCAGAGCATATCCCGGCTGCCAGGTCTTAGTCATGAAGGATGGCAAAATTGTATACGACCGCACTTTTGGGAGGCTCACTTACGAAAGCCGGCAGCCCGTTAATGCAAATACTATTTACGACCTGGCTTCGCTCACAAAATCTACTGCCACGCTTTTTGCCATTATGAAACTTTATGACCTTGGCAAACTTCATTTATCCGACAGAGCTTCTGATTATTTGCGATTTATACGCTTCAGCAACAAAGCAGATATTACTATCGAACAGTTGCTTATGCATACAAGCGGTCTACCCTCTTATCTCAATTTTCACAGAATTATTACCGAAAAGAAAAATCTGATAACTGATACAATCATCAATACCCAACATCCTGTTTACGGCAATAAGTCTGTTGCTTTTAAAAAAGGTATGGTTGCAAAAACTTTTGCGGATGATTATCCTTTTCAGGCAGGCGACAGTCTTTTTCTACACATTTCCACACATCAAAAGGCAATGGAAAGGATTGCCGAAACACCATTGCGGGCTGCTGTGTACGAATACAGCTGCATAAACTTTATTCTGCTAAAAGAAATTGCTGAGCATATCAGTGGCATGTCGCTCGACGAATTTCTCGATCAGGAATTTTATACGCCTCTGCAACTGACACACCTCACATACCTGCCTCTGCGCAATCACAATCGGGCTGATATTGCACCCACTGTGCGCTTCGATGCGATGCGAAATGGCAAACTGCAAGGATTTGTACACGACCCGGCTGCTGCTTTGATGGGTAATATTTCGGGAAATGCCGGACTGTTTGGAAATGCACGCAATGTGGCTGTTATGTATCAGCTTTTGCTCAACGAAGGTACAATGGACGGCAAAAGATATCTGAGCAAAGAAACCTGTCAACTGTTTATGCAAACTGTGTCACCCGGCAGACTCAGCGGACTCGGTTTTGCTAAACCACGCCCCGACAAACCTGCCACAAATCCTTGTGCAGCACTGGCACCGCTTTCGGTTTTCGGACATACAGGCTATACCGGAAACTGCGTGTGGGTCGATCCTTCTAACCAAATGATTTTTGTGTTTCTGAGCAACAGAACTTATCCATCGGATGGTGTCAACAAATTAGCACGAATGAAAATCAGACCTCGGATACACGAGCAGATTTACAGGGCTTTTCTACAAAAAATAAAACATTGACTTTTTAAATAAATAATTTACATCTACAATCTTTAATCACTGTAATACAATGAGAAAACAATATCTGACAGTTATCACATTATTTTCAATTTTGTTTTTCGCATCCTGCGGCAAACAAACTGAAAACAATACAAATCCCCGCACCGAAACGACTCAGTACCCTCGGAAATTGCAGACGCTACCAAACCCAACACAGCAGCTCAGGTACTCGAAAAAACACAAATTCCTGTACTCTGTTATCATCGCATCGACAATCAGACCAAAGGGGACTACAGCATTACGCCCGCTACTTTCGATACGCATATGAAAGCGCTTGCCGACAGTGGCTACAGCAGTATTCAACCCGCTGAACTCTACGACTATCTTGTATTCAATAAAAACATCCCCGATAAATCAGTGCTCATTACTTTCGACGATTCACGGTCGGAACATTTCGAAATAGCGGCTCCGGTAATGGAAAAATACGGCTTCAAAGGCGTTTTCTTTATTATGACTATTACTCTGAATAAAAAAAACTATATGGATACCACGCAATTAGCCGGATTGGCCGCGCGCGGACACGAAGTAGGATTGCACAGCTACGACCACACAATGGCCACAAAATACAAAACTGACGACGATTGGCAGCTGAATGTGATAAAACCTTTGGCTAAATTAGGCAGAATCACTAAAAAACCTGTTGAATATTGGGCCTACCCAAACGGCGTGTTCAATACCGAGAGTGCGGCCCGATTGCAGGAACATTTCAAACTATCATTTATACTGTCGCAAAAGCGCGATTCGGTATATCCCCTTCAAACGGTACGACGGGTCATCATTCCCGATATCAGCGCAAATGCACTAATGAAATCAATTAAACGAAACTTCTAAATAAAACATTCTAAACACAATTCAATGAAGCAAATAACTTTTTATCTATTATTGTTTGCGCTGGTAGCTTGTCAGCCCAAAACCGATTCAACAAAACAAACTTCCGACGATAAATCGGGCAGTGAAACTGAAAAAACCGAAGAAATTGTGCAGCCCGTCACAGTAGATTCGGCTGCTTATTTTGGCAAGCTAAACGAAATTATCAATGGCGACACTACAGGTTTGTGGCCTGTAAAAAATCAGCCGCTACCACTCAAAGGGGCCATACTGCCATTTAAACGCATTGTGGCTTACTACGGAAATCTGTACAGTAAAAAAATGGGCGTACTTGGCGAATATGCACCCGATGAATTGTGGCGCCGTTTCGATGTGGAAAAAACTGCCTGGGAAAAGGCCGACCCTAACACTCCTGTGCAACCGGCCATTCATTATATAGCGGTGGTGGCTCAGGGAATACCCATGAGCGACAACACTTACTGCAAACGTATGCCCGAACAGCAAATTGACTCAGCGCTGAAAATTGCTGCCATGCGCAATGCCATTGTGTTTCTCGACATTCAACTGGGCCACAGCACTTATCAAAATGAAGTGCCCCGACTCGAAAAGTATCTGAAAATGCCCCATGTACATCTCGGTATCGATCCTGAGTTTGTAATGGAAGACGGTATTATTCCGGGTAAAAAAATCGGAAAAATAGATGCTGCTGATGTCAATTATTGCAGCGACTACTTAGCCGAGCTTGTAAAAACACATAACCTGCCTCCCAAAATTCTTATTGTACACCGCTTTACACAAGGTATGGTCAGGAATTATAAAAACATTACGCTGAAACCCGAAGTACAAATTGTAATGCACATGGATGGCTGGGGCGAACCGGTATTGAAACGCAGCACTTACCGCCTCTACATACACAAAGAGCCTGTGCAGTTTACCGGCTTTAAACTTTTCTACAAAAACGACCTGAAAAAATCGCCCAATATACTGATGACACCCGATGACCTTATGAAACTTAAGCCTCAGCCTGTGTACATTCAGTATCAGTAATTTAAAAACTCTTTAAGCACCGCCCATACGAAAAAGGCTTTAGCCGGATGACGAATCATAATCCTGCTAAAGCCTTTTTTAATTATTTAGAAACACGATTGTCCGCTAAAAACAGTAGAAAATTAATTTCACTCCTACGGAGCTCTGGTGTTAACTGTAAATTGCTGACTACCATAATGTCGTCCCGATGGGACTAAAAAAAAGGCTGCATCGCAGCGAAATTATGGTAGAAAAATTCAACCAAAAAAAACTAAGCCCCGTAGGGGCAATATTATTCAAAATCATGCTTTAAAAGGGTTCTCACTAATTAAAAACAGTTCTCCGGACAACAATGATTTAGATACTATTTTGTAACTTCGTTCACCAATTCACGCCCTTCTACAAAGTCCTGTATATTTTTCAGTGTGGTTTCGGCAATATTCTCCAATGCTTCCTGAGTGAAGAAAGCCTGATGCGATGTCACCACTACATTGTTGAACGAGAGCAGGCGTGCCAATACATCATCGTCCATTACCTTATTTGATCGATCTTCGAAAAAGTATTCGCTTTCCTCCTCGTACACATCCAAACCTGCCGAACCAATTTTTTTATTTTTAAGCCCATGGATCAAAGCTTGTGTATCGATGAGTTTTCCACGTCCGGTATTGATAATCATTACACCCTTTTTCATTTTCTCAATGGAAACAGCGTTTATCAGATATTCGGTTTCTTTGGTGAGCGGACAGTGCAGCGAAATAATATCAGAGCCGGCATAAAGTTCGTCGAGCGATACATATTTTATACCCTCGCGTATAGCAAAATCATGGTCGGGATATACATCATAAGCCAGCACTTCCAGACCCATACTTCGCAATATTTTAATCAGTATTTTGGCAATTTTCCCCGTCCCGATAATACCGGCAGTCTTACCATTCATATCGAAGCCCATCAACCCCGACAGAGCAAAGTTCCCTTCGCGCGTACGGTTGTATGCCTTATGCGTTTTACGGTTCAGTGTAAGCATCAGAGCCAGAGTATGTTCGGCAACAGCATATGGCGAATATGCCGGAACACGAACTACTTTCAACTTATCATGTGCAGCTTTCAGGTCTACATTGTTGTATCCTGCACAACGAAGCGCTATTAACTTCACTCCATTGGCTGTCATTTCGTCAATCACCGGCGCATCAGCCACTGCATTTACAAACACACAAACCACATCCATCCCTTTGGTCAGTGGCACATTGTTGATATTCAAATGCTCTTTAAAATACTTTATTTCAAAACCATATTTCATATTCGCTTTATTGAACGAACTCTCATCATAAGGCTTTGCATCGAAAAACGCTACTTTTACACTCATCTTTTTTCTAATTTATTATTCCTGATAAAAAAACACATCTACGGGTTAAATGTTCGGGGTCTGGGTTTAGTGTTTTGTGTTTCATCTTTCATCTTTCATCTTTCGTCTTATGTCTTTTTGAACTTAATTGTTCGTATCTTTGTTGATTAAATTACATTTCGGTAAAAACCGGCATTATAAGTAACCGATAATTATTATTGATATGTTTTTCACCACATATGGAGCATCCCGTGTATCGGGAGTCACAGTAGTTTTGAGAGTATGAGAAAAGACCAGGAACACATAAGATTATCCCAAAAATCGGAATAATTTCAGAGCTATAAAAGTATAGTCAGATACTTTTTGCTATGTGAACTAAGTCTTTTTCCTCAAAAATTTCTATGTGTTCTATTGTGTGAGAAATATATCATTAAATATTTCAATGTACTTATGTTGATAAATACCGATTTGATTTTTGTGTTTTATAAATAAACTTATCATGCCTCAAAAAACATATTTACTTACCGATTTTCTGCCTACTACTAAAAAAGAACTTGAAATACGTGGCTGGGACGAAGTGGACATCGTCTTCTTTACCGGCGATGCCTATATCGATCATCCTGCTTTTGGCGCTGCCGTCATTGGTCGGATTATTGAATCGGAAGGACTGAAAGTGGCCATCGTTCCGCAACCGAACTGGCGCGACGATCTACGTGATTTTAAAAAAATGGGACGCCCGCGCATGTTTTTTGCCGTGAGTGGCGGCAATATGGATTCGATGGTAAACCATTATACTGCCAACAAACGCTTACGCTCCGACGATGCTTATTCGCCCGACGGTAAGCCGGGTTTACGTCCCGATTATGCCACCATCACTTATTCGCGCATTATCAAAAAGCTTTTTCCCGATGTGCCACTGCTTATTGGTGGCATTGAGGCTTCGTTACGACGATTTACGCACTACGACTACTGGTCGGACAAGCTGATGACCAGCATATTGGTGGATTCAGGGGCCGATATGCTGATTTATGGAAATGGTGAAAAACCACTCCGCGAACTACTACATCAGCTTCGGGAAGGAAAAACATTCGCAGAGCTGACCGACATTCCGCAGACTTCTTTTCTGCGCAAAGAACTGCCCGCATCACAATGGCAGGACATCACACTTGTGGACCATGAGACCTGCCTGCGCGACAAGAAACTTTATGCCTCAAACTTCCGTCATATCGAAGAGGAATCGAACCGCATCGAAGCTAATCGCCTGCTGCAAAAAACCGGTAACCGCTGGGTAGTTGTTAATCCTCCTTACGCACCGCTTACCGAAGCTGAGCTCGATGCGTCCTTCGATTTACCCTATACCCGACTGCCACATCCCAAATACAAGGAGAAACGCATTCCGGCTTACGAAATGATTAAGTTCTCGGTAAACCTGCACCGTGGATGCTTTGGTGGATGTGCATTTTGTACTATTTCGGCCCACCAGGGTAAGTTTATTGTATCCCGATCAAAGGAATCAATTCTGAAAGAGGTGGAAAAAGTGACCGAAATGCCCGAATTTAAAGGTTATATCAGCGACCTGGGCGGCCCGTCGGCTAATATGTATGGCATGAAGGGCAAGGATATGGAAATATGCAAAAAGTGTAAGAAACCTTCCTGCATTTTTCCAAAGGTTTGCTTTAACCTCGATACCAACCATAGCCGACTGACCGATGTGTATCGCGCTGTGGATAAAATACCCGGCATCAAAAAGTCATTTATCGGAAGTGGTATCCGCTACGATATTCTATTAGCCGATGGCAAAGATGAAGAAACAAAACGCAGTCACGAAGAATACATGCGCGAGGTAATTACCAACCATGTATCCGGACGACTGAAAGTGGCTCCCGAGCATACTTCCGACGATGTACTCAAAGTGATGCGCAAGCCCTCGTTTGAGTATTTTGGTAAGTTCAAAGCCTTTTTCGACCGTGTAAACCGTGAAGCAGGACTCAATCAGCAACTTATCCCCTACTTTATCTCGAGCCATCCGGCTTCAAAAAAAGAAGACATGGCCGACTTAGCCATACAAACCAAACGTTTCGACTTTAAACTTGAGCAGGTACAGGACTTTACGCCCACACCCATGACAGTTGCAACCGAAATTTACTACTCAGGATATCATCCTTACACGCTAGAGCCTGTGTTTACTGCACGCACAAAGGACGAAAAACTCGAGCAGCGAAAGTTCTTCTTTTGGTACAAAAACGAATACCGACAGCAGATTATGCGCGACTTTCAACGCATGAAACGACCCGACCTGCAAAAGAAATTGTTTGGAAAATAAGTAGTAATTATTAAAAAAACGCTGCTCCACTAAATTAACAGGGAGCAGCGTTTGAGTTTTAACAATAATCTTTTAGAAATGTTCGGGCATCAGCCTTCTACTATCTTAATTTCGGAAGTTACCGGAATGGCTTTGCGATAAAGCGCTCCCACTCCACAATAAGTTTCTTCCGACATGCGCACAGCCTTTTCTATTTTTGCCACAGGCAAATCTGTGCCTGTAATGGTATAAACCACATGCATACTTTTATAATGCACCGGATGCTCATCGGTGAGCTCTCCCTGCACCTCCATATCGAGCGCCTTTATTTCCACACGCATTTTTTTCAATATCGATACAATATCCATCCCCGTACAACCACTGAGCGATGCTAATTGAAGCTTTTTAGGCCCGGGACCCAAATCTTTACTCCCCGACGCTACAGGCGCATCCATTATTAACTTGTGATTATCTATTTCAGCCTGAAAAGTCAAATCGCCTTTCCATTGCGTTTTAATTACATGTTTTTCCGACATAATTCTTTTGTTTAAAAAATGATTACACAAAAACAAACGCTCAAAGGATGGAATTTGTTTAAGAGTTTCAGGGGTTTCAATTTGAAAATTTGAAAATTGAAATTTGAAGATTTTGGACTACGGAAGTGATTCTCAATTAATCACAGGTTTCACAGTTCAAAAGTTTTAGAGTTTTGGGTTTTGCATTTAGGAAACGGTTTTCATAACCAGGATGAGAAGCCATCCAGCACCCGTGGCACAACAAACCGGGATTAATGCACAAAACTGTATCGACGCGTTAATATTGAATTCAGACAGAGTGTCATCCCGAGAGTAACGAGGGATCAAATGGAAACCCTGAAACCCATGAAACCCACGAAACCCTCTTTAATCCTACCTGTAAATCACTTCCACACCATAAGCCGGCAATTTCACGCTGAGTTCGCTGTTCGTCAGTTCAAATGCGTTTCCATTAAATGCTTTCAGACCTGTGGCTTTCAGCACGTCAGGTAGTGTTGCCTTTATTTCTTTCGGCTCACTGCTATTGTTGAGTATAACCACTGCTTCGCTATCGAAGTATTTGCGCGCATACACCCAGCTATCGGCTTTTGTGTCCACATCGATAAAGCTACCATACATAAACACAGGCTCGCTGCGACGAAGTTTAGCCAATCGGCTTACGCCCTCGAAAAGCTTTTGCTCACGGGCATTCAGACCTTCGAAACGCATCATGCGACGACTGTCGGGGTCGTTGCCACCAGTCATACCTATCTCGTCGCCATAATATATTACAGGAACACCGGGAATGGTAAGGTTAAAAGCATGGAAAAGCAGAAACTTATCGTAAGCTATCGAATCGGTAATTCCAATTTCGCGGCTCCAGCCTGCGGCTTTGGCATCCTCGCCAAACTGCACATCGCCTGAGGCATAAGCCATAAAGCGTGCTTTGTCGTGATTGCCCGAGATATAGCCCATCAAATTGTGATGCCCATACATTTGCAGACTCGAACGAAGCACACTTTGCACACGCCTAAGGTCGGCACCGCCCACACCAGCAAAAGTTGTATTGGCAATGTCGAACACATTGAAGTCGAACTGACCATCGAGCATGCCTGTGGTCAGGTAACTTGCTATCAGGCGCGGACTACCATATGTCTCGCCAATCTGATAATTCATTTTGTCGGGGAAATTTTGCTTCATTTTCAGTGTTAGCATACGCCAAAACTCTAAGTTTACATGCTTACAGGCATCGTGACGGAAACCATCGAGTTTGAACTCTTTCATCCAATATATAGCTGAGTCGGTCATCATTTCCACCACTTTCGGATTGGAAAAATCGAGCGATGGCATAAATGTATCGAACCAGGTGGTAAGACGCTGCTCGTCCCACTTCTCCACATTCAAAGTGCCATCGGGCAAATACAAATCTGTTGCGAATTCGGGATGCTCTTTGTAAAGAGGGTGTTCTTCGTGTACATGATTAGCCACATAGTCGAGCAATACATTTACCTGATGCTCATGGGCTTTGGTCACCAGCGTTTTCAGTTCGTCGTTTGTACCAAAGCGAAAATCCACTTTCGACGACGACACAGGCCAGTAACCATGATATCCGGAGAATTTTGTGTTCGCAGGAGCATAAAAACCATAGGGTTCGAGCGGATTCTGATTGAGTGGCGAAAGCCATAGTGTGTTTACGCCAAGTTTTTCGAAATACTTATCTTCTATCTTTTGTTGCAATCCGGCAAGGTCGCCACCTCTGAAATCCACACGCGGATCCACATCGTCGCGGTTCAGCGGATGGTCGTTCAGCGTATCGCCATTCATAAACCTGTCAACCAACATAAAGTACATTACCTGCGCATGTTTGTCGGTACGGGTAAGCTGACTGCTTTGCATAAGCACATCGCCCTTGTGAAGCGGGATAAGCAGATCGTTGCTCACCCCATGATGATTCGAAGCCCACACACGCACAAACGAGCGTTGCAGCTCGCGAGCCTCAGCGGGAATATCGAAAGTAATAAGGCCATTCAGCACTTTTATAAAGTTATCGGGCAGACGGTAGTTTTGCCAATACACATACACATTTTCCACTTCGTTTTGCACTGTAAGCATAATTTTTTTATCGCTGGTTCTTTCGCTGTACAGCACAGGAAACAGATGACTTTTGCCCGGTACCTCGAGTATCGAGTTATACTTGCCGAAACCATTATCAACCTTCTGAGGATTGTTGGCATCGTGGTTCTGGTCGCCATCTAAGTTCATTTGATACAGGTAAGTACCCGGACTAAGCTGAAGTTCCACTTCATACAATCCCTGAGCATTTGATTGCAGATCGGGGGTGCGCGAGGGTGTCCAGTCATTCATCTGTCCTGCTATCTGAATGCGGTTGTATTTTTTCCCCTGAGCATCGAAAGTAAACTTATAAGCCGTTTTATCAGTCTTCCGACATGGAACGGAATATGCCACACCTTTTACATGAATTTTAAGGTCAACAAACTGCTCTGTTTCGGGACTTACATCAACCGTGGCAATGGTTTTGTCTGCATTCATACTGATTTTTACAGTCTGCGAACTGCTGGTCACCGAGTCGATACTCTCAGGCTTCAGAATAAAATCCTGAAGATAAATGTCGTTCGCGCCCATTTCGAGCGTCAGCAGCGAGTTCAGATTGCGATTGTCGGGCGAAGTGGCCGGCTGTCGAAGCGCAGGCTGACATGCTGTGAGTGCATAAGCAAGCAGCCCTGCGAACCATAAATGTTTTGTTTTGAATAACATAAGTTCCTTATTTACAATTTATATATTTACAATTGAGTATGCATAATTAAGAACAAAGAGCAAAGAACAAAGACAAAAGAGCCGGGAACAAAGAGCCAAAACTAAAGACTGTGTGACGCGTGATTTATTGAGAATTACTTCCGTAGTCCAAAAATCTTCAAATCTTCAAATTTCAAATCTTCAAATTTATCCCCTGAAACTTCTTTCATTTTACAAATTAAGCCAAAACTATCGACATTAAAAAATAGCAGTTCTAAAATAGCATTTACAGTCTATGCAAACGATTGCCGAAGCATAAAAAAGAAGTGCCGGACAACGCCCGACACTCCATTACACAATCTGTTTTTCTAACCTTTTTTTTCTGTAAGTGAAAAATAACTACTTCCTAAACCAATAATCTATTTCTTTATATTTCTTCTTTGCATCATATCGCCACGTCGTTCGGCATTGTTGCCTCTGCGTTCCGACATTTTGGCACGACGGTCGGCCATGCGTTCGCGACGTTCGCTCATTTGGGCTTTGTGTTGCGCATATTTTTCAGGGCCCAGTATTTTTTCCATTTCAGCTTCATTGGCCTTGCGTCTTTCTTCGGCTTTCAGGCGTTGTTGCTCCCGCTGTTTGGTCATTTCGGCACGTTGTGTCTCACGTTCTTTGTCCTGCTTTTCGAAATATGTTTCCAGTTTTTTGCGTTGAGCATCCGTGAGTTCAAGGTCTACTGCCATATATCCCGCACGTTTCTCAGGAGTAACTTTATCGCGGCTTAGCTGACGATTTTCCTGACGGTTTTCCTGACGAACACCCTGACGGTTTTTCTGGTTCGGACGTTGTGGCTGTTGAGCTACCATTACTGTGCTAAGTGCAAATATCATTGCTACTATTGCGATACTATACTTTTTCATATGTTTATACTTTTTTTTTAATTTGTCACATGGCACTCACACATAAACATTTCCTTGAGTATCAAAGTATGCTTGTCGTGTTTCGGTTCATGTTGTTATACTTTTATTTATTTTTATCAATAACACTGCTTTTGTGCCGGCACATTAACCCGGGTGTAAAAATGCCCGCACTCAGCAAATTTGTTTCTTTGTGTGTATTGACTTAGCAAAACAATAAAGGTTTAAACCCAACCATCAAAAAAAAAAAAAACAGCTCTCACAAAGAACAAAGAGCAAAGACAAAAGACAAAAGACAAGACTTTTGGCCGCATGACTAATTGATTATCAGTTCCGCAACACGAAACCTCTCAATACTCAATACTCAATATCAGTACTCAATACTCAATACTCAGTACTCAAAAAAAACTCTCCCAGTGTTCAGGAAAAGGAGCTTCAATGCGCAAACTCTGTCGCGTATAAGGATGTGTAAACGACAATCGGGTAGCATGCAGAAACATATGGTTTATGCCCAACTGTTGGGCAAAGAGGCGATTTTGTTTGCCATCGCCATGCACACGGTCGTTGATAATATAGTGACGCAATTGAGCCAGGTGCTGCCTTATCTGATGCCAGCGCCCGGTAAGCAGTTCGGCTTCCACAATGCTGAATCGTGCCGTTGCATAGCGGTCGGTAGCCATTGGCAGCTCTATCTGTTTTAGCAATGCAAAACGCGTTTCGGCTGTGCGCAGCGCACCTTTGTCGTTTTTCACATCGCGCACACTGTCAATCGTTTCGGGCATCCAGCCACGCACCAATGCAGTATATATTTTGTGACTCGCCTCCGAGGCCAGCACCTGCTGCAAGCGCTGCGTACATTCGGCACTGTGGGCAAACAGCAGCACACCCGAGCTGGGACGATCGATGCGATGCACGGGATACAGCATACGCCCCGTCTGCTCCCGCAAAAGCTGCAAAGCCACAGGCGCATCGTCGTCGGCAATGGATGTGCGATGCACCAACATGCCACAGGGCTTGTTTATCACCGTAAAAAAATCGTCGCTATAAAGTATGGGGAGCATAAAGTAAATATGGTGGCGAAATTGTATAAACTGTATCTTTTCAGTGCTATTCTTCAAAACCAGCTTCCCTCAACGTTTCAAGATGCTTCGAACAGGCATAACTGTATTTGCCGGCCAGAGGGTAAGTGCCTTCGGTAATTCAAAAACAATTTTCCTCACCCTCCACAAACATTCTCAGATGCCCTACCCCATAATCTGCCAACAATTTCATTAAGCAGCTTAGCGCTAAAGTCGCTACTGCCCGCCAATATGCTGTGGAAAACTTCTAAACGGTCGTCAACTGATAATTCGTTGAGTTTTTCGGTATCGCGGAAAAAAGACATAAAGTCAGCGCGGGTGAAGAATGTATAGTTCATTCTTGAAATAAACAGAAAGTTTATGTTGTTAAATACAATTACAATTTGTGTATTTCAAAAAACCAGTGTGAACAAAACAACAATCTGTAAACTATGTAAAACGTATTTGCAAGTTAAGCTTTATGAATAATTCATTATTCTCTTCATAAACCCAACCATATTTATAAGGTTTAGCTTTACCGACTTTCTCAAAACCTGGATTATCATTATCTTCACTTGTTGCAGGCTGATCTAACTTAGTATTGTTGATAAGATATGTTTGAAACTCATTTTTGTTATAAATATGATAGCAAACTATATCACCATCTTCTTTAACAATAATAATTCCACCAGTTGCGTCATATTTACCAGTAAAAACAGCCTCTGGGGTCATACCCAAAGCAACCTCACTAAGAAAATTTTTTATTTTATATTCATAAAAAGGATGTCCACTTGCTAAATTAAATTTTAAAGGATTTCTTTCATTCAATATAGATACTAAATCTGTAATCCTTGACCTTCCAGTATTGAATTTACTATAAACTAGATGTGAAATTATTTCAGGAAGCTGTGAATCGATTAACTGTAAATTAAGATGAAGATTCTCAGATTGTATTCGAACAAATTCATATTTAAAACCTAATTCTTCAAGCGTATTTAAACGTAGGGTAATTTTTGATTTTTTTGTGCCCTTTGTCAATCTCAGCGTCTCGTAATTAAAATGTTTCAAATCAAAATCTAAACCGACAGGTTTAGTTAATTTATAAATGAAATTTGTACCAGCAGCAGGATTAAAAAGTGTTGAATCACTACCAATCATTGATTTGATACTAAAACCAAATGTTGGATTTGATCCAGTATTATAATCATGAACAACTATTTTTATATCAGATTTATCAAGACTTGTAGCAGAAAGCGTATTGACATCAATACTATTCAAAAATTTCTCAATTTCAGGAAATTGGAAACTAAGACCAGATGAACCTTTTAGGTTTTTGAAAAGCTCTTGAGACTTTTCAATAAATTCATTTATTTGAAGCTCAAATATGATATCTTTAGTATTACCATCAACCACTTTAATTGTATCATTGTAGATATACTCACGTCTTTTGTCAGCCTCCACCCTAAGAATTTTAATTAACGGATAGTAAATATCTGCTAAAGCATTTAAATCAGCATCTGCGGCATTTAATCTGCCATCTGCAAGCAGTTTTAAAAAAACATATATCTCACTCCATTCTCCTTTATTGCCTCTCATAATCATTAGAGTATTTTTGAAATTATTTCTTTTGCAGTAGCTTGTATCGCTGGTACAGCTACAGAGTTACCAAATTGTTTGTACGCTGATGCGTCTGCAACAGGGATATTAAACTCTTCAGGAAAACCTTGTAATCGAGCCCATTCGCGAGGTGTCATTTTACGAATACCTTCTCTGTTTACTTCACCTTTAATATGAGTTGTTGGTGTAAAGTCAGTAATTCTTTTATCTATTACAAGATTTCTTTCACGCCCCATACCTCCAACGACAATTGCATTTGAAACACCATTGTCAGGTATTATCTCAAATCCAAACCCATTACCTTTACTTTCATGTCTGGCTTTATGATTATGAAGGGTTTGTAGATATTGTGTTGAAATATAGTATTTAGTATCAACCACTCTTTTTTCACGAACATCTAAAAATACTTTTTTAGAATCAATTGGAGCAGGATAATTAAACTCAGTAATTCCCAAATCATTTCTAAATCCAACTATGTAAATTCTTTCTCTATTTTGTGGTACTCCAAAATTTCGAGCATTAACAATCTCAGGCTCTGGCACGAAGTACCCCAAATCATTTCGTAAAACATTTAAAATTGTAGCTAAAGTTCTACCACCATTGTGATTGCGTAAGCCTTTTACATTTTCTAAAAAGATGGCTTTGGGTCGTTTTCGTTTAATAATTTCGGCAACATCAAAAAACAAAGTCCCTCTTGTATCTTCAAATCCACCTCTTTTTCCTGCTATTGAAAAAGCCTGACATGGAAAACCTCCGCATAAAACATCAAAGTTATCAGGTATATATGATTTTGTTTCTTCTTTTGTAATATCACCAAAAGGGACTTCTCCAAAATTTGCTCTGTATGTTCGTTGAGCTTCTTTGTCCCATTCACTTGTAAAAAGACATTTTCCACCCAGATTCTGTAATGCAATTCTAAAACCTCCAATGCCTGCAAACAAATCAATAAATGTGAATTTAGGTTTTTCAGGTGTCGGGAATGGTACACTTTCAACCTCAAATAACAATTGTTGTAAAGCAGCTTCAGAAGCAATAAGATTTTCTCCTTCTTCATGTTTATACTCTACAATCTGTTTTATGTATTTTAATGCTTCCTTCTCATAGTGCTTCCCAACTTTCGTGTTAAGATTATGCAAATAATGTGTTACAACTGCCTTCTTGTGGTTTACAGAAACAGGTTCAATGATTTTGATTTGAAACTTTTTCCCGTCAAACTCTTCAATACTAATACTTTCTTTTATCTTCATTGATCTCATCAATTAATCTGTTATAAACAGTTTTGTTTTTAATTTCACACCCCCAAACCACTATCACCTTATATCCTGTTTCTCTGAGTTGGTTGTGTTTCTTTATATCGTTTTTAATATTTCCTTCAATCTTTTCCTTCCACCATTCTGTACGGGTAGCAGGTAGTTTAAAGTATTTGCAGTTCTCGTGTCCGTGCCAGAAGCAGCCGTTTACGAAAACCACAGTTTTGTACTTTGGCAGTACAATGTCCGGCTTGCCGGGCAGTTTTTTGTCGTTCAGCCTGTACCGGAAACCATTCGCAAACAAAAACTTCCGCACCAGTATTTCGGGTTTTGTATCCTTATTCCGGATACGGCTCATATTGTAACTGCGGGTAGCTTTGTCGTGTACGTCGGCCATGGGCTATAAATTCATATCCCTGAAGTTCTCAAAATTCGGGTGGTCGAAAAAATCTTTCAGGCTTACTTTTAGTGAGTTTGCTATTCTTTCGATATTTACAATGGAGATATTTCGTTGTCCGCTTTCGACACTGGCAATATAGCTTCGGTCTAAATCCGAAGTATATGCTAAATCTTTTTGAGTCATGTTTTTAAGCTCACGCAACTCTTTGATTCTTAAACCGATTTTTTCTTTACAATCCATTTTACAAAATAATTAAAATGTTGACTATAAATCAAAGATTATAAGTAACATAATGTTAATCATTAAAAATATATTAATCATCTTTGAATACTACCAAAATAAAACTAAAAAGACCATTCGAACTTATCCGAACGGTCTTAAAAACTTATGCAATGTACAATAACGCTTTACTTGCCAAATATTTAGTTTTGAGAACTATAAAACGATCCTATTTTCAATTTTCGATATAATGGCTCCCCCATTAAATCATAAATATCTTGTCCGTATTTTTCGCAAACAACAAAGCATTTTGCCATTAAATTATTAAATCGGCTTATATCTTCTTTGTTATAGCTTGGCAATTTTGTTTCCGTATTTATATAATCCGCAAAATCATCGTCAGGGTGAAAACTCAAATTTTCGTCATTTACAAGCTGAAAAGCAAACTGCCTGACATCTTCTATTGTATTGATTTCTTTAATCATAATCGTAAACATTCAATTATTTTCATACACCAACTCTCTTGTATCAGTCCAGATATATTGCTCCAACACATCATCAATAAATTCGTGTACATAAGGGCGTTCAGCAAATTCGAGCGCTTCCTGTTTGCTATCGAAACATGAGGCAAAGTTGAAATTATCGGTCCAGCGAAGTCCTGTAATGCTAACCGAGAGAAACCGGTCTTTAGTAAAATTACTTATACATACTTTGTGTACAGTGGTAGTTAGGTTACCATTCATGTCAAGTATCATAATTGTAATGGTATTAAGTTATCGGATAAAATAACAGGAAGATGCAATATCAAAAATAGCATCGACATCCACTTCTTCGGTTTCGTCCTCTTCGTTGAACCTGATAAGTTTGTCGGTAGGATATATGTACCATGCCCGGGAAAATTCAGATTTTTCGCCAAGCTTTACATCTTTTGTTTTAATGTGTATTGCTAATTGTGTGTCGGCAGAATATGCCTCTTTATCGGAAAAATATTCTTCTACAACAGAAAAAAGCAAATCGTTAAATTGCGCACGTTGCGTATAGCTACCAGAATTTGTCATAATGCTTTAAAATTTAATGGTTAAGTGATTTGATAAATTTCAATAAAAATCAGTAGTAACATACTGAAACAATAATTGTATATGCGTTAGTGATTCAGATAATTACGTTTTTTTTCAATGTCTCAAAGTTACAAAACATTATTCACATAATGGTAAAAAACAATCAGTTTTTTAAAATTATGTTCCGATGTAGTCTTAACTCTTTCACAAACAACAAAGTGTCGCTTTTAAGAGAATAGTGTAGCAATTCAATCCACATTTCAACACCCCTCCCCTTCCCCTTATTATATTTTTCGGCAAACAGGCAGCAGAGTACAGGGTAGGAAGTGCTGTCGTAATTTTATTATGGACTTCGGGAGCAGGTAGGAAGTGCTGTCGTAATTTCATTTTGGACTTCGGAGCAGGTAGGAAGTGCTGTCGTAATTTCATTATGGACTTCGGGAGCAGGTAGGAAGTGCTGTCGTAATTT